>NZ_JAPELK010000002.1:0-591703 GCF_029813005.1 Hahella sp. CR1
CGGACGAGCGAAGGCGGAAGGGGCGGAGATCTATTGGGGGGATGAGACAGGGCTGCGAAGCGACGCTCAACATGGGCGGGGCTATGCGCCGAAAGGGAAAACGCCGGTGATTCGCCTGAACGCCAAGCGTGAGTCGGTCAATATGATCTCAGCGATCAGCAACCAGGGCAAAGTGCGGTTTCAAATCTATGACGGCTCAATGGACGCAGACCGGTTGATAGGGTTCATGAAGCGGCTAATCCAAGACGCCCAACGGAAGGTCTTCCTGATACTGGACAATTTGAGAGTCCATCACGCGAAGGTTGTGAAGGCTTGGCTTGAGGAGAATGAGGATCGGATAGAAGTGTTCTATTTACCCGCCTATTCCCCGGAATTGAACCCGGACGAATACTTGAATTGTGACTTAAAAGCGGGAGTCCACAGTGGTAAGCCGGCACGAAAGAAAGGGGATCTCAAAAAGAAAGTTCGATCACATATGTGTATGTTGCAAAAGAAGCCTTCGAGGGTGAAAAAATACTTTAACCACCCAAGCATCAAATATGCGGCATAGAATGCCTATATCGATGCCGGATTAATAATATGAAGGACAAAATGCATGGACGCACCTGTATGGCGACAAGCCAAGGGAAACAAATAGAAGGATGCTATTTGTCTAGAGGATTAGCATAAGAAGGAGCGCCCGCCGGAAAATCAGGCCAATCTGAGCGTGGGCGTCAAATAATAAGACAAGCGAGTATGGAGAGCATCATGAACAACCTGTCCGAGCACAAGGAAAAAGAGCAAAAACCCTCCCTATGGCAGTTAGTGGTAAGCGTATTGGGAGCAGCGTTTGGCGTGCAAAGCAGCAAGACCCGGGAAAGAGACTTTAAACAGGCCAATCCCAAAGCCTATATCATTGGCGGGATCATATTCGGAGTGGTGTTTGTATTGACGCTGGCGCTTATCGTGAAAATGGTACTGAGTCAGGTCGCATAAGCCTGGTAACTCGGCAGGTTCTGACTAACCTTCAGAATTAACACCTTAAGTTTTTACAAGCGCGTCCAGACAAAGTGAGGATGAAACGCATGTCCCCACTTTGCTTCATTAATTCATCTCACATCAGGGAAACAGGAAAAACGGCTCGATAATCCGCCCGGGATGAAGTTCCGCAGCAGTCAGTGCCCCGCCACCCAGATCACCATCATGGAGGCAATGCTGAGTATCAGCACCACCGCTGCTATGGCGTCTACTTTGCTGTCGGGATTTGAAGTCGCGTTATGATTATTGTTTTCTGACACAGTCCAGCTCCTTTTTTGATGTCCGGATTGTACAAAGAGTATGTACCGGTTTGTTTTAAACCACATTTTTATTAAGTGCAAGCGCTTATAAAGGCCAACGCCCAGAATCCTGACGCCTCTGGCCAGAGGCCGGCGCCGCCGCTTATATTAAGGTGCCATGAACAAGAAAGGGTTCCGTCACATTCATATAATGAAAACGAATTACCATATAGATAATCAATCATTTTAATTATAAGTATATCCTGCTAAATTGGCGCCCATTCAATGGGTAATTGAAACTGTCAGGTAGTGTCAATGTATAGATACGACGATTACGATCGCCAGATCATCAAGGAACGAGTCAAGCAGTTCCAAGGGCAAACGGACCGTTTTTTCGCCGGTGAGCTCAGCAACGAAGAGTTCCTGCCCCTGCGTCTGCAAAACGGGTTATATGTGCAGCGGCTGGCGCCGATGCTGCGCATCTGTATTCCATATGGCATGTTGTCTTCCGCTCAGCTACGCAAGCTCAGTGAAGTCACGCGCAAATACGATAAGGGCTACGCCCACTTCACTACCCGGCAGAACCTGCAGCTGAACTGGCCGTCTATTGAGGATTCTCCAAAGATCCTCGCCGAACTGGCGGATGTGGAGATGCATGCAGTGCAAACCAGCGGCAACTGTATTCGTAACACTACCACCGACCAATTCGCAGGCGTAACGCCGGAAGAGATAGTGGACCCTCGCCCCTATTGCGAGATCATTCGTCAATGGTCCACTTTCCATCCCGAATTCGCCTTCTTGCCGCGTAAGTTTAAAATCGCCGTCAATTCCTGCCCGGATAGCGATCGCGCAGCCATTCAGGTTCACGACATCGGCATTCAGATCGTCAAAGACGCCGCTGGCGAGATTGGCTACAAAGTGTTGGCGGGCGGTGGTCTTGGCCGAACCCCAATGATCGGCTCCGTGATTCGCGAGTTCCTGCCTGAGCTGGACCTGCTGACTTACCTGGAAGCCATCCTGCGGGTATACAACCGTTACGGTCGTCGCGACAACAAGTACAAGGCGCGCATCAAAATTCTGGTTAAAGCCATGTCCCCGGAAGCTTTTGCTGAAAAAGTCGAAGCGGAATGGGAGCGCATCAAAGACAGCCCTTCCAAGCTGACTCTGGCGGAGATCGAGCGCATTAAATCATTCTTCACAGAGCCGGCTTATCTGGCGCTGGAAGATCAGCCCGCCGCATTGACCGATCGCCTGGCGGAAAACAAGTTTTTCAACAACTGGCATCACCGTAATGTCGCCCAGCATAAAAAGCCTGGATACGCGATTGTTACTCTGACGCTTAAGAAGCTGGGGGTTCCTCCCGGCAACATTACAGACAAACAGATGGACCGTCTGGCGGAGCTGGCGGACCAATACAGCTTCGGCGAAATGCGCATCACCCATGAGCAAAACGTGGTGCTGGCCGATGTAGAACAAGGCAAACTGTTCGAGCTGTGGGAAGCCATCAAATCACTTGGCTTCGCCACCCCCAACCTGGGCACGCTGACCGATATCATCTGCTGTCCCGGCGGCGATTACTGCTCGCTCGCGAACGCCAAGTCTATCCCTGTGGCGGAGGCGATTCAGGAACGTTTCGACAACCTGGACTACTTGTACGACCTCGGCAATATCGACCTGAACATCTCCGGTTGTATGAACGCTTGCGGCCACCACCATGTCGGCGCTATCGGCGTACTGGGCGTGGATAAGAAGGGCGAGGAATGGTACCAGATATCCTTAGGCGGAGCCTCAGGACAGGATGCGTCGCTGGGACAGATTCTGGGGCCGTCGTTTGCTCGCGAGCAGATGGCGGACGTCATTGAGAAGATTCTTGACGTATACGTATCCAGCCGTAATGACGACGAGCTGTTTATCGACACTTTCCGCCGCGTCGGCATCACCCCGTTCAAGGAGCGCGTTTATGCCAAACCTAATTAAGAACGCGGCGGTCGTCGCTGACGATTGGACTGTTCTGGACAAAGCTGAAGCCCCTGCGGAACAGGTTGTGCCGACCGGTAAAGTGATCATTCCTTTGAGCACCTGGCTGGCGCAGAGAGAACAGCTGCTGGCGAGAGCCCCGGAGCAAACCGGCGTTTGGCTGGATAGCGATGAAGAGCCTGACACTATCGGCGCAGACTTAAGCCACTTCAGCGTGATCGCTGTGAACTTTCCGAAGTTCGCCGACGGTCGCGGCTACTCCATCGCACGCATTTTGCGCGAGCAACTGCATTACGCAGGCGAACTGCGCGCAATCGGCGACGTACTCATGGACCAACTTTTCTTCATGAAACGCTGCGGCTTTGACGCCTTCGCCGTAAGAGCGGATCGCGATGCAGAAAAAGCGCTGGCGGGACTGGCGGACTTTTCCGTCACCTATCAGGCGTCAGTGGACCAACCGGAACCCCTGTTTCGTCGCAGAATGCACTAACACCAGCTTAGGCGTGTATTAAGGGTGGCGTCGTCCACCCTTTTTTGTGTCTGAACGAATGAGCCTTTTCCTTCTTAGAACAACAGCTTGTACTTTGACAGAGACGGAGACTGCCGATACTCTTTGGTAGAAGCCGATAGCGGAGCATCCATGGAAATCAATATCGTCTACTCATTCTTTCTGATCTTTTCCGGCGCCGCAGTTTTGGCTTCCGTCGCCCTCTTTACGCGACAACCCCTCATCCTCGCTTATATTGTTCTTGGCGCTTTGGTGGGCCCTTACGGACTGAGCCTGATCAACAACTCCGGCCTGCTCGCGGATATTTCCGAGATCGGCATTATATTCCTGCTGTTCCTGCTCGGCCTGGACATGCAGCCGAAAGCGCTGCTGCATGTATTGCGCAAGGCGACACTGGTCGCCCTACTCAGCTCTCTAGTGTTCGCCGCCATCGGCTATGCGATCGCCATCGTATTTGGCTTCACCTCTTACGAGGCGATGATTGTCGCGATTGCGGCCACTTTCTCCAGTACGATTATCGGCATCAAGCTACTGCCGACGACGGTTCTGCACCATCGCCACGTCGGCGAGATGGTGGTGGGTCTGCTGCTGGTTCAGGACTTAATCGCCATTGTGGCGCTATTGATACTGGCCGCTGGCGACGAAGGCATTTCCGTCATGAATCTCGGCAAGACTTTCCTGGCTTTGCCGATTCTCATCGGCGTTACCTTCCTTGCGGTCAAGTATGTATTACTGAAGCTGTTCTCCAAGTTTGACCGCTTTCACGAGTATGTCTTTCTACTGGCTATCGGCTGGTGTCTCGGCATTGCTGAGCTGGCGAAAGCCATGGGGCTGTCCTTGGAGATCGGCGCCTTCATTGCGGGCGTCACTATCGCCACCAGCCCCATTGCTCAATATATCGCCGAGAGCCTGAAACCCCTTCGGGATTTCTTCCTGGTGCTGTTTTTCTTCTCTCTTGGCGCCAGCCTTAACCTTGGATTGCTGCCTGATATCGCTATTCCTGCGATATTGCTGTCATTGATCTTACTGGCGGCCAAACCAGCCACTTTCTATGGCTTATTACGCACCATGAAAGAGGATAAAAAAACCTCTTGGGAGATTGGGTTTCGGTTGGGACAAATCAGTGAGTTCTCGTTGTTGATCGCCTTTCTAGCGACCAGCAAGTCTATGATTGGAGAGTCTGCGTCAGTGTTGATTCAGGCGACGGCGATCATCATGTTTATGTTGTCGTCTTACATTGTCGTGCTGAACTTCCCCAGCCCAATCGCCATCTCTGACAAGTTGCGGCGGGACTGAACCCGCCGCAGGCAATGGCTTTTAATTACTCTTGGTCGATGTGCCGGAGCACAGCGCGCCCCAACATTTTGCCGCAATAGATCTTTTCGATGACGCCGGGCAACTCTTCCAGCACGACATCTTGCGCCAAAAAGTTCAGGTCCGGCAGCGCCCAGTCACTATCCAGCTTTTCCCAGATATGGCGCTTCCTCTCTCTGGCGATCTCCACAGAGTCAATGCCATACAGCGTCACGCCACGCAAAATGAAAGGGAAAATAGAGGTGGAAAGTTCGGTTCCCGCCACCATGCCGCATGTCGTAGCAGCGCCACTATGCTTCACCGTTTTGAGAATTTTGGAAAACAGCGCGCCGCCGACAGTATCCACAACCCCCGCCCAGGTTTCTTTCATCAGCGCCTTCTCAGGCATTTCTTCAAGATGGGAGCGGTCCAGCACTCTGCGTGCGCCCAGCTTGGCCAACAAGTCACTGTGGTCGACTTTGCTGGTCAAAGCCACGGTGTCGTAGCCCAGCTTGGCCAGTAGGGCCACCGCCAGACAGCCCACGCCTCCCGTGGAGCCAGTCACCAGTATTTCGCCATCGCCAGGAGCCACCGTCTGGCTCAGTCGATCCACAGAAAGACCTGCGGTCAAACCAGCGGTGCCCAGCGTCATAAAATAATGCAGGTCATGTTTGGGAGGTTTCACCACGCACCACTCTACGGGCACGCGAATGTATTCACCAAATCCGCCCGGCGTATTCATGCCCAGATCATAGCCCGTCACAATGACTTCCTGACCTGGCTTCAATTCCGGCGAGCGGCTCTCCACCACCACACCCGCCGCATCGATACCCGGGGTATGTGGGAACTGACGGGTTACGCCTTTGTGGCCGTGAGCGGACAGCGCATCCTTGAAATTCAAGGACGAGTACTTCACTTTCACCAATACATCGTTATCGGGCAAATCATCCAGAGATTGCTCTTGAATCTCAGTGTGAAAATATCCCCCTTTTTCCAGCACGCGTAGCGCCCGAAATTTACTATCGCTCATAGAGCAGACTCCGTCACTCAGTTATCTCTTTCCATTGCCGAATGAACCCAACAGGCGACGCCCGCTACAACCCGGTTCCCACGCCGGCATTCCCGCCTCGCTCGCGTCTTTAGCTTTTGAAGTTAAAGGACTTGGCGAGCTTGAGGCCGAGGCTTTCCAGTGACGCCGCCATCGATAACCCCACCTTTTCCGCCAGGGACTTTTTCTCGATATATCGCACCTGGTACACCTCGCATTCGTTACAACGCTCCGCCAGATAATCATCACTGGTCTGGATAGCGTCCACCAGGTTGATATCCTTGGCGCGCGCGCCGTACCATACTTCGCCTTTCGCCACCTCGTCGATATCCACCTGCGGCCGGTGCGTGGCGACGAATTCTTTGAACAGGACATGGGTTTCCTCAAGGTCCTGCATGAACTTTTCCCGTCCCTTTTCAGTGTTCTCACCGAATACGGTCAGCGTACGCTTATACTCTCCAGCTGTCAGCACCTCATAATCAATATCATGCTTTTTCAACAAGCGGTTAAAGTTCGGCAGCTGCGCCACCACACCAATGGAGCCAATAATAGAGAAAGGCGCCGCAATGATTTTATTGGCCAGACAAGCCATCAAATAACCGCCGCTGGCGGCGACCTTGTCCACACAAACCGTTAGATTGACGCCGCGCTGACGAATACGCTCCAATTGCGACGCCGCCAGACCATAACCATGCACCATTCCTCCTGGGCTCTCCAGACGCACGACAACCTCGTCTTCCGGTTTCGCCAGGCTGAGTACAGCGGTAATCGCTTCGCGCAGCGTAGACACTTCAGAGGCTTTGATATCACCGTCAAAATCCAATACATACACCCTGCTCTTGTCCTGCTCTTGCAGCATATCCTTGTTAGCGTCCTTCTTGCTTTTCTTGTCGCTCTTCTTCTTTTCTTTGGCGGCGTTTTTCAGCCACTCCTTGCTGAAAACGCTATGTTCCAGCGCCTCGCGCATTCTCTTCAGGCGCTCATTGAGATGTACGACCTCGATCTCACCGTCCGCATGTTTTTTGCCGCGCTGGCTTAAAGCAATGATCGTCCCCACGACAAACAATATCGCCGCCGCGAGGGTCACAGTTTTGGCCAGGAAAGCGCCGTAATCGGTTAGAAAGTCCAAAAGTCGTACTCCTAAAATGGATGTTTATTCAAAGCATGTGGTAGCTATCAATCTCTATTGATAGATACAATCCGGTTAAATTAAGGGCGTCTATGTAAATTGCAACCCACGGCGAAAAATGAATTGCGCCGCCAATTCAAACAAGCGTTCGATTTTTTATTGACAGACACCTGCAAAGCCCCTACATTCAGGCATTAGCGGTGTATATCTGCTGTTTACGAAAGACTTTACGTTTTGCCTTCAGGGAGTTGCTACTCCTTGAATTCTAAGCTAAAACATATGCGCCAAAGTCTCCACAATATAATTGTGTATTACTCTTATAAAGGAAAGCACCATGCCTGTAGCACAAATTTTTCAACAACTGAAAGACAACTTTAACGCCGACGCCGCTTCCGACCTTGATCTTGTTTTTCAGTTTGCCATTGAAGACGCCGACAACTATCACCTGGTAGTTAAAAACGGCGGCTGCGAGCTGATTCAAGGCGACCACGACGATCCCTCCGTTACTCTGATCATGAATTCCGATACGCTGAAAGGCATCGTCAGCGGCGAAACTGACGGCATGCAAGCGTTCATGGCGGGTGATCTGCGCGCCGAAGGCGACATGATGCTGGCGATGAAACTGGGCCAACTGTTCAACATCGGCTAAGCACTGCGATTTTCTAAAGGCGCCGCTACGGCGCCTTTTTTATGTCTGCTTTTTAGCTCTGTTTTTGTATCTGTATAGCGGAGACATTTCCGCTTCATGCTTAGCGTTGAAATGCGCTAGCCGGTTACTGCCACATCTCCACAGCTTCCACCGCCGGCGTATTGACTGGCCGGGCGATCAAACCGTCATTTCCTATTGAGACCGTAAAGATAGCGCCGTCGCGCATGGGCAAGTATGTGGCGCTACCGTATTTGGCGTCCACCCAGGGCACTCCTTCGTGGCTATTAAGCCAAACCCAGAAATCAAACCCGATATCGGAAGGCGCGATGGCGAACACGGTGCGGGCGCCATCGTTTTCCTGCTCTAGAGAATAATAACGCCCACTGATGCGCTCCAGACGATACCCCGGCTGCATACCCAGCGCGCTAAACGGCCCGGACCAGGACACCAGCCTAGCGTCCAACTGCCAGAGATCTCCTGACACGTCAAAGCTGTACTCGCCATCTGGAGGAGCCGCGACCTTGACGCGGTACAACTGTTCCCCCAGCTTCTGCATGCTAAGCGTGGCGATTGTGGTCTCCTTTTGATAGGCCTTGTAGCGGTACATATCCAAAGCCAGAAAACAGAGAAACACTGCAAATAAAAGCGCGACAAAGGTCATCGTGCCTTTTAACCAAACCAGAAACCAGGACTTCCTGAACAGAAGGCGCAAGCAAATAAAAACGGTCAGTATCGCAATCGCCACCAATGCGACACTAATGCCGGAATACAACATACCCCTCCCCTGACCGCCCTCGGCGGCAGCCGTGAAACCGCATTTCTTCACCTGACACTGTTAGATCACTCGCTCCTGTCGCTCAAAAAATTAGGTAAGCATCCTGCGCTAATCGCCCTTTGAATTCTAGGACAGTCCCCGCAGGTTTTCATATTTTCTCAGGAATAACAGTGATAAAGGAGTTCGAGAGGGAGCCAGACGCGCCAACTAACATGCCCGACCCGACAAAGCGGCGAGCTCTGTTAACCAGTTGGCGATATTGAACCGAGCCTGACCTGCCGCCAGGCTCAAAAAGGAAGGGTTTTGAGATTAGTAGCCCAAAGAGTGGACGCTTTCTTCGGCGAGTTTTAACAACTCAGGATTGCCAGCGCCGGAGCGACCAACGCTGTCCACGTAGTATTCAAGAGACGTCAGCGCATCGGCGAGCGTTTCCAAAACATGATCGCCAGGCTTGTTTTCATTCTTGATGAGTTTCTCTTCAATACAGCGCGCTGTGGCGTGCAACGCCTTCGCCGCGCGGGACTGCTCGATCATCACCAGCGCTCCGAGTACGCCTTCCAGCGTAGGCAACACGTTGGCCAGATGCAGTTTGTCGCCGCCAGACTCCAGGTACGCAGTAATCGCCCGTTTGGCGAGAGAAAGGCCAGCCTGGGACTCGCCAATCACCACGATATGCGCCTCCATCAGATAAGGACTGATCATCTCTTCCGCGTCAGCGCCGACTACTTTATCGGTTTCGATGGTGAGACCATCTTCCTCCAGTTGCAGAATCGCTTGCTCGATGCTCAACACAGAGTCCGCCACCTGCATCAGGTCGGTATTGCTCGGATGCTTTTTATCCATCGCCCATGAGGAAATGGTCTGGTGCACCCCTCTGGCCACCGCACTGAGATTGATGAGGTCCAGCATGGTTAGCGTATCCGCCAGCTTGCCCAGACCTTCCGCGATCTGGGACAGACCATCTTCCTGGCCATCAATCCCGCGCTCGATTATATCCAACTTGTCTTTGATTTGGCTGATTTCTTCGTGCAGCGCTTTGGACAGCGACGCCAGGACATCGCTGCCCGGCCCCATCAACAGACTACGATGCGCAATGATCTTGGCCTGATCAAAATCCGCCGGCGCGAGACTGTAACCGGCCAACAGCTCCCGGGTCTTCTCGCCTTTATCGCCGCTGATGGCGATCAGATACAACAAATCCTTCGCCACGGTCTCAGAAATGGCCTTGGCCGTGGCCACTTTGCCCAGTTTGACGATTTCCCGCGCGTACTTTTCGATTTTCATCAACAGGCGCTGTCGAGTCGGCGTCAGCTCCATGGACTGAGTGTGCATCAGCTCCACGGTATATGCCGTCAACGACCATAGTTCAGAGATTGAAGAGCCTGCGCATATCTTGCTCATGCCGTCTGCGGCGCGACTCATCAGGCGATAGCCAATATCGGTTTCCTTGCTGCGCAACAGGTTCAGCAAGCCCACTTGATACATGTGACGCAGACGACGGCTACGGTGCTCGAACACATCCGTGGTGACGCTGGCGTCGCGTACGGGCTTGGGCGGAGAGCGCTGGAACTCGACATCAAAGAAATAGCTGTCCGGCAGCGGCTTGGCGCGACGGGACAGGCGCAGGAGATTGATGATCTCCAACAACAATTCGGGATGGTCTTCACGACGACGCTGGTAGTATTCGGTATAACGGCGCAGTACAAATAAAGCCTGACTCAACGACGACAGCAATCCGTTTTTATCCTCAGCCGCGCCGACGGGAACTTCATTGGCGATCGCCACGGATTCCTGACACAGAACGGTGCCGCCCTGCAGTTCAATCAATACAAAAATACCGCGCAGTTGATTCAGATAATCAATGCAATTCTGTAGATCTTCGCCGCTTTCGCGGTTTTCCTGAAAACGTTCGAGACTAAGCTCCGCTTGCTCAATCGTATTATTGATTTCCCTTTCGACCAGATCGAAGGAACTAGACTTTTTCGCGGCTAGCGTCGCGTCAACCATATACGATGTCCTTAACCCTCAGTTCATCAGCAACTGGGGAGTTTATTGTCAAAAAGTGGAAAATCGCCGAGTTATTACTAACTTATAACACAAAATTCAAGTTAAACAAGAAACTAACTGTTTCATTTGTTATCTGCTTGCGGAATCGCGAAAGCCCCGCAGGCATTAGGCCTAAAGAGAGAAACGATAAAAGGCGAATTCAAGAATAGTTGGCTATTATTGGAGTCACAACCGAATGCTCTCGCTGAAGCGGCAGTGCGAGCTTAAATGCATGGATTTATTGCCGTTTTTCATTAGAATGGTCGATCCTTACAATTTTTTAACTGGTCGTTTCGGCGGCCGCATTCGTTAACAGGAGCCGAGTATGGTGACCACTTTGCCGCAGGCGTTTTACAGTAATTTCCTGGGAAACGCCCCGAGCTGGTACAAGAAGGCCATTTGCCTCTTTCTACTGATTAACCCTTTCATCTTTATGGTCAGCCCCTACATCGCAGGCTGGGTGCTGATTCTGGAATTCATCTTCACTCTGGCGATGGCGCTGAAATGTTATCCGCTGCAACCTGGCGGCTTGCTCGCTATCGAAGCGGTCCTCATCGGCATGGTGTCGCCGCATACAGTATATGAAGAAGTCTCCGGCAACCTGGAAGTTATCCTGCTGCTGGTGTTTATGGTGGCCGGCATCTATTTCATGAAAGAGCTGCTGCTCTACGTGTTCACCAAAATACTGCTCAGCATTCGCTCCAAAGCGGTGCTTTCGCTACTGTTCAGCCTGGTGGCGGCGGTGCTCTCCGCGTTCTTGGACGCATTGACGGTAACCGCGGTCATCATCAGCGTCGCCGTCGGCTTTTACTCGGTCTACCACAAGGTCGCGTCAGGCAAACACTTCCACCACGACCACGATCATGGCGACGACGAATCCGTCCATCACGACCACCGCTCCGACCTCGAACAGTTCCGCGGCTTCCTGCGCAGCCTGTTGATGCATGCCGCAGTGGGCACCGCGTTAGGCGGCGTATGCACGCAGGTGGGCGAGCCCCAGAACCTGCTGATCGCGCAGCGGATGGGCTGGGACTTTATCGAGTTCTTCGTACGCATGGCGCCCATCTCCATGCCTGTGCTGGTGGCCGGTCTGGTGACATGCTTCATCCTGGAGAAGACTCATTGGTTCGGCTACGGCGACGACATTCCTGCTTCCGTGCGCAAAATCCTGGAAGATTTCAATGAAGCCGAAAAGAAGAAAATGACGCTGCTGCATGAGTCCAAACTGATCGCCCAGGCGGCTGTCGCCGTTATTCTGGTAGTGGCGCTGGCGTTTCATTTGGCGGAAGTGGGCCTGATCGGTTTGACAGTCATTATCCTGGCGACCGCGTTTTGCGGCGTAATTGAGGAACACCAGATCGGCAAGGCCTTTGAAGAAGCGCTGCCCTTCACCTCCCTGCTGGTCGTGTTCTTCGCCGTGGTTGGGGTTATCCATGAACAACACTTGTTCACCGGCATCATCAACTATGTGCTGGGTCTGGAGAAGAGCATTCAGCCGGGCATGTTCTTTATCGCCAACGGCGTGCTGTCGATGATCAGCGACAACGTCTTCGTTGCGACGGTTTACATAGATGAAGTGCGTAACGCCTTCAAAGACGGTTTGATCGACAGAGCGCATTACGAAGCATTAGCCGTGGCGATCAATACCGGCACCAACCTTCCAAGCGTCGCGACGCCAAATGGTCAGGCGGCGTTCCTGTTCCTGCTGACTTCCGCCATCGCCCCTTTAATCAGATTGTCCTACGGCAAAATGGTTTGGATGGCGCTGCCCTACACCATCGTGATGGGCGCGCTTGGTTACGTGATGATTGTCGTTACTCTCTAACGCCACGCCAGTCGCACTTAAGAAAAGTCAGAAACAAAAAAGCCGCCTCAAACAGGCGGCTTTTTTAGTTTTAAGCGAGAACAGATTGTCGGACTAAAGCAGCCCCGCTCAGTTCAACCCTTCTTCCGGCTTCTTGCGCCACAGGCTGAAGCCAGCGGCTTTTTCCACCGCGTCCAGTTGCCGGGCGTGCTCCGCCAATTCCGCTTCAGAGGCGCGAATCACTCGCAACGACGGTCTTTGCATATTGATCCTGCGTACTTCGGAGGCCTCTTCTTCCGCCCCGCCATCTTCTGAGTGCAGCGAAAGACTCGTCTGTCCACCGGTCATGGCGAGATAGACATCCGCCAAAATCTCCGAGTCGAGCAAAGCGCCATGGAGGTCACGGTGGCTGTTATCGATGCCGTAGCGTTTACAGAGGGCATCCAGGTTGTTCTTCTGACCTGGGTGCTTCTTGCGCGCCATCATCAAGGTATCGACGACGGAGCAATAATCGCTGACTTTGCCGAAAGGGGCTCCCAGCATGGAGAATTCGTAGTCGATGAAGCCCACGTCAAACGCCGCGTTATGAATGACCAGTTCCGCGCCGTTGATAAAGTCCAGGAAGTCCTGGGCGACTTGTTTGAATTTTGGCTTATCCGCCAGGAATTCATTGGAAATGCCGTGAACCTCAAAGGCTCCGGCGTCCACTTCCCGCTCGGGATTGATATAAACGTGATAGTGATTGCCGGTCAGAGAGCGATCGACCACTTCAACGCAACCGATTTCAATGATCCGGTGGCCCTGGGAGGTTTCCAGACCAGTGGTTTCAGTATCCAGTACTATTTGACGCATATAAAGATTCTCAGCCTGTCTCGCCTAACGCTTCTTTAACGCCAAGATTGGCCAGCTCGTCCGCGCGCTCGTTTAATGGATGGCCGCTGTGCCCTTTGACCCAGCGCCAACTGATATCGTGCTTGTTGCGTTCTTTGTCCAACGCCTGCCACAGATCAACGTTCTTCACTGGATCGCCGCCGCTGGTGCGCCAGCCTTTCTTGATCCAGTTCTGCATCCATTCGGTGATGCCTTTGCGCACATATTGCGAATCTGTATAGAGCTCGACTTTGCAGCCTTGTTTCAACGCGCGCAGCGCCTTGATCGCCGCCATCAGCTCCATGCGATTGTTGGTGGTGTCGAGCTCTCCCCCGAATATCTCCTTTTTATTCTTTCCGTATATCAGGATCGCTCCCCAACCGCCGGGCCCGGGGTTCTTCTTGCAGGCGCCGTCGGTATAAATTTCAACTGTCTTCATTCTTTTTGTACGGCCTGTAGGGCGTAAATTGGTGGACCACAGCCGCCCCCGCGACACGCGAGCGACGCCATTGGGGCCGCAGCGGAATCACGCATCCCACTCGTTTTTGAGCGACGATAGTGTAATAAGCTCCCAGGGGCAGCCGGAAACGTGCGCCGAACTTATCAAGAAACGCAAGGCGACTCAACCATTGCAGGTTGGTGACCGGTGGCGCATAAAAACGGTAGTGCACGTCTTTAAGGCGGAAGTCCAGCAGACTCAACCAGTCCTCCAGACGCGAGGAGGTCAGAAAACGTCCGGACCAGGGCGCTTTCGGACTTCTGAATATCGCCCGACGCAATCCCCAGGCGCTAAGCGGGTTAAACCCGATGATCACCATATGGCCGCCTGAGCGCAGTACGCGCGCCGCCTCGCGCAGGGACTGGTGCGGCCGCGCGGCTACATCAAGCGTATGGTGCAGTATAACCAGATCAATGCTGTCGCTTTCCAGCGGCAACTCATGGGAATGACACACCAGAGAGCCCTCGGGCAGCTCTTTCTCCCAGCGGGGAACGGAGATGATACGGTGTCCAAGCAGGCTGGACTGCCCTACCGGCAACTCATGACTGACCAGTAACTCCAGCTGGTGATAGCCGAAGAAGCGCCCGATGCTATGTTCTACCGTCTGGCGTTGATTGGCCAGCATGGTCTGCCCCAGAGGCGACTGAAACCAGGTTTCAAATTCCTTCTGTAGACGCTCCGCTTCCATGTCGCTTTTAACTTTCAGTCCTCGCACGCATCCCCCTTGGTCAGTTCTCTGTGAAAACTTACTTTCGTTTGAAAACCACTTAACAACAGACAGCGAGCAGCTATGCTATTAACATGGTCTTCAATCTGTCAGGTTAATGATAAGGGCAGTTCAAAATATGATAAGCGCCCTACGGCAAGTTTTCTAATATTTCATCAACGCATAGCAGTCAGTAATTCAGAATGACCGAAATACTCCCCATTCCCGCCTTCAACGATAACTACATCTGGTCGATTCAAAACGATCAGGGCGACGCCTGGGTGGTGGACCCCGGCGACGCGCAACCTGTACTGCGCCATTTGGCGGAGAACGGCCTCACGTTGAGAGGCATTCTGATTACGCATCATCATCACGACCACATCGGCGGCGTGAACGAGCTACTGGCGAACTACGCTGTTCCGGTTTACGGCTTCATGCGCTCCGCCATCAAGGCCATCACCATACCTTTACAGGAAGGCGACCGCGTGGAGTTAGGCGACTTCTCTCTGGAAGTGCTGGAGACGCCCGGGCATACCCTGGACCATATCGCCTACTTTGGCGAGATCGCTGGCGCGCCGCGTCTGTTTTGCGGCGACACCCTGTTTTCCGCCGGTTGCGGACGTTTGTTCGAAGGCGACCCGGCGATGATGCGCCAGTCGCTGGACAAACTGAGACGTCTGCCAGCGAATACCTATATATATTGCGCTCATGAATATACGTTATCTAACCTCCGTTTCGCTCAGGCCGTAATGCCAGAATCGGACGAGGTAAACAAAAGAAAACTTCAATGTGAGTCTTTGCGGGCCCAAGGCGTTCCAACATTGCCTGCCGTGTTGGGCGAAGAGGTCGCCTACAATCCGTTCTTAATGGCGGAACACCCCGCAGTACGGCGGATGGCGCAGGAAGTATCCGGTTCTCCCTGTGCTACTGCAACCGACACTTTTGCGGCGATTCGCGCCTGGAAGGATCGGTTCTAAAATTTTTTAACTTGCTGTCTATAAAATGTGTACCTAAAATCCGACCCTGGCATTTTTCAGGCTCAAAAGTAAAGTTGTGAAGTTATGGTTTGGATCTCGCGCCTCGCGATCACGTTGTCATTACTAGTCTGCGTCTCCTGCACGCAATTAAGAGGACTATCAAAGGAAGGCGGAGAGCCCCTGGCTGACGAAAGCGCCGCACAACAAGCGGACGCCTCTACCCGTAAAAACGGCGAAGGGCCGGCGGGAGGCAAACAGGACCCTTGGAATCCCTCTCTGCAATCGGATTACGAATATCTCGACCTCAATGACCTCTCTCCCGAAGAGCAGTTGACTTGGGCCGCACAAGGCGCCCGGGGTGAGGACGGAGACATTGAAGGCGGCGTGGACGCAACGCCCGCCAATATCTGGAACCGCATCCGCGCTGGTTTCGCACTGGATCTCGTTAATCAGACTAACCCCCGTATCGACTCAGAACAGAAGTGGTACGCGAGTCATCAGTCTTATCTTGATCGCACTTTCGGTCGTAGCGCCCTGTATCTGCATCACATTGTGAACGAGGCGGAAAAGCGCAAGATGCCGCTCGAACTGGCGTTATTGCCGGTGGTGGAAAGTGCCTTCGATCCCTTCGCCTATTCTCACGGACGCGCATCCGGCATCTGGCAGTTCATTCCCAGCACCGGCAAACATTTTGGACTACAGCAAAACTGGTGGTATGACGGCCGTCGCGATATCGTCGCATCTACCGATGCCGCGCTGACCTACCTGCAGAAGCTGTCGGACATGTTCGACGGCGACTGGCTGCTGGCGCTGGCGGCTTATAATTCCGGCGCCGGCACCGTTATGCGGGCGATCAAAAAGAATCAGGCGAAAGGCCTGCCGACCGATTACTGGTCATTGAGTCTGCCCCGTGAAACCAGCATGTACGTGCCGCGTCTATTGGCCATCGCCAAAGTGGTGGCGGACCCGGACAATAACGGCGTCACGCTGGTGGATATCGCAGATGAGCCTTACTTCGGGGTTGTAGAGCTGGATTCGCAAATTGACCTCGCTCAAGCAGCCAAACTGGCGCAAATTGACGTTGACGACCTTTACGTTCTCAACCCTGGTTACAACCAGTGGGCGACCGCGCCGCTGGGCCCGCACCGTCTGGCGCTGCCTTTACCGCAGCTGAAAGTCTTTGAAGACGCCTACGCCAACACGCCGAAAAAGCAGTTGGTGAACTGGACTCGCTACAAGGTCAGACAAGGCGACACCTTAATCACTATCGCCAAACACCACAAGACCACTCCAGAAGTAGTGCAGGAAGTTAACCGTCTAAAAGGCGCGTTGATCAGAGTTGGCCAACAGCTGCTGATTCCCAGCTCTTATGAAGGCGAAGATTTCTACAGCCTGAGCGCAGACAACCGTCTGGAAGCCAAACAGTCGAAGCAGGTTGGCGGCAACGGCACTGCGAAGGTGGAGCACGTAGTGAAAGCCGGCGACACCCTGTGGGATATCGCCCAGGACTACAAAGTCAATGTTCGCAAACTGGCGCGCTGGAACGGCATGGCGCCCGGCGATGTGCTCTCTCCCGGCAAAACATTGGTTATCTGGACCAAGTCCGGCGTGCAGCAAACCGCCAAGGCGTCCTCCCCCTCCATCAAGAATCGTCAGGTTATTCGCAAGATCGGCTACAAAATTCGTAGCGGCGATTCGCTGTACCGCATCGCCAGCCGCTTTAACGTCAGCGTCAACGATCTACTACGTTGGAACTCTATCAATAAGGGAAGCGTTCTGCGCCCAGGCCAGCGCCTGAGCATCTACGTAGACGTCACGCAAATTAACTGACGCTCATCTGCGGACTGATTGAAAAGCCAGCTACAACGCTGGCTTTTTTATTGGGCGCGCAAGAGAAGCTTTCGAATCAACATACCCGCTGGAAAATCTACTTCTTCGCCAGCAGCGACAGACATAAACAGGTTTGCTGCACAAAATGCTTAAATCCCGTGTAGTAAGTTTCGCTCATGGGTCGCCCGCTGACTCTTAAATCCGCATAGAGAAAACCGACCTCTCTACCGTTGGCGATAATCGGCCCGATAAAGAAATCCCCCATTCCAACAATGTCGATGAAGGCGCGAGTGCGCAGTTTGCTCAGGGAAGCGTAGCTGCCGCTGCCAATCCAGGCGGACTGATGCGAACTCATGACAGCGTGGAAAAAGTTATCCTGCGACTTGTCGTAGGCGAATCTGAACCGCTCGCGCCAGTTGATCATTTTTTGCCCCACCAGGAATTTAGCGCCAACCTGCGTTCGCGGCTGATTGAAAATCGCCAGTACGACTCTCTCCAACCCCACCCCTCGATGGAGACCTTCCAACACCGTCTGGAACAAGACTCCGGTATCGATTTTGCCCGCCATCATTTGCATGATGCGCTGCAAGGTTTCCAGCTGAAACTGTGGGTCCGGCTGTAGCAGAGGTTCATCCGACGCCAGTTCAGCGGACTTCGCCTCCCGGCTTGTCTGCTCCAGAATTCTGGAAATCTGCGGGTCAGAGTACTCTCTGGATAACTCAGCCGCTTCCTCCATACTCGCTTGCAGCTTGGCCTTGATGGCATTGACGGGCGTGTTGCTGAACACCGACACTCGCTTCAACACCGCCTGCATTTCAGGAGAGTCCCAGCCTTTCTCTACAGCGATGGAGATGTCTTCGCCCAAGCGCACCGCCTGCGCCTTTCTGCTGGGCTCATCCGGGGGCGACAAAGCTTCGCTCAGCGTGTCTCCCAACCCCCACTCATTGGCCATTTCCCGGGTCAGCCGGTCGAAGGTCACACCTAACAAGGATTCCAGTTCCGGCGTGGAGACGCCTTGCTGGTACATGCGATAGGCCTTGTCCACAGCGGGATGAGGGTAGCCCCAGATCAGCATTTCTCCCAGGTGCAGCAACAGCGTTGCGACGAACACTTCCTCTTTTACATCCGCCCGCGCTTTATCACATAGATTGCGAGCCTGCACTGCAGCGTGGAAGGACCGCGCCATTTGCATGACCAGGCTGTCGCGAGGATGCTGCTTCAACAACGCCTCCATCAAAATGGAGGACACACAAATCGCCCTTACCGCATTGAAGCCGATATGCATGATCGCCCGGCTGACAGTGGGTATGGGAGCCCTGCTGGGGTTATACACCGCACTGTTCGCCAGCTTGATTATTTTTGAGGTCAGCGCGGGGGTCTTCAGCACCACATCCGAGAGTTGCGCCACGGAGGACTCCTCCGAGGCCGTCAACTGGTTCAGTTGCCTGATGATCGCCCCCATCACCACAGCGTCCATGTGCGCCAACTCTTCAAGCCATTCGTCCAGGCCAAAAGGCGCCTTTGTCTTTGCCAAAACCATGATCGCTCTATTGGGTTCTCTTAATTAAATAGTAGAAGTCGCCGCAGGATGCGTAAAAGTCATGCGTTGAATAAGTGTAGTCGCTTTACGGGAAGTCAGCCGTTTATGGGGTCTCGCGGCGCGCCCAACAAGTTGCGCGACAGCGATAAGAGAGCGGCTCAGCCTAAACGGATCGTAATATAAAGCGCTTGAAGCCTCGCGCCGGACAAAGCAACATGCAAACAGGAACGCCCACCCACCGGGCGCAGGGATTTTGTCGGCAAGGACGCGTGGATCACAGTTTACGGCGGCGGTCCGTCAATCATCTTGTACGCCCGCATTAAACTGCTAATATCAATAACTGCTTGTTTTCAATAAATTAACCTTTAACAAGGCTATGAAATGATTCGATCCTTCGTTCTGCTGCTCTTATGCGCCGTTAGCTTGGTATGTTATGGAGAGCCGGAGGTCATCACAGCAAAAGGCATCGCGCTCAGGGGCGAACCCAAGTATCCGGACAATTTTACCCACTTCGATTACGTTAACCCCGACGCGCCCAAAGGCGGCACAATCCGACTTCACTCCATCGGCACCTACGACAACTTTAACCGTTATGCGCAAAGGGGCACTTCCGGAGCAGGCGCAGACGAGCTATACGATAGCCTGCTGATCGCGTCACAGGACGAAATTGAAGTTTACTATCCGTTGATAGCGGAGAAGATTGAATTCGCGTCTGATTATTCCTGGATCATTTTCCATATCAATCCCAAGGCGACCTTCCAGGATCACAAGCCGATCACCGCCCAGGACGTCAAATTCTCCTTTGAGAAGTTCGCCAATGAGGGCGTGCCTCAATTCAAGAAATATTATTCATTCATCACCTCAATCGAAGTTCTGGATGAGCATCAGGTCAAGTTCTCTATGAAGGACGCCAACAGGGAGCAGATGTTCTCCTTGTTCAGTCTCAAAATCCTGCCAGAGCACTACTGGGCTTCCCGTAATTTCGGCGACCCTATCAAAGATGTTCCCCTGGGCAGCAGCGGCGTCACCATCAGCGATTACAGTTACGGCCAATATGTTGTAGTGAAAACGCTGGATGATTACTGGGGCAAAGACCTGCCCGTCAACAAAGGGCGCAACAACATCACTTACACCCGCTACGATTACTACCGGGACGCCACCGTCGCATTCGAGGCGTTTAAGTCCGGCGAATTCGATTTTTGGCAGGAAGGTGAAGCCAAAAACTGGGCGACGGCCTACAATTTTCCGGCGATCAAGAACAAGCTCGTCAAAAAAGAAGAGTTGGCCCACAGTATCCCTCAGAGCACAACCGGCTTCGTCTACAACACGGAACGCCCTATCTTCAAAGACCGTCGCGTTCGTAAAGCGCTGAGCTATCTGCTTGATTTCGAGTGGATGAACAAAGCGCTTTTTTATGGCCAATATGTTCGCACCACCAGCTACTTCACCAATACACCATACTCCACCTCAGGGCTTCCCAGTGAAGCAGAGCTGGAAATATTAAATCCGCTAAAAGACCAGCTTCCGCCGGAAGTATTCGAGAA
The DNA here is from genome assembly GCF_029813005.1 of Hahella sp. CR1. Taxonomy (NCBI): domain Bacteria; kingdom Pseudomonadati; phylum Pseudomonadota; class Gammaproteobacteria; order Oceanospirillales; family Hahellaceae; genus Hahella; species Hahella sp. CR1. The sequence continues at coordinate 20,452 of NZ_JAPELK010000002.1, forward strand.
GCCATTCAAGCTGCCCGTCACCAACGGCGACGGCTACATTCGCGACAATATCCGCATCGCACTCCAATTATTGAAGGAAGCTGGCTGGGAGCTGAGAGATGGAAAGACCGTCAACGCCAAAACCGGTCAACAAATGGAGTTTGAACTTCTCAGCTACAGCCCCACTACAGAGCGCTCAGCAGCGCCGCTGAGGAGAAATCTGGAGAAGATCGGCATCATCATGAATCTGCGCCAAGTGGACCCAAGCCAGTACATCAACCGCGTGCGCACCCATGACTTCGACATGGTGTCGTTCCGTTATCCCGCCCTCTCCTATCCTTCCAGCGATCTCAAAATCCTGTTCCACTCCAGCTTTGTCGATTCCACCTGGAATTCCGCCAACCTTAGAGATCCAGCGGTGGATGCGATTGTTGAAGGGATAGAAAAAAGCCAGGAAGACCCAGACAAACTGATGGTTTACGGACATGCGCTGGATCGCGTACTGCTATGGAAGTACCTCATGATTCCACAATGGCACCTAAGCGCCTTCCGCATCGCCTATTGGGACAAATTCAGCCGTCCTGAAACCCGCCCCAAATACGATTTAGGGCAGGACACCTGGTGGTTTGACAAAGACAAAGCAGCGCAACTTGGGCGTTAATCTATGGCCGCTTACATAATAAGACGACTCCTACTGATGATCCCTACCCTTTGGGCGATCATCACCATTAACTTTTTCATTATCCAGATAGCCCCCGGAGGCCCGGTAGATCAAGCCATGGCCCAAGCCATGTCACTTGAAGGAGGCAGACTGGATAAAATATCTGGCGCTAACCAACAGGATGTAGGGTCAGCAGCCAGTGAAAGCTCTCAATACCGCGGAGCGCGAGGTTTAGACCCTGAGGTCATAGCAGAGATAGAGAAACGCTTCGGGTTTGATAAGCCAATCCACGAACGTTACTGGAATATGCTGAAAAGCTATGTGATGTTCGACTTTGGCGATAGCCTGTTCAAAAGCGGTAGCGTTGTTGGCCTTATAATAGAGCGAATGCCCGTCACCATCTCACTTGGACTTTGGACAACTCTACTTATTTACATGATTTCCATTCCTCTTGGCATCTCAAAAGCCCTGAGAAATGGACATCAATTTGATAGATGGACCAGCAGCGTACTTTCCATCGCCTACGCAATTCCAGGCTTCCTGTTTGCTATCTTGCTGGTAATTCTATTTGCAGGCGGCACCTACTTTGACTGGTTTCCACTGCGTGGCCTGGTCTCCGAAAACTGGGACAGTTTATCTTGGCCCAATAAGATTCTGGATTACTTCTGGCATATAACTCTGCCTGTCTTGGCGATGGTTATCAGCGGCTTTGCAACACTAACCCTTTTAACCAAAAACTCATTTTTGGATGAGATCAACAAGCAGTATGTCATGACCGCTAAGGCAAAGGGGCTCACTCAGCGGGAAGTGCTTTATAAACACATATTCCGCAACGCCATGCTAATTATTATCTCGGGGTTTCCCGGCGCATTTATCAGAATCTTTTTCACCGGCTCAATCATTATTGAAGTGATTTTCTCTCTTGAAGGAATCGGACTCTTGGGCTTTGAAGCAATTACCCAACGCGATTACCCCATTGTATTCAGCACTCTCTATATCTTCACTTTAATGGGGCTTCTGATATCACTGATATCCGACCTTACTTATACCTGGGTTGACCCCAGAATTGACTTCGAGAAAAGGGGCTAGCTAATGGCGTCATTCAAGCTCAGCAATAAAAGTGCGCGGCGCTGGCAAGCATTCAAATCTCATCGAATGGGCTTTTACTCACTTTGGCTCTTTCTGTTCATATTCCTATTCTGTCTATTCGCAGAGCTTGTCGCGAATGACAAACCCATCCTCGTAAAGTATGACGACAGCTATTACCTCCCAATTTGGAACACCTATCTGGAAACAGAGTTCGGTGGAGAATTCGAGTTCGAAGCGGACTATAAAGACCCATATGTCGCAAAGCTGATTGACGATAAAGGGTGGATGATTTGGCCGCTGGTTCCATACAGCTATAAAACAATCATCTATGATCTGGATTCTCCCGCTCCAAGCGCTCCTAGCACAAAAAACTTGTTAGGAACCGATGATCAGGGGCGAGATGTATTAGCCCGGGTGATTTATGGATTCAGAATATCTGTCTTATTTGGTTTTAGCCTAACCATTATCTCCGCCATCATTGGAGTAATCGCGGGGGCGATGCAAGGATATTACGGCGGCAAGATAGACTTGTTTTTCCAACGCTTTATCGAAATCTGGGCGAGTATGCCAACGCTGTTTCTCCTGATTATTCTGGCCAGCATCATTGAGCCTACTTTCTGGGTATTGCTCGGTTTCATTCTTCTCTTCACATGGATGGGGTTCGTTGGCGCGGTACGAGCAGAATTTTTACGTGGCAGGAACTTTGAGTACGTCACCGCAGCAAGAGCAATGGGCATGGGCGACAGGAGAATCATGTTCAAACATATCTTACCTAACGCAATGGTGGCCACGCTGACATTTATGCCGTTCATACTATCAGGCTCGGTGGAAACGCTCACTACGCTCGACTTCCTGGGTTTCGGCCTTCCAGCCGGCTCTCCCTCTTTAGGCGAGTTATTGGCTCAGGGCAAAGCTAATTTACAGGCCCCCTGGCTGGGCATCACGGCCTTCGTTGTTCTCGCGCTACTTATGGGCTTATTGGTCTTTATTGGAGAGGCTGTCAGAGACGCCCTTGACCCACGCACCAGCTACTAACTGAGAGAGTCTCATGGATACAATTTTAAGCATGCAAGACCTGACTCTTAGCTTTGCCCAGGGAGGCAAAGAAAATCAGGTGGTCCATGGCGTCAGCTTTGATATCAAGGCGGGACAGACTGTGGCGCTAGTGGGCGAAAGCGGTTCCGGCAAGTCCGTTAGCTCATTGTCGATACTCAAGCTCCTGAACTCCCCTCCTCTCAAATTCAAAAGCGGCAAGATTCTCTGGCAAGGAGAAGACCTGATCAGTGCGCCGGAATCTCGGATGCGACAAGTGCGCGGCCATGAGATAAGCGTGATCTTTCAAGAGCCGCTGACCTCTCTCAACCCACTGCATAAGATTCATCGGCAGATTTCGGAAACCATTGAAAGACACCAGGGATTGACCAAAAAGCAGTGCATGGAGCTGGCGCTGGATTGGCTCAATAAAGTCGGCATCCGCAATCCGGAACAAAAACTCAATGCGTATCCGCATCAGCTTTCTGGCGGGGAAAGACAGCGCGTAATGATCGCCATGGCGCTGGTCAACAAGCCCAAATTATTGATCGCCGATGAACCAACTACGGCGCTGGACGTTACCATACAGGCGCAAATTCTGGATTTGATCCGTGAGCTGCAGACAGAGATGAATATGTCCGTCCTGTTTATTACTCACGACCTGCACATTGTGAGGAAGCTTTCTGACTATGTTGTTGTCATGGAAAAAGGCAATGTTGTCGAACAGGGAGAAACTCAGGCGCTATTCTCCAATCCTTCTCACCCTTATACGAAAAAGCTGATTGAGGCGGAGCCTCATGGAACCCCGCCCCAAATCGCAACAGATAAGATGCCCATCCTGGAAGTAAAAGAACTGAAATGCTGGTTCCCGATTAAAAAAGGCGTCTTCCAGCGCACGGTGGACCACATCAAAGCCGTGAACAATATCAGCCTGAGCATATTGCCCGGAGAATCCGTCGGACTGGTAGGCGAAAGCGGCTCGGGCAAGTCCACGCTGGGGCGCAGTATCTTGCGCCTGGAAAACAGCGAAGGCGTCATCAACTACGACGGCCAGCGCATAGACCTGCTGGACAGCAAATCCCTGAAGCCGCTTCGTCGGGAGATCCAGGTTATTTTCCAGGACCCTTTCGGCTCTCTCAGCCCAAGGTTGACCATCGAGGAGATTATCAGCGAGGGGTTGGAAATCCATAAAATCGGCGACGCCGCCAGCCGCGAGCAAAGTGTGATTGAGGCGATGCGGGAAGTGGAGCTTGATCCGGAATGGCGTTATCGCTACCCCAATGAGTTTTCCGGCGGACAGCGACAACGTATCGCCATCGCCCGCGCGCTGGTGCTAAAACCCAAGCTGCTGATTCTCGACGAACCCACCTCTTCTCTGGACCGCACCATCCAGCAGCAGGTCATCGAGCTGTTGCAGCGACTGCAGAAAGAGCATCATCTCAGTTACTTGTTCATCAGCCATGATCTGCGAGTCGTGAAAGCGCTTTGCCACCGTATCGTGGTCATGCAGGGCGGTGAGCTGGTGGAGGCTGGCGACTGCGACGCCATTTACGCCAATCCGACGCAGCCCTACACACGCAAATTATTGGAAACTGCTTTTTATTAATACAAAGCGGCTACATCTCATACCAGCGCGCCCTCCCTCGTCCCGTTAAATGCTCCCGGGGCGTTGCGGGACGGGCCACGGCGCGCCTTTTTCTGTCATACTAAAGACTCATAGAAGCGTCGCCGTGATTAGTAAGAAAATATTTAATGTTTCAGCCGACAATAAGTTTTGGATGTTAGCTTAAGTAAATACAATCATCGGCCGTTTATTCATAAACAGCTTGAAGGTCTCTCTGAAGATAACTACAGGATAGAAAAATGGGATTACTAAGCGGAAAAAAAGCACTGATCGTCGGTGTTGCAAGTAAATTATCCATCGCCAAAGGTATTGCTGACGCTTTCCATCGGGAAGGCGCTGAAATCGCCCTGACCTACCAAAACGATAAGCTCAAGGGCCGGGTGGAAGGTTTCGCCGCGGAATACGACTCCAAGCTGACATTTCCCTGCGACGTAAGCAGCGACGCTGAAATCGAACAACTGTTCAAAGACCTCGGCCAGCATTGGGACGGCGTGGACATTCTGGTGCACTCCGTCGGTTTCGCGCCAGGCCACGAGCTTGACGGCAACTACGTGGACGCCACCACTCGCGAAGGCTTCCGCATCGCCCACGACATCAGCTCCTACAGCTTCGTCGCGCTGGCGAAAGGCGCCCGCGAAATGATGAAAGGCCGCAACGGCAGCCTGCTGACGCTGACCTATCTGGGCGCAGAACGCGTTATCCCCAACTACAACGTAATGGGTCTGGCCAAAGCCAGCCTGGAAGCCAACACCCGTTACATGGCGTGCAGCCTGGGGCCGGAAGGCACTCGCGTCAACGCGATTTCCGCAGGTCCCATCCGCACTCTGGCGGCGTCCGGCATTAAGGACTTCCGTAAGATGCTGCAGGAAAACGAGAAGCAGACCCCGCTGCGTCGCAACGTGACCATTGAAGAAGTGGGCAACGCCGCGCTGTTCCTGTGCTCTGATCTGGCTAGCGGCGTGACCGGTGAAATCATGTACGTGGACGGCGGCTTCAACATTACCGCCAGAGGCGGCGAATAAGTTATCGCTGCTGACTGCAATACCGGGGAGCCGGATCATGCCGGCTCCTTATTTAAACGTCTCGCCGTTTCTTAACCTCTCTTCGTCAACTTTCTCCAAGACCCTTATCCCACAGGCGCGTATTGGTTTTCAGCACCACGTCACTGTATGAGTCCGACATTAGGGTTAATGTAACCTTTTGTTATCTAGGGACATAACGCTCCCACCGCGCAACGCATATAAAAACAAAATCCACACCAGGAGTATTTCAGCCGCATATGAACAGGAAGCTCTTACTGTCGTTCTGCCTTCTATTCGTCGTCGGGCTCAGTGGCTGCGCCGGCCTCAAGCCATCACTCAAAGCCAGTCCCACTCTCGCCAACGCCCTGGGCGTCGCAGACATTCCCCTGAAAGAGTTAAAGAAGCAATACGCGGATAAAGACTCCCGCTTCATGGAAGTGGATGACCTGCAGATTCACTATCGCGACGTCGGCGATGGTCCGACCATTGTGTTGCTGCACGGCATCATGTCGTCGTTACATACTTGGGAAGGATGGATTGAGGAGTTGCGCAAGAACTACCGCGTCATCGCTCTGGACCTTCCCGGTTACGGCCTGACCGGAGGGCCGGAAGACGCCGATGACTTCGATGAAGATTACGTTTACATCCGTTTCAGCAAGTTCATCAGACAACTGGAGCTAACCCGATTCAGTCTGGCGGGCAACTCCTTTGGCGGCTATCTTTCCGCCCGCTATGCCGCGGAGCATCCAGAACAGGTGGAGAAACTCATTCTGATTGACCCGGTAGGCTACCCGCAGGAACACACGCCAGGAGTATTCGATCTGGCCACCATGCCGGTGGTGGGAACGCTGGCCAACTACGTGCAACCGCCGATATTGGTGACGCGCAATGTGGAGCAGGTTTATGGCGATCCCAAGCGCATCAGCCAGGACAATCTCTATCGCTACGTACACATGTCCCAGCGCCCCGGCGCCAGGAAGATTTACGTGCGCACTATGCGCATTATGAAAGAAGCCGCGGCGGAGCAACGCAACCTTCCCTTCGCGGACATTCGCTCGCCGACACTATTGATGTGGGGAGAAGCGGATCATTGGGTTCCCATAAAACTGGCGGAGCGCTGGCGCGGGGACGTCAGAAACATCAAGTTCATCAGCTATCCCGGGGTAGGACACGTGCCCATGGAGGAGATCGCCTACCAGACTGTGCAGGACGCTATCGTATTCCTGTCAGACCTGCAGCAGGCGCCGACACACAGCGAGCCTTCCATTGAAGAGCTGGAATCCATTCTGCAAGGCGACGGCGGCTTCGAACCGATGGAGGGCATCTGACGCCTTCTGCGCATCGCCCTCTCCCGGCGACCACGCCATAATCATTCCGTCACCCCGAGGATTACAAATCCTCAGTGGGTGACGTGATCCGCGTGGTCGGCGTCCTCATCGGAAAACATGGCTGACACCGCCAGTTTCCACTCGACGATGGAGGTCTCTTCGGACTCGAACAACGCCAATCCGGTCATATATCCATAAGTTCCTGGCAGGCGTTTGCGCCACTTCACTTCGGCGGTAAGATGAAACTTGTCGCCGGTTTTCTCCCGCAGGATGCATATCTGCAAGATGGCCCCGACTCGCAGCGCCTCCGGAATACGCACTTGCAGCCCGTTGGCGGAGATATCCACCGTCTCGGTCGCCCGCACCGCCGGATTGAGATCGTCGCTTTCCACCGCGCCAGGGGTCATGATCTCCACATAAATCACTTCATTGTGCGGCAGACGCGGCTCCGTGCGCTGGTTATCGTCCAGGGGATTTTCTTTCACCGACATACGTCACCTCTTCGCAATGCCTATTCTGCCCAAGGCGCGGGACAACCTTTCTTCCATTTCCACACCCGCTCCCAACACTTCAAAAAGCCCGTCGAGAATGTGGTCCACAACCTCATCACGTTTCATTTCTGTTATTTTCATCCCGAAATCATCTACAAATATCAGCTTGTCCGTGGCGTTCAAACGTACGCCCAGCTTACAGCGCACAGGTTCGCCTCCCTTCTGCAACTGCACCCAGCCACCCACTTTGAGGCCGTCTATCGCATTACGCGCCTGCTGACGTCTCTCCAGGGCTTTTCTTTCCTGCTCTTCCAACTCCCGCCGAAGCAACTCCTGCTCCGCCTCAAGGCGTTCCTGCTCCAGCTTTCTGGCGGCTTCTTCCCGCGCAGCGATGATCGCCTTGGCTTCAGCTTCCGCTTTTTCCTGCGCCGCCTTACGCAGCGCCTTTTCCTTCGCCAGCAAACTTTGCTGACGCAAACGCTGCGCCCGATCCCAGACAATATACTCCCTGGCCAGCTCATAAAACACTTGCTGAATGCGCGTCGAACCATCGAACGCCTGCAGACACCCTTCATTCTTGTCTTTGATCAAATCCTCTATGGGCTCCATCGACGTTTTTCTGCCGTTATAGTCGCCCCAAACCACCACTTTCTGTCCCGGCAGATAGACCAGAAACTTGCACACTTTTTCGAACCGGTTGAACCAGCCCCCGCGCAATTCCGTGAGCGCCAGTTCGTCAATCTGCAACTGATCTCTGACCTCATCCAGTTCCGTGGGAGCCGGCGTGAACATCACCCGCTCCACATCCTGACCTTTGACGATGCTCATCAGGATATCTTCGAGCCAGGCCAGGGTCTGCTCCGCATCGTTGGGGTTATGGCTCAGGCTCACCAGATGTTTCTCCAGCTCTTCTACGATCAATCCCGCGAAGGTGTATAACTTCTGCTGGCTGGCGGCCGTGTGATCGCCGCGAAACGTGAACACAATGCGATCGCACAGCTTACGCATGATCGAATAGTGTTTGCTGCTTTCGCCTTCCTGCAACAGCACCAGACGCATGGAGTCGAGCCAGGACCCTTTCATGAACTGCACCACCACTTCCGGCAGCTCTACCCCCTCCGCTGACTGATTCACCGCCATCGCGGCCTTCTGGTGGATATACCATGCATTATCGAGCCCCAATTCAGTTTCAATCAGGCGCTTTTCCAATTGATGACGGCGCTGACTTTCCCGCTGCCACTCCGCCATCAAGGCGTCGTATGCGCGACGCTGCTCGTCGGAGCTGAGACAGTTGTCGTCATCCAGCAGATGCGTCAAGGCTGAGAGGGACTTCATTACAAAGGGCGGCGGCTGGCCTCCGCCCTCTTCCCATCCCATGAACAGCTTTTCCACCAACGCCAGCAGGCGCGCCACCGGGTGCTCTTCGTTGATGACGAATTCCGGTTGATCCAGCAGCAAGGCGGCGAATATGTATTTACGGCGCAGCAGCGTCTTCTTTACGAATGGGTCCAGGGGGCTGGCGCTTTCCCAGCGCTCCGCCGCGCGGTCGATGAAAGTAAGGCAGTTGACCAGCGTTCTGTCCAATCCGCCAAGTTCTTTACTGAGCGCCAGCACCACGCCCTTGAGGTTTTCCTGCTTCTCCCGGCTGACGCTGGCCAGCTTGTCCGCCACCTCATGGCGCTCTCTGTCGATTTGCGGCGGCGCGGCGGTGTCGCCAAGAAAAGAAAAGATTTCTTTCGTCTCTGGAAGCTCCAGTCTGACCAAGGCCGCGGAAAGGGCTTCTACTGTAACTTCAGCTTGCTCCATCATGTACCTTTTGCACGCAACCCATCTTATCAAGACAGCCGCATCAGCGAGATCCGGGCCGAAGCGGTCCGGTGTTAGAGGGGAATAAAAACGCGAGGTTAAAAATGTCCGGACGACTCTAAAAGTATAGTCGGATTTGTCGCGGACGAGTCGCGCCTGACAGATATTTCATGCGCGTCGCCTATAACCGCCAATTCTGTACAGACCGCTCTTATGACCAATCAATATGACCCCACAAACGTAATACTGTTATGCTTTAAAGCAGAGTCCCGCAAGACCGAACAGCAGTGAATAACAAGGAGGACTCGATGTATAACCTTTGCGAAGATCGCCGCCGCAGAGAGCGTCGCAACCAACCGGGATCGAACGCGCCCAGGATCAAAAACCTTGAGCGTCGCAGCACTGACCGGCGCAGGGATAGACGTCCATTGGACGAATTCCCCTATTTGCCCCAGTGTTGCCTATAGTCGGCTAACGCCGACCCTACCGGAGACGGAAAATTCCGTCTCCGGGTTCCCATTCTGCGGTTAAACCGCCCGCAAACTCCCACTGCGCGCTGAATTTCCTCGATTCATCTATAGGCTAACGCCGGCAAGCTTGCTATTCTTCTTGTCCTGCCCGGGCCCGGCCGCGCCGCGGGGTTCGCCGGCGGGATCAAATCAAACCAGCGCCATCGGGGACCTGACGAACTCTTTTTCCCACAAGCGAAGTTCGCCTGACGCCTGGAGTGCTGACACGGGAAATCAAGTAGGGATCAAGCATGTCCTTAAATCAGATTGAAAACGTAAATGTAAACAGTCAGGAGATTCTCATTACTCCTGACCAGCTTAAGAGCGACATCCCTCTGTCCGAACAAGCGGGTCAAACCGTAATCGAGGGTCGCGAAACCATCCGCAATATTCTTGATCGCAAGGATCACCGTCTGTTCGTAGTGGTCGGGCCCTGCTCGATTCACGACGTGGCGGCCGCCAAAGAGTATGCGCAGAAACTTAAAACGTTATCGGACGAATTAAAGGACACTCTCTATCTGGTTATGCGCGTGTATTTCGAAAAACCGCGCACCACCATCGGTTGGAAAGGATTGATCAACGACCCCAACCTGGATGATTCCTTCGAAATCGAGAAAGGCCTGCACCTGGGACGGCAACTGCTGGTGGAGCTGGCGGAAATGGGCCTGCCTACCGCGACGGAAGCGCTGGACCCGATTTCTCCGCAATACCTGCAGGACACCATCTCCTGGTCCGCCATCGGCGCCAGAACCACTGAGTCTCAGACTCACCGTGAGATGAGCAGCGGCCTGTCCATGCCCATCGGCTTCAAGAACGGCACCGACGGCAGCCTCACTGTGGCGGTTAACGCCATGAGCTCCGTCTCGCATCCGCATTCCTTCCTGGGCATCAACCGGGAAGGACAAGTCGCCATCATCCGCACCAAAGGCAACGCTTATGGTCACGTGGTGCTGCGCGGCGGCGGCGGTAAGCCGAACTACGACTCCGTCAGCGTCGCACTGTGCGAGAAGGAACTTCAGAAAGCCAAACTGCGCGAAGCCATCATGGTGGATTGCAGCCACGCCAACTCCAACAAGGACGCGTCACTGCAGCCGCTGGTCATGCAGGACATCACTCATCAGATCATGGAAGGCAACAAGTCTATCGTGGGCGTGATGGTGGAAAGCAATATCCATTTCGGCAATCAGCCAATCCCCGCCGATCTGGCGGATCTGCAATATGGCGTCTCCATCACCGACGCCTGTATCGACTGGGCCACCACAGAAAAGGCCTTGCGCGACATGCACGACAAGCTGAAAGACGTTTTACCAAAGCGTATCTAGACGGCGGGTCAGAAAGTTCGCGTCCGCCGCACAGGCGGACGCCTTCCCTCTTTCTTAAATCATCCTGTTCAAACTATCCCTGTTTCTACAGGAAATCCTAGCGCAGCAATAACAATGGCTTTTGCGTCATTGTCAGCATCTTGGCGGTGAAGCTGCCGAGCAGCAGTTCACGCAGACGGGTATGGCTGTAGGCGCCCATAACAGTTAGATCGATATCGTGCTGACGCTGGTAGTCGCATAATTCCTGCTCCACTGCGCCAGTCAGCTTGGCCGTGACGACATCAACGCCGGCGTTCCGCAAACGTTGCGCCGCCTGCTCCAGCACCTGCTCATTGGCCTTGCCGTCGCGACTGACATGCACGACATGGCAACTTAGGTCTTTGTATAGCGGGCTTTCCGCCACCATATTCAGCGCCTTGCCAGCGGCTTCGCTGCCGTCATAGGCCAGCATGATGCGCTGAGGCGCGCTGAATTCGCCATTCACCACCAACACTGGACGATGCAAGGAGCGAATAATGGTTTCCAGATGCGCGCCAACGCGGCCCGCCTGATTCTCATGCTCTTCGCCGCGAATGCCCATCACCAGCACCCCGATATCGTCCTCCAGCTCAATCAGCGCCTCGGTGAGACCGCCGTGACGCTGGTTGACGATAGGATCGCTGACGCCAGCGGCGATCACTCTTTCTTTCGCCGCCTCCAGCATCAGTTTGCCTTCCTGCAACAAAATCTTGCTGCGACGCTGCTCCAGATCGGTCAGCTCCGCCAGGAGTTTCTCTCTGCTGCCCAGACCAATGCTGCCAGTCAGATCCGACACGGCGGGCGCTTCGCGATGTTCGATGTTGTGCAACAGCTTCAAGGACGCGCCGACACGCTGCGCAATCCAGGCGGCGTAATCGCAAACGGCGCGACTGAAGTTAGAGCCGTCGATACAGGCCAACACCGTCTTGTTATTGTTATCCATTAATGACCTCCCATGATTTTCTCGATCTCTTCGGGCTTATCGTGCACGCCGAAGCGGTCAACAATTGTCTCGCTGGCCTCGTTCAGGCCGATCAACTCGACATCCGCCCCTTCCCGGCGGAACTTTATCACTACTTTATCCAACGCAGAAACGGCGGAGATATCCCAGAAGTGCGCGCGATGCAGGTCGATGACCACTTTATCCACGGCTTCCTTGAAATCAAAGTTGGCGACAAATTTGTCGGATGAATTAAAAAACACCTGCCCCACCACCCGATAAGTGCGTTGGGCGCCATCTTCACTCAGGGCGGATTCGACATACATGAAGTGGCTGACTTTATTGGCGAAGAACAACGCCGCCAGCAAAACACCGAGAAAAACGCCGTAAGCGAGGTTATGAGTCGCGATAACCATGGCAACGGTAGAAATCATCACGATATTAGTGGAGAGCGGATGCTTCTTCAGATTAATGATGGAGTCCCAGCTGAAAGTACCGATAGACACCATGATCATGACCGCCACCAAGGCCGCCATGGGAATACGCGACAACCAAGGCCCCAGGAAAGCGATCATCACCAGCAGAAAAAAGCCCGCTACGAAAGTGGATAGCCTGCCGCGACCACCGGATTTAACGTTTATCACCGACTGACCGATCATGGCGCACCCAGCCATGCCGCCAAACAGCCCTGCGACGATATTGGCGATGCCCTGCCCCTTACACTCACGGTTTCTTTCGCTCTTTGTGTCGGTCAGGTCGTCAACGATGGTCGCTGTCATCAAAGATTCCAATAATCCCACCACCGCCATGGGTGCGGAAAACGGGAAAATGATCGCCAGCGTTTCAAAGTTCAAGGGTACGTCGGGGAACAGAAAGATTGGCAGCGTATCCGGCAATTTGCCCATATCGCCTACCGTACGGATATCCAGATCAAATAGCACCGCCACCGCGGTCATGGACAGAATGCAGACCAATGGCGACGGCAGGCTCTTACCAATCACCGGCACATGGGGGAACAGATAAATGATGACCAGTCCCGCCCCGGTCATGGCGTATACGTGCCAGGTGACGTTGGTCAGCTCCGGCAATTGCGATACGAAAATAAGAATCGCCAGCGCATTGACGAAGCCTGTCACCACCGAGCGTGAGACAAAGCTCATCAACTGCCCGAGTTTCAGATACCCGGCCAGTATCTGCAATACGCCGGTCAGCAAGGTGGCTGCAAGCAGGTACTGCAGGCCATGAACTTTCACCAGATCCACCATCAGCAACGCCATCGCGCCGGTGGCGGCGGAGATCATACCGGGTCTGCCGCCGACGATAGCGATAGTCATGGCGATACAGAAAGACGCGTACAGCCCTACTTTGGGGTCAACGCCAGCGATGATGGAAAACGCAATCGCTTCAGGAATCAGCGCCAGCGCAACCACCAGTCCGGCCAGCAGGTCGGCTCGCACATTTCCCAGCCAGTCATGTTTTTTTGAAAGTAACAACATATTTGTTCCACGAACGATCAGAAGCGGAGCGGCCTTCACCAGTATGGCGGGGCCGATAAAAAAGGGGCGTTGGATTATACACACTGCGCACAAAAACGCCATTTTTCCAATTTTTTCGTTTTGGAAAATTCATTCATCGCATCCACTTAGCTTATTCACATACGAATAATTACAAATAATTCAGCGACAGCCATTTAAATTACGGCATTTTGTGTATAAATTTTATCCATTGCAATTGGCGTCACATTTCGAATGCCGACTGTATCGCTTTCCTTTCTCAAATAAAAACGAACAAATACGAAGACAGGTTGAGTAGTTATGATCACAATAAAAAACACTTTCAGCGTCTCTATGCTTTCTCTCACTCTTGCCGCGGCGCTGCATGCCGCAGACGCAGCCGCCGGCCCCTACGCCGACAGACTGACGCCGCAAAAACGCGCGCAGGTGGAAAAATGGGTGGATAGCGAGTTCAAAGACTCCTCCATCAGCCGAGATCAGCAAATCGAAGAGCTGGCCTGGTTTATCCACACCGCCGCGCCTTATCAGGGACTCGAACTGAACGTACTGTCGGAAACCATTAAAACCCACGAATATGAATCCCAAGTGTTGGCGAAGGCGTTCAACGAACTGACCGGGATTAAGATCAACCATGAATTGCAGCCGGAAGGCACAGTCATTGACCGCCTTTGGGTGCAGTTCATTGGCGACCAACACCGTTATGACGCCTTCATCAGCGACTCCGACCTGATCGGCAATCACTCCCGCTCCGGGCGCATTCTGGCTCTGAGCGATTTCATGCAAGGGGAAGGCAAAGACGTCACCTTACCCACTCTGGACATCAACGACTTTATCGGCGTCAGCTTCGTGACCGGACTCGACGGCAAGATCTATCAGCTTCCCGATCAACAGTTCGCCAACCTTTACTGGTTTCGCTACGACTGGTTCCAACGCCCGGACCTGAAGAAGAAGTTCAAAGAAATTTACGGTTACGAACTCGGGGTGCCGATCAACTGGTCCGCCTATGAGGACATCGCCGACTTCTTCACTAATAAGGTCAAACACATCGATGGCGAGCGGGTTTACGGACACATGGATTACGGCAAGCGCGATCCGTCTTTGGGCTGGCGTTTCACCGACGCCTGGTTTTCCATGGCCGGCGCGGGGGACCCGGGGCTGCCCAACGGCAAGCCCGTAGATGAATGGGGCATCCGCATCGAAGGTTGCCACCCGGTGGGCTCCAGCATGGATCGCGGCGGCGCCACCAACAGCCCCGCCGCCGTGTACTCACTGGAGAAATATATCGACTGGCTGAAGAAATATGCGCCGCCGGAAGCTATCAAAATGGACTTCAGCGAAGCTGGCTCCGTTCCCGCGCAGGGCCACATCGCCCAGCAGATTTTCTGGTACACCGCCTTCACCTCAGACATGACCAAGCCCGGTCTGCCAGTGGTGAACAGCGACGGCACGCCAAAATGGCGCATGGCGCCCTCGCCTCACGGAGCCTATTGGCAGGAAGGGATGAAGCTGGGTTATCAGGACGCCGGTTCCTGGACCATTCCCAAAAACATGAGCCCAACCCGACAAAAAGCGGTCTGGCTGTATGCGCAGTTCACCGTCGCTAAAACCGTATCCCTGAAGAAAACCCTGGTGGGCCTGACGCCGATTCGCGAATCCGACCTGAGATCCGCCGCCATGCAAAAAGCCGCCCCCAA
The DNA here is from genome assembly GCF_029813005.1 of Hahella sp. CR1. Lineage (NCBI taxonomy): Bacteria > Pseudomonadati > Pseudomonadota > Gammaproteobacteria > Oceanospirillales > Hahellaceae > Hahella > Hahella sp. CR1. The sequence goes on from NZ_JAPELK010000002.1 coordinate 35,481, forward strand.
ACTGGGCGGACTGGTGGAATTCTACTTGAGTCCCGCCCGCAAAGCCTGGACGCCCACCGGCGTCAACGTCCCGGACTATCCCAAGCTATCGCGCTACTGGTGGCCGACGCTGGCGGACGCCATCACTGGCAAGAAAACCCCGCAGCAGGCGCTGGACACTTTGGCGGAAAGGCAAGATCGGGCGATGGCGGTCATTCAGAGAAACATGGAATTGCAGTCCTGCGCGCCTAAAATCGCGGACGCCAGTGAGGTCAAGGGCGCAGACTACTGGCTGCGCCAACCCGGCGCGCCCAAGCCCAAACTATCCAATGAAAAACCCAAGGGCGTTACGGCGTCTTACGACGAGCTGTTGAAAGCCTGGAAGAACGGCCGCGTACGCTGATATCGCCAGGAACACAAGGTATTACGACGCACGATGCGCCGGTCGGAGACTGGGAGTTCAAAGAAGTCACTCTAGTTAATCGACCGGCGCCCTGTCTAAGTCCCAAAATGACTCCGCCCCTAGGGAATACCCTAGTCAAAATGAGGGGTATTCGCTGAAAGTCTTAGAAGGGCGAGGCATTTCGCTCTTTTGTAACAAAGTGTAAATGTGTATAATTTTTCGCCTTTCCGGTTCTAACAGCAGTTTCTTATGGAGTAGACATGAACCAATTGACACGCACCGACGACGCGCTTCAGCGTCCCAGCTACGATCGCTCAGATCGTTTTTATATCGAAAACGGCGAGTGGTTCTACCTGACCCGCGAACAAATTCCCATCGGCCCCTACGCTTCGCAGCAAGAAGCGGAAGACGGACTCAACGCTTATATCGACTACATGCAGGTAGAAGCGGAATAAAAAAGGGAATGCAAGGATGACGAACTATCACAGGAAGATAGCCCAAAATGAACCAAGCGCCCGCCAATCTTAGCAGCGCGACTCTAGGTAAAAAGCGGGTGTTTGGAAATTTCTCCCCCGTAAATTGAACATTGTTGAAATAACTTCCCCCCCCTCTACTCTCTCTCAACCCCTCTCGCCTGACGCCGACGTCGTATAAAGATCGCCAACCACGCCAATCCAGACAAACAGGTAATAGGAAGCAAGACCATACCGGCATGAATCGCTGCATTTTGGGCACGCTCACAGAGACTTGGACAAGGGTCGAAAATACCGCAGGGATAGGCCTTATCCCAGTTCACGATATCGTCGCCCTCGCCTTTTTCATCGACGCCATTTGGGCCAATCGAGTACAGCGTCATTTCCATCCCATGCCAGGGCTCAGGAGAGTACTGATACTCTTGTCCCCATGCGTCAATTGGGATTTTGGCGAGATAACCGTTCTTCAACGCCTGCAATCCTTGCTCTCTTGAAGGCAGTGCGTTGTGGTCGAGCTGATACAGACGCAGCGCGCTTTGCAAAGACGTCAACAGGATGCGATCGTCATGCTGGCTGCACTCAATCGCGCCTGGACAGGTACGCAATGTAATCAGAGCGGCCATCAACGCGAGCAACCAAAACCCAAACAATCCTAACGTTAGTTTCTTGATCACTCGCTCCATTTTATTTCCTTACTTTGCGGCCTTTATCCGTAACTTCATCCGTACCTTTATCTGCAGCCTGTTATCGGTAGATTTTAGCGGCCCATTGGGTCAGCCCCGCCGCGACGCTACCGAAGAAGTCGCCGTCCACGACGGGAATTTCGCCCAGCTCCTGCTCAAGCGCGGCGCGGATAACCGGGGATTTGCCGCTGCCGCCGGTGAGGTATACCAGATCCGGACGGCATTGCGCCAGTTTCAGCGCCTCGTGCACGATGTCGATAATCCGGTTGAGCGGATTTTGAATCGCTTCGCCCAGCATCGCGCGGTCCAAAGGCTGGCTTAGGCCTTTTTCGATGTAGTCGAGATTCACCTCATGGGCGTCGGCGTCTGACAGCTCGATCTTGGCCTGCTCTCCGCTGCGCACCAACTGATAGCTCTTGCGGCCTTCCTGCAGCAGCAACAGACGGTTCAATAACTCCGGGCGTTTGGCGTCGCGGCATAGCTGCGCGATGTCATCGCGGGTTTGCCAGGCGCTGAATTCCGCCTGGGTGCGCACATTGTTGATTTCGATGGCGCTCCAGAACGGCTGCGTGGGCATGGTGAGACCGGATTTTTTATCGGTTCCCAGACCAAACAACGGCATCAGGCCTTTGTAGGTAAGGTAGATATCCAGATCATTTCCGCCGGTGCGCTGACCGCAGTGCGCCAGAAAGTCATCGCTGCGATTGTCGTTATTGCGGTGCGACGGCCCCATTCTCACCATGGAGCAGTCGGTGGTGCCGCCGCCGATATCGACGACCAGCAGCACTTGGTCCTGCTGCATGCGACTTTCAAAGTTAACGCCCGCAGCAAGAGGCTCATACATGAACTCAAAGTCTTTGAATCCCGCCCGCTGCGCTGCGGAGGTCATGATTTCCATGGCCTGCCGGTTCGCCGCGTCGCTATCCGCTCCTTGATAATTCACCGGACGACCAATCACCGCTTGCGACAGCTCCGCTCCCGCGTTCGCCTCCGCCTGGGACTTCGCCCATATCATCATGGCGGTGACCACGTCTTCAATAAAGTCGAGTTGCGGCCGACTCAGGCCGCCAGAGCCCAGGAAAGATTTGGGAGACTTGATATAAAAGCCTTCATCCGGCGCTTCGATGTGCAGATCCACCGCCTGCCGACCGACGCACAACACTTGTTCGTCGGAGCCGATGCTCAGCTCACGGCGGGCGCGTTGCGCCTGTCCGGCTGCGTTGGGTCGGGAGGCGAGATAGGATTCACGGGCGTCCGGATCAGCAATGCGCCCGGCGACATATTCACATACCAGACTGCGATCCAGAGCATAAAGATTGGAAGGCAGCAACACCGAGTCCCGATCCAGGCCCAGCAACTTCACCTCCGATGACGCCTCTTCTCCGCGACGAATCACGCCCAGCGCGCAATTGGAGGTCCCATAATCAAAACCGGCGAACATAACTGGCCCCTTTTTGGAAAAAAGCCGGCGATTATAACGATGCGGATCGGGGTGTTCTAGTTTAAATAGAGATAGATTCGGACGACGAGACAACGTCGCCTGCCTGATTAGCGGGTAAACACGCACAGCAAAACGGGCGCACTTGAACAAATGCGCCCGTTTCGTCGCCCCTTACTTTTACTTACGTTACTCAGTAAGGGCTTGTATCTTTGGTCGCTGTTGAAGACGGATTTTGAACAGCGCGTCTTGCCGTCTTACTTTTGCATCACTCAGACTTCACCACAACGAGCTCTTCCTCCAGGTCAGCCAGAAATTCGGAGGAAATACCGGTGGTGATGGTGGTGTTGCTGGCCTGAGCAAGGGTGACGGATTCTTCGATATCCGCGCCGATTTCACTTTCCAGACCATAATCGCCGGAGCCCCATTTCACGCACTTCCACAACTCCATGGGGGCCATGTAGTCTTCCCGCAGATGCTCTTTGAACAGCTCAATCGCTTCCATCATCTCTCTGGCGGGAACGGCGCTGACGCCGACCATGTAATCGGAGCCGTCCATATTGATGGACGAACGGGGGCTGAGTGAGGACTTGTGATAAATCAACCAGATGTCTTTATTCATAATGAATCCTTTCCGTCTTTTTTATTTTAAGCATGGTGTTACGCAATAAAGTCACGCGCCCTGAAAGGCGTTGAGTTTGTTAAGTATTCATCCAGTGCGTCGATGGTTTGAAAACCCATCGTTGTCGACTCCTTTTCTTCCCCCTTAAGGGTCGCCCTGAATTCCCCATCATAGTAAAGAACCGCCTGCATGCGCTCGCCATCGGAAATGATGGTCGAGCTGGCTTGGCCACCTTCCTTCAGCGTCGCTTCCAGCGCGCTCAAGTTGCGCTGATGGCGCTCCGCAGCATTGCGAGCGCTGATTTCGCCGGGCAGGTTCAGAACAATATAGACCAGCCATAAGACAGAATTGTTGATGAAGGACAAAAGAGATTCCATTATGCGATCCATTTCCCATATCCACGGCGCGGCAGCAGGCTGCGCACAACTTACCGATAGGTCCGCAATTTAAACAGACTCTCAGGTCTCCAACAAATTATGCATAGGCGCCAGGGTTTTCTGGCGGCATATTTCTTCAATTTGTTCGTCAATGGAGCGTCGCCAGTCGATCTGCGGCTGATAGCCCAGCACAGCGGTGGCGCGGCTGTTATCCGCCCCGGTTTCTTCCAGCAAGTGAATCAGGCTGCGGGTAACCAATGGGTCAAAGGGCATCAAGGGATCAATCAGCTCCATCAGTTCGCCCACGCCATAGGCGACGGGAAACGGCACGCTGTAACAGGGTTTAGGAATCTGATGCCGGTCGGCGATGTATTCGATCACCTCACGCACGCTGGGCGGGCCGGAACCGACAATATTGAAGGCGGCGAAGTTTTCTCCCGGCGTCCATTGCGCCGCCAGAGAAAACGCCTGACCGATATCGCGACCATCGATCAGGGGCAAACTGGTTTTGCCGCCGCGAATCCAGGGAATCAGCCGTGTTTTCAGACGTGGCAGCAATATCGGCAGAAAACCGACGCGATAACGTCGCCCGACATAAATCCCCATGCGCAGGTTAATCACCTTAAACCAGTCGCGAGCGTATCCGCGCAGGATATTTTCGATGCGCACCAGATTACACAGGTGCGGCCAATAAGGAGGCTCGACGCCGGGACTATAGGGGTCGGAGGAACGCTCCGGCGCGGCGGCGGAAGCAGTGCTGGTGTTGATGAAGACTTTTACGCTCGCCTGCCGCGCCGCCTCGATCAATCCGAGGGTCGGCTGAAAATACAGGCGTTGCGAACTTTCGCGATGACCATACAGAGACGTCCAGGCCGCTGCGTGAATCACCACATCCACGCCCCGGCACACATCCTTGATGTAATTGGCGTCGCGCAAATCGCCTTCGCGCACTTCGCAACAGACTTCCGCAGGCAGTGCGCCGGGATGACGACAGGCGGCGATAGGCCGGATTCCTGGGACTCGACTCAGCGCTTCCAGAATATGGCTCCCGGCGAACCCCGTCGCGCCAGTCACCAGAACTTTCCTGACTTTAAACACCCCGCCGCTCCTCTCCGTCATGACCTTACACCGAAGACGCGCAGGCGGTTTCCTCCCTCTGCTGGTCGGCTTGGGAGACGGATTTGAAAGACCAGGTTTTCTCGCCCTCGCGATGCATCAACCCGATGCTTTCAAGATAACGCAGGTGCGCGGCGGTCTCCCCCAGCGCAAACATATACTGGTGAGGCGGCAGCTCCGTATTGAACAGCATGCCCACCGCTTCGTACACAGTAGTCGGTTCGCCGCAACCGCTCAAAAGTTTCTGCAACTGCCGATGATGATGCATTTTGATCTCGGCGATGCGTTCATGGTAGTTCTCGGAAGGCAGTCCATGGGCAGGAAAGTATCTGGCGCAATCAATCGCCAGAAAATCTTCCAGGGACAACAGGTAGTTTTCAAGTGGGTTAGACAGGCCGCCCACGATAATGCCGATATTCGGGGTGATTTTCGGCAGCACGTGGTCGCCGGTGATCATCTCACGGCTGGCCTCATTCCACAGACACAGATGCTCTGGAGAGTGGCCGCTGCCGCTGACCACGCGCCAGTCGCCGCTGGCGGCGCTGATGATATCGCCAGCGCGCAAGAACTTGACCTGTAAAGGCAGTTCCTTCACCAGACGCTGATAGTTGCCGCGGTTTTCGATCAGTTGCTCGAAACGCTCCCCGTCCACGCCAAACGCCCGGTAGTGCGCCGCGTAGCGGGGAATCGCGCTTTCCGCAGGGGAAAACCACAGCCGCTGCGCCATCAGCCAGTCCCCTTCGGAAATATAGGCGTCCGCCTTGAAGCGGCGCTGCAGCCAGGCCGCCTGACCAATATGATCCGGATGCAGATGGGTGATCAGGATCTTCTTGATCGGCTTTTGCTGGAAGACCGTATCCGCCAACGCTTCCCATGTCTCACGCACAGCGCGATGATTCAGGCCGGTATCGACCAGAATCCACCCGTCCTGATCATCAATCAGATACAGGTTGATATGATCCAGGCGAAACGGCAGCGGCATTTTCAGCAGGAATACGCCCTGCCCCACCTGAACCGGACTCCCGAAAGGGATGTCCTTGTGTATGTTATCCATATCTTATTCCTCGTGCGTTAACCGCGATCCATGGGAAGAGCGAGCGAACCGCTCGGCATGCCTGACGCGAATCACTCTTTACGCAGTTCAATACCGTAGATATCGAAACCGATGCCCGCTGTCATTTTGGAAGGCGGCCAGTTCACCCACTCCCACAACGGCATGGGGCGACGCGTGACTTTCCAGGGGGCAAACAGTTCGCAGAACTTGTCCACGTTACGAATGTGCATGGGCGCATTGACCTTCTTGAAGAAGGTGCGAATGAACTTGGCGCGCAGGTCGCTCTCCGATCCGGTGATGCCGGTGGTGCTGATTTTCAGCACGGAGCCCGGCGCGCACCAGTCGTACAGGTATTGGAAGGTGCTCTTGATTTCCGCGTCGTCCACGAACATCAACACCGCGTTGGAACCAAAAGCCACTTTTCTGGAATCATCGAAGAAGCCGTCCACCAGACCTTTTTCCAGCAACCCTGGCAACGCGCCGACGCTGGAGGTTTCGTATCTTGCGCTGGCGCCGGCGGGCAGTTTTCTGCGCGCGTGCTCAACGATGTCCGGGTTGTGATCGACGTACATGATATTGGCTTCGGTCGCCCACTCATGACCTCTGGGAATGGGGCCCGCGCCGATATCCAGAATATTGTTGAAGCCTTCCTGCTGGTAGCCCTCGTACATCTGCCGGACAAACGCGCGGTTGATGCGCATCTTCTCCGGGAACGGGGTGATGAATCCCATCAGGCCTGTAATGATGGAGTCTTTCCAATCGTGGTAGTCACCCTCATCCAAAGCCGCGCTGTAAAGTGTGGCCGTGTTTGAATAGTACTTTGGGTTACTGAAGCTCATTCTACTTCTCTCCGTAAGAGTATTGTTTAGAGCCCCCCACCTCCTCCGCCCGTAGGCGGAATCAGTTTCTTTGGGGGAAGTTTTTTTATTAGTCCGCCGCGCCGGGCCCATCCCAACGTCGGCGTTTAGAGTGCGGCGCTACTGCGCCATGTTCAGCTCCCGTTCTGGAGCGCTTTCTCTCACCGGTCTGGCCCAGATGACTTCCTGAGCCATATCCCGCAGGATCGCCTTGGCGATTTTGCCGGTGGCGGTGCGGGGCAGTTCGTCCAGCGCCTCCACGCAATGAGGGGTTTTGTATTTAGGCAGACGCTCCCGCAGGAAGCGGTGCGTATCGGTCTCCACCCGCTGTTTGTCCTCGAAGCTTTCCGCTTCCCGGGCCACCACATAGGCTTTGGATTTCAATAGCCCGTCGTTGCCCTGGAACACCACCACGGAGGACTCCGCCACCGCCGCCAGCTCACCCAGCACCGCTTCGATCTCCAGAGTGGAGACCCACAGGCCGGAGGATTTGTAGGTGTCGCCATGTCTGCCGACAAAGACATACTCGCCTTTGTCGTTGGCGAAGTAGCGGTCGCCGGTCAGCAGTGATCCGTCGTAAAAGGTTTCCGCCGTCTTGGCGGGATTGTTCCAATAGCCCTGCGCCAGGGTAGGCCCTTTCACCCGCAGCTCGCCGATGGCGTTTTCCGTCAGGACTTTGCCGTTCTCATCGCATACACAAAGCTCATAGCCAGGCACAGCGCGGCCGTAATAGCTTTCCTTGGCGGAGGAATGGTTGGAGACGCAGAAGATATGCAATGCCTCAGTGCTGCCAATGCCATCCAGCACTTCCACACCGGTGGCGGCGCACCACTGTTGCGCCAGCTTGATCGGCAGCGCTTCGCCGGCGCTGACGCATAAGCGTACGGAGCGGAAGTTGTCTTCCGTCGCGCCGCCGCCCTCCAGGATGCCCCGATACACCGCCGGCACCGCGAAGAAGACCGTCGGCTTGAGCTGTCCCAAAATATCCCGAATCACTTCCGGGGCCGCCTTGGTGCTGCACAACAGCGCGGTGGCGCCGAAGTACAATGGGAAGTACAGCGAATTGCCCAGTCCATAGGCGAAGAACAACTTGGAGGAAGAGAAAATACGGTCGCGGTCGTTGATCTTCAGGGTTTTGCGCGCAAAATTCTCCGCGCTGAAGCCCATGCTCACCTGGCGATGAATCGCGCCTTTGGGTTTGCCAGTGCTGCCGGAGGTGTAGAGAATGAAGCCGATGGTTTCATCGCTGACCGGAAGAATATCCTCCACCGGCTCCATGCGGGAGGTGGCGATGTCCTCGTAGCTGACCACTTCCACATGGGTCTGCTCGTTGATCTGCTCTACGGAGTAACGAGCCACCAGTTCCGCCTCGGTGATCAGCAGCTTGGCCCCGGAATCCTCCAGATAATGAGTCAGCTCCTGCTCTTTCGAGAAGGTGTTGAGCGGAATCGCGATGGCGCCGATTTGCTGCGTCGCCAGGAACATCGCCAGATATTCGGGACGGTCGTTCAGCAGCAGCGCCACACGGTCGCCCTCGTCGATGCGACTGGCTTTCAGGAAACCGGCGTATCGACTGGTCAGGCTCCACAGTTCGTCGTAAGTGTATGAAACGTCCAGCGTCTCCACCGCCGCTTTGCCGCCAAGTCCGGTTTCAACATGCTTTTTCAACAGAAAGTAAGCCGCGTTTTTTGTGGCCGCGCTGCTTATCAAAGATTTGTCGTCCATCGCTAATCGCCCTCTGTCTATCATTGCGGAGAGTTGTTCGGCGCTGATCAGCTCCGCGTGTACTTCATCGGATTCTGAGTCATAGCGGGTCAGCGTCCGTTGTGAGCTCAGGGCGGGATTTTCATCCCCGAAATCGTCCCGGAAGAAACAGCCGCGGCTTTCCTGCCGGGCCAGGGAGGAGCGCATAATGGCCTCGCCCACCAGCAGATAGGCCACCACGTCATCCAGTTCCCGGTGTTGCGCCGTCAGCGCGCGTCGTTGATCCCGAATCCAGTCGGCGAAGGCTGCCGCGCCTTCCACATCCACGCCGCTTTCCTGATAGCGCTGCAATCCCTGCTGCAACTCCGCCACCAACTTCTTGTCATAGGCGGACGCTTTGTCATCCAGCTCGAACGGCGTAGACAGCAAATGTCCCTGCCGCTTGAGCAAGTCGATCTTTTCAGAAATCACTTTGGCGGCGCAGAGATACAACGCCCACGGCAACCCTCCGACCCGATGAGCGCCGTAGTCGTGCATGGCTTCGCCGCACACAAACACGTTCTTCAGGTTGGTTTTGAATTTGTGGTGGGCCACGCCGCCCATGGAGAAATAGGAGATCTGACGAATGCGGCTGCGATCCACCGGATAAGCGTCCGCGACCAGCGCCTTGATCTCGCTGAACGTCTCAAAGTTGTACTCCCGTTCATGCCGGTTCACCGCTTCAAGAATCTCCCGCAAAGCGTCTTGACTGGCTTCCGGGCAGCGCTCCACCAGACCGGCGATCAAGGCTTCTTTGTCCGCGCAGATATCTTCGATATCGTCGGAGCCGACTACGGCGATGCGTTTGATGCTGCGGTGCAGTTCGCGATAGCGAAAGTCCACGTAGTATTTAAGATCGCCGCCCTTACGCCAGGTCATAAACGCCTGGAAGTGGTTGCTGGTGCCGCGTCCGTAGAACAGTTCCTGCTCCAGCCAGTCCACGTGTTCGCCGTTCTCGTCATAGATTTCCGCGCCAGGCAGTTCTTCCGTCGGCGTCAGGGTGCCCAGGTCCGGTTGTCCGTAGCCGTGTTTGAATACGAACTCCAGATTGCTCAACCAGCCGCCGGCGGCGAGATGGCGACCGTGCACGGAGCCGTAGGTGCCGGTTTTCACCGAACCATGGAACAGGCCGGAATAGCCGCCGGAGGCCAGCACCACCGCGCCGGCGTAAACCGCTCCGATTTGATCGCCGCTTTGATACTGCACGCCATGGCAACGCTTGGCGTCGGCGACGATACGGGTCACCCAGGCGTTGTCTAAAACGACGCCGCCCAGATAACGAATCTCCTGCAGCAGCCGCGCCAACAGATGTCGACCGGAACCGGATTTCAGCGCCACACCCAATTGGATGTTCTTGAGCGCGTCGAACTCCAACAGCGCGTCCAGTTCCGACGCCAGGTGATTTCTGGTGATGGCGCCGACGTCTGAGTGCTCTTGTCCGCGCCCCAGGTCGGTCAACCATTCCAGATAATCCCCGCGCGTCAACGGAGAGGTGTTGATGGCGCCCACCGACAAAGCGGAAGCGCCCAGCTTGCCGCCCCGATCGCTATCGCTGTAGAAGGCGATGGCGGTGGGGATGCCCTTGCGCAACAGCTTCAGCGCCGTCCAGCACCCCGCGATGCCTCCGCCCACTACGACGACATCAACGCTTATAGGATCAAGATTACTCGCAACCATGTTGTCCTCTCCGTGGTCATTTCTCAGTTGATCAGGCCAGTTCCGCGAAGTATCGGGATGACTTGTCCAACCGACGGTGCACGCCGCCGTAAATGGGGTTGCCGTAATCCCGGTAGTTATAGTCTTTCATTTCGAAGCGCACGAAATCGCGCAGGTAATCGAGCTGCTCCTGGGTCACTTCATCGCGTTCGTGCAGGTCCTTCACCATGGTGTAGAACTCTTCGAACTTGGCGACGAAGTTGTCGTCGCCGACGTTGAGCAGCAGGAACTTGGGATCATGCGGGCGCTTGATGCCGCCACGGTGCACGAAGCTCTCCGCGCCCATGAAGCAGAAGAAGCAGTAGTACTTGAACACTTCGAAGTGGCGCATGCTCTTGTAGATGCCGTCCACCATGCGGCAGACGTACTTCCACTCCTTGAACAGCGCGGTTTCGTAGTTCTCCAGATATTGACGGGAAAAGTCGTCGTCCTTGAGCATCTTGGTATGCAGCATGTCTACGATGCGATGTGCGCAAAGTAAGGTAAAGCCGAGTCCGGTGCTAAACCAACCATCACCTCCTACCGCCGAACCCGGCAACATGGCCCAACGATCGCCGACCGCTTGTTTTGTGCGAAACTGAATGCGTTTGGTCTTGATAAACGGCATCAAGGTTTCGCGTCCCTTCAACATCTTTTCGACAATCGGATAACGTCCGATGATCTCCCAGAATTCTTCTTCCCCGGTTTTGTCATTGATTGGATAGGTGTCGATATCCAGGTTCAGCCCCACACTGGTGACGCCGTTGTCGAACGGGATGAACCAGATCCAGCCGCCGTCGAAGCAGTGGTGCTGGGTGCCGCGAATACGCGGAACCGGGGTGCGTCCGATAAAGGCGTCATCGCATTCCAGACTGCTTTCAAAGTCGCCGATATCCTTGAAGTGAGTGAAAATGCTGCGGCTTTTCAGCGGCGTATCCAGTTCTTCCTGCGGCACAATCAGGTCGTAACGCTGGGAAATCAGCGAACGATGGCCGGTGCCGTCGATGATGAACCTGGTTTTGATTTCGCTGGCGCTTCCGTCTGGACGGGAGCACTTGATCACCGCGCCGTCGTCATTGAATTCAATGTCTTCAACGGTGGTTTCCTCGAAATAATCCGCGCCGTAGCTGATGGCCACGTCCACCAGATATTTGTCGCTCTCCGCACGGTACAACTGCGTGTCCACTTCCGGCGTCTGCACGATGATTTCCGGCACGGCGCCATTGCTCAGTTTGGCGGAGGACAATCCAGGTTCATGCCAGAAGTAGTGGAACAGCTCCTTGGGTCCGCAGGTGATCGGCATGTGCGCGTTCATGATGGTGTCGTAACTGGCCAGATTGACGAACTCGGGAATGTCGTATTTCTGACCCAGGTGCCGAATCGTCTTACTCATGATGGGCGTAGTCGATTCGCCCAGCGCGAAGCGCGGGTGCTTGCCCTTCTCAATCAGCGCCACAGTGTGGCCCAGTTTCGCCAGCATGATGGCGCTTGCGGCGCCTCCGAATCCTGATCCGATGATTGCAACGTCGTACATAACTTTATCCATCCGTATTAATGTGCCGTGTCTGTCCAAGGTCCCCGTCTACGCCGCCGTCATGGTCGGCAGCGCCTGACGAATCCTGTCCGTGTAGCTTCTGAAGTACTCCGTGCTACACAGTTTCTCCGGCAGCACACGGGTCAGGTAATTGATGTATTCAAAGGGGCTGATGCGATTGCCATCCACATCGAAAGTGGACTCATGTATCCCCTCGCCGCTGCGGAAGCGCAGGAAGCGAGTCGAAGGCAGCCGCAGAATCGCGGTTTCTTTCGCCATCAGACGCACCTGCTCCTTGCTCAGTTCAGGATGTCGACGCTGCAAGATGGCCGCGTTAAGAGAGTTGAGCAGCCACTCGATCTCTTTGATGTAACCGCCAATCGCCTCTTTGTTGGACATGGTTTTGAAACTGAATTCCAGGTTGGACTCGCCGCCCTCCTCGCTGCCGAACATTTCCAGCGCGCGGGGATACCAGAGATTGATCTTTTTCTGGATGTCCGCCAGGGTCCAGGGGCCTTCGCCCACCGCCGCCATTTCGCAGATTTCCTTCAGCACTTCCCAGCCGGTTTTCAGGTGGAAGGCTTCTTCTTTCAGCATCGGACGCATGCTGGCGGCCATGGGCGCGTAGGCGAACTCTTCCTGCATGGTGAGCTGGAAGCGCCCCACCCGGTCGATGAAGCAGGCGAAAGTGACGTTATCCAGCGAGTCCGTAAAAGGAATGTTGAACGCGTCCAGCACATGGGAGCCGGTGTTCATGGACAACAGCTCGTCCAGAGTGTTTTCCGCAATGCGGCTGGACCCGGTGGTGGACCAGCTGGGGTCGTGAGACAACACCCAGAACATCTGATAGGCGTGACGAAATTCTTCCGCCATGATGCGCAGCACGCTGAACTTCGCCTTATCCGTGTAGCAGGTGTTCACCGTGTCCATATGCTGCTGGATGGAGCCCAGCTCGGTGCTGCACTGGGCCTTGATGATGCGCAGCGCCTGATACAGCATGGAGCCTTTCATCTCGCGGGCGGTGGCGTACTTCTTCACGCCCTGATACTTGCCCTGATTGATGAGATCCGCTTTCACTTCGGAGAGCTTGGCGGTCAAGCGCCAGGCTGGATCATTCGGGAAGTAGACATCCCAATACTTCTCCAGCAGACCGATGTCCGGGAAGTTCTTGCGCTGCCATTCGATCAACGCGTCGTGATACTTCTTATCAATGGTGTATTCGTTAATGGCGGCCATTTTCCTATGCCCCTTTAAAGTTTGGTGTGCGTTTTTCGATGTACGCGCTCATGCCTTCCTGACTGTCCGCGCCGATGAATAGTTGCTCCTGCAGGTGGCGCTCCAGCAGCAGCGCTGAGGGAATGCTCTCCGCATAACCTTTACTGATGGCCAGTTTGGCGTAGCCGATGGCGGTGCTGGCGCCGTTGGGCGGCAGAAACCGGGTCATGTAACGCGCCACCCAGGCCAGGGGATCTTCTTCGTCGATGCAGCGGAACAGACCTGTTTCCACCAGTCGCGCCAGCGTCACTTGTTTGCCGGCGAGCGCTGCGGGAAGCTGGCTGGGATAACGTTGCAGAATTGCCAGTTCGCCCGTGGGCAACGCCACTTCCGCCGTCAATCCGGCCTGGTCGCAGAAGCGGAAGTCGCAGCCCAGCGCCAGTTCCATTTCCAGCTCCGACATGGCGCGGTTGCAGTAGAGCACGCACAGGCGGGCGAAGCCGTCGATGCGGGAGAACACCCTGCGTCCGTACTCGACCACAAAGTCATCGTTATCAATCAGCTCGTCGGCTCGCAGGAGGCCCGCAGACAGATCGATCGCCAAGGCGTATACGTCTTCGTCGATGCGGGCCTCCAGCAGCCGTTCGTTGAGCGCACGCAAGGTGGAGAACGCATCCGCCGAGGCGCTGGCTTCGGTCAGAGTAATCACCGCCAGCCCGTTCTCTTTGCGCAGGGTCGCCAATCCTTCGGGGAACGGCGTGCTCAGGCTCTGCGCCAGCGCCGCGCCGGTTTCGCTGGAGAGCGTCGGCGCCGGCTTCAGCGCATTCAGTTGCTCGCGGGTGAAAGCGATGGCGCGATTGAGGAAGCCTTCCTGGGGATAAATTTCGTCCACCAGACCGATTTCTTTCGCACGCTCCGCACTGATGAACTGCCCCTGGGTGATCATTTCCAACGCGGTTTGCGGTCCCACCAGACGCGTCAGACGTTGCGTGCCGCCCATCCCCGGGATAACGCCCAGGCGCACTTCCGGGAAACCGATGTTGTACTCGCCTTCCACCGCCACCCGCTTGTGCGCCACCAGCGCCAATTCCAGTCCGCCGCCAGTGATGTTGCCGTTGATGGCGGCGACGATCAGCTTCTTGGAATGAGTGATAGCTTCCAGCACTTCCGCGGCGTACAGAATGAAGTTGGAGTTGAACTTCTTGCCCGCGGTCAGCAGCATGCCGATGTTCACTCCGCCGGAGAAAAAGCGTGCGCCCTTGCCAGTGATGACGATCGCCTGCACCTGCGGATCCGCCTCCAGCGCCAAGAACTTGTATTCCAGTTCATGCAGCAGGTCGTAAGTCAGTGTGTTGGCGGACGGATCGTCCAATTCCAGAATGGCGATGGACTCATCCAGGCGATTGTTGATAAAGCGAAAATCCATGTTTGTCTCCTTGCTGGCGTTGCGGGAATCAGGCGGGCGACGCCTGCAGTTTTTGACCTGCGCGGGCGCGTCTCATGCTGCGCACCACATCGCCGACTTCATCGAGAAAACGCGGGTGTTTCAGGGTGAAGCCGGTGCTCTTCAATTTGGCGTTGCTGATGCGCTGGGACAGGGTCATGAACTCCACCGCGCACTTGCCGCCCAGGATCGCCACCAGCCATCTCGGCATGGTCATCACCCGCGTCTTGCCAAGCGCTCTGGCGATGGAGGTGACGAATTCGCGCTGAGTGACCGGCTGGTCGTCGGCGATGTGAAAGAATTCGCCGGCGTATTTGACGTCCGTGATATGCGCGATGGCGCGACCGACATCTTCCACGTGTCCGGTGGTGATATAGTTCTTACCGTCGCCGACCACGCCCATCTGCCCTTTTTCCAGCGGCTTGACGAAGACTTCGTCAAAGGAGGAAGTGGGCTTGTCGCCGTATACCACGCTGGGGGCCACGGCGATGATCAACGGCAATCCTTCGGCAATCGCCTGCTGGCACAGTTTGGTGGCGGGCGTCGCGACCCGGTTGAAACCGGAGGGGGTGTAGCGAATAGGAGTTTCTTCCGTCACCCAGTCCAAGCCCATGTCTTCGAAGATGGTGGTGCCGGTGACGTTGACCACCGCTTTGATGCCTTTTCGGCGCGCCAGATCGATAGTGACTTTGATCCAGCGGGTGTATTTCTCGCAGCACTTTTCCGCGTGGCTGACGCTGAAGCGCGCCGGCATGCCGTCAGTGAAAAAGCCCAGCACATTGATGGCGTAATCGATCCTGGGCAGCTTTGACAGCCACTCTTCGGGGCGGTAGACATCGCCCATGACGGGCGTGACGCCGATGGATCTCAATTTGGCGGCGCTGGCTTCACTACGCGCCAGTCCCAGTACTTTATTGCCTTTGGCGATATGGCTTCTGGCGGTTTCCTCGCCGATGAATCCGGTTGCGCCCATAATGAATATGGTGTCCACAGTGCCTCCTTCTAAAGACAGTCTTCGTTTCGCGTGCTTTTAATTGTTGTCGCAGTGGAGTCCGCCGAAGCGTCCCTGCGCCCGCCGTTCAATCCCGGTACTTGTCCTCATGGGTGAAACGGGCCGCCGGAATGCGCCTTTTGCCTGTCCCCGGCTGGCTGACGCCTTTGCCGATGGTCAGAATCATGGCGATCTCCACTCTGTCTTCATCCAGATGCAGAAGCTCGGAAACCCGTTTGTAGTTGAACCCGGACATGGGGCAGCTTTGATAGTCCAGCGATTCCGCAATCAACATCACCGACATGGCGAACAGATTCGCGGAACGCATGGCCTCATCTCTCTCCAGCGCAGGATTGTTTGCGTATATGGAACGCAGCATGTTGGCGAACGCCGCACGGTCCTGGGGATTACGGCTGTGGCAGAACGGCATGCCGGGAGTGGCCCAGGCTTTCTTGTCGGCGCACACCACCAAGATCTCCGCCGCTTCGCTGATCTGCTTTTGATTCCAGGCCGCTTTCAGAATCTCGTTTCTGAGCGCCTGGCGCCGCACCCGAATCACGCGCCAATGCTGTATGTTGAAGGCCGAAGGCGACAGACTGGCCTGCTGCAGGATGTACTCCACATCCGTTTCCGGAATGACGCAGTCCGCATGGAAGCGTTTGTAAGCCTTGCGTTTACGCAGCAGTTTCGAAAGCACCGCGGCGTCCTGACGTTGCGAGCCCGGCTTGGTGCGTTTGAAGTATCCGGTGTCCGCATCGGCTACCCAGTCTTCTATGGTTTCGTATTCGCCTTCGATGAATAACATGAGCCTGCAATCCGTGATTTCGCTGTTTGAAAAACCTTAATTGACTCCCCTTCTCGTTGGCTACAACCAAAATCGGGACACAATGTCTCACCATTAACGGTTGCTCAGAGGCGCCCCGCTCATTAAGAATTTGGCCGATAGCAAAGTTGGAACGCTTTATTTAAGTGCTTGAATTAACGAGAGATAAGGAATGCAGCAGGCGCATTTCGGAAGTGGAGCCCAGTATGAGATTCAAACCAGAGACGGGTAAATTCAGAACGGAGACAGGATTGTCCCGGTTATTTACCCAAGGCGCGGCGACCTGGACGGAAAACGACGGCTTTCTCTGGCGACTCATGCGCCAGACAGCGGAGGAATTCGCCGAAGCCGCCGAGCGGTTTCTCATTCAGGCGACGGAAAACGCCTCCGCTCCCACCGAAAAAGAACGCAAGTTCGCCCCCGCCGCCGCATTGCGCTCGTTGCGCAGCCGACTGTTCCGGGCTCACCGGGAAACGGGCGCCTACAAGCGCATTGTCATGGTGAAGTTCAAGGACGACGCCTCCGCCGCGGATATCGACAGTTTTCAGCAGGCGCTCAATCGCCTCGCCGCCCTGTCCGAAGGTCTGTTGAGCATGGATTGCGGCCCCATACATCGGCTGCAGGGAGAGGAATCCTTATCGGCGGTGTCGCCCGATGTCAGTTATGGAGATTTCATTTCCATCTGGACCTTCAAGTCGGAGCACTACCTGCAACGCTTCATCGACAATCCCGAGCACAAGAAGATCGCTGCGCGTTATTTCAAACCCGTAGTGTCCAACCGATACGTCATCAATCACCTGTCCCGGCCCCACGACGCTTGAGTCGCGGGACGACCGGCGGCGGTCACACAGGAATCAGCGGAGATTCATCATGCAAAGAGGAGCACTTTCCATCGCATTTCTGACGGCGGCGCTGACGGCCGGCGCGGTTCAGGCGGGCAATTACGACGAGAAAAACATCAACGGATATCTGGACCCGATCGCCGCTCGCCATCAGTCCGAGTCCCAGAAAAAAGGACTGGAGATTTACACTCATCAGTACCTGATTGACGAGGGCTGGACCTCAACCGAGGCGCGCATGGAAATGACTCTGGTGGACGCCCAGGGCCGCACCAGCAAGCGCCTGGTAATCAAAAAAATGATGGAGGAAGCCGGGGTGCCTGATAAAACCATCGGTATCTTCGTCGAGCCCAACGACATCAAAGGCACGGTGATGCTTACCTTTGAACAGTCCGAAGGCGCGGACAATCAGTGGCTGTTCATGCCCACCATCAAGCGCACCAAGAAGATCAACGCGCAGAACAAGTCGGGCTCTTTCGTCGGCTCCGAGTTCAGCTGGGAGGATATCTCCACCACGGAACTGTCCAAATACACGTACAACCTGCTGAGCGAAACGCCGGATTACTGGGTGGTGGAACGCACGCCGGTGTATGGCTATTCCGGTTACAGCAAGCAGGTCACCCATGTGGACAAGAGTAACTATCAGACCAGTTACATCGAGTTTTACGACGCCAAGGGCGACATGCTGAAAACCCTGACGCTGAGCGAATGGAATAAGTACGAGAACCGCTTCTGGCGTCCCAAACACTTTGAGATGGTGAACCTGCAGAACAAGAAGAAAACCATTCTGCAGCTCAGCGACTATGTGTTTGGCGCCGCTGACGGCGGCGAGTTCAACAGCTTCAACCTGAGCCGGGTGAGCAACGACACCCTGCGCCGCTTTTAACCTCGGCGGCGAAAGGGATGCTCATGCCCAGGCACTCACACTTGCGATTTGCGTCACAGCGAGCGGGCGCGGCGACCCTGGCGTTAGCCATCGCCCTGCCCCTCGGCGCCGGCGCTGCGGACATCTCCGTCACCAGCGCCTACCTCAGCCCTGAGATTTACTGGTATCCGCAGAACGGCGCGCCGATTCAGGATCATGGCAATGCGGCGCTGGCGGGGTCGGCGGAGCTGTTCACCTATCTCCCGCACAACTGGAGCCTGAAAGCCACGCCCTATGGTCGCGTGGATTTCGTTGACGACAATCGTCACCGCGTCGACTTCAAGGAACTGGACTTTGAGTACTTCCACGATAGCCACATCGTGAATATCGGTCTGCGTCATGTGTCCTGGAGCACCGTGGAAGCAGTGAACGTTCTGCCGTTGCAGGTGGCGGATGTGATCAACCAGCGCGACATCGCCGGCGATCCTGCGGGCCAGGACAAACTCGGCGCCCCCAGCATTCGCTACGCGTATCAGGCGGAATCCATGCAGTATGAAGTGTATGCGCTACCCTGGTTTCGCGAGCGCACTCTGCCCAGTCGCGAAGCCCGGGAGAATCCCACCCGCGGACAACTGGAGTTCGACGAGGACGACGCCCTGTTCACCGATGATCGGGACAATCACCGCCTGAGTTACGCGCTGCGGGTGGAGAAAGTAACCGGAGAGGTGAACCTCGCCGCCTTTCATTACGACGGTTATCGCCAGGACCCGCTATTTGCTCCCGGCTCCGAACCCGGACATTTGCGCCCGCTGTATTACAAGGTGAGAACCACGGGTTTTACAGTGCAGGGCACTGCGGGAAGCTGGTTGTACAAAGGCGAGTTCGCTTACAACAATACGGAAGAATCCAGCTCGCGCTACGCCTTGCCAACGGACTTTTTCGCCGCCGTGGCGGGAGCGGAATACACCTTTATCCGCCCAGAAGAACAAGCGGACCTCAGCGTTTTCGCCGAGTATATCTATGACTCTCGCGGCGATGACGCGCTGGGGACGCCTTTCGATCAGGATCTCTTCGTCGGCGTGCGCTGGGCCTCCAACGACTACAACGACAGCACGCTGATCGTCGGGGCCATTGCGGACCTCAATCACAGCGCGGCGGTCTATCACCTCAACTTCAAACGTCGTCTGACCCCCAATATCGCCATGGAACTGACTTTACGCGGTTACGACCCAGACGACAGCGATCCATTGTATCCCCTGCGCGATGACCAATTGATCAACGCTTCATTCACTTACTATTTCGACTGATCCGGTGATTCACTATGAACAGGCTAGCTCTCACTCTCGCCCATCTGATCATCGCCGCCCCGAAACGGGTGATTGCGTTTCTGCTGTTGATGCCCGTGCTTCTGTCGCCGGGTTTGCAATACATCAAATTCAACGACGATTATCGGGTGTACTTTTCCAAGGACAATGTGGATCTGGTGGCCTGGGAAAATCTGTTGGACACTTACTCTCGCACCGATCCGCTGATTGTGACGGTAGAGGCGACCCAGGGCGCAGACCTGTTCTCCCCGGAAGTGATGGAAGCAGTGCAGCGGCTGACGGAAGAGTTATGGCAAGTGGATTTCGTCACCCGCGTGGATTCGATCACCAACTTCCAGCACATCGAGGCGGACGCCGAAGAAATCCTGGTGGAGGATCTGGTTGTGCCGGAGAAACTGCATAATCCAGGCTACCTCAGTTCCCGCCGGACCATCGCCGAGAGCGAGCCGCGCATCAAGGACAGAATGCTGTCTTCCGATGGCAAGGTCACCGCCATCTATCTGCAGTTGATGATTCCCGACAAGGAAAACGCCATCGCCGAGGCCGCCGCCAAGGTGCGCTCCATTCGCGATGGCTATGAACAACGCTACGCCAACCTCGACATTCGTCTGGGCGGCATCGTCATGCTCAACGCCGCTTTCGATGAGTACGCCCGCGCCGATATGGCGACGCTGTTTCCACTGATGTTCCTGATTTTCATGGTCATCATGGCGCTGCTGTTCCGTTCCTGGAAAGTCACGTTGTGCATCGTGTTCTCAACAATTCTCACGGTTTTCTCGGCCTTTGGCGTCACCGGTTTTCTGGGTATCGAATTCAGTCCCCACAGCTCCATTGCACCTCACGTTATTCTCACCATCAGCGTGGCGGTGGGCATCCATGTGGCGCTCAGCTACCTGTTCGGTCGCGCCCGCTATCCAGGCCGGGACGATGCGGTCAAACACACGCTGCAACAAAATATTTATCCCGTCACCCTGACCAGCCTCACCACCGGCATTGGCTTCTTGTCCATGCTGTACAGCGATGTGCCGCCGTTCCAACACCTCGGCGTCATGTGTGCGCTAGGCGTGCTGTTCGCCTACATCAACTCCATGATTTTGATTCCTGCGTCCATGATGTTAATGAACATTCAGCGCGATCAGTCCGCCACTTCAGTGATCAGTCAGCTTTGCAAAGCGCTGGGGGAATTTCTGGTGCGCAGAAAGGCGTTAGTGGCGGTGGTGTTTCTGGGCCTGATGTCGGCGCCGCTTTATGGATTACGCTATTTCACGATCGACGATCATCCGGTGAAAATGTTCGAGAAAGGCACTGAATTCCGGGACGATGCGGACTTTATCGATCAACGTCTGGCCGGCACCACAACCATTCACTTCAGTCTCGACACCGGCGTTGAACAAGGCATTTCCGATCCGGTTTTCCTGCAAGACGCAGAGGCGTTCAAACAGCATTTGCTCGATGACCCCATGATCAATCATGTGGCGTCTTTGACTGACACGCTGAAGCGGGTCAACAAGTCTCTGCACAACGGCGATCAGGCGTTCTATAAAACGGCGGACTCTCAAGAAGCCAACGCCCAGGCGCTGCTGTTCTATGAAGCTAACCTGCCCTTCGGTCAGGAGATCAATAATGAGATCAATATCGCCAAGTCCTCCACCCGCATGATCGCCACTATCTCCTCCTCCAGCTCCAGTGAAATCATTAATCTGGTGGACCGCACGCATCAATGGCTGCAGGACAATGTACACAGTTTCAAAAGCCGGGGCGTGTCGGTGCTGGTGATGTTTTCTTACATGATTGAGCGTCTGGCGGACAATATGATCATCAACGCCGCGCTGGCCACCGTATTGATCGGCCTGGTGTTAACGCTGACCTTGGGCAGCGTGCGCCTGGGGCTGATATCCATGGCCCCCAATCTGGCGCCCATACTGGTGGCGTTTGGCGTCTGGTCGCTATGCGGAGGCTCACTGGATTTCGCCGCCGTGCTGATCTTCGCCATGACCCTGGGCGTAGTGGTGGACGACACCGTCCATTTCATCAGCAAATACCTGCGCCTGACCCGCGATCAGGGCATGACGCCCAACGAAGCCGTCGTGGAAACCTTCCGCAGCATCGGCCCCGCCCTGCTGATATCCACCGTCGTCCTGTCAGTCGGCTTCCTCGCCTTCTCCCTCAGCCACTTCCACATGAACGTGACCCTGGGCATCATGTCCTCCCTCACCTTCCTCATCGCCCTCATCTTCGACTTCATCATGCTCCCACTCCTCCTCCTGGCCTTCGGCCCCAAACCGAAGCCCGCCGCAGAAACGCTGAAAAATACCGTGACGGCTTGAAGAATTTGGGAGTGGTTGGCGCCCACCGCCTAGTGCGGTGGGTTGATAGGAGACGCGACAGAGAGGGTTCTTCCAACTCTAGGGAACCTCTGAAAAACTACCTGCGGCGTCGCCAACGTTTTTCAGAGATTCCCTAAAGAACAATTTCCCTGTTCTACACACCCCGTTCGCCCTGAGCTTGTCGAAGGGCCTCCCAGAGCGCTAATCTAAATGACCAGCCTGGGCAGAAAAAACAACTGGATTTAACGTTAGTGATCCACTAGTTCCGATGTCCGCCTGTCGATTAAGGACCACGCCTAGTTAACCAAATTGGATAAATTCAGCTTCATATGCATGACATAGATAGCCAAGGCAAAACCATGAACAAATTAAAGCCTGCACTCTATTTATTAGAAGCGGCGTCTATCATCGCAATGATAACCTGCTATATGTCTATCAGAACCGCAGGGGCTCTAGGCATTGATTCTTGGCAGAGTATAGGACTACAACTCGCGGGAAGCTTATTCTTCATATGCTTTTTCCCACTTTGCTACCTTAGCTGGTTTTCAACTGGCGAGAAAAATCTCCAGTATTACCTGAAGCAGGGCTTATTCTGGCTTTTCTCTTTTTCCGTCCTAGCCATTTACATTTCCCTTTTAAGGGTAGTTTTATGATAAACAAGCCAAGCTGACACTATCGTCTTTTACTTCTTCCACTGGCGACCTTCTTATTAGTCAACACTGTGCCTCACAACGGCAAACTCAAGTCGGCTTTTACCGCTTCGATAGCGATGATGGTGTAGAACTTACTGATCTTCATGTCGTCTGGAAACAGTTTGCGGGTGAGTAGGTCGTATTCGGCGATGTTGGCCACGTTGACTATTAATACGAAATCGAACTCCCCTGCTACGTAGTAGCATTGCTGCACTTCCGGGAATTTGATGACCCGGCGTTTGAAGGCGTCGACGATTCGCGGTCCGCCTTTTTCCAGAATTACCTGAATGATAACGGTCATTCTGTTACCCAGCAGTTGCGAGTTCAGAATCGCCACTTCCTTGTGAATAATCCCCTGCTCTCTCAATCTCTTAATGCGACGCTGGATCGCCGTGGGCGATAGGCCGATCTTCTCCGCCAGTTGTTGGGAGGTTTGCTGGCAGTCTTCCTGCAGTGCTTTGAGCAATGCGACGTCAAACGAGTCCAGTGCGTTCATTTTCGCCTCTTTTATGCGTTTATTATGAAAATAAGCGGATTTCCGACATAGTAAATCATAAATACGCAGAAATTCCCCTCAGCCCTCCTCCTAAAATGTCGTTCTGGCATTCAGCAATTAAAAGTTTCAAATAGCAGTAGGTGAATCGTGACAGTTGAGCGGGCTCGTATTGGACAAGGCATCGCCATGGGCGTCCTGGCGGCATTGATTTGGGGCATCTGGCCGGTTGTTTCCCGTCTGGGCGTGCAGCAGACTTTAACCGCCTATGATGTGGCCGCCATTCGCTTTATCGTGGCTGGCGTGATTTTTCTGCCCTGGGTCATCAAGTCGGGTTTGGGTGGCCTGACCTGGAAACAGGCGCTGATCCTCACCACCGGCGCCGGCGCGCCCTATGTTTTGATCAGCGTTGGCGGTCTCACTTTAGCGCCCGCAAGTCATGGCGGCGTCATTATTTCCGGTTGCGCCTTTTTGTTCGCCACACTGGGCAGCGTTCTGTTATTGGGCGACCGTCCCTCTTCCCAGCGCTGGATCGGTTTCATGCTGATCGCCTTGGGCATCATGAGTATTGGCTATCGGAGCGTCACCACTTCATCGGACGCTCTTGCTAACGCCTGGATTGGCGACCTGGTGTTCGTCCTGTCCGGTTTCCTGTGGGCGTCCTACACCCTCAACAGCAAACGCTACAATGTTCCGCCGGTCACCGGAGCAGCCATCGTGTCCGTTCTATCCATGCTGATATATGTTCCCGCTTATCTAACGCTCGGCGAGCCTCACCTGCTTCAGGCAAGCGGGCAGGAGTTACTGGTTCAAGGCGTTTTCCAAGGAGTCCTCGCCGCCGCCATCGCCCTGGTGTGCTACACCAAATCCATCTCCATTCTGGGCGCAGCGCAAGCCGCCGTCTTCACGTCTCTGGCGCCCGGCCTGGCGGTGCTTTTCGGTGATGTAATACTCGGCGAAACGCCAAGCTCCGCCGAATATATCGGCGTCTCTCTGGTCATACTGGGATTACTGACTTCACTAGGATTATTCAATTGGCGGAGAGCGTCTGGCGCTGTGGCGGCAGACTCCTGACAGAGCTATTTCTGATCAGGAATTCACGACTGAGAAGAATGTTCGACGCTAACTAAACCGTTCAGAAGAGCGAGCTTTCCGATATCTCCGAAGGGGGGACAATATCGGAAAGCTCCGGGCGCGCTGCTTACTTTTGTCTATTTCTGCATCAGCAACGGTTCTCTGTCGACATTCTTATGCGGGGGAATCATGGTATGGGGGGATGGGAAAACATCGTCGACATATATTTCCCAGGGAGGTATTGGGCGGGTTTCCTCTACGACGTGGTTAATGAACTTCCTGACGTGGGCGGGTTGGTGACGGGATTGGGTGTACACCAGGTTGAGATGCCGCGTGGGTTGGAAGCATTCTTTCTGAATGGGGATCAGAATGCCTTCTCTGATTTCATCCACGCACATAAACACCGGCAGTACAGCAATACCAAAGCCGTCCATCGCCATTTGTTTCGCCAATGAAAAGTCATTTATCTGCACGCGATCGCCAATCTTTTCATTGATCCGGAAATCATCCAGAAGCTTGCAATCATGCATGGCGATAATGGTGTGATTGATGACGTCATTGGGATTATCAGGCAGTCCGTTCATTTCCACATATTCCGGGCTCGCCACATAAGTAAAGGTCAATACGCCAAGTCCCCGCGCAATCATGGTCGAATCCACCAATGGCCCCAGCCGGAACGCCATGTCTATCCCTTCACTGATCAGACAAGTGCGGCGGTTGCTGAGATGTATATCGATTTTTACTTGCGGGGTTTTCTTAAGGAAATTGGTGAACAATTTCGACATGGCGTTATTGTTATTAAACGCCAGAGGCATACTGACTTTAATTTCACCTACCGGAGTGCTTTGCAGGGATTTGACCATCGCATTGGCCTCCTCCGCTTGCTGCACTATACAGGTGCAATATTGGAAATACGCTTGACCGGCGGTGGTCAATTCAAAGTTACGAGTGGTTCTCCTTATCAGGCAAACGCCTAATGATTCCTCCAATTGAATAATTTTACGACTGATGGTTTGTTTACTTATACCAAGCATCTGACTTGCGGAAGTAATGCTCTTAGTTTCCGCGACCTTGGTAAAAATACACATACTGTTAAGATCCATAGTGCATTCATCCCTAACTATAATGAAAAGCTTATTTTCTTAGTTTTATTAACGCCCGGCGTCTGGCCTCCAGCTACCGGTCAGTCGGTCCTGCGACCAACGTCTTTTCAACTAAACTGCAACCTATTCCAACAGCTGATGATCCATCTTTTTAGTTATAAACAGGTTCAACCGTCTGTGCTGTTAAATATTCACATTTGGTGAACCCTTTCAGTCGCAACGCCTTACCGCTGAACCGCAAAGAGCGCCGCCTCCGGCGGAGAACACATCACGTTCGCGCACGGAAATTCAGGGTGTCATGAACCGGCAAACCCGGTTCTTATTAGTTCCAGGGGAAGTAATAGTTATTCAGTATTTTTTGATATTTTGTGGAGTGAGCATTCATCCTCAGAGCAGAATGTAAACTGATTCGATGAAGCTTTAAATAAACCTTTAGCCTAAACCGGGATATTTTTTTAAAAAGTGCTTCCGTCACCATAACTTAACCCTATTGTCCTACAAGTTTCGACTTGGATGAAATACCCACACCCAGGGCGCCTGGATAGAGATATTTATACGTGAAGAGATCAGGAGATTGGAAACGCGGAGGCGGGATTAGTTCCGCTGACGCACCGTCGCGGACAATAAAAACGATTAAGTGATCATCCCTTTTAAGACGAACCTTAATCGCCTGCGTGCGCCCCACCGCCAAACAGCCCGGAGGGGTGAAATAAGCGAGAGTCAGTTATCTTCGGTCAACTCCAACAACAGACCGTCCAACTCTTCTGCATAACTTATCTGACACGCCAGCCTCGACACTCCCTCGATGTAATCAGGCTTGGTTTCCAGCAGTTCGGCTTCATCATAAGCAGGTTCAGGCAAGTGGCGTGCGTTCTCCCCGCGCACATGAACATGACAGGTGCCGCAAATGCAAGCGCCTCCGCAAATGGCGGCCATCTCAAAGCCGTTGTCTCGCAACAGCTCCATGAGAGAGTAACCCTCAACCGCCTGGATTTTTACTTCCGCGCCTTGCAAATCCTTCACGTTTATCGTTCCCATGCTCCACTATCACCCTGTCTTGTCTTTACTTCCCACCGCGCGGAGACATCCGCCGCACAGTCGACCCTGTTACGCCCTGACTCGCGTCGTCATTCGAAAGGCAGGTATTTTTCCTGCGTTTTTTTGGGATTCTAACAATTTCTCCGAACCCGGATAGCGTCATAACAGGGAAACATTGTCCCAATTTTGAAGCGATATTTGTCCCATTCGGTTTAATACCAGGCCACCAATACACAATTAATTCGCTTATATAAAAGCAAGTAAAGCGCGCTTTTTCCAAATTCTCACTATACGTTTCTTCTATTGAAACCATGAAAGGAAATCAATTTTTAAACAGAACCTTTATTTCATCTCCGTAATATTTACCGACACAGATAAAATATTTATGTCAAAGAGAGCGACGGCAGAGATGAGCGGCAGTTCTCAAAACTTAATGCCGTTTATTAAATACCATCAGTAAAAACCGAAAGAATCAACCACTTAACCTGTGTTTTGAGCATGGACATAGGCTTTTACCACTACGGAAAATACCTATAGATAATCCATTATCCTAGTCCTTATTAACGTTGACAGATTGTAATTTTTTAACCTACTATTTTTTCCACTTGCTTGCCGCGGCGTCAGCAAACGATGCGAATGGAAATACCAACTCATACAAAAATCGCATCAAGGAACGACTCCGGCAGCCAAGTTGGCGGATTGTCGCCAAGCCTGGGAATTCAGAGGGTTAACCCTCTCATCAAACAGATGTATGAGTGACCTGGGTGGCGCGTCCCCATAACAAGGATGGGAAAGAACTGTACTTGGATGTTTGGCGATTCGGATAATTAAAGGGCTACCAAGTGCAGTGTATGGATAGCTCTAACGCGACAGGGTTAGCGCGTAAAAAAGATAACAAACGGGTTTGCTAAAAGCCTTATATGACTTTTACATGGAATGTGAAGTTTATTTGCCGTCACTTCACTGCATTTCATACTTTTACCAAAGCATGAAATGATCCTATTGGATCAGGTGTATTTATATCCAAAGCCTGTTCTATTTCGTTTGCCTATCTTTTTATATATCGTTTCCTTTCGTATATATCTTCCTTCTCGCTGAACGCCAGTATGCTTCGACCCGGTTAAATAATTAAAACTGGAGTTTTAGCATGTCTGATCGACACTTTAAGCTTAATGCCTTGATAGTAGGCCTTACGCTCGCTTCCGCTCATACAATGGCGGCGGAGCGCGTAGATCTCCGCACTCATCAAAGCGCGGGATTCTTAGCGTCTGGCTCATCTATGGCTTCCCTGAGCAACGATGCTGCTTTGGGACTGTTAGGGGAGAATGGCCTAGTCAAGCTTTCGAGCCGAACCGAAGCAAACGGCCGCACCTATGAAAGACTGCAGCAAACCTATCATGGACTGAAGGTTTTCGGCGAACACATCATCATGGTGCGCGATGCGAACGACGAAGTGGTCCACATGAACGGCGGCCTGATTCAGGGCATCCAAGCGGATCTGGACAATGGTTTCGTACCCGGAGCCAACCCCACCATTTCCGACAAGGAAGCGCTGAACATTGCGAAAAACAACAGCGGATTCACCTTCGTGAATGCGCCGCAATATCGCAATGAATCCTCCGAACTGATGATCTACTTCGACCAGGAATCCGAACAGGCGAAACTGGTCTACGTCGTCAACTATTTCTCTGAAGCAACCAATGGCGCGCCTGATCCCAAGCGTCCATTCTTCATCATCGACGCTCATAGCGGCGACGTGATCAAGACCTGGGACGGCCTGGCGCATCAAGAAGCCACTGGCCCCGGAGGCAACCAGAAAACTGGAAAATACGAGTACGGCACCGACTATCCCACTTTTGAAGTGGACTCCCAATGTCGTATGAGCACCGCCAATGTTGAAACGATCAACCTGAACCACGGCACTTCCGGCGGTTCGATCCACCAGTTCACCTGCCCGAGAAACACCGTCAAGGAAATCAACGGCGCATACTCTCCACTGAATGACGCACACTTCTTCGGTATCGAAGTGTTCAAAATGTACAACCAGTGGTTCAACACCTCCCCGCTCAACACCAAGCTGAAACTGCGCGTGCACTACAGCAATGGCTATGAGAACGCCTTCTGGGACGGCAGCCAAATGACTTTCGGCGATGGCGCCAGCTACTTCTATCCGCTGGTTGACATCAACGTGGTCGCGCACGAAGTCTCTCACGGCTTCACCGAGTTCAACTCCGGCCTGGTCTATGAAAGACAGCCCGGCGGCATGAACGAAGCGTTCTCCGACATGGCCGGCGAAGCGGCTGAGTTCTTCATGCACGGCGAAAACGACTTCTATGTCGGCGCAGCCATCATGAAAAACGGCGACGGTCTGCGTTACATGGACAACCCTCCACGTGACGGCAGCTCTATCGGCCACGCCAGCGACTACTATGACGGCCTGGACGTGCATCACAGCAGCGGCGTTTACAACAAAGCTTTCTATCTGCTGGCCACCACCAGCGGCTGGGACACCAAGAAAGCCTTTGAAGTATTCGTGCGCGCCAACCAGACCTACTGGACGCCAAACTCCAACTTCAACGACGGCGCTTGCGGCGTTGAGTCCGCTGCGGAAGACAAAGGCTACAGCAAAGCCGACGTTACCGCTGCGTTCGAGCAAGTTGGCGTAAGCTGCGACGGCACTGATCCTGGCGATCAAGTCATCACCATGGAGAAAGCAACGCCGATCGAAGGCCTTTCCGGCAACCAGGGCTCAATGAAGTACTACAAACTGAGCGTACCAGCTGACGCTACCGATCTGGTCTTCACCATGAGCGGCGGCAGCGGCGACGCTGACATGTACGTCAAGTTCGGCTCCAAGCCAAGCACCTCCAGCTACGACTGCCGTCCATACAAAAACGGCAACGATGAAGTGTGCACCGTCGAAGCGCCAAGCGAAGGCGACTACTACGTCATGCTGCGCGGCTACTCCAGCTACTCCGGCGTAACCTTGGTCGGCGACTTTAACGGCGACACTGATCCTGGCGGCGGCGAGTTCGAAAACACTGATGACTATGCGATTCCAGACAACGACGCCAATGGCGTTTCCAGCCCGATCGAAGTGAAAGAAATCGGCACAGCCAACTCCGTTGAAGTGACTGTGAACGTTGTTCACACCTACATCGGCGACCTGGTTGTTCAGCTGGTCGGTCCAGACGGTAGCGTTCAAACTCTGCACAACCGCTCCGGCGGCAGCGCGGATAATCTGAACAAAACCTACACCGTAAATCTGGGCGGCAAAAACGTCGACGGTACCTGGGAGTTGAAAGTCACCGACCGCGCAAGACGCGACACTGGCTACATCGACAGCTGGAAAATGGTGTTCTAAGACAGGCCCTCAAGGTCTGATCTGATTCCTTAAATGTGACCGCAGTCTCGGACTGCGTAAATATCCGGCGACGAAAGTCGTCGGATATTTTCGATTTTATTTAACGCTGGTAAATTCAAGTTACCTATTGTGACATCAATGTGTTACGAAAAGGTGCATTAACGCACTGTTTTAGCGCCGCCACGGTCCGGATGCTGACCGCAAGGCCAGATTCCAGGGAAGCGGCGCATGGTGCGATTATTGCTGAATAGCCGGTTCGCCACGGCTAGAACGAACGCCCGAGATGAATTAGGACGAACGACATATAGGCCAGAAGCCAATGATCGTATTCAATAACAAGGCGTTTCCGTAGTGGCGAAGATTGCGTGATTTCACGCGAGTGACGTGGATGACCGAACAGGGGTTTGGGGCTTCCAGTCGCAGTACTCGACAGACAAGGATAACGTCATGTTCTCCCCGATGACCGTTTCTTCGTCGGTAGTGGAATTCAGCGGAACTAATAAAACTCAAACCGCAGAGTTATAAGGAAATATAAAGATGAAAAATCTTCCTTTAAAGGCTGTAGCGGCGACTAGCGCTCTCTTGCTCTCTTCTCATTCCTGGGGGCACAGCGCAATGTTTCCTGACGGCTTTAAGTACGACAATTCGAACGAGGGCGCGCAAAGCCCAATGATGAGTGCGATGATGGCCGATGAGGGGTCGGCGTCCGTCGCAAGCTTCACCGCCAGCACAGAATGCCAGAATGGCGGCGCCGCAGGTTATCCCTGTAAAAACGTTGACCTGATGTCATTTTTGCCGAAAGGCGATATGGGCGGCGGCTCCGCCAACCTGAACGACATCTGGGGTTACACCGACCCGCAGACCGGCAAGGAAATCGCTATTGTCGGCCGCGAGAACGGCACCTCTTTTGTTGACGTGACAGACGCGGAAAACCCGGTTTACCTGGGCTTCCTGCCTTCACACAACAACGGCTCCGACTCCTGGCGGGATATCAAAACCTACAATGACCATGCGTTCATCGTCGCTGACGGCAGCGGCAACCGTACTCATGGCCTGCAGGTGTTCGACCTGACCACCCTGCGCAACGTGACGCCAGGCTCCACACTGACGGAAACGGCGCATCTGGGCGGCTTCGGCAACGCGCACAACATCGCCATCAACGAAGAAACCGGTTACGCCTACATCGTGGGCAGCAACCAGTGTAGCGGCGGCCTGTACATGGTGGACGTGTCCAACCCGACTGCGCCTTCCTACTCCGGCTGTTTCTCCGCTGACGGTTATACCCACGATACTCAGTGCGTGGTGTACAACGGTCCGGATTCGCGCTACTTCGGCAAGGAAATCTGCGTTGGCTACAACGAAGACACTATCACCATCGTAGACGTATCCAACAAGAGCAACCCTCAGCAGATCTCGCGTACGCCTTACCAGGGCTCGCAGTATACGCACCAGGGATGGTTCATCGATGACAACCACTCTGTGTTGATCATGAACGATGAGCTGGATGAGCAAAACTCCGGCATCAACACCACGTCTTATATCTGGGACGTGAGCGATCTGCAGCATCCGGTAGAGCTTGGACGTTACGTCGGCCCAACCGAAGCGATCGACCACAACCTTTACACCAAAGACGGTTATGTGTTCGAAACCAACTACCGCGCAGGTCTGCGTATTCTTAACGCAGACGATATCGCCAACGGCAACCTGGAGGAAGTGGCGTATTTCGATACGATCCCCAACTCCAACGCAGCGCAGTTCTCCGGCACCTGGAGTAACTACGCCTACTTCGCCAGCGGCAACATCATCCTGAGCGACATTGGTAACGGTCTGTTCACAGTGAAACCAGATTGGGACGCGATTGGAAACCCTGATCCAGACCCCGATCCAGATCCAAGCGACTACTGTGAAGCCTCTGGCGCCAACGCCAGCGAAGAGTGGATCGGTAAAGTGGAAATCGGCGAATTCGCCAATGCTTCCGGCTCGTCCAAGTACAGCGACTTCACTGACATGACTGTCGCACTGGCCGCCGGCGAAACCAGCGTCACTCTGACTCCTTCTTTCAGCGGCAGCTCCTACAAAGAGTCCTGGAAGATCTGGGTTGACCTGAATGGCGATGGCGACTTCGAAGACAGCGGTGAAGAAGTGTTCAGCTCCGGCAGCGCTTCCTCGTCTCCAGTAACCGGTTCTCTGAACATTCCAGCCTCTGCGGCTGAAGGCAAAACCCGTATGCGCGTGGCCATGCGTTACAACGCAGCGCCCAGCCCTTGCGGAACCTTCAACTACGGTGAAGTGGAAGACTATACGGTTGAAATCGGCGACGGCGGCGAACCGCCCACTGATCCAGACAGCTACGAGAACACCACTCCATTCGCCATTCCGGATAACAACGGAACCGGCATCAGCAGCCCGATTGACGTGACCCGCTCCGGCGCTTCCGGTACAGTCAGCGTCACCGTGGACATCACCCACACCTACAAAGGCGACCTGGTGGTGGACCTGCTGCATCCGGATGGAACTGTGTTCAACCTGCATAACCGCACTGGCGGCTCCGCTGACAACATCCAGCAGACCTTCAGCGTCGACGTCGGCGCTAAAGACTCCGCAGGACAGTGGAAGCTTCGGGTCAAGGATCAGGCCAGACGCGATACAGGCACGCTGAACAGTTGGGGCGTTAAGTTCTAACTGACCGGCTGATCGGATAAAGGGGCAAGTTGGGGAGACTTGCCCCTGTTTTCGTTTATATCGGGACTTGTCGGCGCAACCGCGTCGCCAGCCCCGAACCCTAATAAAATAAGAAGCTCTTCAGAGAAGTTTCCCCAAGGCGACGCAGATCGCCCCCGCAGAGCAAGAAAGGGGAACTGAAGGGAATACATAAAGATGGACTGTTCATGAAACACATTGCCCAAGTTTTTTTGTTGCTCACCCTAATGCCGGGTATCGCCGCCGCTGAAGATCCCGCGCAGGCGCCCGCCCCCGAAACTGAAATCTCCAATTTATCCATGCAGGTCGCCAGTCGCCTGCTTACTGAAGCGCAAGAGCTGGAGCAAAACTCGGTCAACGTTCTTCGCAACGCCAGCCACATCCGCAAACAGGTGAATGAAATGCGGGTGGTGGAAAGGTCTTTGAAAGACAAGAAACAGAAAGACTCCTTTGGCCAATCAATCGATATGCTGAACAGCCAGTTGGAGCTTTGGCAGAAACAGGGCGCAGACCTGCGTGAAAGCAGCTCCAAATTGAAGAATTACGCCCTGGCGCTGATTGAAGAAGGCTTCATTCTGCAGTGGAGCGACTGGGTGAAACTGACCGGCCCCATGCGTTTGCAGACGTCTCACAATCAGATGCTCGCCCATAACACGCAGATCCGTAGCGTTCATCCTTCCATGTTGAATCGCATGACCGCTACGCCGGAAACCGTGAAGCCGGACTCCATGAGTCTGGAAATCCCGGCGATGACTGGACAGCAAGCCCCGGCGGACCTGGATATTCGCACTTTCCAGGCGTCACGCGACCTCAATTTCTTTGCGCATATTGAGCCTCTAACAGAAGGCTCTCCCGAGCCGCTAACGCCACTCAACGAGATTCACAAGTGGAACTTCCTGTTGTCGGACATGAACGGCGAACCCATCACTGACGCCAAGATTGAATTCTCCGGCCATATGCCAGGCCACGTTCACGGTCTGCCGACGCAACCCCGCATCACCGCGGAGTCCGCTCCCGGCGTGT
This sequence comes from Hahella sp. CR1, assembly GCF_029813005.1. Lineage (NCBI taxonomy): Bacteria > Pseudomonadati > Pseudomonadota > Gammaproteobacteria > Oceanospirillales > Hahellaceae > Hahella > Hahella sp. CR1. The sequence continues at coordinate 68,771 of NZ_JAPELK010000002.1, forward strand.
ATAAAGTGGACGGAGTCAAGTTCCAGATGGCGGGTTGGTGGGTCATTCAGTTTGACATCACCGCCCAAGGCAAATCCGACACTATCGTGTTCAATCTCGTACTCTAGAGGGCTGTATGTTGAGGATCAAACATATCGCGGCAGGCGTGCTGGCGACGATATCCAGCATTGCTGTCGCCGCCTCGGACGTCTACCAGTTTACTGATGCGGACCGGGACTTTATCGCCAGATTTTCCCTGTCCGCTCTTCCCGATCTGCCCGCCGCGCCCAGCAATAAATACGCAGATAATGAAGAAGCCGCCGAGCTGGGCCGCAAGCTTTTCTTTGACCGTAGCTTGAGCGGCAACGGACAAGTCTCCTGTGCGCAGTGCCATAACCCGCAGCTGTATTTCACGGATGGCCTGCCGCAGTCTCAAGCCATCGGAACCACCCGTCGCAGCGCGCCCTCTATTCCCGGCGCCATCTATGGGCCCTGGCAATTCTGGGACGGCCGCACGGACAGCCTGTGGGCGCAGGCGCTGTCGCCAATGGAGGATCAGAACGAACACGGCCTTGATCGCACCAGCGCGGCCAAAGCCATGGCGACGGACTACCGTGAGGAATACGTCAAACTGTTCGGCGACGCCAATGATCTGGACGCCGTCTCCGGCCTGACTCTCCCCGCCAGCCCTAAAGTCGCCGGTGACGCGGAGAAGAACTGGTCGCAACTCAGCGCCGCTCAACAGGAAGCGGTCAACCGGGTATTCGCCAATATGGGCAAAGCCATCATGGCCTACGAGCGCAAGCTCAAGCTGCCCCCTGCCCGCTTCGACCAGTTTATTGATCTGTTGGAGAAAAAAGCCGGCGAGGACAAACTCAAGACCGTCATGAGCGCAGATGAAATACAGGGCATGCGTCTGTTCATGGGCAAGGCGAACTGCGCCAGTTGCCATAACGGCCCATTGTTCACCAACTTTGAGTTTCACAATATCGGCGCGCCGGAACCAGACGTAAAACAGGTCGATTTGGGTCGCTTCCAAGGCGTCAACGACCTCACCAAGAATGAGTTCACCTGTCTGTCTCCCGTCAGCGACGCCGAGCTGGAACAGTGCGAGGAAATGGCGTTTCTGAAGAAACAGGGACCAGAGCTGGTCGGCGCCTTCAAGACGCCCAGTCTGCGTAATGTGGCGGCGACCGCGCCTTACATGCAGGCGGGACAGTTCGCGACGCTGCAGGATGTGGTGCAGCACTATAACAAACCCAAACCGCCCTACTACGACCGCGAGCAACACCCCAGCCGCCCGCACTTCGACATCATTCCCTTAGGCTTGACGGAAGAAGAACTGGCGCAATTGGTGGCGTTTCTGGGATCGTTGACGTCGCCCTTGCCCAAGGACGACAAATGGTGGCGAGACCCGCACCTGGAAGCCAACGGGGACTCCAGCGGACTGGCCTCTACGACTAAATAGCCTGACCAGAGTCAGGCCATTACGGCTCAGGCCTGAGCCGGATTCACCGAGCGCGCCATACGGTAATCCGGCTTTTTTAGGGGCGTTTGCTTTCCTCATTTAACGATAGATAACGCCGCTTGGCGCCCTCCACTCGCAACTACCTACAACAGTAGCTTTAATCTCCCCCGCGCAAGCGATCGCGGATCATCGCTTCCAGCTTCAACTGATCCTGATAAAACCCACGAATGCCCTCCGCCAGCTTTTCCGTCGCCATGGCGTCTTCACTCATCAGCCAACGGAATTCTTTTTCCGTCAGAGGCTCAGGAGGCGCGGCGCGCACGCCATCGTCGCACAGCGCCGGCAGCAAGGTCCCTTGCGTGTCCGCCAACGCTTCCAGCAGCGATGGGCTGATCGTGAGACGATCACATCCCGCCAGCGCGATAATTTCTCCGATATTGCGAAAGCTGGCGCCCATTACTATCGTGGCGTACCCATAGCGTCGGTAATAACGATAAATGTCTTTTACCGACAACACCCCCGGCTCTTGCTCAGGGACATATTCCATGTCGGGGTTCGCTTGCTTGTACCAGTCCAGAATACGCCCTACGAAGGGAGACACCAGAAACGCCCCCGCCTCGGCACAGGCGCGCGCCTGCGCCAGATTGAAAATCAGCGTCAGGTTGCAGTTCACGCCTTCGCGCTCAAGAATACGCGCGGCCTGTGCGCCTTCCCAGGTTGCGGCGATTTTTATCAGCACCCGCTCCACCGGCGCGCCCACCTGACTCAAAAGACGTCGCAACTCTCGCGCCTTGGTGACGGTGGCGTCGATGTCGTAGGAATAGCGGGCGCTGACCTCAATGGAGACCTTGCCCGGCGTCGCGTCCAGTATGCGCTGCGCCATCGCTACAACCAGATTGTCCTGGGCGGTTTCAATAGCTCTTTCCTCATCCTGAGGATTCAATCTGCGCGCCAGCGCCACGCTTTGCCGCAATAAGGCGTCATAGTCGCCGGATTGCACCGCTTTCAACACCAGCGAAGGATTGGTGGTGGCGTCTTCCGGCGCAAAGCGGCGAATCGCCTCCAGATCACCGGTGTCGGCCACAACCTTGGTGTAATCGCGTAATTGGTTTAACAGGCTTTTCATCGTTCTATTCTTTCTCCTGGGCTACCGCTCTCAAGTCATGCATGGCGTCGCGCAGCTTTGGATAAAGCCCGCAGTATTGCTGAAACATACGCTCGTAGATTGCTGCATTGGCCGCAATAGGTCTGGCTCTGGGGGCCAGGCTGATCCAGTTGCGAATAGCCGCGACGTCCTCGACTAATCCACCCACCAACGCGGCCAGCAGCGCGGCGCCAATCGGCGCTTCTACATCCTGCTCGATCGTGAGCACCGGATATCCAGTGACGTCGGCGATGATCTGCATCCATAAATCCGAGCGCGCTGCGCCGCCGACGACAATCAGCTCAGGGTCCAGCCGCGCCGCGCCTTGTCGGCCGCACTCAATGTTGTGCCGCAACGCAAACGCCAGGCCTTCCAGAATGGAGCGATATAAATGCGCACGGGTGTGATACAAGGTCAGCCCGACGAAGGAGCCGGAAGCGTTGGGGTCCCAGATTGGACTGCGCTCTCCCATCAGATACGGCAGAAATACCAGGCCATTGGCGCCGGGAGGCGTCTTCGCCGCGTCTCTTTCCATCAACTGATGAACGTCCGCTTCCCCCTGAGCCCGGGCGGCCTGCCGGTCCTGTTCGCAAAACTGCTCCCGAAACCAACTGATGGAGGCGCCCGCGGTGATGGCGCCGCCGAAGATATAGATGTCCTGCTCACTGTTGGCCACATAAGGCATGCTGATCAAGCCATTGCGCGCATCGGTCTCCCGATTGACGAATCCCCAGCACATGCTGGTGCCGATCATGGCGACATGGTTGCCCGGCTCCACCACTCCCGCCGCCAGGGTCGCCATGGCCGCGTCGACGCCGCCCGCCACTACCGGAATGTCGGCGGGCAAGCCCAGCCGCGCTCCCGCTTCCGCAGTGAGACGACCGACTATCTCGCCGGACGCCACCAGTCGCTCAGGCATCTTATTCGCCTCAATGCCCAGCATATCCATCGTTTCTTGCGACCATTGGCGACGCTGCAGGTCGTACACGCCGCCAATATTGCCGGCGGAGCTATGGTCCACCGCCAGCTCGCCAGTAAGATGGTAATTGACGTAGCTGTTGGGCGGCAGCAGATAGCGGGTTTGTCGCCAGACCCCCGGCTTGTTGGCCTTCAGCCACAGTATTTTGGTGTAGCCGTAATAGCTGTCCACGCCATTGCCGGTAATCTCCTGCAACCGCGCCACATCTACATGTTCGCGAACCCATTCCGTCTCGGCGGTGGCCCGGCGATCCATCCAGATCAAACAGGGGTGTAGCGGTTTAATATCCGCATCCACAGGAATGCCGGAGCCGCCATAAAGACTGCTCACGCAGATGCCGCGAACGCTGGCGGGGTCGACTCCAGAGGTCGCCACACATTCAGCTGCGGTTTTGTACACCGCCTGCAGCCAGACATCCGGCCACTGCTCCGCCCACAGCGGACGCGGCGTGTCCACTTGATAGCTCTGCGAGGCTTTCGCAACGATGGCGCCGTCCGCCGCCACCAACAGCGCCTTGGCGCTTTGCGTGCCGATATCGACGCCAATGACGTAATTCATGACAGGGCTCCTCAGGGTATCAGCAGCACTTTGATGGAGTCAGCGGTGGACGCCAGTTGAAAGGCGTTCTCCCAATCATCCAGCTTGCGTTGATGAGTGACGATGCCTCGGGATGTCACCAGTCCACGTTCAAACAGATCAATGGCCACTGGATAGGTGTACGGCCCCAGGTGCGCGCCGCGAATATCCAGTTCCTTGCGGTCGCCGATGACGGACCAGTCGGTGGTGGTTTCCGCGCCGAAGACGCTGAACTCAACGAAACGCCCCAGCTTACGGATGATGCGCAATCCCTGAGTGACCGCCGCCGGCGCGCCGGTAGCCTCGATGTAGACATCGCAGCCATAGCCGTCCGTCATGCCTTTGATCGCTGCGTCGATATCGTCGCGAGCAGGATTCAACACCACATCGGCCCCGAAGTCCTTCGCCAGTTCCAGACGCTCATCCACCATGTCGATGACCACCAGTTTTTTCGGCGTTTTCAATCGCGCGACCTGGATCATGCACTGCCCCAACGGACCCGCGCCCGCCAACACCACTACGTCGTCCAGCTGAATGTCCGCCCGGTTGACGGTGTGAATGGCGCAGGCCATGGGCTCGATCAGCGCTGCATCCTCCAGAGACACAGACTCAGGAATACTGTGCACGATGGCGTTGGCGGGCACGCGCATATATTCCGCCATGCCGCCTTCGGCGACCTCTTTCTGAAATCCAAAGATGTTGTGCACTTCGCACATCCAGTATTTGCCGGAACGACAGAAGCGACAGCGTTCGCAGGGAACAATCTGCTCGGCGATCACTTTCTCTCCCAACTTGACGTTAAAACGCTCCGCCGCGCCCGGTCCCATCTCGACCACGCGACCGTAGAATTCATGACCGGGAATGACCGGCGCTTTTAGCCAGGGATTATCCCCGCACCAGAACATATCCGCGCCGGAGCTGGCCTTGCAGTCGCTGCCGCAAATACCGCAGGCCTCGATTTTGATCACCAGCTCGCCATGACCCGCTATCGGTCGGGCGCGTTGTTCCAGGCGGTAATCGTTGGGAGCGTGACAGACCACCGCGGTCATCATTTCAGGTAAAGCAGACATGCGGAATTCTCCATATTATTAATCTGGCAGAAAAATGGCTTCCTTCCATTTGTCTGAAACGACAGTCCCTGCACGTGTCAGGTCCTGTCTCCCGCGGCTTGCCGCCGCGCAGGCGCATCCATGCCCCTGATTATCAGCATGCCCCTATCATCGCCATGCTGATAATGGCTGTTGTTCGTGTTATATGATTTCGAGTTTTGAGAGCGGGCCGGGGCTACTTGTCCCGGCTTCTGCTGATAAATATGGCGAGCAGGATAATGCCGCCCTTGATGATGTTTTGAATGTAGGGTGAGACGCCCATCAGATTGAGTCCGTTATTGAGCACGCCCAGCATCATGGCGCCAATCAAAGTGCCCACAATCGCTCCGCGACCGCCGGCGATGGCTGCGCCGCCAAGCACCACCGCAGCGATGGCGTCCAGTTCAAAGCCGATGCCGGCGTTGGGCTGTCCGCTCATCAGACGGGAAGTCAGCACGATGCCCGCCAGCGCCGCAGTAAAGCCGCTGATGGTGTAGACCGCCAGTTTATAGCGCTGCACTCTCACCCCGCTCAGACGCGCGGCTTCTTCATTGCCGCCTATCGCGTAAACATAGCGGCCAAAGGGCATGTGATTAAGCAGAACATAGGCGACCAGATACACCGCCGCCATCACCAGAATCGGCGCCTGAATGCCGAAGACCTCGCCGCGCCCCAGCACCGCGAAAGAATCAGGCAAGCCGGAAATCGGATATCCGCCGGTATAGATCAGCGCCAATCCGCGGGCGATGCCCATGGTGGCCAGCGTCACAATAATCGGCGGCATCTTGGCGTAGGCGACGAATGCGCCGTTGCCCGCGCCGAACAACGCGCCCACCAGCAAGCCGCCCACCATGGCGACTTCCGGCGGAAAGCCCGCCAGGATCAAACCGGCGGTAATGGTGCCGGACAGCGCCATCACCGGTCCCACAGACAGGTCGATGCCGCCGGTCAGAATCGCGCAGGTCATGCCCACGGCGATAATCGCATTGATGGACACCTGCCGCGCCACATTGCTCAGGTTGGCGGTAGTCAGAAAGTTCTCGTTCGCCAACGCCATCGCGACGAATATCACGATAAAGCCGAGCAACGGATAAAATGCGGGGGACTTCCTCCACTTTTTCAACCAGCCTTGCATCAGATTCACCTCTACATTCGCCGCGGCGCTACCCGTCATTTTATTCATCTTTTACGCCTCCGGTTGCATAGCGCATAATTTCATTGGAGTTCACCGCATCCCCTTCCAGGATCTTGACGATGCTTCCCTGCCGAAAAACCGCGACGCGATCGCTCACGCCCACCACTTCCGGCAGTTCGGAAGAAATCATGATGATCGACACGCCCTGGGCGGTCAGTTGCTTCATCAGACGGTAGATTTCCGCTTTCGCTCCGACATCGATGCCCCGCGTCGGCTCATCGAAGATAAGCACCTTGCAGTCGTTGTTCAGCCAGCGTGCGATCACCACTTTCTGCTGATTGCCGCCGCTCAGGTTGCCCACCGGCGTTTCGCAGTCCGGCGCCTTCACCCGCACTTTCGCGGACAAAGTCTCCGCCACTTCGCTCTCCCGCTTGCGGTCGATCAAAGAGCCAGCCCCGGCGACTTTGGCGAGATTGTTCAATGTGATGTTTTCGCGAATGGAAAACGGCAGTATCAGCCCTTCTTTTTTACGGCTTTCCGGCAACAGACCAATGCCGCGACGCAGGGCATCCGCCGGTGTTTTCATGGCGACGGGTTCGCCATCCACGCTTACATCTTTACGACAAGTTGGCAGTGCGCCGATCATGGCCAGCGCCGTCTCCGTGCGTCCTGAGCCGACCAGTCCGGCGAAGCCCAGAATCTCGCCCTTGCGCAATTGAAAGCGGTTCACCGGCGCGCCTTTGTGTAATTGAATTGCGCAGGCGTCGATGACGATATCGCCGTCATCCCGCAACGGCGTTTTCTCTGGAAAGCTATTGCTGATTTTGCGTCCCACCATCATTTCCAGCAGATCATCCACCGCCACTTCGCTGACATTGCGATCGCCGATCTTTTCGCCATCGCGCAACACAGTGATGCGGTCGCAAATCTCGTAGATCTCTTCCATGTGATGGGAAATAAACACCATCCCCACCCCTTGCGCCTTCAGCTCCCGCATCACCCGAAACAGATGCTCCGCCTCGTTGGGCGTCAAGGTGGCGGTGGGCTCGTCCAGCACCAGAATGCGGGCGTCCAGGGACAACGCTTTGGCGATTTCTACAAACTGTTGTTCCGCCACGCTGAGGTGATCCACTGGCGCGTCCAGATCAATGTTCACATCCAGGCGCTGACAGATTTTTTCCGCCTGCGCGCGCATCGCCTTTTTGCGCAACATGCCCAAGGGACTGCGCAATTCGCGACCAAGAAAAATATTTTCAACGGCATTGAGATAAGGAATCAGACTGAATTCCTGAAAGATAACGCCCACGCCGGCGTTCGTGGCGTCGTGGTAATGACGAAAGTCCACTGGCGCGCCGTCGATCAGGATTCGCCCGGCGTCCTGTTTATAGACGCCGCACAGGATTTTCATCAGCGTGGACTTGCCGGCGCCGTTTTCGCCCAACAAGGCGTGGATCTCCCCTGCCTGCAGCTCAAAGCTGATATCGTTGAGCGCGCGTACGCCGGGAAATCCTTTGCTGATATGTTCAAGGGAAAGAAGACTGTTCATGACTCTTACACCCAGTATTACGACCCAACTTCCAACCGCATCATCCAAAGCGTCGGCATGGCGTTACGACAATGACTGCGCCAAAGCAACCGCCACCATCTGCGCTATTTCCGAGAGCTTTGTGGCGACACACAAAGCCCTCGCCGCCGAACGCCTGTGCAAGGAAGACGCGAAAAAGACCCCGCTCCGTTCACCCTGAGCCTGTCGAAGGACCCTGCCCACCTTTGAGTCAGCGGGAGGCCAGAGCGACGGACTCCCAGATACAGAAAACGGATTAACGCCTACCAGCTGAAATTAGCGGCGGCGGCTTTATCGATCAGCTTCACATCCACTGGCATGGAGGCGGGTATTTCCGAGCCCCAATGCTTGACCAGCGCGATAGCCAGGCCCAGACGAATCTGGTCGCGAGGAAACTGCGCCGAGGTGGCGATAAATTTGGAGTTAGGTTTCAGCATGGCCTTGATGGCTTCCGGGTGACCGTCCACGCTAACCAGCTTGACGTCCATACCGCTGGCTTCGATGGCGGTCAACGCGCCCAAAGCGCCGGTGTCATTGACGCTGAATACGCCGTCCAGACCGGGATTGGCCTGCAGCATGTTCTCCGTCACATTCATGGCGACGTCGCGCTCCTGCTTGCCGTTTTGCTTGCCAACCACTTTGATGTCGGGGAATTCCAGCATGGCGTCGCTGAATCCGCGCACGCGTTCAAGGATAGGCACGACAGGAATGCCGTCTAAGATCGCCACTTCCCCCTTGCCGCCCAATTGTTCGCCAAGGTATTTGCCGGCCATGTAACCGGCGGTGTAGTTCTTGGAGCCGACGAAAGAATCGATGGGACCTTCCGCTTCAGCGTCAATAGCGACAGTGATGACGCCCGCTTTCTTGGCGGACACGACGGCGGATTGCACGCCGACGGAGTCAGTGGGGTTGAGCAATAGAATGTCCACGCCTTTCTGCAGCATGTCTTCTACGTCATTGATTTGTTTGGAAACGTCGTGATGGGCGTCGGTAATGTAGACTTCTGCGCCAATATCCTTGGCCGCTTCTTCCAACGCATTCTTCATGGTGACGAAGTAAGCGTTGTTCAGTTCCTGAAAGGACATGCCGATTTTCAGTTGTTCAGCTCCGGCTGGCGATGCCAGGCCCAAACTGCAAGCGATACCGGCGACTAGGTTCTTAAGGGTTTTACTTATTTTCAACATGACTCAACCTTTAGTTATTTTTAGTGGTTCGAAGCGGCTTCTACGCCAATGTTAACGTTAACATTCCCGCATCGAACAAACCCGTAGATAGGAGGCGGACCCAGCCTCCGTCTACGGGAAAGCTAACGTTGACATCTATATAGAATAAATATCAACTTCTGCAACAATCCCTCGCATTGAGAGAATGTTAACGTTAACATTAAGCTATCATAGCGAATTTTCCATTGCAACAAGCAAGTCGCGACACGCATTCCGGGATCGCAGCATCCCTTACCAACACAGCGTTTGAGAGGCATCATGCCCAAAAAGAGTAAAGTAACGATTACCGATATCGCCCGCCGGGTGAACATGACCACCATCACCGTATCCCGGGCGTTGACCAAGCCGGAACTGGTGAAAAAAGAGACTCTGGACCGGATTCTGGAAGTGGCGCGGGAGCTGAACTACGTCCCCAACGCCTTCGCCCGCAACCTGAAAGGCAGTAAAAGCCGGCTGATCGGCATCATCACCGCCAGCATGGACAACCCCTTCTACAGCGAGATGATCAAGGCGATCTCCCGCGCCGCCAAAAAGCGCAACTACTCCATCATGCTGTTCGACACAGACGGGTCGCCGGAGCTGGAGAACAAAGCCATGGAGACCATGCTCAGCTATCAGGTGGACGGCATCATTCTGTCCGTGGTGTCCGACTATGACGAATACCATCCGCAATACCTGGAGCAATTGATTCACGCCAATATCCCCGTGGTGCAGGTGGACCGTCGTCTACCGGCGGCGCCCTTCCCTGGCGTATATCTGGACAATCTGGCGAGCGGCTACAAAGGCGGTCGTTATGTGCTGGAACAAGGTCATCGCCATATCCTGGCGCTGGCGGGTCCGGAGCAGTCCAACATCTCCAAACTGCGTCTCGAAGGCCTGAAAAAGGCCCTGGCTGAATGTAAAGAACCTACCCGGCTGGAAGTACTTTACGGCGACTACACCATGCAGCCGGCGTTTGAAAACGCCACCGCCTACTTCAAACAGCATGAACAGGCGCCCGATGCGGTGTTCGGCCTCAACATCCTGATTACCCTGGGCGCGCTTAAAGCGCTGCGTAGATTGGACAACAAAAATCACAATCCTGCGGTGTTCAGTATCGATGAGGCGCCTTATGCGGATATCTTCGACTTCAACATCCCCTGCGTGCATCACGACACCTATCAAATGGGCCATTCCGCCATCAATATGCTGTTGGATCGAATTGAGAATCCCGGATGCGAGGGAAGCGATATTATTATCGAAGGTGATTTGCGAGCGCCGGCCTGAGGACGAATTCGCTCTCTACGCCAAACCGTAGAACGCGGAATGGAAGAAAAAATGAAAGAAAAAAAGAGGGGACGTTGCCGTCCCCCAAAAGGGCTATCAACACCTAATGGTCAGTCGACGCGATAGGCGTAATAGGTCGCTCTAATGAACCTTGCAAGCGCTCAGTTTATTTAGCGCATTTGATCGGCGCGTGATCGCCGCCATGGGTTCCCTGGAAGCCGATGCTGGTGGAGGCGCCCGGTTGCAATGTCCCGTTCCAACTCATGTTGGAGGCCTTCAGCACCGAACCGTTGACGCTGTATTGCGCGCTCCAGCCATTGGTGTATTGATCCGTCGCTCCCAGCGGGATGTTCACGGTCCAACCATCAATCACCGCATTGGTGTTATTGGTCAGTGTGATGTGCGCGACAAATCCGCTGTTCCAGACATCTTCACGTACAGTACAGGTCAGGCCATCGCCGGAAGGCGCTTGCTTGGTCTTCACGCTGATGCTATTGGAAGTGGCGATGACGGAGCCGTCTTCATCCAGCAGTTTCGCCAACAGACTGTGCGCGCCTTCGCTGGTCGGCAAAGTCACAGGAGCGGAATCGCTGTCGCCGGCGATAGTCGCCGCGACGGCCCCATTCAGTATGACCTGCGCCTGCAAGCCTGCTTCTTTGTTGACTTTGACCGTAACAGTCGCGCCGGTCTCGAACTCAGAACCGTCTGCGGGAGACGTCAGACTGATGCTAGCTTCCGCGACATCGATGCTGACTTTGGCTGGCGTGGACACTTCGCCGCTGTTGTCGGTCACGGTATATTCGAATGCATCGCTGCCGCTGAAACCCGCCTCGGGCTGATAGGTCAAGTTGGCGCCCGAGCCGGACAGGGTTCCATGCTGAGGCGGCTTACTGACGGTGTAACCGACGATCGTTCCGTCGCTATCCGTTCCTTTAAGCGTGATGGAAACCGCCTTGTTGATGCGGGTGGAGACGGACAGCGGTTGCGCCGTCGGCGCGCAGCCTTCATCACAGGGATTGTCCGCTTCGAACAGCGACGCGTAATTGGCGTAGGCGGTCGCCGCTTCCGTTTGCGCCCAGAACCGGTGATAGGTGAACACGGGATCTTCACCGGAGTTCAACGCGTCTTCGACCTGCTTGAACATAGGATCGTTCAGATAGAACGAGCGCATGCTCAGGAAGGTGGACTCACTGTTGATCGCGTCGCCGTTAGCCATAGAGCCGTTGAACTCGCCCGGCACGTAGACTTTGTCAAAGAAGCGCGCGTAATCGCCGCGTTTTTCCGGCGCCGCCAGCCCTTTCGAGGTCTGGAAGTGCGTCCACATGGCGTCCAGCAACTTCTTGGATGCGTCCTTGGCTTCATTCTTGGGCGAGTCATATTTCTCCGCCGCCGCGGCGTAGAACATCAGGGCCTTGGCCACGCCGGCCGCAACACCAAGATCCTGACCATGATCCACCACGTTCACGTGCAGATTAGCATTGGCTTTCGGGTTGGCCGCGTCCCATTTTTCCGGTTTACCGGTCCACTCCAACGTGGCGGGAATTTCAAAAGAGCCGTCTTCCAGCCAGTTGATGTTGTTCAGCACCCAGGGAACCCATTTATCCATCAACTGCTTGGCCTGAGCGTCGCCTTTCAGGTAGTAGTATTCCGCCACGCGCTGCATGGACCAGGCCTGCCAGCCAAACCAGGTACCGCTGCCTGGATCGTGATACACCGGGTTTTCGTCGTACACCATGCCGTAGAACGTAGCGTCGGCGCGGTCCTGAGGATGGGGATTATAGGAACCGTCCCAGCTGTTGGTGGCACCGCCGGCGATGCCGCCCTCTGCGGATTGCAGCCAGGTGTAGAATTCCATGGAGCGCTTAAGGCCAGTGGCCCAGTCTTCCGTGGCGCCCGGGGTTTTCGGTTTCATCGGATCGAATTCCGACAACGCCATGGCGGCGATGGGGTTCTGATAACCGAAGTGCACATGGCTGCTGCCGATACGGAACGCCCAACCGGCGTTGGGGTCCGCCGCTCCGCCCCAGGCGTAATACCAGGACATCAGATAGTGAGCGCTCTCGTAGCCGCGACCGCCCTGGGCGTTCTTGTCCTGGGTTCCCATTTTTTTGAAGTATTTATCGAACATGGCGAGACGCAGGTAATCCCCCATTTTGGCCGCTTTCGCCACCAGACCGGGAATTTCCTGTTCTGGATCTTTGCCCTGCTCCTTGATCCACTGATACGCCCAGTACATGACCTGCACCGCGCGGGCGTCGGCGTCCGGAGCATTGGTGTAACGCCATTGTTTAGAGTAGTTGTTGTCCTTGGTGAACAACGGCAGGAAACCGTTAGGACCGCCCCACTTGAAACTCTCCCAGGAAGGATGGGTGACGGTTTCCCACACGGATTCCTGTTCGCCGCGCTGGAAGGTGTTGATGTAGGAAGGCGTGCTGACGCCATCGCCCAGGTTGCCGTAGCCGTAGATATTGTCCATATCCAACAGCCAGTGCATGCCGTAAACGTCCCAGGTGCCGTAAGTCTGCGCCAGTTTAGCGGAGATCGGGTCTTCGCCGACGGGAACGCCGAACTCTAACTGGCTCGGATAACCGGAGGGCAGCGGATGTTCCGCCGCATAGGCCGCGGGCTTGGATGGATTATAGAAATTGTTGGTCGGCTGCATTTCATGGGTGGGAATGATCTGCTCTTCCATTTTTTCCCAGGCGTTGCGCAGCTTGCTCCAGTCGCCAGTCACTTTACCGTAGTAGGCTTCCAGCAACAGAAAGTAAGAATAAGCTTCACTGGTGGACTCATGACCATGGTCCGGCGCTTCGACGATAAGCGTCTCTACCGAATGGTAGGGTCCGCCGTCGGCGCTGAAGTATCCGTTGGCTGGATCGTGGATTTTGTTCCACATTTCCATAAAGCGCTCGTTATATTCTTCCGCGCTGGCCTGGGCGTGAGAACAGAAAGTGGCGAAGCTGACCGCTGCGGCGATAGGCAGCAGCATCCCCTTCAATGGTCTTTTCTTGAACGTTAAGTCCATGTTTTGACTCCATAGATTTTATTAATTCACACATCGCTCAGATGTCGCCGCCCACCGACTGGAATCCAGCGCACTGGAACCGCTTCCGGTCGGAGTTTGGCGAATTTGCTGAGTTATCTGGCGGTGCAGGTTGGCGGTGAGAAACTTCCGTCGTGAACGCCCTGCAGACCAAAGCTGGTCGCTGCGCCGGGCCCTAATGAACCGTTGTAAGGCATATTTTTCACGGTGAGGGTTTTACCGTCCGCAGACAGCGTGTAGGCCCCGTTCCACAGGTTCACGATGGAAGTGGGTTCATCAAAGGTGAGAACGACTTCCCACCCGTTGATAGAAGACGATCCGTTATTGACGACTTTGACGTCGCCCAGCACATAGCCGGTATTCCAGACATTCAGCCCGCCGACGCTGCAGGAGATATCCCCGCCTGCGTCCGGCTCGGCGACCTTGATCATGATTGCGTCAGAAGCGTCGTCGATTTCCTGGCCATCGGTGGACAGCGCAATCAGCTTCAGGGTGTAATCTCCTTCCGCTGTTGGGGCTGCGACCTCAATCGCACCCGACGCGCCCCCTTCGCCAGCGACTGCATCATTGAGATACAAACGCACGCCGGCGGCGTTATCCAAGCGATACCGCACAGTGAAGGATTGCCCCGGACTTACTTCGAATCCGTCAGCAGGATCGGTGATTTCCAACGCCGGCAGGTCCGGCGCTTCCACATTGATGTCGACCTGCGCCTGCGGCGAGCGTCCGCCATCGTTGTCCACCACGGTGTAGGAGAATGAATCCAGGCCATGGTACCCGGCATGAGGCATATAGGTGACCGCCGGGCCTGTTCCAGTCAGGGCGCCATGGGCGGGTTGCGCGTATTCATAACTCACGATGGAGCCGTCGCTGTCTTCGCCATGCAAGGTGATGTCGACCGCTTCGTCCATATTGGTGGTCACGCTTAATGATTGCGCCTGGGGCAGACAATTGACGCCTGAGTCGCCGCCGCAACCTGCGCCGGGTTCTTCGCCCCAGACCAGGTCAGCGCCGTCATACAGAGCGATTTTGCTCGCTTTTTTGTAGACGCCGTCATAACTGTCCCAGGATGGATCGCCTTCGTTACCCCACTCGCTGGCGTTGCTATTGGTCGGCAGCGAAATTCTGAATTGCACTTCCCTGCGGGACTCGGACTGTCCGCCAGGATAGATATTCACTCCCTGGAAAGAGGCGTCCACATAATAGATATGATCCTCAGGATCGCCCCAGGGCTGCAGCCCGCTCACCTCCGTCGCCTGACTGTAGGCAGTGGTGACTTTGATATCCTGCAGGCCATAACCGGCGGCGAATTCGTCAGAAAGATCGACCCAGTAGCGGAAGCGCAGGTGCTCGCTGCCGCGCGCCGGCCAGGCGCTGTGGTTATGCACCTGCGCAGCGATTTCCACATAACGGGGACCGCTGGAATTCAGCTTGGCTTCGACATAAAACTCTTCGTCTTTTGCTTCCGCCTGCGGGAAAGCGTTATCAGGAATCGGGTCGCCGCCAAAATCCAGATAGAGGCGCGCCAGGGCGGATGTAAAGCCTGCGTTATAGTCCGTGGCCACCTCATTCTTCACATAATCGCCCCGGTCGTCCGCATAGTTATCGTTACTGTCAGGCCCGCCAACCAATGCTCCCACCAGCAAATGTCGCGACTGCTCCGGCGTGCGCAGGTTGTTGGTCCAGGTTCCGTGGGCCGTACGATGATGGGGGTTAGTGGGATAGTTGGCGCCATAACCAATTTGATAACTGACGCCCGCCGGATTGTTGCCAAGCAGGTATTCGATCTGACTGCGGCCGAAGTCGTAATAGGCTTGCGCTTTCTCCGCCTTGATGCCGGCGTTATTCAAAAAGTCGGCGTAAACCAGCGCAATAAAAGCGGTGTTGGCGGCGTAGCGGTTGGCGCCCCACACATCCAGATAAGCCAGACCGCCGGGGGTATAGTTCACCCGTTCGCCGTTGTAACCGGTCGTCCAGTAATCCAGCCAACGCTCCGCATCCGCCTGATAGCCGGCCTCCCCTGTGATCTGCGCCATCAGCACATAAGAGCCGTAGGCTTTATTATCCCAGGCATGCCCCCATTTGTAGGCTTTGACGTCTTGTTGCCCTTCTCCGCCCAGCTTCTGGTATTCCTGTTTCGCCTGCTGCAGATAGCTGGCTTCGCCGGTGGCGCGATATAGCCAGAGCGCGGACCAGACCAGTTCATCCTGATAACCGCTCCAGGATTTGTAGTAACTGCCCGCGTCAGTGATGCAATCAGAATATTTGCCGCGATAGGTATTGGCGAACTCGTACAACTGGCTGGCGTGGGTCAGCAGTGTATTGGCGTATGCGCTATCCACCGGTTTGAAAACCATTGCGATCGCCGCCAGCGCCGCGGCGGTTTCTCCCGCCAGATCCGAGCCCGGACAACTGACGTCTATTTTATAAGACGGGCGCGCCATCGGCATGACTTCGGCGGAGCCCCACCAGGCGTGGTCCGCGCCGCCATTGCCGACCTGCCCCCACAACTCATTGGGCGCGGTATGGGCTTTTACGAAATAATCGGCGACAAAACGCAGATTATTGAGGATGTGTTGTAACTGACCGGACTGCGCATAGGCGTCCCGATACTCCACCGCGCCCCAGGCCAGCAGTGTCGCCGACGCCGCCATGGGAAAACCGAATTTGACGTGATCGCCAGCGTCATACCAACCGCCGCTGAGATCATGCCCAACATCGGCGCCGTCCTGTAGCGCCGAATTGTCCCGCCATTCAACGCGATTCCAGTCCGGCAATACGCCAGACTGCTGGGCTTCATAGAAGTAGATGGATTTCTGCAGGGCTTCACCGTAGTTTTCCTGCGCCATCCCCTGAGCGGACATCAGTGCGCATCCGCCTAACAGGGTCCATACCGATAGTTTACTCATATTCTTTCTCCTTACTTCGCCATTCCGATTCACGTCAGTCGCATCGCTCACCGCAGGCAGGACGTTGGTCGCGTTTTATTTTTATGATCCCCCTGATAGCGCCAGGGTTATTTTTTGATCATCTTTGAAAACGTTTTCAATCTTTCGTAAAATTTTTTTACGCTTTGATTCGACTCTTTCACCTGTGCCGGCAAGCTATACGCTCGCGTGGGCTGATATGATAAAAGCAGTCTAGTTTGCAAAGTCCGGTTTGTAAAAAACGATCTGAAATACGCCCTGTTTTGGGGTGCTCATAACCGGCTGCGTATCACTAAATAGCGCTATTTGTCTCCATTTCCGGCAATCATGATATGAAATCACTTAAAAAAGTATCGGTTTTTGGGTCTAGACCCGAATCGCCACTTTTTCTATACAAGCGTCCCTATCACCGTCGCCGCCCAGGCGCATTCCGGGCCCATCCGGTGACGCCCCTCGTCAAGGTATCCAAAGCATTCACATGACTTGGCGATGATTTCAGATTTATGAAATCGTTTTCCAGTTAACTGCATTATGCAAAGCTATACCGGAAAAAACATAGGCAAGTCAGACTATGCCCTTTGAGTGAGCGCCCCCGCCCGCTACACTGACGCTTATTGAGCTTTTACACTTGGGACTATATCCTCCTGCGGTTTTTCACACTCTTACTGAACAACGAGACCCATTTCATTGACCGCCACCAAGCCGCGTATTCTTGTTATCGACGATGAACCGCAAATACTGCGCTTCCTGCGCATCAGTCTGCGCTCGGAGGGCTATGAGGTATTGCAGGCGGGCAACGCTACGGAAGGTTTAATGCTGGCGTCCTCAGAAGCGCCGGATGCGATTGTGCTCGATCTGGGACTGCCGGACATGGACGGCCAAGAAGCGCTGAAGCAACTGCGACGCAGCAGTCGCATACCAGTGCTGGTGCTGTCCGTACGCTCCTCGGAGGCGGAAAAAGTAGAGGCGCTGGATAACGGCGCCAACGACTACGTCACCAAGCCGTTCGGAATTCGCGAGTTCGTCGCCCGCATCAGAGTGCTGCTGCGCGATCGCGAACCCACTGCGTTGCGTCCTGCCGCCAACGTCTACCGTTCCGCCGGCCTGATCATCGACTTTGTGAAGCGTTCAGTGATTCTGGACGACGAAGACATTCATCTGTCCAAGAAGGAATACGCATTACTGGCGCGACTGGCGACCACACCCGACCATGTGGTGACGCAACAGCAACTGCTGGCGGAAATCTGGGGGCCGACGCACAAAGAGGATACGCATTACCTGCGCATTGTGGTGGCCAAACTGAGAAATAAGCTCGGCGACGCCCCTTCCTCTCCCCGTTTTCTGGTGACGGAACAGGGCGTCGGCTATCGGCTGATCACCTACGAGGCGGAATAAGCCGCCGCAACCTCAGCGGATGATGATTGAAAGTTGAGTGATTACAGCGTGGTCCTCGCCCAACCGCCGATCTCACCTGCGCGACGTCCGGCGATCTGGCGGCGGTCCGGATTCCCTGGTTCAAAACGAACGCTGTTGCGTCGATCGGCGTTAGTGCGCCGAGGTCCAGACCGGCGATCTATACCGTTATAGTGTAAATCTCTTGAGGTAAAGTTAGCTGGCATAAGCAGTCCTATATTTTCTAATTTATATTAACAGCTTGTTTAATCGGCAATTTCCTGATTATGCCTCAACCCCGCTTCCCAGCAATAAACTCACGATATTACTATTTATTAATAAGTTAAACCTTCCCGATAAAACAATATTTCATAAAAACCATATTTTTCATGCAGTTGAATGGATGTAAAGCGAAATAATCAACAGATTTTTCATGAATTCATTCCGGTAATTACCTAATTAATGAGAGGATTAATCCTCACTTATATATTCCAAGTAAACTGCAATTTAAATATTACAAATAGCAAACTGATGCAGATGAAAAACTATCGCAATCAAGTCATCAATATAATCAAATGCATTGATATCGATTTCAGGCCTCACTACCAAAAATCTAAAAATAAGCCGATTTCTCCCCAAACGACGCTCTACCCGGCCTTCTGCGCCTCCCGCATCATAAACCCTGTTTTTGTTGATTCATCTTTCAGAGAAGTATTGGGGGACGCGAAGTCATGGATTTGTCAGCCGCATTGGTGGGATTAGGTATTTATTTGCTGATATGGGAAAAACTGCCGGAATGGGGAACCTGGTTTAATCGCGTGATTGCGAGCCTGCCCGGCCCTCTGGCGAAACTCTACGAAGATTGGCGTTGCCCTTACTGTTCAGGCTTCTGGATCGCCCTGGCGCTGCATGGTTTGGTGGGAATGACGACGTTGAGCGAGACTTTCAGGCCCGTATTCGACGCAGCATGGCTGACAACGCCCATGATATGGTTTCTCGACGCCCTGGCCACGGCGACGCTCATTCTTGTTGGCAAACTGGCGTTGAGCGCGCTGTCGGGCCCTGCGCTTAAAGGGCATCAGATGGTAGCGGAGTTCAAGAAGGCGAAGACTGTTGAGGCGGAGAGCGCCTGAACGCATTGCGGCTCAGTCGTCGTACTCGGCGAGCCGCAACCCTTTCTTCACATAATTTTCCAGGCGCACGCCAAAGGTTCCGTTAGGATGAATTTCCTTGATGCGCAGCGGTTTGCCTGCATCGGTCAGGCAGTTGATGGACAGATCGAGGATGGTTTCTTTACGTAGCTGTTTTTTCTCATCCAGCACCAGCAATATTTTGGGCTTAAGACGATATTCATTGTTGGAGCGTACGATGATTCCCACTTCGCCGCTGTTGAGTTCCGCGATATGGCCCGCCGGATACACTCCCATGGTTTTGATGAAGAATTCCGCCACTTCCAGGTCAAAGTGCTTGCCTCTAACGTCATAGATGATGCGCAGAGACTCCAGCGCCGACATGGGGTCTTTATAAACGCGGGCGGAAGTCATGGCGTCATAGGCGTCCACCACGCCGACTATTTTCGCCTTGAGTGGAATCTGGTGAGCCGCCAGTCCGCGCGGGTAGCCAGTCCCATCCACTTTCTCATGATGACTGTAGGCGACATCCACGGCGCTCTTCGGCGCTGAGGACAGCGAGATAAGAATATCCCGGCCGTACTGGGAGTGCTGCTTCATGATCTCAAACTCATCCTTGTCCAGACTGCCCGGCTTATTGAGGATTTCATCCGGCACCTTGACCTTGCCCACATCGTGCAGCATGCCGCAAACGCCGATGTCCACCATTTCGGATTCGTTGAACCCCATCTCCCGTCCGATGATGATGGATAAGACGCAGACCCGCAGGCAATGCTCAGCGGTGTAATCATCCTTATCCTTGATCAGGGAAAGCCATTGCAGCGCGTTAGGATTACGCATGATGCTGTCGACGATATCCGTCACGGCGACGGTCACCGCCGCCATATCGATATCCCGCCCCAGCTTCACGGCGCGGAACACATCATGAATTGTCTGCCTGGCCTGCCCCATGGAATTAGTCGCTTTGGTCAGCTCCCGATAGGCGGGCACTTTGTGCACCAAACGGGTCTTTTCTTTCTTCACTCGGGTGCGGATTTTCTTGCCGCTGGGCGCGGTGACGGTTTTCTCTTCCTCCACCACCTCCGTCTCCGACTGCACGTAGACGAATTCACACTGCGTCTGCAGTTCCTGAATATCGCGCCAGTCGTAAATGAAGAAACCCTGATAAACGAACCGGGTCTCCTCCCAGGGGCGGTCCAGTTGAGCCACATACATGCCGACCTGAAGTTCGGACACAGGAATTTTGACGAGGGATCGGCGACTTTGCGGCATCAATGACACGGTGTTCTCATAGGCTTGGTTACAGGCTGATTCGCGACGCTGCCATCTATTTTCAGTCTAGCAAAGGATGGCCTAAGGCTCCCAAACGCCAGCACGCGAAGAGCCGGCCATTTTAGCGCAGGAGCGGTGTACGGGAATAAGAAAAAGCCGCGCCTGCGTCTCAACTCACGAACAAACGTCAAGCCTGACTGATTTAGTTGCATTTAGCGCACGGGCAACCAGGCTACAAACAACGCCGCTCGATGACTGACAGTCTGCGGCAATCGGAGCCATCGACTACCAAGTGGCGGCTAGATGTGTTCATAACCATCAACGCTGACGGCCAGGTGCAGGGCTTCCTGGGGGCCCATTTGAGTTGGAAATGGGCTCCATCAAGGCAACTTGAAAACCTGAATCTTATCCTGCAGGCCATGGGTCATCTGACTTAAGGACTCCGCTTTTTTCTCCAATGCACGCAGATCCTGGGAGGTCTCTTCCGCCAGATCCCTCACTGCGCCAACGCTTTGGTCAATAGAGCCGATGGTCGCCGACTGCTCTTCCGTCGCAGAAGCGATTTGCAGACTCAGGTTGCTGATGGCCTCAATGCTGGAGGCAATCTGTTCCAGCGACGTCATGGTTTGCGCCACAGATTCACTGCTGCGGGACACCTCGCCAATTCCCGCATCCATGGAGTTAACCGTATTGTCCATGCCCTCCCTGAGCTTGGCGATATTGGATTCTATTTCTCCCGTTGATTCCTGCGTGCGCTTGGCGAGCGTCCTCACCTCGTCCGCCACTACCGCAAAGCCCCGGCCTTGTTCGCCAGCGCGCGCCGCTTCTATTGCCGCGTTGAGGGCAAGCAGGTTGGTCTGCTCCGCGATGCTTTTTATGACCTGCAGTACGTTTTCAATCTGGGAAAACTCTTGCGACAATGCATTGACCTGCCCTGAAGCGTCGTCAAAACATGCTTTTAAACGCGTCATATTATTGATGGACTGCCTTCCCACCCCGTTTGCGGTCGAGGTGTATTCCGTCGCCTTCTCCACGGAAGTCTTGGCTTCATTGGTCGACGCTGCGATTTCCTCCATCGCGGCGGTCATTTCCGTGATCGCCGTGGCCACCATATCCGTCTCGCTCGCCTGCCTCTCCGTTCTGGCGTTGGAGTCCGCAGTGAGACGGGCCACTGTTGAGGAGTCATCCGCCACGTGACGAATGAGAGTCCGAGCGTCGCCGAGAATGTCCCTGAAGCGCCCAACCAGACTATTGAACCCTTTCGCCATCATGCCAATTTCATCCTGGCTGCCATAATCTGAACGCAGCGTTAAATCAGCGTTCTTTTCTACATCGCCAATCAGCCGGTAAAGGTTCAGCACCGGTCTTTCGATCTTCCTGAGCACGACCAGATAACCCGCCGCCGCCGCGAGCGTCAGCAGTATCAGGAAGCAGATCAGCGCCAGAATAATGTTCGACACCGCATTCTGAATCCCGGAGAGTTGTTGACTGGTGCGCGCTTCCAGCGCTTTGAAGAACTCATCGATGGGCTGCATGATCTTGGCTTTCTCACGATGATAGTCCTGGCCATGCATCAGCTCTCTGGCGCGCTCCAAACTACCGTCTTCCACCGCTTTCATCGCTTCGACTTCCAGGTTCACCAGGCCGTCCGAGTTTTTCTGCGCCTGTTTGAGCAGGTCAAATTCCTTTTGCGAAAAACCAAGATTCTCCATCATCTTTTGCAGAGAAATTGTTTCGCCATCTGGCTTGGGCTTATCCCCCGCATTCAGCGCCAGATCCCAGTATATGCGGTGATAATCCTGAGGGCGGGGTTTAACGCCATTACGAATATCCAGAACAGACTGGTACATCTGCTTGTATTTCTGATCCCCGGTCACCACGTAAGTGCGGGCCAGCCTGGTCAGGTCATCCGAACTCTGCCGCAACTCATCCGCCCGCTGGTAAGACGCGTACCGGGTTTCCGTCGTCTGCTTCAACGAAGTCACTTCCGAACGCAAATAGAACGCCAGTAAAAAGTTGGCCAGGGTGCTGGCGATAATCACGCCAAAAATGGTTAGGAATAGCGGACGAATCTTCACAATGTGTTCTCCCTCTCTTTTAAAGGCCTCGCCCCGGGGAACACATACAGTTCGTATGACCAACGCACTGCGATACCACGCATACCGCAGGAGAGAGTGATTGCGCCCTTTGGGGCTGCTTCATGTTGAAGAAGTATAGAACAGTTAAGAGAGAGGCGAAGACGGGAGTGCGTTCGACCACCCTGTCGAAACGGCGGCGCCCGCACTGCGAGCGCCTTGAGATAAGCGGAGGAACGACGCCTTACAGGTCGTCTTCGTCCGCTTTATTGTTTTTGCGTTGGGCCTTGAGCTGATTGAAGTAGAACTCGTAGCTGTTGGCGAAGTCTTCGGAGAATTTACCTTGAAACGCCTGTTCTTCGTCTTTGCGCAACTTGTTATAGGCTTTCAGGTATTCATCCCAGTATTTGCGATGATTACCGCCAATCCAGGGCTGCCCATGCTTGTTGTCGATATGCTTGACGATCTGCTCCGGGTCGAGAGATTTGATGATCCGGGTGTACAGCCCGCGCACGGATTTGTACAACGCGCGCTGGTGATCGCGAATATCGGCGAACGCTTCTTTCATCGCTTCGTCGGCGGAAAGGTATGTCGTCCCCTGCTTCAGCAAGAGATTTTCCAACGCCACCTCAGGAGTCGGTGAAAACTTCAGGGGATTGTTTTCCGCCACGCGAATCTGGGTCTGGTTGATGCGCAACTCATTCTTCAACGACTGCTTTTCGCGCAAGGTGGAGAGCACTCCTTCCACCGCTTCTCTCAGCAGGTCCATGGATTTATCCACTACCTGCTTATGGGCTTCCTCCGTCAGCGTCATCATGCCCAGGGCCTGAGTCAGCCAGTCCGGGGTCATATCCTTTTTGCTGAATTGCGTGGTTTGCTCATCCTGTTCGGGAGCAGTGGCCGCTTCTTCAGCAGCTGGCTCCGCAGCGGGTTCAAATTCATCTTCAAGCGCCGCCTCCGCATCACGCGGCGCAGCGTGATTCACCAGCGTCGGCGCTTCCACATCTTCGATGATTTCCGCGTCCAGGATGCCGTCATCCATGTCCGCCTCGCTCTGCGGCTCCAGATCATCCTGCATCTCCGCCTCCACCTGCTCCGGCGGCACGGCGGTGGTGTTCGCCGCATGCTGGTAGACCGGCCAGGGTTCCTCGCCGGAACCGATCCAGTCATCCAAATCTGACATAGCGGTTTGAGAAGCAATATCGGATGAAATTCGAGTCGCCTCGATATCCGAGTCAGGCGCAAACATTTGCGTCCGATCGTCACTTGGCTCAGCCAGCTCCACTTTCAGCTCATACTGCCCCAGCATCAGGCGGTCGCCGTTCTTGAGCGGCTCCGGGTGGCCTTTGATAAGCGGATGCCCCAGATGATTCAGGTAGCTGCCGTTAGTGCTGATATCGATAAAGCTGTATCGACTTCCGTCGAACTCGATCCGTCCGTGGTCCGAGGATACATACCGATTGGCGTCCGGCAGCACCAGGGAGTTCGTAGTCGCTCTCCCGATGGTTGCGCCGTCTTTGCCGACGGTAACAGTCACCCCAGACATGTCGCTTCCGGGGGGACATTTAGTCACTTTGAGGATGAGTTCCATTTACTTTTTCACTGTTCTTAAATTTTAGACAAAACATCAGGCGTATAAGCGCCAAACGAAGGTGAAATCAGTCATTCTTTTTTCACAAAGTTTACGGCGTCGTCAAAGGGTCATGCAATGTTTATCCTCCCCGCTATGCCGCGCCGCCGCTTACATGACAGTTGATCGCATCACCGTTATATAGAATACTATATAACGCTTTTTTGAGAGCAGGATCGCCTGCTTTCCACCAACGCCAGCAGTTATAACCAAACGCCAGGAAGCATCCGCCAGGTGGCGAGCTGCGAGAGGCAGGCTCTGCGCCTGTTGTGTTCGATAACAGGATAAAGTTTGCCCAACGGATGAAAACCCATGAGCGAAAGATGAAAAATCATGAGTGAAAATAGCGACAGCGCCAAAGTTCTGGAGCTGGCTGGCGAGTTCTGGCTCAACCAGAATGTGCGCGGCGTACAAGGAGGCTCCCGCATCGCCTTGCTGGAACACATCGACAGCGCCGGCTCCATCACCAAAGCAGCCAAGCTGACCGGAATCAGCTACAAAACCGCCTGGGACGCCGTGGACGCCATGAATAATCTGTCGCCGCACCCAGTAGTGGAGCGCGCCACCGGCGGTAAGCAAGGCGGCGGAGCGCGCCTGACGCCCCAAGGCCGCAAACTGGTCTCCGCCTATCGGGCGATGGAGGCGCACTACTCCGCTTTATTAAGCCGATTACAGCGGGACATTGACGATTTTGACGATATTCACGGAGTGCTTCAGGCCATGGCGATAAAGACCAGCGCGCGCAATCAGTTTCGGGGAGTGATCAGTCGCGTGCAATCCGGCGCGGTGAATGCGGAAGTCGCCCTGGACCTGGGAGACGGCCTGGAACTGGTGGCGGTAGTGACCCAGGATTCGGTTAAGGATCTGGGACTGACGCCGGGACGCACGGCAAGCGCGATCATCAAGTCCAGCTTTGTCATTCTGGCGACGGACGAGACCCTGAGGCTCAGCGCACGCAATCGTCTATGCGGCGTCGTCAGCGACATTCGGCACGGTCAGGTGAACGCGGAGGTGCGCGTGCGCTTGAGCGGGGATCGGACGCTGACCGCCGTCATCACGAAACAAAGCCTGGAGGAACTTGGTCTTACTGAAGGCGCGCCCTGTCAGGCTTACGTTAAAGCGTCCCATATCATTCTGGCGGTCAATCAATGACCCTCGCCGTCGTAGAGCGCCAGTAACGTTCTACGACGCAACATCGGCGACGCCGCCAAAAACGCTGCCCTGTAAAGCAGGGCTTATCAACACGAAAAGGATCTGTACATGTTGACACGCTTTACTCTCGCTCGCGCAATCGCGGCGACGTTCATCGCCTTGTTTCTGGCGCCGCTGGCTAATGCAGGCGAGGTTTTGGCGGCGGTATCCGCCAATTTCACGTCCACCATTCAGGCGCTGGCCCCAGACTTCGAGGCGCAGACCGGACACCGTCTCAAACCCAGCTTCGGCTCCACCGGCAAGCTTTACGCGCAAATTACTAATGGCGCGCCCTTTGAAGTATTTCTGGCGGCGGATGACGTACGCAGCAAAAAAACCATAGACGCCGGCGTAGCTGTTGAAGGGAGCGACTTCGTCTACGCTAGCGGACGTCTGGCGTTATGGAGCAAAGATCCCGTTCCAGGCGGAGACGGCCGCCAGTGGCTGGAAATCAACAAAGGCAAACTGGCTGTCGCCAATCCCAAGACCGCTCCTTACGGCGCCGCAGCCGTCAAAACCATGCAATCGCTAAAGCTATATGATCAGCTGCGCCCTCAGTTGGTTTTTGGAGAAAACATTTCGCAGACCTATCAGTTCGTTTACAGCGGCGCAGCGGCGCTGGGATTCGTCGCGCTATCGCAGGTGATCGCCATGGATGAAGCCGAACGCGGCGCCTACTGGCTGGTTCCTCAATCGCTGTATGCGCCGATACGGCAGGAAGGCGTTCTGTTGACCAAAGGTCAGGATAATCCGGCCGCGGTGGCGTTTATCGACTATCTGAAGTCCCCCCGCGCCCGCTCGATCATCGAATCCTTTGGTTACAATGTTGAAGAATAAGGAGAAATGCCGATAATGACGCCCTATTTCATCCCGATATCCGGCATAAGGAACTTGATTAGATGAATGCAGTGGGCGTCCAGGGGCTGGTCGACTGGCAGGCGGTGTGGATCACGCTGAAACTGGCGGGGCTGACCACCCTGATTCTGATGGCTCTGGGCACGGCTATCGCCTGGGGACTGGCGCAGAGCCGGCACTGGAGCAAACGTCCGCTGGAGGCGATTATCTCGCTGCCTTTGGTGCTGCCGCCCACCGTGCTGGGCTTCTATCTGTTGCTGCTGTTAGGTCCTAAAGGCCCCATTGGCGAGATCACCCAGGCTCTGGGATTGGGCGTGCTGCCCTTCACTTTTCCCGGCTTGGTGGTCGCTTCCGTCATTTATTCGCTGCCCTTCGCCGTACAGCCTATTCAGAACGCCTTCGAGACCCTCGGCGCCCGCCCGCTGGAGGTCGCCGCCACCTTGCGCGCCTCCCCCTGGGATCGCTTCATGACCGTCGCATTGCCGCTTTCCCGCTCAGGCCTGATCACCGCCGCTGTGCTGGTGTTCGCCCACACGATTGGCGAATTTGGCATCGTGCTCATGATCGGCGGCGCCATCGCTGGCGAGACCAAAGTTCTGTCAGTGGCCATTTATGATCACGTGGAGGCCATCGAGTACACCCAGGCCAACATTCTCTCCGCCGGCATGCTGATCTTTTCCTTCACGGTGCTGCTGGCGCTGCAGATTATCCGCAAGCCGGCGAAGGTGATCGCATGAACGACGATATCTCCGCTTCCTTTTTCTCGCACAAAGGCGACTTTACTCTGGACGTCGCGTTCACTACGCCGGGCCAGGGAGTCACCGCCCTGTTCGGTCGCTCCGGCTCAGGCAAAACCACGCTGCTACGCTTTATCGCCGGTCTGGAGCGAGCGGAGAAAGGCGCCCTGCAAATCAAAGACGAAGTCTGGCAAAGCGCAGACCTGTTCGTACCGCCGCATCGCCGCGCCCTGGGTTATGTGTTTCAGGAACCCAGCCTGTTTGCGCACCTCTCGGTCATGGACAATTTGCTTTACGGCTATCACCGCATTCCACAATGGGAGCGCAGAGTGGCGCCGGAAGAGGTCATTCGCTGGCTTGAACTGGAGCCCCTGATCGGACGCAACACCCATTCCCTGTCTGGAGGGCAAAGACAACGAGTGGCCATTGGCCGCGCTCTGCTCACCAGCCCCAAACTGCTGTTGATGGACGAGCCTCTGGCCAGCCTGGATTTGCAGAGTAAGGAAGAAATCCTGCCCTACCTGGATGAGCTGTTTCAGCAGTTGGACATTCCCGTTTTCTACGTGAGTCATTCGCCTGATGAAGTCATGCGCCTGGCTTCGCATCTGGTGCTGCTGGACCATGGCGGTGTCCGCGCCGGCGGCCCCATCAACGATCTGCTCACCCGCCCCGACCTGCCTCTGGCGCACCTGGAGGAGGCCAGCGCCGTCGTGCACGCCAACATTCAGGCCCATGACCTGGAGTACCATCAAACCCTTCTGGGCGTTCCTGGAGGCGTTTTGGCCGTGCATCACAAACAGGGACCGATTGGCCAGCAAGTCAGACTGCGCATCCACGCCAAGGACGTCAGCCTGGCGCTGAAGCCACCCGAGTTGAGCAGTATCTCCAACTGCATTCCGGTGAAGGTGATCGATATCAACGTAGACAGGGAGCCGTCACAGGTAGTGGTGCGTCTGGCTCTGGGGGAAGAAACCATTCTCGCCCGCGTCACCCGCCGCTCCATCGATCAATTGCATATCGAGAGAGGCATGCAGCTGTTCGCCCAAGTAAAAAGCGTAGCCTTAATTGACTGATTCCCTTGGAGAGAGAAAGTTTAATGGAAAGCAGTGAACTGGAGCGTTTCATGCGGCTGGCCATCATCGAAGGCCGAAAAGCCATCGCGCATTGCCGCCCCAACCCGCCTGTCGGCTGCGTACTGGTGCGCAACGGCCAGGTTGTCGCATCAGGCCATACCAACGCGCCTGGACAACCTCATGCCGAAGCTATGGCGCTGCAGAATCTGCCTGGCCCGACCGCGGACGTCATCGCTTTTGTCACTCTGGAGCCCTGCTCGTTCCAAGGCCGCACGCCGTCCTGCGCTCAGGCGCTGGTCAAGCGAGGCATACGCACTCTGTATGTCGGCATGATCGACCCTCATCCGAAAAATCGCGGGGCTGGCATTGATATCCTCAAGCATGCAGGGGCTGAAGTGGTGGTAGGGTTACTGGAAGATGAGGTACGAAAGGAGCTTGAGGCATATTTATGGCGTCCGGAAGACGAGGAGAGTCACTAAAAGCTCGTTAGGACAGTTTGGCCCCGCCCATAAGAGCGGAGCCTGATCGGCGTCTTTAATCCATCCAGCGCAAACGGTCACGCAAGGTCACGACATCGCCGATAATAATGATGGTTGGACCAGGAATCTGTTGCTCCTCGACCTTCTTGGCGATATTGCCCAGCTCTCCCACCAGAACCCGCTGATCCGGCAGCGTGCCGCGGGATACCAGAGCGATTGGCGTTGACGGCTTCATGCCATGCGCGATCAGCTCGCGACTGATCACAGGCAGCCCCACCAACCCCATGTAGAACACCAGGGTCTGATTGTCCTGCACGAACTCATGCCATGGCAGGTCGCAGGTGTCGGACTTCAGATGGCCAGTCACAAAACGCACCGACTGCGAATGATCTCTGTGGGTCAATGGAATACCGGAATAGGCCGCACACCCTGAAGCGGCGGTAATGCCAGGCACAACCTGAAACGGGATGCCCGCATCCGCCAGCTGATCGATCTCTTCACCGCCGCGGCCAAAGATAAAGGGGTCGCCGCCTTTAAGGCGCAACACCCGTTTTCCTTCCTTGGCCAACTCCACCAACATGGCGTTGATCTCCTGCTGCGGCAACGTATGGTTGGAGCGGGCCTTGCCCACGTTGATACGCTTGGCGTCGCGACGCACCAGATCCAGAATCTGCGGCGAAACCAGACGGTCGTACAACACCACATCAGCCTGACGCATCAAGCGCAGCGCCCGGAACGTCAATAAGTCAGGATCGCCGGGCCCGGCGCCGACCAGATACACTTCACCCGCACCGGTGATCGCATCCGCCTGCTCGCCGCTCAGCATGTCATCCAGCATCGCTCTGGCTTTGTCCGTACGTCCGCAAAACACCAGATCGGAAACGACGCCTTCCAGTACGGACTCCCAAAAGCGACGCCGCTGGTTGATATGGCCAAAACGGGCCCGGACTTTATCCCGGAACTCCATCGCCAAATCCGCCAGCCTGCCAAAACCATGAGGGATCAACGACTCCAGACGGTTACGCAGCAGACGGGTCAATACAGGCGCGCCGCCGGAACTGGTCACGGACACCAATATCGGGTGACGATCGATAATAGAGGGAAAGATAAAACTGCTTAGCTCCGGCTGTTCTACAACATTCACCGGAACACCGCGCGCCTGAGCGGCTTGCGCGACCTGTTGATTCAAGTCCTTAGAATCGGATGCCGCGACGACCATCGCACAGGATTGCAATAGCTCAGGATGAAAGGATTCAGAAGTAAGAGTAATGGCGTTGAGCACGTCAGCGCTCTCAACGAGCGCCTTCGCATTCGCATCGCCCAGGAGCCGGACTTTGGCCCCTGCGCGCAACAGCAGGTCAGTTTTGCGCACCGCCTGCTCAGTGTCCCCAACTACAAGACATTCCCTGCCCTGTAGATTCATGGATATGGGCAGAAAATCCCAGGTCTGTAGTTGTGTGGACATCAATTACCTCAGTTAGCTGGTTTGATCACCTTCACGCCGCCCATGTATGGCTCCAGCACATCCGGCACCAGAATGGAGCCGTCCGCCTGCTGGTAGTTTTCCAGCACAGCGATCAAAGTACGTCCTATCGCCAGACCAGAACCATTCAACGTATGCACCAGCTCCGGCTTACCGGTTTCCGGGTTACGCCAGCGCGCCTGCATGCGGCGCGCCTGGAAGTCGCGACAGTTGCTGCAAGAAGAAATCTCACGGTACTTCTTCTGCGCCGGCAACCAGACTTCGATGTCATAGGTTTTCGCCGCAGAAAAGCCCAGATCGCCTCCGCACAGCGCCACAACACGATACGGCAGGTTTAACAACTGCAGGATTCGTTCCGCATTGCCGGTGAGTTCCTCCAACGCCGCATCAGATTGCTCCGGCGCGACCACATGAATCAGCTCTACCTTCTCAAACTGGTGCTGGCGGATCATTCCGCGTACGTCACGGCCATAGCTGCCCGCTTCGCTACGGAAACAGGGAGTATGGCTGGTCATTTTCAGAGGCAGCTCTTTGGCGTCCAGAATTTCTTCACGCACCAAATTGGTGACTGGCACTTCCGCCGTTGGGATCAGATAAAAGTCATGCTCGCCCGGCACTTTAAACAGGTCCGCCTCAAATTTGGGCAACTGTCCCGTGCCCTGCAAGGCATGCGCGTGCACCAAAAACGGCGTCATGGTTTCCTGATAGCCGTGTTCAGTGGTGTGAATATCCAACATGAACTGCGCCAGCGCGCGGTGCAGTCTGGCCAGTTCGCGGCGCATCACCACAAAACGGGAGCCAGCCAGCTTGGCGCCGCTGTTGAAGTCCAACAGGCCCAGGCTCTCGCCCAGATCAACATGGTCCTTGGGTTCGAAATCAAATTCGCGGATGCTTCCCCATTGGCGCACTTCCACGTTGTCGTCTTCACTTGCTCCTTCAGGAACAGCGGCGTCAGGAAGGTTGGGAATGCCTTGCAGCAGGTCGTCCAATTTGTCCTGGATGTCCTGCAGCTCTGCTTTTGCGGACTCCAGTTCTTCGCCGATTTTAGCCACTTCGTCTTTCAATGGCTGAGGGTCCTGACCCTGCTTCATCATCATGCCGATATTCTTCGACTTACTGTTGCGCTCGCTCTGCAGTTCCTCAGTACGGACCTGAACGGACTTGCGCCGCTCTTCTAATTGACTGAACGCGTCTACGTCCAGGTCATAGCGTTTGGTCTTTAGTCTGGCAGCCACTTCATCCAGGCTGTTGCGAAGCAATTTTGGATCTAACATGAATTCGTCCAGTAATTTTTTTAAATCAAAGAATAAGCCGAGTCAGAGCGATACCTGCGCCCACGGCGAAGAGGCATAGTATAACGCTCATAAAAATATAGGCGAGACCTTGCAACAGCTGATCGCTTTGCATCAGGCTCCAGGCTTCCAGCGAAAAGGTGGAAAACGTGGTCAGCGCGCCTAAAAAGCCCACCATTATCAAAGATCGCAGCTCAGGTTGTCCATGCAGTTTCTCCACCACATACACAAAAGCCGTCCCCAGCAGAAAAGAGCCAAGCAGATTCACCGCCAGCGTGCCCCAGGGAAATTTAGCGCCCGCCACATTACTGACCCAGGCGACGATTAAATACCGGCTGACAGCGCCAAACGCGCCGCCAAGAGCAACATACACAAGATGGGGAATGCTCATA
The DNA here is from genome assembly GCF_029813005.1 of Hahella sp. CR1. Classification (NCBI taxonomy): domain Bacteria; kingdom Pseudomonadati; phylum Pseudomonadota; class Gammaproteobacteria; order Oceanospirillales; family Hahellaceae; genus Hahella; species Hahella sp. CR1. The sequence goes on from NZ_JAPELK010000002.1 coordinate 100,164, forward strand.
ATGATCACGAACAGATTTCAGGTGGTTCAGGAGCGGCTCTGATACTCTTCGTCCAGACTCCGCAGGTATTCCAGCTTTTCCTTAACTTTGCTTTCCAGGCCCCGCTCCACAGGATGATACAGACGCAGGCCATCCAGCTCTTCAGGCAAATACGTCTCGCCGGCGGCGTAGGCCCCAGGCTCATCATGAGCGTAACGGTATTCTTTGCCGTAGCCCATTTCCTTCATCAACTTGGTCGGCGCATTGCGTAAGTGCACGGGAACCGGATAATCCGGCGACTCCGCCGCCAGCTTCATCGCCGCGTTAAACGCGTTATATACCGCATTACTCTTTGGCGCGCACGCCAGATAAACAATCGCCTGAGCAATCGCCAGCTCGCCTTCCGGGGAGCCCAGTCGCTCTTGCACATCCCAGGCTGAAAGCGCGAGATCCAGCCCACGCGGATCGGCGTTGCCAATATCCTCACTGGCCATACGCACCACGCGACGGGCAACGTACAAAGGGTCGCAGCCCCCGTTCAACATACGGGCGAACCAGTACAAAGCGCCATCAGGATTGGAGCCGCGCACGGATTTGTGCAATGCGGAGATCTGATCGTAGAACGCATCTCCGCCTTTGTCGAAGCGTTTTAGTGAAACCTGCATTACCGACGCCAGCAGCTCACGGGAGAGAATCCCACCCTGCTCGCCTGGGTCAGCCAGATCAGACATGGTTTCAAGTATGTTCAGCGCCTGTCTCGCATCGCCGTTGGCGGCTTCAGCGATCATCCGCAACAGGTCGTCGTCGTAGCTCCAGGGCGTTTGCCCCAAACCATTTTCAGCGTCCGTAAGAGCCCGTTGTAATAGCGCCGTCAGGTCATCGATGGTGAGCGGTTTTAATGGATACACCCGCGCCCGCGATAACAGTGCGTTATTCAGCTCAAAAGAGGGATTTTCCGTGGTGGCGCCGATAAAAACAAAAGCGCCTTCTTCTACGTAAGGGAGAAAGGCGTCCTGCTGGGACTTATTGAAACGGTGGACTTCATCCACGAACACAATGGTCTTGCGCCCGTTTTGTGAGTTTGCGCGAGCGCGCTGGCTGACTTCGCGAATTTCCTTAACCCCGCTCTGCACGGCGGACAAGGTAATAAATTCTGCCCCCGTGTATCCCGCCACCAGTCGGGCCAAAGAGGTTTTGCCTACGCCGGGGGGGCCCCAGAAAATAACTGAGTGCAGCTGATCGCGCTCCAGCGCCTTGCGTAACGGTTTATCTGCATCCAGCAGATGCGTCTGCCCGATATACTCATCTATGACACGGGGACGCATGCGCGCCGCCAGAGGCGCATACTGCGCGCTCCGGCGACGTTCTTCCGACTCAAACAGGTTCAGCGTCAAGGCGCCTCCCGGATGACGTCTACGCCATCAGGGATCTCAAAGTGAAAGGCTTTTTCGCTAATGGTTTGATTTACCGATACGCCAGTGAAGAAAAGGCTGGTTTGCTGACCAAGAGAGTCCTTCAGCTTCATACTCACCAGCTGATCGTTAACAAAACTCAGTTGCAGCGTGTCGAACAGGGAATCAACGCCTTTCGGACGCAGCAGGAAATCCACCTGGCCCGGCTGTGATTCCGGTTGCTCTTCCACCTGATACTGTTCATCAATCTTGCCAACTTCTCCACTCAGCAGCAGCGCTGGCGTGTTGGAAAGTTGCTGCGACAGGTGCTGAATCGTCACCTGTTCCAGATCCGGATCGTAAATCCAAACCTGCTGGCCGTCTGTCACGATGGTCTGTTCCAAAGGCGCTTTGGTTTTCCAATAGAACAAACCCGGGCGTTTGGCTTTTAATGTGCCAGTCACTTCCTGCATCACCTGCCCGCTCTGGGAACGCATGGTTTGCGTGAAGTTGGCGGTAAAGGTTTCTACATTTTTCAAAAGGCCGGAGAGCGTATCCACGCCCGCCGCATTCGCCATCATACTAGCGGCGCTCAACGCCGCCACGGAGAGTAGTTTCAATAATTTCATGGATATCAATCTCTAGGAGGAGGTGGTGCCAGAACTTCCCGGGAGCCGTTATGGCCTGCGGACGAGACCACGCCCGCCGCCTCCATCGCGTCAACCAGGTTGGCCGCCCTGTTGTAGCCAATTTTCAGACGACGCTGCACGGCGGATATGGACGCCTTGCGACTTTCGGTCACAAAGGCTACAGCCTGATCAAACAAGTCGTCTTTTTCGGTGCCGTTGTTATTGTCGCCGCCGCCATCGAAACTAGCGACAAACTCGCTGTCCGTGGCGCCGTCGAGAATTTCGTCCAGATAATCAGGCTCGCCCCGTTGTTTCCAATCATCCACCACACGGTGCACTTCATCATCGTCGACAAAAGCGCCATGCACACGGATTGGCAAGCCGGTACCGGGGGGCAAATACAGCATGTCGCCATGCCCAAGCAACTGCTCTGCGCCGCCCTGATCCAAAATAGTACGGGAGTCGATCTTAGAGGACACCTGAAACGCCATACGGGTCGGCACGTTGGCTTTGATCAAACCAGTAATAACGTCCACTGACGGCCGCTGGGTCGCCAGGATCAAGTGAATACCCGCCGCTCGCGCCTTCTGGGCGATACGGGCGATCAATTCTTCCACTTTCTTGCCGACGATCATCATCATGTCAGCGAATTCGTCAACGACCACCACAACAAATGGCAGTGGGGTCAGCATCGGCGGCTCTTCTTCAAGCGCGTTATCGCCCGGTTTCCACAGAGGATCACGAATCGGCTCGCCAGCAGTGATGGCGTCTTTCACGACTTTGTTGAAGCCTGCGATATTTCTAACGCCCATGGCGGCCATCAACCGATAGCGGCGCTCCATCTCCCCTACACACCAACGCAGCGCATTGGCGGCTTCTTTCATATCCGTCACTACCGGCGTGAGCAGATGGGGAATGCCGTCGTAGATGGACAACTCCAACATTTTGGGGTCGATCATGATAAGGCGCAGTTCTTCCGGGGTCGCCTTGTAAAGCATGCTGATCAACATGGCGTTAACGCCCACGGACTTACCGGAGCCCGTGGTGCCCGCCACCAGTAAGTGCGGCATTTTCGCCAGATTGGCGACAACCGGATTACCCGCGATATCGTTGCCCAATCCCAGTGACAATGGCGAGCTGGAATCGTCATAGGCTTTAGAGGACAACACTTCCCGCAAACGCACGATGTCGCGGTTTTCGTTAGGAATTTCAATACCTACCACGGACTTGCCGGGGATAACCTCCACCACACGCACGCTGATCACCGCCAACGAACGCGCAAGGTCCTTGGCCAGATTGCTGATGCGACTGACTTTAACACCAGGCGCAGGCTGGATTTCAAAACGGGTGATCACCGGGCCAGGGTTCACCTCCACCACTTCGGCGACAACGCCAAAGTCGTTCAATTTCACCTCCAGGAGGCGCGACAAGTTTTCCAGCACCTCGGGAGAATAGCCGCCTTTTTTCGAGGTTTCAGGCGGGTCCAGCAGATTCAAGGATGGCAATGGGCCTTCCGCAAAGTTAAACAGTGACGGCTGCGATGCGCGCTTGGCTCGTTTGCTCTCCCCTCCCGCTTCTTTCTGGAACGGCAGAATCCTGACCTTTTTGTCCGCAGAGTCCGCGGGCGTTTCGCTATCCACGTCCATGGTGTCGCCCAAACTGGGCTCAACTTTGGTCTCGGCTTTCTTTTTGCCGAAACTCAGCAAGGAACGCTTTTTAGTCTCTTGCTCTTCAGGGACATTAACCCGAGAGTCCAACAGCGGAATACGATCGTCCTCATCATCAAAGTCTTTCACTTCCCGTTTCGCCTTTTTAGGCTTGGGAGGCGGCGCTTCGGCTTCTAATCTGGCTTTTTCTTCGCGACGGGCTTCCGCACGCTCTCCCATCTTCTCTTTTGCGGACGAAAACTCTTCGCCGATGCGACGGAACAACGCCAGTGTCTTAGCGCCGACCCAGTCCATGATCTTCAACCAGGACAAACCGGTGGCGATGCTAAAACCGAACAAGGAAAGCGCCACCCATACCAGCGTACTGCCGATAATGTTGAAGGTGTCGACCGCCATCCCGGCGACTTCCGCGCCGACAATGCCGCCGGAGCTGGAGTTCAGGCCACTGACCGAATACATGGTCAACAACGAACAGGTGGACAACACCAGCACGATCAGACCGACTACACGGATAACCACCATCCACCAGTTGATGGGGTGGCGCATATGGCGCTGACGGAACAATTGCACCGACCGTAATACGAACAAAAAGGGAAATAAGTAGGCGACGTAGCCGAAGAAGTACAGCAGTACGTCGGAAATCCAGGCGCCAACGCGCCCAGCGTAGTTAACGACCTGGGAATGATGCCCTGTGCTGGTCCAGCCAGGGTCTGAAGGATTATACGAGACCAGGGCCAACACCAGATAAACGGCGATGGTAACACAAGCGATCAACACCCCTTCACGGAGCCCCTGCTCCAGGTAGCGCTTCGCTCTGTTGTCTTCTATATCTGCTGGCATAAGGATTTTAGCTGGCTAAATATTCAGTAGTGTACACAAGCCGGGAGTCTAGGTGAACCCAGCTTAACCGCGCATTAATAGAATTTAACGCCAAAAATTAAAATTGCGCTCTATCTATTTGTTTATATTGATTTTATTCTAGCTCAAGTTGGCGGGAGATGCATTTTTCGACAGTCTGACGGTCGTATCAGGCGGGATCAGACGAAAAAACGCCGGGGCTTTCGGCCGCCCCGGCGTCTAAAATCAAGCGCCCAACGCCGCTGCGCCGGCCAGTAGATCTTCACGAATATCCTCAAAATCCTCCAGTCCCACGCAGAGACGAATCAGATTCTCGGAAATACCCGCCAGCGCCTTGTCGTCATCGGAAAGGCGACCATGAGTGGTGGTCGCCGGATGCGTCATAGTGGACTTCACATCCCCCAAATTGGCGGTGATGGAGATCCACTTGGTGTTGTCGATAAATGACCAGGCCTCTTCTCTGCCGCCCTTTACCTTGAATGACAGCACTCCGCCATAGCCTTTCTGCTGACGCGTAGCCAGCTCATGGCCTGGATGATCAGGCAATCCGCAATAGTGGACTTTCTCCACCCAGCTTTGCTCATTCAGCCATTGGGCGACCTTCATGCCGTTCTCACAATGCGCTTTCATGCGAATTGGCAGCGTCTCCAGGCCCTTCAGGAACACCCAGGCGTTAAAGGGGCTCATGGTAAAGCCGCCGGAGCGCAGGAACGCCAACACTTCCGACGTTAATGCAGTGTTACCCACTACCGCGCCGCCCAGGCAACGCCCCTGGCCGTCCAGATACTTGGTCGCCGAGTGAATCACTAAGTCCGCTCCCAGACTCAGCGGCTTTTGCAGAACCGGCGTACAAAAACAATTATCCACCGCCAGCAAAGCGCCATTGGCGTGCGCCAACTGCGCCAGAGTCGCAATGTCGGCCACTTCGTTCAAAGGATTGGATGGCGTTTCGATAAACAATAATCGGGTATTGGATTTGATCGCCGCGCGCCAGCCGTCCATGTCCGTCAGCGGCACAAAAGTCGTTTCCACGCCGAACTTCTTCATGTACTTGTCAAATACGGCGTGAGTCGTACCGAACACGTTACGGGAACAGACCACATGGTCGCCGCTTTTCAGTAGCGCCATACAAGCGGACACTATCGCCGCCATGCCAGAAGCGGTCGCCACACAGTTTTCCGCTCCCTCCAACGCCGCCAGACGCTCTTCAAACATGCGTACAGTAGGATTGGTGTAGCGCGAATAGACATTGCCGGGATTATCGCCAGCAAATGTCGCAGCAGCTTCCGCCGCCGACTTGAAAACGTAGCTGGAAGTGGGATAAATCACTTCCGCATGCTCTTGCTCCTGAGTGCGGATCTGGCCCGCGCGAATCGCCTGTGTAGCATCGCGCCAGTCTACTTCCGGGGGCAGCAGAAGCTCACGGGTTTCAGTTTTTCTGCCTGACATCGTCTGTTCCTGGATATGAAGTGGGGGCGCCTGAGGAGAGCAAGAGAGCGCCCTCCCCTATCCGGCGCTATAGCGTTGTTCCGTGCAGTCTATTGAATTGACCGCTGAATGGGTAGTCGTGCGACTGAATAGATCCTGGTGCAACTGACTAGACAGTAGCGCGACTGACGCCGGCATAGCGACCGGCGTCATGCGCAAAAGACGCTGCCGACGATCAGTCGTCGTTGTGCAGGTCCAGAGGCGCTTGCGCCATCATCAGTTCCTGCTCGCGCTTGGACTTGCTGCTGTCGTTACGGACAGCCTCCAGTCGCTGGAGATATTCATCGTTCACATCGCCAGTCACATAATCGCCATCGAACACGGAGCAATCGAATTTTTCTATATTCGGATTGCCTTCCAGAGCGCAAGATACCAAGTCTTCCAGGTCCTGATACACCAGCCAGTCAGCGCCGATCAGTTCCTGCACTTCTTCCGGCGTGCGGCCGTGAGCAATCAGCTCGTTGGCGGAAGGCATGTCGATGCCGTACACGTTGGGATAGCGCACAGCCGGGGCCGCCGAGGCGAAATAGACTTTCTTGGCGCCGGCGTCCCGCGCCATTTGCACGATCTCGCGGCAGGTGGTGCCGCGTACGATGGAGTCATCCACCAGCAGCACGTTTTTGCCGCGGAATTCCAGCGCGATGGGATTCAGCTTTTGACGCACGGATTTCTTACGCTGGTTTTGGCCCGGCATGATAAAGGTGCGGCCAATGTAGCGGTTCTTGATAAAGCCCTCCCGGTATTTCACTCCCAGACTCAGCGCCATTTGCATGGCGGAAGTGCGGCTGGTGTCAGGAATCGGCATCACCACATCGATATCGTGATCAGGGCGCAGACGATGAATCTTCTCCGCCAGATAATCCCCCATGCGTAAACGCGCCTTGTAGACGGAAATGCCGTCCATGATGGAGTCGGGTCTAGCGAAGTACACGTACTCGAAAATACAGGGGTTTAGTTTTGGGTTTTCCACACACTGCTGCGTGTGCAGACTGCCGTCAGTCTCAATGTAAACTGCTTCGCCCGGAGCGATGTCGCGTTGCAGCTCGAAGCCCAGCGCGCTGAGCGCCACGCTTTCGGAGGCTATCATGTACTCAGGCCCTTTCGCCGTTTCCCGTTTGCCGAAGCAGGCCGGGCGAATCCCGTTGGGATCACGGAAGGCGACGATGCCATAGCCAGTAATCATGGCGATGACAGCGTATGCGCCTTTAACACGCTTATGAACCGCTTTAACCGCCGCAAATACGTCGTCCTTTTCCGGCACCAGTTTGCCCAGCTTCTGCAGCTCATGAGCGAAGATGTTCAGGAGCACTTCAGAATCGGAACTGGTGTTGACGTGACGCAGGTCGGTGCGAAAGATATCGCGAGCCAACTCTTCCGCATTGGTGAGGTTGCCGTTGTGGGCCAGCGTGATGCCGTAAGGAGAGTTCACATAAAAAGGCTGGGCTTCCGCAGAACTGGAAGAGCCCGCTGTGGGGTAGCGAACATGGCCAATGCCCACACTGCCGACCAGACGCATCATATGGCGAGTGCGGAACACGTCGCGCACAAGACCGTTGTCCTTTCTCAGGAAAAAACGGTCGTCCTGGAAGGTAACGATTCCCGCGGCGTCCTGGCCACGATGTTGTAACACGGTGAGTGCGTCGTAAAGGTCCTGATTAACATTCGCTTTACCCACAATACCAACAATACCGCACATGTATGGTTACCTCGTCTTTGAATCTCGCGCAAAATTTAAGCGGTTTATGTAAGCATAGACGCTATGGGGTCGCCGAAGACCGACCGCGACCAAGCTTCCAATTTTTCAAAATGGGGAATTAACGTCGATTCCGACCACCAGGGGTCCTGTACGACGGGAGTCAGTCGCAACAGCGCCACGACAACGACAACCAACACCACGCCCCGGATCATTCCAAACGCCATGCCCAAGGTACGATCGGTACCGGACAGGCCAGTGGACTTCACCAATGCGGAAATCAAATGGTTCAGCAACGCGCCGATAATGAGCGTCACGATGAAAAGTATGACAAAGGCTGCAATCAGCCTGACGGAAGGTACGGAGATAAGCCCTTCCAGCAGCGTGGCCAAATGCACATAAAACATGCGCGCCACTATAAATGCGAGAACCCAGGTAACCAGAGAAAGCGCCTCTTTGACGAAGCCTCTGACCAGGCTGACTACCGTGGATAAACCAATAATTCCAATAATGACCCAATCGGCCCAAATCATCATAGCATCCTGGAAATAGCGTAATTAGCCCCCGGATTTCGGGGGCGCATCATTCTAGCAAAAAGGAGGGGGCAGAAAAACTAATGCTTTGTCGCGGCGGGCTATTGCCCTGGGCGATATTGCACGACGAGGGAGTTGACTTTGTAGCGCTTATCCACCTGAGTCTTGAGCTTGTCCGCCTGACTGCGCTCCATTACCGGCCCGGCGAAGACCCGAACTAGGTTTTCGCCTTCTGAGCTGCGATATTCCTGAGTAAATGCAGGATGGCCGTCGCCATGCAGTTCATTACGAATTTTCAAGGCGCTTTCGCGATTCTTGAACGTACCGATTTGAATTGACCATGCGGCGGGAGACTTGTCTTTATCCAGACTGTAATCCTTAGGCGCCTCTTTGGTCTCGTTCTTGACGCTGGCTGATGGGGTCGCCACAGCTACCGTCGTCGCAGGCTTTTCCTCCGCCTTCACCACAGGTTTGGGTTCAGGCTTGGATTGCGGCTCAGGTTTAGGCTCCGGCTTCGCCTCCACAACCTTTTGCGGAGCTGGCTCTGGCGTCGTTGCCACCGGCTTGGATTCGCTCATATTGTGCATCTCCGCCATGGCCGCTTCTTGAGCGATTTCCTCTGCGGAGCCTGAGATCCGGGAAGTTTCGTCCGCGACCGCATCGCCAGTTTGCGTATCAACCGGCTGCGCTGGCATTGCAGCATTGGCGTCGCCTGCGCTCAGTTGCGGCGCTTTGGCTTCTTCGATAGTGAAATTGGGCGTTTCCGGCTTGTCAGGAATGATAATGATCTGGGATGTCTTTTCCTGCTGGGCGTTATCGAACAACATGGGCAGAAATATGACCGCCAGAGACACCAGCACAATAGCGCCGACAATACGCTGCTTTAATCCATCCATAGAAAAACCCTGAGACTGTAAATAGAAATCATGATGGAAAAAACCAAATGGATTAAAAGACTGTGGAGACGATCCGTTTAGCGACCGTCTCCCTCATCGGTTCCCATCATACCGTTTTGAAAAATTTCCGCCACGGTGAAAAAAGAACCGAAGGCGACGATACGCCCGTCTGAGCCCACTTCGGATGTCGCCTGAGCCAGACACTCCGACAAGGAATCGCAGGTTTGCAGCGGCGCGGGTTGATTCTGCTCGACCAATTCCGCCAGTTGCGCCAGCGGCATGGCCCGATCCACATTGAGAGGAAACACAAACCAGCGGTCGAATACGCCAGCGAGTTCTTTGACGATGCCCGCCACATCCTTATCTTTCAGCGCTGAAACTACCGCCACCTGCGGTTTTTTAACCGGCAATCCACCCAGCCATTGTTTGAGATAGCGCGCAGCGTGGGGGTTATGCCCCACATCGGCGTATACTTCCGGGTCACGGCGCAGCAACTGGAAACGTCCCGGCACCTTGACGTCAGCGATGGCAGCGGCGATTTGAGATTCCGACAACGCAAAGTCCAGCAGCATGGCGGCCTGCATCGCCGCAGCCATATTGGCCATAGGCAGACCGTTATCGCTCAGTCCGTCAATGACCATGTCCGCATGCTTGCGACGACCGCGCCATTGCAGAGTTTGCGACGCATCGCCAGTGCGTTCGAGAGTAAAGTCCTGACGCCAGATAAAGGTTGCGCACCCCAGCTTTCCTGCTACGTCCACCACACTGGTTGGCGGAGCGTCTTCGGCGATGACAAGAGGAATGCCCGGCCTCAGAATACCCGCCTTTTCGCGGCCGATATCTTCACGTGAGTCGCCCAGCCATTCCTGATGATCCAGATCCACACTGGTGATCACCGCCAGATCAGGATCGACAATGTTAACCGCGTCCAGGCGCCCGCCCAAACCGACTTCCAGCAGAACCACGTCCAGCTTGGCCTGTTGAAACAAGTAGAACCCCACCAACGTGGTGAACTCGAAATAGGTCAGCGCCGATGGGCCGCGAGCCGCTTCTACGGCCGCGAACGCCCCTTCAAGCGCCTCGTCGCTGACATCAACGCCATTAATGCGCACACGCTCGTTAAAACGCAGAATGTGGGGCGATGTGTAAGCGCCTACCGTTTTGCCCGCGGCGAGAGCAAGCGCCTCTACCGCCGCCAGCGTAGAGCCTTTACCGTTGGTTCCTGCAAGGGTCACCACGGTTTTCGCCAGCCTGGCGTTGCGGCAAAGTCGGCGAAATACGTCATTGACGCGATCCAGTCCCATTTCTATGACCTGAGTATGCAGTTGCGACACATAATCAAGCCAGTCAGACAGTCTTCGAGGTTCCATATTCCTATCTACGCTATGAGATCCGATATCAGGCTAAGGCCGGCTTATTCCAGGTTTTCTGGCGGCTCCGGTATTTCCATTTCCTCATCATCGAGATCGTCTTCGTTTTCAAATTCAGGCTCTGGCAGCTTCATCATTTTGGAGATGAGCATCGACAGTCTGCGACGCAATTGATTGCGGGCAAGAATCATATCCAGCGCGCCATGCTCCAGCAGGAATTCACTGCGCTGGAAGCCTTCAGGCAGTTTTTCACGCACAGTCTGCTCAATAACGCGAGGACCTGCGAAGCCAATCAGCGCATTGGGCTCAGCCACATTCAGGTCGCCCAGCATGGCGAGACTGGCGGATACGCCGCCGAACACGGGGTCGGTCATCACAGAGATGTATGGAAGGCCGCGCTGCTTCATCACTTCCAGCGCCGCAGCGGTTTTCGCCATCTGCATCAGGGAGATCAGCGCTTCTTGCATACGCGCGCCGCCACTGGCGGAGAAGCAGATCAGTGCGCGGTTTTCTTCCAGACAGACATTTACGGCGCGAACGAACTTCTCGCCCACCACCGCACCCATGGAGCCGCCCAGGAAAGTGAATTCAAACGCCACCACAGCAACCGGTACGCCAGCGACAGTTCCCTTGAAGGCCACCAGGGCGTCTTTTTCACCGGTCGCTTTTTGATTGCTGACCAAGCGGTCTTTGTAGCGCTTGGTGTCTTTGAACTTCAGGCGATCCGCCGGCTCCAGCTCAGGAGCTAGCTCCACTCTGTCAGCGCCGTCCAGGAAAATGTCGATGCGTCTACGTGCGGAGATGCGCATGTGGTGCTGACACTTGGGGCACACATCCAGGTTTTTTTCCAGTTCAGGGCGATAGAGTACGGCGCTGCACTTAGGGCACTTTTTCCACAAGCCTTCGGGAACGTTACTCTTGTGCTTGGACTGAGCCCCCCCCATTCCCGGAATAATTTTTTCTAACCAGTTACTCATATTAAACCCTACTCACTTGTTTATTCGTCCATCGCGGCGCGCATGGAGCTAAGCAGCTCTTTTACTTTGGCGCGCATCTGCTCCGGATTTTCAGCATTAGTCGCTATTGTATTCACAAGTGCGCTACCGACAATTACACCATCGGATACTGCCGACACTGCTTTCGCTGTTGCCGCGTCTTTGATGCCGAAGCCAACCCCGACAGGCATATCAGTCAGAGACTTGATGGCGCTGACATGTTTTTCCACATCGTCGATATCCAGGGCATTGGAGCCAGTCACCCCTTTCAGCGACACATAGTACAGGTATCCGCTGCCGAACTTCGCAGCGGCGGCGATACGATCTTCCGTAGTGGTGGGCGCAATCAGAAAGATGACATCCAGCCCCGCTCCTTTCAGATGCGGCGCCGCCAAATCCGCTTCTTCCGGCGGCAAGTCCACGATCAATACGCCATCGACTCCCGCCGCCTTGGCTGCGTCGGTAAATGGATGCACGCCCATGGCTTCCACCGGATTCAAATATCCCATCAATACGACAGGGGTCTCCGTGTTGGTCTTGCGGAACTCCTCCACCATGCCCAGCACCATTCTCAGAGAAGTCCCGTGCTCCAGCGCGCGCTCACAGGCCAGCTGAATCACGGGGCCGTCCGCCATGGGATCGGAAAACGGCACGCCCAACTCAATAATGTCAGCGCCCGATTCAACCAGGGCGTGCATGATATTTACCGTGTGCTGCGGCGCGGGATCTCCCGCGGTCACATAGGGAATCAACGCGGTTTTGTTGTTCGCCTTCAACGTCTCCAGGCATTGCTTAATTCGACTCATGTCACACCCTTTTTAAAATTCAATTCCGTCAAGCTTGGCCACAGTATGGATGTCTTTATCGCCGCGTCCGGACAGGTTGACGATGATGATCTGGTCTTTATCCATGGTCTTGGCCAGCTTCATGGCGTACGCCACCGCATGACTGGACTCCAGCGCCGGCATGATGCCTTCCACCCGAGTCAGAGTATGGAAGGCGCGCAGCGCTTCTTCGTCTGTCGCAGAAACGTAATCCGCGCGTTTGATGTCTTTGAGCCATGCATGCTCAGGACCAACGCCCGGATAATCGAGACCTGCGGATATAGAGTGCGTTGCGGAAATCTGGCCGTTTTCATCTTCCATCAAATAGGTGCGGTTGCCATGCAACACGCCGGGACGACCCGCGCAAAGCGGCGCCGCGTGCTGCCCGGTCTCCAATCCGAGCCCGCCGGCTTCCACGCCGTACATTTTGATCTGTTCATCCGCGATAAAGGGGTAAAACAAGCCAATGGCGTTGGAGCCGCCGCCCACGCAGGCTACTAATGCATCCGGGAGACGCCCTTCTTTTTCCATGCACTGCAGGCGCGCTTCACGACCAATAATGGACTGGAATTCCCGCACCAGCTTGGGATATGGGTGCGGGCCCGCCACCGTACCGATAATGTAGAAAGTGTCGTCGACGTAGGTCACCCAGTCCCGCAAGGCTTCGTTCATCGCATCCTTGAGGGTTTTGGTGCCGCTGGTGACCGGGCGCACTTCAGCGCCCAAAAGCTTCATGCGGTAGACATTCAAAGACTGTCTATGCACATCTTCTTCGCCCATATAGACCACGCATTTCAACCCCAGACGGGCGGCGACGGTGGCCGTGGCGACGCCGTGCTGGCCTGCGCCGGTTTCGGCAATGATGCGCGGCTTGCCGAGGTATTTCGCCAGCAACGCCTGACCGATGGTGTTGTTTACCTTGTGGGCGCCGGTGTGATTCAGGTCTTCCCGTTTCAGATAAATCTTGGCGCCGCCGACCTGCCTGGTTAGACGCTCCGCAAAATACAACGGAGAAGGACGACCGACGTAGTCGGCCAGATCCGCATCGAACTCTTCCTGGAACTTGGGATCGATACGCAATTTTTCGTAATGCTGCTCCAGCTCCAACAGCGAAGACATGAGCGTCTCGGATACGAATCGGCCGCCGTAATGACCGAAGTGGCCGCGATGGTCCGGAATATTGGCCAGCGTTTCAGCGTCAAACCTCGTACTCACGATATACCTCACCTATAAATTCCTGGATTAATTCAATGCTCTTCACGCCCTTGCTTGCTTCGACGCCACCGCTGACATCAACGGCATAGGGCCTGACAGTGCGAATAGCTTCCGCCACATTGGACGGATTCAGGCCGCCAGCGAGAATCACCGGCTTGCCCAGCTCATGACGAATGCGGGACCAGTCGAAAACTCTTCCAGTGCCGCCACGTAATTGCGGGTCATGGGTATCAAACAATAAGGCCGCTGCATCCGGATACTTAGCCGCCTCCGCAACCACGTCCGTCTCATCGCCCACGCCAATGGCCTTGTAGAAAGGACGGGAAAAGCTGCGGCAAAAATCGTTATCTTCATCGCCATGAAACTGCAGCACATCGAGAGGGACGACATTCAAAATCTCCCTCACCTGCTCCGCGCTATGATTGACGAAGAGACCAACAGTAGAAATAAAGGGAGGCAGTTGGGCGATAATGCGGCTGGCTGCGGCGGGATCAATGTATCGGGGGCTGGGCGGATAAAAAACAAATCCTATGGCGTCGCCGCCGGCGTCGGAGACCGCCAGCGCATGCTCCAGCTCGAGGATGCCGCAGATTTTGCAGCGAACGCGCTTGTTGCGGGCATTCATTTTATCTCTTCCTTTTTTATGCTGTTCTTCGTTTTTCCGGAAAAGTTCAAGTCAGCGATTCGGCGGCGCATAACAGGCTTGGGATTATAGCGAGTTAAAGCGGCTTCGGGAAATCGAGGAAATCAGGCGCCGAGAAAAAACGGCCCTTTCCGCAACGAAGGAATCGCAAACTCTTCCGGATAGGTGACAGACGTCAGGTACAACCCAAAAGGCGGAGCCGTCACTCCGGCTTTTGAGCGCTTCTTGGAAGCCAGCACGTCCGCGACCCAGTCTGACGGCTTCTTGCCTGTCCCCACCGCCATTAAGGTACCTGAAATGTTGCGCACCATGTGGTGTAAAAACGCGTTCGCCTCCACTTCTATCACAACCATGTCGCCGACCTTGCTCACTTCAAGACGGGTCAGATTGCGAAAAGGCGTCTTGGATTGACAGTCGGAACCGCGGAATGCGCTGAAGTCATTCTCGCCGATCAGATGCGCGCCGGCGGCGGCCATGCTTTCCACATCCAGAGGACGGTAGTTCCAGGTAACGTTGCTATTGAGCCACGCGGGGCGAATCGGATGGTTGTAGATAATGTAGCGATAGCTGCGTGAGGTCGCGGTGTAGCGGGCATGAAAATTCTCTGACACCGCGCCCGCCCAGCTCACGGATACATCCGCCGGCAAAAAGTGATTGACGCCCATCGCCCAGGAATACGGGCTGCGCTGCGCCTTCGTCACGAAGTGAACGACCTGGTTCACCGCATGAACGCCGGCGTCGGTGCGCCCCGCGCACACAACACTAACGGGATGGTCTGCGACTTTTGATAAAGCAGCCTCTACTTCCGCCTGCACGGAGGGTACGCCGGAGTTCTGCGCCTGCCAGCCGTGATAACGGGAGCCGTCGTAGCCCAACACCAGCGCAACGCGCCCGGTATCCGGCAAGAGATCGTTGGAAAGTGGGTACAATGACTGGTTCGAACTGGTTGGATTCATAAGCCGCCCTCAAAACATGAGGGCAGCATTATTGGAAAGTAGCGGAATTATGCAAGTCTCTTCAGCAAGGAAGCGGCTTCCTGCTTCTGGTCGTTATTGCCTTCTTCGACAACCTCTTCCAGGATATCGCGAGCCCCTTCACGGTCGCCCATGTCGATGTAGGCTCTGGCCAGATCCAGTTTAGTGGCGGCTTCGTCGGTGTCGGACAGGAAGTTGAAGTCTTCTTCCAGCTCTTCCACGAACTCGTCCTGCATGCCTTCTTTGGCTGCGGGTTTCGATTCCGCCGCTACACTTGGCGCGGGCTCTTGCGGCTGCACGATGGTCTTGTCGCCAAAGTCATCATCCAGATTAAAATCGAGATCCGTATCCAGCTCTGCAGCGACGTCCGCTTTCGGCTCTTCGTCGAAGGACGCGCTCAAATCCGGCAGTTCGTCTTCCAGATCATCAACCTGTTGCACGAATTCTTCCGCCACATCACTGGATAGCTCAGCGCCGGTGAAGTCTTTGCTTTCTGCAGGCTGTTCGTCGAGTGACAAATCCAGATCGCTGTCATCCAGATCCAGAGAGGGTTCTTCCTCTTCCAGATTCATATCCAGATCAAGGGTTTCGTCCAGCTCATCGCTTTCAGCGGG
The DNA here is from genome assembly GCF_029813005.1 of Hahella sp. CR1. Taxonomy (NCBI): domain Bacteria; kingdom Pseudomonadati; phylum Pseudomonadota; class Gammaproteobacteria; order Oceanospirillales; family Hahellaceae; genus Hahella; species Hahella sp. CR1. The sequence continues at coordinate 115,933 of NZ_JAPELK010000002.1, forward strand.
CGCATCCATATCCAGCAGCTCGTCGCTGAGGTCGCTCTCCAGATCCAGCGTCTCCAGATCATCGTCCAAGCCAACGGTGTCCAGCTCGAAATCTGACTCCAGCTCTTCAGCGTCCGCCAGCTCAAAGCCGTCTTCTTCTAAGGACTCAAGAGAAACATCCGCCGTCTCGAAAGCGTCCTCCAGGGATTCTTCCTCAGCAGGCGCTTTGCTGGAAACGTAATCAATGCCTTTGTCATAACCGGATGAAGTTTTCGATTCTTCAACCTCTTCCTTGTCAGTTTCGCCCAGATCGATTTCGCTCAGGTCAAAGTCGATATCCAGGTTATCTTCGGCTTCTTCGACGGGCTCCAGCTCTTCAGGCTCGCTCAGTGCGGCAGGCTGGCTGGGAATTGTCGCATCCAGGTTCGCGTCCAGATCCAAATCTAACTCGTCTTCATCCACTGTTGAAGAGGCAAAATCATCACCGCCCAGCAGCTGGCTTTCCAGATCGTCCAAGGACAAACCTGGCTCGTCATCCAGGTCGGAGAAACGGGATTTGATTTCATCCGCGCGGTTTACGACGCCAGTGTTGCCAGCTTCGCGCAGATGGTTATAAGTTTCGTTGAAGCGCGCGCCTTCTTTGGCTTCGCCCAGCACTTCCAACAACTTCAGGCGGTATTCCTGATTGTTAGGATTCTCTTCCAGTGCGGCGTCAAGCACTTGCACTGCCTGATCGAAACGCTGATACGCGATATACACATCCGCTTCCGCAATGGGATCATCGCCGCCGACTTTGGTTTCGCCCTCACCTTCTTCCGCGTCGATATCCAAGTCCAGCGCCAGATTATCGTGGTCTGCGATATCCAAAGCGTCGTCATCCGCTTCCGCTTCTTTTTTGCCGCCGCGACGGGCCAGCAACCAGAGAATCAGTAACAACAGGACCGCACCGCCGCCAATAGCGGCCTGGTAAATCACATTGTTCTTAATGATGTCGATCCAGCTTTCCGGCTCAGGTTGTGGCGTCGGCTCGGTAACTGCTGGCGTTGGTGGTTTTTTGTCTACTACGACAGGAGGCTGTTCAGGCTCTGTTGGCGTAACGGGCGCAACAGGCTCTGGCGTCTCCGGCGTATTCATGCCAGTTTGATCTTCTGGAGTCTCCATGCCGGGAGACATCGGCGTCTCTTCTCCCATCGTGGATGGCTCATCGCCCAAGCCCATGGAGGGCTCGCTTGGCGTCCCTGGAGTCATGCCTTCATCGCCGGGCATAACAGGCTCTTCAGGAAGCGTCGGCGCAGTAGTATCGCCGCCAGTTTCGCCTACTTTCGATTGCATGGCCGCCAATTGGTCATCTTTCAGCGACACAAGACGCTGCATTGTCTCCAACTGACTCTGCAGGTCTTCCATGCGGCTCTTCAAGTCTTCGTTTTCGCGAGAGACCTGATCCAGTTTCTCTTGCGCCAGGCTCAGCTCTTCAGCAGTCTTCGAAGTGCCGCCGCGAGAGCCTGTGGAGTCACCCGCTTTTTCAGGCGTGGTGGAGGCATTCTCGCCAGTTTTGGCGACGATAATTCTCAACTTGTCTTCGTCAGTTTGCGACGTGGCGGAGCCAGTTTGATTGCGACCGGTTCCTGACGCATCCACCTGACGGGTAGATGGCGCGCGCCCTTCCGCAAACTCGCGGTTTTGCAGGCTGACCTGACGCACCGCGTCGCGGTTGCTGCGCTGCTGGGCCTGCTCTTTGTCAGGAATACGCAATACCTGACCGGATTTCAGCTTGTTGATGTTGCCGTCGAAGAAAGCGTCCGGGTTCAAATCCTGAATCGCCAGCATCATCTGCTGGGGCGACACGCTGCTGTCTGGACGGGTTTTCAGCGCTATCTCCCACAAAGTGTCATCGCCGCCTGTTGGTCCATAAGACCCTGAAGTAGAAGGCGCATCGTAGGTGGACGAGGAAGAAGGGGCGGTTGTTCTGGTAGTGGTCGTTGAGGTGGAAGGACGCGTTGTCGTAGCAGGCGCACTGGCGGTGGTGGTTCTGGCCGGCGCAACCTGCGCAGGCTTCACGCTCTCGCTGCTGAACGTAGGCGGATCGATCAGCAGCGCGTACTCTCGCAACAGTCGCCCACTAGGCCAGGTCACTTCCATCAGGAAATTCAGATAAGGCTCGCGCACCGGCTTGGAGCTGGTGACTCGCACATAGGCCTTGCCGTCTTTGAATAAAACTTTGAAGCGCAAATCCGAAAGGAAATACACCCGGTCCAGGTTGGCGCGCTGGAACGCTTCCCGGGAGGCCAGATTCGTCAAAATTTCGCTCTCGGTGAGATCACGAACGCTGACCAGCTCGATTTCCGCGTTCAGCGGTTGATTGAGCGATGAATAAACTTTTGCTTCGCCTAACCCTAGCGCCTTAGCCACCCCCGATGAAAGCGCGGACATTGTTAATACTGCAATCGCGAGTTTGCGAACCATAGCGTCTTTCCTTTCTATTAATTCTTCACCTCTTCAGGTGGCGCGCCGAGCTTTCCGGCGCCGCCCGAGGTTATCTGACGGCGTCAAATGTCGTTAAAAATCTCAGTTGATTGAGAATGTTTAGAATAAACTTTCAATATTGCTACTAAGTATTAATTAGGTCCTGCATTTTTACAAGAAATTAGGCCTATTCAAAACGGCCAAACGGATGATTTTTAATACAAGCCTGTCTGGTTGATCAATTTACATGCAGATCAACCACTTCCCCAACTCCAGAAGCGGATAATGCGTCATAAGCGCTTGCGTAAAAAAGCCATATCGGCCATCACACACTTAAATTTAGTCCAGAGATGGAAATGAGCAACAAAGGCGGAGGTAGTTATTCGGAAACTGATAACTCCGTCCGAGTCAGGCGGGATTACCGCTCAAGCGAATCGGAATAAGCCTTTCACTTGAGCGGTATTGTAACGACGAATGCAAATTTTTCCAGATTTAACGGCGCCGATTGCGTCAAAAAACCGGCGCCGTCGCAAAACCCAGAGGTCAGATATTACCCAGCAAAATGGCCAGTGTGCGGCGTAACGGCTCGGCTGCGCCCCATAACAACTGGTCGCCGACAGTGAATGCGCCCAGATACTCTGGCCCCATGCTCAGCTTGCGCAAGCGGCCAACCGGAATATCCAGACCACCGTTCACTCGCGCCGGCGTCAGCTCGCGCATAGAGATGTCGCGGTCGTTGGGAATCACTTTCGCCCAGTCGTTGGACGTGGCCAGCATCTGCTCGATTTCCGGCAGAGGAACATCCTTGCGCAGTTTGATCGTCATCGCCTGGCTATGGCAGCGCATGGCGCCGATACGTACGCAAAGGCCATCGATAGGAATCGGCGCCCCTTCTCTGCCCAGAATTTTGTTGGCTTCCGCCTGCGCCTTCCACTCTTCTTTGCTTTGGCCGGAAGGCATGGGCTTGTCGATCCAGGGAATCAGGCTGCCGGCCAACGGCACGCCAAACTGGTCCACAGGGAATTCGCCGCCGCGCATTCTTTCCGCCACCAGACGATCGATTTCCAGAATGGAGCTGGCGGGGTCGGCCAGTTCAGCAGAAACGCTGTCGTAAACGGAGCCCATCTGCTTGATCAGTTCACGCATGTTCTGCGCGCCGGCGCCAGAGGCCGCCTGATAGGTCATCGGGCTGACCCACTCAACCAGATCCTGCTCAAACAAACCGCCCAGGGCCAGCAACATCAGGCTGACGGTGCAATTGCCGCCGATGAAGTCTTTGCGTCCCTGATCGATGGCGCGGTCAATAACTTTACGGTTAACCGGATCCAGCACGATGACCGCATCGTCTTTCATACGCAATGCGGAAGCGGCGTCGATCCAGTAGCCATTCCAGCCAGCGGCGCGCAATTGCGGATACACGTCATTGGTGTAATCCCCGCCCTGGCAGGAAATAATAATGTCCATTTCACTCAGGTCTTGAATGGAGGTAGCGTCTTTCAACGCTGGCGCGGGTTTGCCAAAGTCAGGCGCCGCCTGACCAACCTGGGATGTGGTGAAGAATATCGGATCGATGTGCGCGAAATCGTTCTCTTCTTGCATGCGCTGCATCAAAACGGAGCCTACCATGCCCCGCCATCCTACCAGACCCACTTTCTTCATTTGCTTCAAGACCTCTATGCGTTCAATGAATGATGCTGACGGACTGGGAAAGCCCCGAGAATTGGCGACTCTCCCTGATTCAGATGTATGAGTGCGACTTGGCGGGTCAGCGATCCGCCAAGACCCTCGCCACGGCTTCGCCCATTGCCTGAGTTGAAACGGACTCTCCGCTGGAGCCGGCGATGTCGCGGGTTCTTAATCCCTGGTCCAGCACGTCGCTGACCGCTTGCTCAATCGCCGCCGCCGCGTCTTCCGCAGCGAGAGAATAGCGTAGCATCATAGCTGCTGAAAGAATAGTCGCCAGGGGGTTGGCCATGTTCTGTCCCGCGATATCCGGAGCCGAGCCGTGACAAGGCTCGTACATGCCCTTGCCCGCCGCATTAAGCGACGCGGATGGCAGCATGCCGATGGAGCCAGTCAGCATGGCGGCTTCGTCAGACAGGATGTCTCCGAACATGTTGCCGGTGACGATCACGTCAAACTGCTTCGGCGCGCGCACCAGCTGCATAGCCGCGTTGTCCACGTACATATGGCTCAATTCCACATCCGGATATTCCTTCGCCAGCTCGTCCATCACTTCGCGCCAAAGCACGGTGACTTCCAGTACGTTGGCCTTGTCCACGGAACACAGACGCTTATTGCGCTTCTGCGCCGCTTCAAACGCCACACGGCCGATACGGCGAATCTCACTCTCGCTGTAAACGTAGGTGTTGTAGCCTTCGCGCTCACCGTTTTCCAGCGTGCGAACGCCACGGGGCTTACCGAAATAGATGCCGCCGGTCAGCTCGCGCACGATCAGAATATCCAGACCAGCGACCACCTCTGGACGCAGTGAGGACGCTTCCGCCAGTTGCGGATACAGAATGGCCGGACGCAGGTTAGCGAACAACTCCAGTCCGCTGCGCAGACCAAGCAATCCTTTCTCTGGACGAATCGCCATGTCCAGTTTGTCCCATTTGGGTCCGCCCACTGCGCCCAGCAGAATTGCATCCGCCGCCGTCGCAGCGGCCAGCGTCTCCTCAGGTAAGGGAACGCCGGTGGCGTCAATGGCCGCACCGCCCACCAGACCTTCAGTGAAAGTCAGGCCCAGGGAAAACTTGTTGTTCACCACATCCAATACATTGCGCGCCTGCGCCACAATCTCTGGCCCAATACCATCGCCAGGTAAAATCAGTACTTGTTTCGCCATGTTCAATCTCTGGAGTTTGTTTTAATGTCTTTCCGCAAATAGGGACCGGTCGTTGACTAGGATTGCACGCCTAAAAACATCCAAGGCGCCTCGGCCTTGCGGCGTGTTTCATACGCAGCAATCGCTTCTCTGTCTTCCAGAGTGACGCCGATTTCGTCCAGCCCTTTCAATAAACAGTGCTGCCTGAACTCATCCACTTCGAATGACAATTCAGTCCCGTCTGGCTTGATAACTTTCTTACGCTCCAAATCCACGGTCAGCTGATAGCCTTCCTCAGCGAAAGTTTCCTCAAACAGCTTATCCACTTCTTTTTCATCTAAAACAATAGGCAACAAGCCATTTTTAAAACAGTTGTTGAAGAAGATATCCGCAAAGCTGGGCGCAATCACCGCGCGGAATCCGTAGTCGTCCAACGCCCAAGGGGCATGCTCGCGACTGGACCCGCAGCCGAAGTTACGTCGGGCCAGCATGATGCTCGCGCCCTTGTAACGGGGCTGATTCAACACGAAGTCCGAGTTGATCGGACGCTTGCTGCAATCCGCATCAGGCTGCCCTTCATCCAGATAACGCAACTCATCAAACAGATTCGGACCGAAGCCGGAACGTTTAATGGATTTCAAAAACTGCTTCGGAATGATCATATCGGTGTCGACATTGGCGCGATCAATGGGCGCCACCACACCTGTGACCTGAGTAAATTTCTTCATGGGGCGCTCCTTAAATCAGCTCTCTGACATCAACAAAGTGACCGAACACCGCCGCAGCGGCGGCCATAGCGGGACTGACCAGGTGGGTCCGACCGCCGAAGCCCTGACGGCCTTCGAAATTGCGGTTGGAGGTGGATGCGCAGTGCTCGCCCTGCCCCAACTTATCCGCGTTCATGGCCAGACACATGGAGCATCCTGGTTCGCGCCACTCGAGACCCGCTTCAATAAAGATCTTATCCAGGCCTTCCTGCTCCGCCTGCTCTTTCACCAGTCCAGAGCCTGGCACCACCAACGCCTGTTTGACATTGGCGGCGACTTTGCGGCCTTTAACGACAGCAGCAGCTTCGCGCAGGTCTTCAATCCGCGAGTTAGTGCAGGAGCCGATGAAGACGCGATCCAGTTTGATGTCGGTAATCGCGGCGCCAGCTTGCAAGCCCATATATTTTAATGCGCGGCTGATGCCTTCTTTAGCGGTGGCGTCTTCCGCTTTTTCCGGATCGGGAACGCTGCTGTTGACGCCAGCGACCATTTCCGGGGAGGTGCCCCAAGTCACTTGCGGCTCAATGTCAGCGCCGTTCAATTCAACGACTTTATCGAATACGGCGTCGGAGTCGCTTTTCAAGTCGCGCCATGCTGCGACGGCCTTATCCCACAACTCTCCTTTGGGGCTGTAGGGGCGACCCTTCACATATTCGATGGTCTTGTCGTCTACCGCCACCAGTCCGGCGCGCGCGCCCGCTTCAATGGCCATGTTGCAGATGGTCATACGTCCTTCCATCGACAGGCTTTCTATCGCCTCGCCTGCAAACTCCATCGCATATCCGGTGCCGCCGGCCGTGCCGATTACACCGATAATCGCCAAAATCACGTCTTTTGCGGTGACGCCGCGAGACAACTGACCATTTACTTTGATCAGCAGGTTTTTCATTTTCTTTTGCACCAGACACTGGGTGGCCAGCACATGCTCCACTTCCGAGGTGCCGATGCCATGGGCCAATGCAGCGAAAGCGCCGTGGGTCGAGGTGTGAGAATCGCCGCAGACGATAGTCATTCCTGGCAGGGTCGCGCCCTGCTCCGGCCCAATGACGTGCACGATGCCCTGACGCTTATCCAGCATCTTGAACTCAACGATGCCGAACTCTTCGCAGTTTTCATCCAGCGTCTGCACCTGAATGCGTGAGATGGGGTCTTCGATGCCCTGTACGCCGGCGCTGCGTTCCGTGGTAGGCACGTTGTGATCCGGCGTCGCCAGATTGGCGTCCACACGCCAGGGTTTTCTGCCCGCCAGACGCAATCCTTCAAACGCCTGGGGCGAGGTAACTTCGTGCAGTAATTGACGATCGATATAGATAAGCGCGCTGCCGTCGTCGCGCTGTTTCACTACATGGGAATCCCATAATTTGTCGTAGAGGGTTTTGCCCGCCATGATAGTTACCTCAGAGTATTCATCGCTTTTTGAATTTGTTATCCGGACTCTGTTGCGTCTTGATCCGCGTCCGGGTCGCCACTTCCACGCTCATCCGTTGATAACGACGTCATGGGGCGACATGTATCGGCAATGCTAGTATTCAGGTTAGAATAAATCCAATTCATATTTTTCATATTTTCCATAACCAAACGGAATAGCATGGATTTACTCGATCTGAAGACCTTCATGGCTATCGCAGATACGGGCTCATTCTCACAAGCCGCGGAATTGCTGCATGTCACTCAGCCTGCGGTATCAAAGCGCCTGGCCAATCTGGAGCAGCATTTCGCCACACCATTGATTGAGCGTCTGCCACGCAGGGCGGTATTGACCGACGCTGGCAAGTTGTTACGCCAACGCGCCGCGACGATACTGCGCGAAGTCGACAACACGCAGGCGGAAATCCTCAATCTTCACAGCAGCGTCGCCGGGGTGTTGCACCTCGCCACCAGCCATCATATCGGCCTGCACAGATTGCCAAAGGAAATCAGACGCTTTTCCCGCGCCCACCCGGAAGCGGAATTCGATCTGCAGTTTTTAGCCTCGGAGGACGCCGAGCAGGCATTATTGGCGGGATCGGTGCAATTGGCGCTGGTCACGCTTCCTGAGCAGGTAAAGGCTCCCTTCACCGCCCATGAACTTTGGCTGGACCGCCTGGTTTTCGTGGCGGAGCCGGATCACCCTCTCACTCACCACACTGACTTGCAACTGTCCGATCTGGCGGAGTATCGCGCACTACTGCCAGCGCCGCACACCGTAACGTTTCAGTTGATTTCATCGCTGTTCGCCGGACAGTCTTTGCCGCTGGCGACATCCATGCCCACTAATTATCTGGAGACGATCAAGATGATGGTGTCGGTGGGACTGGGCTGGGGCGTACTACCGGACTCCATGCTCGACGACAGCGTCGCCGAGCTGGCGCTGGAGACGAATCTCTATCGCAAGCTCGGCGTCATTTACGACTCCCGACGCACCCTGAGCAGGGTCGCGGAAGCTTTTCTTCGACAGCTCCGGGGAGAAGCGCCGCCAACAGCGCCTTAATGCCCGATTACATCAGCGATGCGCTGCTTCACGTAAGTGCCCGGGGCGTCTTCGATCACGGCCAGTTCGCGGTCTCCCGGAACCCGGGCCGCTACTTTTTCTCCGGTGAAGGGCTGTATCCATTCACTCCAATGAGGCCACCAGGAGCCTTTGTGTTTCTCCGCCATGGCGAACCAGTCATCCGGGTCGTCGGGTAGCTGGTCTCCAGTCCAAAAACCATACTTCTCCGCACTTGGGGGATTCACCACGCCAGCGATATGCCCGGAACCGGACAATACGAATTGCGTGGGACCGGAGTGCACGCGTGCGCCGCCATAGGTGGTCTTCCACTTGGCGATATGGTCCTGAATGGTGGAGAGGAAAAAGGCCGGCGTTTTGATCTTGCGCAGGTCAATGGGGGTATTCATCAGGGAAATTCCGCCCGGCTCCATCAACTTGTTCTCCAGGTACATATTGCGCAGATAGTAGCTGTGCATGGCCGCCGGCAAATTCGTGCTGTCGGAGTTCCAGTAGAGCAAGTCAAAAGCCGCCGGCTTTTCTCCCTTCAGGTAGTTATTGACGAAGAAAGACCAGAACAGATCGTTCTCCCTCAGCATGTTGAAGCTGAAGGCCATGGCGCGACCGTCATAATAGCCGGCTTTATCCAGTTGCTTTTCTATGCCGCTGATCGCGTGCTTATTGATGAACACGCCAATGCCACCAGGGTCAGTGAAGTCCAGCAGCGTCGTCAGATAAGTCGCCGACTTGATGCGCCTGGTCTGCTTCTTCGCCGCCAGATACGCCAGGGTACAGCCGAGCAAGGTGCCGCCGACGCAATAACCAATGGCGTTCATCTCCTTCTCGCCTGTGGCTTTCTCCACCGCATCCATGGCGGCCAGCGCGCCTTCCACCATATAGCTCTCAAACGTTTTGTCCCGCAGAGCCGGACCCGGATTGACCCAGGACACCACAAATACAGAGTGCCCCTGATCCACAATCCACTTGATCAACGAGTTTTTCTCTTTGAGATCCAGAATGTAGTACTTGTTAATCCAGGGAGGAATAATCAGCAGCGGCGTCTTATATACCTGCTCTGTAGTGGGCGTGTATTGAATCAGCTGCATCAAGTCATTCTGATAGACCACCTTGCCCGGCGTGGTGGCGACGTTGCGCCCCACTTCAAAGGCGGAAAAGTCCGTCATGGAGATATTGAGCAGATTGGGATTCTTCTTGTAGTCCTCCCAAAAGTTCTTCATGCCCTCCAATAAATTACCGCCGCCGCTGGATAGCGTTTTCCGCAGCACTTCGGGATTGGTGAGAAAGAAGTTGGTCGGCGCCAGCGCATTGACCAGCTGCCGGGTGTAGAACATGAACTGATCGTGTGTGTGATTGCCGGAATCCTCCAGCGTATCCACCAGATCCAACACCGCCTTGGAGTTCAACAAATAGGCTTGTTTGAGATAATCGAAAAGAACGTTATCGTTCCACTCTGGATCGCTAAAACGGCGGTCGCCATCTTCCGGCATCGCGATCGGGTCCGGCTTTTTGCCAAGAAGACGTTTCAGGCTGCCGCCCAGCAGGGACACATGCCCTTTCGCCAGTTCAAATTCCTTGCCGGCGAGACGCACCGGATGCAGCGCCAGTTGCTCGGCGATGTCCCTGTAGGAGCCGAGCATATCCATCAGAGCCGACACTTGGGCGTCATTGACGTCCCAGTTCTTATTTAAAAAATCCTGCAGAGAGTTTCTGTAATTTTCCGAGGAAGTATTAACCGCGTGAAAAACCCTGCGCAGCGCTCTACCGGCCACGCTTCCCTTGTCGTCGCTCATTATTTCCATTTCCCCCTGGCCAAAATGACTTAAGGAGTCGGCCGGAATCCAACTACTCCGGGCGCGGAACCGGCCAGACTCATGAAAAAACGCCTGCGGGACAGGCGTTTATCTTGGAAAGTCTATGATTCGCTGTCAGGCGCCGGTTTTACCGGCTGGTTTATCAGCGCCGTTGCGTGAGGTGGCGAGAATTTTCTCAACTTCATCTTTGAACTCAATGCCCATGTCGCCCAGCACTTTCATGTCTTCAACCCACTTCTTGCTGATTTCGCTGGCGAGCTCCGCCTGGCCGGCGGCGAAGTTTTTCAGAGACTCCACATCCTTGATGTCTGCGATATCCTTCCATTGTTTCATGGTCAAATCTGCGTAGGACTTGGCCGCATCCATCTGGAACTCAGCGACTCTTTCCAGGTTGGACACAACCAGAGAGCCGATTTTCCCAACCGGTTCATACATGTGTTTTGCTTGGTCAGCAAAGTTCCCGAAGTATGATTGCATAGTAATCACCCAAATATTCCTGATTGGTTTGAACGTAACTACCCTGTCCCGGCGACAACAAACTCCCTGCTGGGCAGAAGTATTTTATTGCCATATCTGAAACTTCACAGCAAAAAATTGCGCTCTATTCCAGGGCGACTGCTTACAGCCGTTAGCCCAGTGTAGAGCGGCGACCTGTCAGCGCCGTTGATGCAAGTCAAAGCTCACGGCTAATCGCGAGCCCGTTTCAACGCCATTCCGTCAGGCTGACAAAAATAGTAGAAACATCCTCCCGCCCCCTGCAATACGACTATCCGCCAGCCATCAGCGCATCGGAGACAGCTGGCGGCGGTCTTGGCGTCACTTCAGAGGAAGGCCAGCCCAGGCTGCGCAACGCAGCGGAAGGTCAGTCCCATAACGCACCAAGATTACGGCGTTTAAGTATCAAAATTATTGCAGAAAGAAGACAAACGCCTGCGGCGGCGAGAAAGGTAAAGGTAGCGCCCAGGGGATCATAAATCGCGCCGCTGACATTGGCGCCAATCGCTCCGCCAACGCCAAAGCTGACCGCGCTGTACATCGCCTGCCCCTGCCCTGCATATTCTTTAGGGAAAGCGCGATGAACAAACTCAATCGCTGCGGCGTGCAAACCGCCAAAACTGGCTGCGTGCAGGGCCTGAGTCAACACCAGCACCCACCAGTGCTCCGCCAGCAACGCCACCCCCGACCAGCGTAGCGCCGTCAGCAACAGGCAGCTGACCACGATGACATACAGCGAATAGCGGCCCAGCAGGCGGTGCATCGCGGAAAACAACAGTATTTCCGCCACCACGCCCACGCTCCAGAACAGACCAATCATGGTCATGTCGTAGCCCAGCGATTTCAAATAAATACTGAAGAAGGTGTAAAACGGGCCGAAAGAAATCTGCCCAAGGCAGGCGATAAAGAAAAACAACAGAATCGAGCGATTCTTCAACAGCCCCAGAAAGCCGGTAAACCCCGCTGACTCCACCTTGCCGGTATCGCCGCGAATAATACAGGCGCTTAGGAAAATACCCACCAAAAGCGCCAGCAATAGCCAAGGCAACAACGCCACCGAATACAGATTGAACAAAGCGCCGAAACTGGTGACGGAGACGACAAAGCCAATGGAGCCCCACAGGCGCACAGAGCTGTAACGCGCCCTTTCGTCGCCCAGGTTATGCAGTGTGACCACCTCAAACTGCGGCAGCACTGCATTCCAGAAACAACTAAACAAGGTCATCAGCAGCGCATGCCACCAGAAACCTTGAATGATCAGCAACCCAGCGAAAAAGAAGGTGGCGCAGGCGCTGCCCATACGGATCATTAAAAGTCGTTTGCCAGTGGCGTCCGCAATCCAGCCCCACAGGTTAGGCGCCAGGATACGGGTCAGCATGAGGATAGACATGAGTTGCCCGACCTCCAGCGCATCGAAACCGACATGCTCTAGATAAACCGGGAAGTAAGGCGAGATGCCGCCCACCAGGGCGAAATAGAAAAAGTAGAAGCCCGCGAGCTTCCATATGGGCTCTCTGGTCACGAGATATCCGTTTGTCAGGTTACAACTGATGACAAGACGCAGACTCTGCAATGAGAAGCCGCGCCAATACTTTCAACCTAAGGCGTCATCCTTTCATCAAGGCTGACCGGGGCGCACAGGCCCCGACATTCCGGGAGCAATTAGGCTCTGAGGCATAAGCCGCTCCTGACTTCCCTGCAGGAACAATCGCCTCATACGCCTTGCCTGTATCTGGATATCGACGACAACGCGTCGCTTAGTCTTGCGCCTTCGCCCGCGCAATGGCGGCGATATCAGGCGTGCCCACTTTAACGTCCGCGTTCTGTCCGCGATGACGCAGCAAGTGATCCATCAGCACCATGGCCATCATGGCTTCCGCAATCGGCGTGGCGCGAATGCCCACACAGGGATCGTGACGCCCGGTGGTGATCACCTCTACAGGATCGCCATTCACATCAATGGACTGACCCGGCAGACGCAGACTGGAGGTTGGCTTGAGCGCCATGTGAGCGATCACGTCCTGGCCGCTGGAGATGCCGCCTAACACGCCGCCTGCGTTGTTGCTCAGGAAGCCTTCCGGCGTCATCTCATCGCGATGTTCCGTGCCTTTCTGCTCGACCACGTCAAACCCGGCTCCTATCTCGACGCCCTTAACCGCATTGATACTCATCAGAGCATGCGCCAGATCCGCATCCAGACGATCAAAAATCGGCTCTCCCAAACCGGGAGGAACGCCTTCGGCGACCACGGTGATTTTAGCGCCGATTGAGTCGCCTTCTTTGCGCAAGGCGTCCATGTACTTTTCCATTTCCGGAATCTTATCCGCATCCGGACAAAAGAAAGGGTTGTCGTTGACGATAGACCAGTCCACTTTCTCGACTTTGATCGGTCCCAGCTGAGACAGATATCCGCGAATGCGAACGCCATAGACAGTCTGCAAGAACTTCTTGGCGATAGCCCCGGCGGCCACCCGCATGGCGGTCTCGCGAGCGGAGCTGCGACCGCCGCCGCGATAGTCGCGCACGCCATACTTGTGCCAGTAGGCGTAATCCGCATGCGCCGGACGGAACTGGTCTTTGATGTTGGAATAGTCTTTGGATTTCTGGTCGGTATTTTCGATTAACAGACCAATCGGCGTACCGGTGGTTTTTCCCTCAAATACGCCCGACAGAATGCGCACCTGATCCGGCTCTCTGCGCTGCGTCGTGTGGCGGGAGGTTCCCGGCTTGCGGCGATCCAGGTCAACCTGCAGATCTTCTTCCGTCAGCGGCAATCCTGGAGGGCAACCGTCAACGATGCAGCCCAGCGCCAGGCCGTGACTTTCGCCGAAGGTCGTGACCGTGAATAACTTGCCAAATGTATTTCCAGACATAGGGGTATATCACTTTTTGCAATTTGAAACTTAATCGACGGCCGTCGCCTATAACAGTTCGCGACAGCCGAGCAAATCGTCTTTAGTCATGACGAAAACGCCGTCTCCGCCATTCTCGAATTCAGGGAAGATGAACATGATCTCCGGATAGGAGTTCTGCAGCGCTTCCATACTGTTGCCGACTTCACACACCATGAACCCGCCATTGCTTAAGAAGTCTGCGGCGCGAGCGAGAATAATCCGCGCAGCGTCCAGACCATCCGCCCCGGAAGCCAGCCCCAGCTCGGGCTCATGCAGATATTCCGGCGGCAGGCTGTCCATATCCGGCTTGTCGACATATGGAGGGTTGGTGAGGATCACATCGAATTCGCCATGCAGCGCGTCGAACATGTCTGACTCCACTACTTTACAGCGATCCCCCAGGTGATGCCGGGCCACATTTTTACGCGCCACTTCCAGAGCCAGCGGGGAGATGTCCGCCAGTACGACTTCCGCTTCAGGGAATACGTGCGCCGCCGCGATGCCAATACAGCCGCTGCCGCAGCACAAATCCAGAATACGTAGCGGAGGCTGTTCAAGCCAGGGTTGCAGATCATTTTCCAGCAGCTCTGCAATGGGAGAGCGAGGAATCAGGACGTCCTGAGTGATATGAAACGGTAATCCCATGAACCAGGCTTCGCCCAGAATATATGGCGTGGGAATACGCTGCAGCACGCGCTTGCCGATGGCTTCGGCCAAGGCCAGCTTTTCGTGATCCACAAGACGAGCGTCCAGCATGCTGGCGTCCACGTCCCAGGGAAGGTGCAACGAACCTAACACCAGATGCACCGCCTCATCCCAGGCGTTGTCCGTGCCATGGCCAAAAAACAGTTCTTCCTGATTAAAACGGGACCAGGCATAACGAATAAAATCACGAATTGTCTGCAACTGCAGGAAAGACTCTGGTTCGAACACAGCACACCTCAGAAAAAATGGAGCCCTATTATAGCGACGCTTGGCGGCCGCGCCTAACCGGATTCAACGCCATTCCCCTCTAACTTGCCTTCTTTGGCGAGTTTGTCCAGGGTGCGCTCGGCGATTTCCCGGCCCAGTTGAATTAATTCCGGAGCTTTATGGTACTCAAAGGTACGACATACGCCCTTGGGAATATTGATCAGAATATCCGGCGGATACCCCGCCAGTTTGTATTGCGTCAACGAACTCTGCATCGCCTCGAAAGACAAGTTCATAATGTCGAACTTGCCCAGACTGAGCCGGGTCTCCATAACGTCATCCGTCGACGCTTCATCTTCAGTACTCACCGCTTCCGCGCCGCCGGCGCTGTTCGGCGTCGGCTCGCCTATCGCTGGCGCGCCAGGGGGCGAAGCTACAGCATCGGAAAGCGCCTCTTCTTCCCGATCAAAGAACTGCGAGGCTTTTTCCCACACGCCCGCAACCCATTCCTCAAATCGGCGATCCTGCTTGATCTCCGTTTTTTCATAGAGTTTTTTCTCAGCCTGATAATCGTAATAACTGAGATTGACCGCAATGATGTAGTCGGCGTGAGCGGAGATGGTGGGAATGATCGGCAAGGGGTTCAAGAGACCACCGTCCACCAGGACGCGATCTTTAATGATTTCCGGAGTCAGCAGGCTGGGAATAGCGACTGAAGCCCTGATGGCCTGATGCAACGGCCCTTCCTGAAACCACACCTCTTTTTGATGCAACAGATCTGTAGCTACGGCAGTGTAAGCGATCGGCAAATCCTCTATACGAATGTCGCCAATCAACTCCCGCACCACGGAAAAAACTTTCTCTCCCCGAATGGCGCCTGGGGAAGACAGGGAAATATCCAGCAGGCGCAGTACGTCAAACTGATCCAGCCCGGTAGCCCAGTCTTTGAACTCTCTCAGCTTGCCCGCCGCATAGATGCCGCCAACCAACGCCCCCATTGAGCACCCGGAGAGCGCAACAATGTTATAGCCGCGTTCCAGCAGCACCTCAATCACGCCAACATGCGCATATCCGCGCGCGCCACCGCTACCTAACACCAACGCTACTGTTTTCGCCGCCATAACCGATCATTCGCTCCAAGTCTTGGTTATGCGCTCAGGAAGCCGCATCAACCGTATGTATCTCCAGATAACTGGCGCTCTCCGCAAAATCCTCTTCATCCGCAAAGGGCCCTATCACAATCAGGCGAATTGAGCCGGAGGGAATCGCCTGCTGCGTCAAATACACGCGAAACCTGCGGGCGAGGTCGGCGGCGTGCTCATAATTTTCAACGTCCGTGCGCTTTGATGAGTGACTGTAAGAGGCGATAAATATTTGGAAGTCTGCAGGCTTCGCCCTCACTTTGCTCAGCCAGACGCCCAGTTTGTCATTCAAAGAACTCGGTCGTTCCAGATCAGCTTCGTCAATGGTGATCTGCTCCCGCTTGCGCGCTTGCATAGCGACTTCAGCGTTGTTCAGCTCAACCAGCTCTACATGCGCAAACACTCGCTGGTTGGCGCGGCGCACCGTATAAATCGCCACCGCATAAGCTGCGTCCTGCGCCTGAAAGGTGGCGGCAAGATACTGCTGATAATCATCCAATCCATATAGATAAGAACGCTTGAAAATCACGTTCGCCCAATCATTGCTGCGCCCACAATCGCGGCCTTCGCAGCGATACAAAATGTTCGCATTCAGTCGCTGCAGCGCTTTGAGATAATGCTGCATCACTTCCCTTGGTTCATGCACCTGTGGAATCTCATATGACTTCTGCGTCAGTTGACCGCTAACCCGCTCCTCTTTTTCTGGTCTAGCGACGCTGCCGAGAGACGCTAACGGGCCTGTCGCCAAGCGATACTCTGGCGCATTCACCGCACGATCGCCAACCACGTCCGCCAGGGGAAACAGAGGCAACAACTCCTCCACGCGACTCCCTGCGGCCGCGATCGCCACCTGGCTAAACGCCGCCCACAGGACCCACAACAAGCGCAAACTGTCTTTTTTCTTCATTATTTATCCGTATCGTATGCGTCCAGGATCAACGCAAAAAATCATCGATGATTTGCGCAAGACCGTCGACATCTCCATCCATATGCAAGTGGTGACCGCCACGAAGAGTTTCTTTTCTCGCCGCCGCCAAGGCGTCAATCCGCGCGTTTTTCTCAGAATCGAGCGAAATAAACCCCTTATCCCCCGCCACCAGCAAAGTTGGCGTCAAAATGGAGCGCAGATAAGCGTTCACCTGCTCTTCACTGAAACGCAAGTATGAGGGCCAACGCAAGCGCGCATCCGTACGCCATACCCAGCCGTCCCTCACCGGCTGAATGTTACGCTCCACCAGAATGCGGGAGGCTTCCGCCGACAGCCCGCCAAAGCCGCGCTGCCGGTCTTCCACTAATTTCTCAATGGTATAATAGACCTTTTTCTGACCTGATTTGGTGCGGGTTTTAGCCAAGGCTTTACTTAGATTAGCGGGAACTTCATTGGGAGTCGCAGCAACCGGCCCCAAAGCCTCGATCAGTATCAATCGGGCAATACGATCCTGGGCCGCCGCCGCATATAACGAGCTGATCACCGCGCCTAATGAATGCCCTAACAAAATAGGACGATTCCATCCGAGAGCGATAAGCGCCTGATCCACCTCATGGAGATAATCCAGCAAATGGTAGCTGGCCCCAAGTGGTCGATGCTGGCTGTAGCCGTGACCAGGCAGATCCACAGCGACGACCTCATAGCCAGCGGCGGCTAAGCGAGGAGCCAGAAAGGAAAATGACGCGGCGTTATCCAACCACCCATGCAGCGCCAGAATTTTATTCGGCTGCCCCTCCCCCCAACGTAACGCCGCCAGTTTAATATGGGGAAGTTGCAGGGTCAGTTCATCCATGGCGTACTTCAGCTACCCTCAGCGCTTTGTCGCGTTTTGAATAAGCGATGAAAGTTGTCGGTGGTCGCTTGCGCCGTCTTATCCAAAGACAACCCCTTCAAATCCGCCACACATTGAGCAACTTCCAGCACCCACTGGGGCTGGTTGCTTTTGCCTCGATAAGGAACAGGCGCCAGATAAGGAGAGTCGGTTTCCACCAGCAAGCGCTCTATCGGCGTCTGTTTGACCACCTCTCGCAGCTCTTCCGCATTGCGGAAGGTGATAATGCCGGAAAACGAAATATAGAAATCCAGATCTAACGCGGCTCTCGCCATATCCCAACTTTCGGTGAAGCAATGCAAAACCCCCTGCAGTCCTTTAGCTGAGTATTTTCTCAACAGGTGAAGCGTATCTTCCCGCGCCTCCCGAGTATGCACGATGACCGGCTTGCCGATATCGCACGCCACACTCAATTGCTTTTCAAACATTTCCTGTTGGTTGGCTTTGCTGTCCTGATCGTAGTAGTAATCCAGCCCGCACTCGCCAACAGCTACCACCTTATCGCCGGACATCGCCAGCTGCGTAAGGTGATCAGTGCTCAAATCCGCCGCGTTCATTTTGGCTAATGGGTGAACGCCCGCAGAACACCAGACATCGTCGTAAGCCTGGGCGATACGGTAGACGTCATTGAAGTTATCCAGGTCGATATCAACACAGAGGAAACCGGATACACCACGCGCTCGCGCCTGGTTCAAAGCGACGGTCAAATCGCCGTCGGCCTGGGACAGATCAATACGATCCAAATGACAATGGGAATCTATCAACATCTTTAAGTGTGGTCTGTAGAAAAAGGAATTGGCTCAGAGCATGAGGCCGAATCAGCCGGCCTCCGGCATAACCTGAACGGCGCGCAATCACATAGTATGCGTCGGGCGGTCGGAGTTCAACGCTCCGGCAAGATAGGTCTCGATCTTGTTCTTCGCTGTCTCATCATCGCTGTTAAACTGTACGCCTATACCAGCTGCACGGTTTCCTTGAGCGCCCTTGGGCGTCACCCAGACAACTTTACCCGCCACCGGAATCTTTTCCGGCTCATCCATCAGATTCAATAACAGAAAGACTTCATCGCCCAATTGATAGTTCTTTGAGGTAGGAATAAACAGACCGCCATTACGAACAAAAGGCATGTAAGCAGCATAAAGCACTGCTTTGTCTTTTATGGTTAACGTCAATATGCCACTGCGAGCACCAAATTTTGGAGGCATAGTATTCTATTCCCTTGATTTTCGTTCTAAGACAAGCATATACCAATTTTATCAAACTCGCGCAGAGTTTAGCGCAATAGCTATCAAATGCCTCGGGTTATTTGTATAATGTTATGTTATAACCTTTCCGGAAACTCTCAAGGCGTAACGCCGTATCATTCAAAAGTCATGCAGTTAATCATTCGTTCGCTATCGCATTTTTTCCAGGCGCTGTTATTGCTCTGCCTGTTCACCATGCCCGTTCAAGCGGGAGAAAAAATCAAAGTACTCACGTCAATCAAGCCATTGAGCCTGATCGTCAATGAAGCATTCGGCGACGCCGTGCAAGTGGACTATTTGCTCCCGCCAATGGCCAGTCCCCACATGTATCAGCTCAAACCCAGCGATGCGCGACGGCTGCAGGCGGCGGACGTGTTTCTATGGGTGGGGCCGGAGCTGGAGCGATTTCTTCCGAAAATCCTGGAGAAATACATACAGCTGGAGAAAGTGGACGCCCTCAGTTATCTGGAGAGCAGCCAGGATACGCTACTGCTGGCGTTTAATCAGTCAAAACACAGCGACTCCCATGATCACAGCCACGATGGAGCGCACGACCCTCATGTCTGGCTGAGCGCGAATGTAGCTGGAGCCATCGCCTTGGACCTGGCGGAGACGCTCTCCCGGATAGGCCCCATCGGCGCCGATTACCAGGCGTTGGCTAGAAAATATCAAACACAGATGCGGGAGCTGGCTGACGCTTCGCAAATGGCTGCGCAGCAGCTTAATAACAGGAACCTGCTTACCTATCACAATGGGTTTAATTATTTCGCCAATGAGTTAAGTCTGAATGTCGTGGATGTCGTGGCGCTGCAACCTGAAACCTCTCCTGGCGCCCGCCATCTCTCGGATATCAAGGCCAAAGCTATCTCTTTGCAAGCCTGCATCGTGGTCGAACCACAGTATCGAGCCTCAGCCATAGACCGTTTTTTCACAATCCCTAACCTGGCGATCACTGAAATAGATCCTATGGGAAGCGAATACACAACGTATTCAGACTACTATCGGGGAATGGTGAAGAGAGTGCTGGAATGCCTGAGCAGCCACTGAGCTGCGACTATTGAGTAGATCGTAAAAAAGCGCACCCTCTGGTGCGCTTCAGTCTTGGCTTACGATCGTCCGTACGTATCTTCAAAGCGCACAATGTCATCTTCACCGAGATAACTTCCTGTCTGCACTTCAATGAGCTCAAGCGGAATCACCCCTGGATTCTCCAAGCGATGCACAACGCCTAACGGAATATAGGTAGATTGATCTTCACTCAATAGCATGACTTCATCGCCGCGGGTGACGCTTGCGGTTCCCTTCACTACCACCCAGTGCTCTGCGCGATGATGATGTTTTTGCAGGGAAAGCGTGCCGCCAGGATTCACTACAATGCGTTTTACCTGGAAGCGATCGGATATCGCGATGCCCTCGTAAGTCCCCCAGGGACGGTGCACCTTCTTGTGGAAGCGGTGCTCAGCGCGGTTCTGCTGCTTGACCTGCGCCACCAGCTTCTTAACATCCTGCACACGCTCTTTGTCCGCTACCAGCACCACGTCATCCGTTTCAACAATCACGTGATTTTTCAGGCCAATCGCTGCGATCAGGCGACCTTCGGAATGGATATAAGAGCCTTCCACATCTTCAGTGATTACATCGCCGCGACACACATTGCCGGACGCGTCTTTATCTTGAATCTCCCACAGCGTCGACCAGGAGCCCACATCGCTCCATCCCGCATCCAGAGGAATCACGACTGCGTCGGACGTCTTTTCCATCACCGCATAGTCAATGGAGTCATCCGGGCAATCAGAGAACGCCTGCTTGTCCACGCGCACAAAGTCCAAATCAGAGGACTTGCCAGCATAAGCTTTAGTACAAGCCTCGTAGATGTCCCCCCGGAACTTTTTCAGCTCTTCCAAGTAACGATCCGCACGGAACATGAACATGCCGCTGTTCCAGAAATAGTTTCCAGAATCCACGTAACTCTTGGCCGTATCCAGATCCGGCTTCTCAACAAACTGCTCTACCGGAGCCCAGTCTTTGTCGCCAACATCCGCTTTGATATACCCGTAACCCGTATGCGGGGAATCCGGTACGATACCAAAGGTCACCAACTTCCCTTGCGCAGCCGCCTGCTCACCAGTACGCACCACATCAGCAAATGCTTGCACATTGCGAATAACATGATCCGCCGGCAGCACCAATAATACCGCTTCCGCATCCGACGCCAGAGCATCCAACGCAGCCAATGCAATAGCTGGCGCAGTGTTTCGGGCGCATGGTTCTAAAAGGATATTTTTCTTTGTGGACGGACACTGCACCTGCAATGTAGCCGCCACCAGGAAGCGATGATCTTCGTTGGAGACCACGCTTAAATGAGCGCCACTATCAACCGCCGCCACTCGGGCGATTGTCTCAGCCAGCAGACTGCCATCTGCCGCCAAACTTAAAAACTGCTTAGGATAGGTTTCTCTGGATAATGGCCAAAGGCGCGTGCCTGAGCCGCCGCAGAGAATGATCGCAGTAAGCATTGCTACTCCCCAAAATTGATAAGGTCAGATCCACTTTAGGCCGTGCTTATGGAAAAATTTAGCAGCAGATACGATAAACATCCTAACGTGCTTCCATCCTTTACGCCCTGCGCCTCCCCCATAATGCTGAATTTTCATTTCCGGCAAATAAACCACTTTACCAACTTTCCCCATCCTCAGCGATAGATCAAAGTCCTCAAAGTATAAAAAAAAGCGCTCGTCAAAACCGCCAACTTTCTTCAAAGCTGAAGTTCGACATAACATAAAACAGCCGCTGACTATTTCGGGAGAAAAGCTGGCTCCAGAGTCAGTCTCGTGTCTGTATTCGTATTCTGATAGTGCGCGGCTAAAACGGGAATTCAACCATGGCGAATTAATAAACCGGAGAAACAGGACTAGAAAGGATGGGTAGCGCTTGCATAGATATTGCGTATCATTTTGCCCGGGAGTTCGAGAGGCTGGCGATATAAGGATTACATCTGATTGATCTTCCAGATATCTCAAACCAAAACCGATAGAATCAACGTCAACAAGCACATCTGGATTCAATATCAAATGATACTTCGATTCCAATATATTTAAAAGTTGATTATTACCCCCTCCATAGCCGCCATTATTACTGGCCTTAATAAAGACCATCTCCGCCCCCCAATCAAGCTCAGAGCACACCTCCTCTAAATTTTGAGGACTAGGCTCCGAATTATCAACCAGGAAAATTATTACATTTTCATTTGAGACGGCAATGGCAATATTTAATGCGCATGCCAGCTCAACCAACAATGATTTTGGGGTATTATACAAAACGATAGAGATAGTAAGCTTAGCATGCATAGTTCAGCAATAAAAACGTTACCAAAGCCTTTTTAAACGTGTAAAACAAGCAGAAAAATGAATATCACACCCGCCTATCAGCTTTAGGTTGTTTATTGTTTTTGAGAAAAAAGAAAGCATCTGACATTCTTCTTTTCCACATACGAGACTCAAGCAACACTTTGACATATTGTCACCCCCCCATTGTACGAGTCAGATTTACGTGTATAAAACGGTTTTTCAACAAACCTCCAGCTAACCCAACTAACAAGCAGAGAGCAAGTAGTAATGAAAAATATCCTGACCAAGTAATGAAAGTCAGAGAGAGAGTTATTTATGAAAATCATAATAACAAGGTGGTATAAGTAAAAACTAAAGCTAATTTCACCTAACTTATCCAACCCGAGAAGACAATAGCTCTTCACACCCTTCATATAAACCAAGCCCAGAATGACACCTCCAAAAGCACCGTACAAAAAAGTTCTCCATAGAACTGAATAAGACCAAACAAACCAATACTCTCCGGAATTCCTCTCAAACATATACAATAAAAAAGCAAGAATAATTAAAGAAACAGCGAGAATACCCCATCTGTATTTTTTAATACTCTCTCCACCAGCCTCCCCATGAAAAACATACGCAACTAAACCACCTATACCAAATGCATCCAGCACCCCAAGCAGCTGAGAGCTTGAAAAAAAGCGCCAATAGGCATCTTGCGGGCCAAATACAAATATAGAATGGCGCCAAACCAGGGAAAGCAGTATCAAAAAAATAGTCAAAGGCAAAAAAAACCTTTTATCTCGAAAAAAAACTGCTAGGCCCAGCATAAGAATATAATAGGGAAATTCAACACCCAATGTCCAATATACCCCATTTATCGACCCCCCCACACCTGGCAAAAAATTATGGGTCATCGTCAAATGCATGAAGACATTAGCCACTAGGTATTCATCAGCACTAAAGCCACTCCTAAAAAAAAGAGACAACAAAACGATAATGAATAAAGAAACTAGATACGCGGGATAAATCCTTTGAATCCTCGCTCTCATAAAAAAAATTGGACTCCATTCTTTAGGTTTTATGATAGCAAGAACAATAAAAAAGCCACTTAAAACGTAAAAGAGATCTACGCCAAACATACCCAATATAGGCCAGCCTGAAAAAAAAGCCGCCCCCTCTGGTACCACCTTCAACTCATATATGTGATACAGAAAAACAGAAAAAACAGCTATTCCTCTGCATGCGTCAAGGGAAGCAACACGACTAGACATCACCACCCCTTAGCTTTCGCACAGCTTATATAAGTCAAAAGAAAGCAGATAGCAGCGATTTTAGCATAAAAGTCAACCTCCACCTTTAACCACCTCATGAATAGGTTTCGTAGATAATCTTCGCTTAATATAACGTTGCAATTTAAAGGGTATATACGATGATACCACCCTAAAGATGGGTAGCATTCTAAGCCTCCACAACCACAGTACAACAGTATCTCCTCGGCTGTTCTGCATCGACTTCTTAGCTTGGCAACTTAGTGCAACTCGATGCACATTCTTAATGGAGATCTCTCCCTGACCTTTACGAAGCCAACCTTGATCAACATATGCCTTTTTATAAAAGCCATCCCATCTAGTAGCATCCTCATGCTCAGAATATTCAAAACAAGAGCTCCATACTTTAAATATATCTTCCTTCCAGAACTTCACCCAAGATTCAAGAGACATATTCCAGGGAACCACTATGCTACTCTCACGCCCTGACAACCTTTCAGCGAAAGCACCAATATTGGGCGCCACTATAACCGAGTTGGACCTCATAGAAAGACTCAAGGTATAACTGTATGTTTCTGGCCATAAGGCAGGAAACCAAATCACATCTGGATTTATAGAGTCAATTAATTCAGGCACTTCAGCATTGCTATAAGCACCGTGAGTATGAATATTTTTTGACAAAGGCCGAAAGGCATATCCTAAAAGATGAAACTCAATATTATCTGATGACATAAGGTCCGCAACGGACTCTAGCAGCAGCGCCCCTTTCTCTCTGCTAAGCGCGCCTAACACTAATATCTTGAGACCCTTCTGCATGCCAATTTTACGATTAACTTTAGGAACTGTATAATCTTTCTCACTATCCGGATGCCAAGCCACTACAGTATTGTCAAGATTAAATACTTTACAAAATCTATCCTTCGTATCACTCGAAGGGAAAATGACTCTTTTTGCCCGCTCCAACAAGGGTAGCTGATACTCCCTCCAAACCTTTGCAGAGACTGGAATAGGATAGTGGGCAAAGCAAAGCTCGTCTCGAGCCTCATGATCCCCGCAATATATCCCATTACTATCAGTTAATGTTGGATTCCCATTAACATGATAGTAATCATGAACAGTAACATCATAGTCACAATTTAAATCTCTATAGATATCCCAGAGCCTCGTTGGCAACCGCATCGTATGATGAATATGTACGTGCCCTACCCCCATGTATATTAAAAACTCAATCAACTGGGAATACTGAGTTTCAACATCAAATATCAATACATCCTTGACATCTTCAGTCAATGAAAAGGTGAGCTTGACAAACCCTTCTTTTTCCGCCGACAGTCTTAGAAAATGCACTAATCCGCTCAAAGACTGCGCCAACTCTTCTACATGTTGGACTACCCCGCCTCCAAGGCCGTGGTCTAGCAGCAATACTTTGGGTCTATCTAAGTTAGCGATGATTCTCATTAATGCTAATATTCTATATGAAAGGGCGGGATCCCTTCTTATATAAGAACTAACATCTTCCAGGTATTTTGGGTATAGTCTATTAATTATATCAAGCGCCTTTGCCTTTCTTGGATCCTGCTCATCTGAAAAACTAACTCCACCTTTATGATAAACAAAGCAGGCTGTAGAGTGTACATTTCTCCATCCAGATTGGATCGCTCTTTGACACCAATCGTTCTCTTCACCATACCCCTTACCAAAAGTTTCATAATCAAATAAGCCCACAGCATTCAAGCAATCTCTTCGAATGTACATGCAAAAACCAACACCCGTTGGGACATCTATTACATCCGAAGAATCACTTAAACTTGAAAAGAAATGATCCAACTCGGTAACGGATAAACCTAATAGCAAGTCGTTATCATTACAAAAATTAGGAAAGCTACAAATCGTCGCATTATTCGAAAATGGGGTAACAGAGCCTATATCTTTATCTTTATATGCTGCATCTTGAAGCCTAATTAGCCAATTGCTATTTGGGACAACCACATCACTATTTAGAAGCAGAATATCATTATCGCAATTAAGGGCCATCCCTCTATTAACAGTCGCAACGAATCCTAGATTTTCAGCATTTTCGTAAAGAGTAAACAATCCTTTTTCCGCCCCGTCTCTCAAGTAATCCGATAGTTCTTTTTCAGGGGAGCAGTCATTGATTACAATTATTTGCGCGAAGCTTTCCATTGAATCCAGCGCAGACTCTATGCATTCTCTAGTCTCGTCTAGACCGCGATATACAGGAATAACAATATCTACTTTTTTTCTTAACATAATATCAATTTCATTTAATTAGCCAAAAGCAGCCGCAATAAAAATCACTCAAGCCCTTCAATCTTATCCAGCAACAGCTTTTGCTGTCGCAACATACTCAAAAGATAACTATACTTTTCCTCCGCAGAGCTCAATCGCGCACTTAACTCTTGATTCGCTATAACTTCTCTATTGTATCTTAAAAACAACTCTGCCTGCCCATCCAAGATATGCTCTATATTCACGCCCCTATACAGGTCATCCAAGAGAAAGCTTTTATTCACATCAGATTTCATTGAATAGTTAGACAAGTGTGAATACAGCTCTCCACCAAATGGAAACACAACCTTATCTTCAGTGTTCTTGTGATGCCTTAAATTAGCATCAAGGTAGTCCCGCCATCCAGTTCCATCTATATTGAGCCTTACGCCCAAAACAGATTGAAGCGACAAAAAGGAACGAACTGGAGCCAAAAGTAAATCATCAAAATCAATAAACGCAACTGGCATATTTTTTGTCGAAATCAACATAGAGGAGCTATAAATAATCCATAACGCCTCAGATAATGACTGAGGTATTCCGTCTCTTCTATTCAAGGATCTTGCGACCTCAACAGGAGATCTATTTATTATTATTGCGGCTGGAGAAATATCGAGCTCCGACATTACATCAAGCCAAAAAGGGAGCAATAAACACAACCTCGGATCTTTTAAAGCAAAAACTTCTTCCTCGCCAAATACTTCCTTCACAAAATCCAGCGACTCTTTTTTAATGTCGTCAAAAAGCGAAGAAGTCCAGTCAACCTCCAAAAGACCAACTACCGAATACCACGTTTTATTAACACGAGCCAGCAGCCTCTCATTTATATCTACTAGTTTCTTATGCTCCCAAAAGCCCTTCTCGTTAACTCCCGCAATAGGCTCTATAAAATCATCACCAAGATAAAGCCCTAGACAACGCAGCGCTCCAGCTAAAGCAGAAGTACCACTTCTATGCATGCCGAGAATAAAAATTACCTTTCTCATATCGAAGCCTCCTTTCATTTAGAGCACAAACTCTCAAAAGTAAAACTTGCTTCATAGAATGCTATGAAGTCAGCCTCATTTCTGCTTTACATCCGAAATCAACAACACCTGTTGAGAGTCTATTGGATTGTGGAGAAACTCTAAATAATGCAGCATCAATTAATCTATGCAAAAAAGTTTCCTCACCGTTAATTTCACCAACCACTCCTGCATTAATAAAATACGTCCCAGGGTTAAGTAGGCAGCAAAATGAGAACTTTACTTCAACAGTTTGACTACTACCAGCCACACACAGTGAGCCCCCATTCAAGAAGGAAGAAGCAGCCCCTCCCAATTCAAACCCGGACATAGTTTTTATAAGCATACCGAACTTTATATTCTTAAATTCCTTTGAAAAATCCACTTTATAGGTATAGTAATATGTAGCACCTATAGTCAGTATATTAACTCTTTCACCCAGTTCATTATATATTTCAGGAAAACTAATGGCTGCTCCTCGCGCCTCATACTCTATGGTGCTCGTTGGTTTCAAATTCGGGTCAAATGCGTCGTCGCTATAGCTCAAAATTTTAGAGCCAATAGTGGAGCTATTATTAGAAACGTCATTCTCATGCAATTTTAAGACTGGCTCACTTCCCTCCATAGCCACCATACGCCGCACATCCATCCGAGTATCTTCAGGTGCATATAAGAGCTTTTGGTAGTTGGATACGACCTGCTTAGGAGGGCCTGATGTCAACTTTTCTCCATCGTCTATTAGTATCGCCCTATCACAGAGCTCAATAACAGTACCACCTGAGTGGGAGACAAAGAGAATCGTAACTCCTTTTTCACGAATTGATTCTATTTTCGAAAAGCACTTGCGCTGAAAAAGCTCATCTCCAACAGATAAAGCCTCATCAACGATTAATATTTCCGGGTCAACATTAATTGCAACGGAGAAAGCAAGCCTAACAACCATACCGCTGGAGTAGGTTTTAACTGGTTGCTCAATAAAGTCCTCAATTTCCGAAAATCGAACGATATCGTCATATTTTCTATCTATTTCCTTTCTATTTAATCCCAATATTGAGGCGTTCATATAAATGTTTTCACGCCCACTAAACTCAGGATTAAACCCCGACCCCAACTCAAGCAAGGCAGCCACCCTTCCTGCGGTCTTCACACTACCGCTTGTAGGTGTAAGTGTCCCGCAGATCAGCTGTAACAAAGTGGACTTCCCAGAGCCATTCCGGCCTACAATCCCAACCGTTTCACCTTTTTTAACATCAAACGAAACATCTCTTAAGGCCCAAAACTCTCGATAGTATTGCCTTTCACTTAGAGTTGAGAGTTTACGTAGCCTTGGGATAATGAACTGCTTTAACCTATCAGAAGGAGCATTATAAACCTGAAAGCATTTACTTAAGTCTCTAACTGAAATTACCACCTCATTATTATCAAAGGACATCCGCAAACCCTTTTCTTGTTTTTTGAAACCAATAAAAACCCACGAAAAAGACTAGAAACGCCATACAAAAATATATACCAAGGCCATACCAGTCAGGCATCCTCCCCCATATTAAAACCTCGCGACACTGCTCAATAACAAAAGTGAGCGGGTTCAGCATAATTACAGCTCTATATTCTTGCGGCATAGCATTGAGAGGGAAAAATATAGGTGCAAGAAACAATAAAACACTTGTCATAATTCCTACGGCCTGCCCTATATCCCTTACGTAAACACCTAGAGATGAAAGCACCCAGGAACAACCGAGAGCCAGCACGGCTAACGGAAACAAAACAACGATAACAAGGGGTGCGGTCAGATGCACACTTCCATTAACGACATATATGGCAACCAATAGAACAAAAAGGCTTATCAAACAATGAAATAGCGACGCAAGCAGTGCTGAAACAGAAAGAATCTCTAGAGGGAAGACGACTTTTTTAACATAGTTAACATTGGATAATATAATTCCTGGAGAGCGATTTAAAACCTCTGAAAACATCGCATGAACTATCAAACCAACAAAAAGCATTAGGGCAAATTGAGATTTGTCCTGTTCTGCCCCACCCCATTTCGCTTGAAATACCACTGAAAATACAAATGTATAGACCAATAACATAAGCAATGGATGAAAAAAAGACCAAGCAAGCCCAAAGAAGGATCCTTGATAACGACCCACTACATCCTGAATTGTAACCTGGAGAATGAGTTGCCAATTCTTATAGATAGAAAAGAAAATAGATATTGGATAAAGATTCTTTTTAAAACCAGACATATAATCTTAATTAGACTCAGATAGAAACTCTTTAACGCACAGATCACAAGCCTCCTCCCATGAGGGCATGCTAACTTTAAGCCATCGCTCTAGTTTTTCAACGTTTAGACTTGAGAATTCAGGCCTGGCAGCAGGAGTAGGATAAGAGCATGAAGGAATTGGCTTAATATCTCTAAATTTTAGAGTATCTTTTTTATCACCAAACTGTTCATAACGCTCTAATATATATTTTGCAAACCCATACCAAGAAGTCATACCAGAAGATGTCAAATTGTATATTCCTGAATGAAATTCACCTAGTCGTTTTTCATACAAATATTGAGATACGGCAATTCTAGTGGTATTAGCAATATCTCTAGCCCAAGTGGGGGCGCCGAATTGATCAGAAACAACATGAATCTCTTCTCTTTCATATGCAAGCTTAATTATTGTACGTAAAAAGTTGCGTCCTCTAGACGCGTACACCCAGCTTGTCCGAAAGATCAAGTAGTCGCCAGCGACTCGCGCCACACCTTTTTCACCCTCTAATTTACTGCGCCCATAAACATTTATTGGGCATACAGTGTCAGTTTCTGTATATGGAGTGCTTTTTTTCCCATCAAATACATAATCCGTTGAGTAGTGGACAAAGAGCGCATTGAGCCTTTTAGCCTCTCTAGCTAATACTTCTACAGACTCGGCATTGATACGCATAGCTTCAAGCTCATTAGTCTCAGCTTGATCCACCGCTGTGTAAGCGGCCCCATTAACAATTACATCAGGCTCAACTTCTCGTACTAGCCCTGGAAGCAAACTAGGCTTATTAAGGTCGCATTGCTCTCGCTTCAAAGCAACCACGTCACCAAGCGCCGCCAAGCTTCTTGATAGCTCCCATCCAACTTGGCCATTTGCTCCCGTTAATAAAATCTTCACTTAGCCCCCCAGTTCAGCCAACAACGGAAGATCTAGATCTTTTGAAGACAGTTTAGGTGCATCAACTGGCCACTCAATCCCCACATCCGGATCATTCCATATCAAGCCCCCCTCATCTGAGGGGTCGTAATAGTCGGTACATTTGTATTGAAAATCCGCAGTGTCACTCAAGACACAGAAGCCGTGCGCGAACCCAGGAGGCACATAGAACTGAAGATGGTTTTCCCCTGAAAGAATTACAGCTTCCCACTGACCAAAAGTCGGTGAGCCTTTACGCAAGTCCACCGCGACATCAAAGACTTCTCCTTGCGTCACCCTTACCAGCTTACCTTGGGGTTTCGTTTTTTGAAAATGCAAACCTCGTAAGACCCCCCGCCCTGAGCGAGAGTGATTATCTTGTACAAACTCCATATCAATACCAGCCTCTTCGCGATATCTAGCAACTTGATATGTCTCCATAAAAAAGCCACGATGATCACCAAATACTTTGGGCTCAATAATTACAACACCACTTAACTTCGTTCGAATAACTTTCATAATGTATTAATTCAGAATTGTTTTTTGACCAAGCGCATTAAATATTGGCCATAGCCAGTCTTCGATAGTGAGCCGGCTTGCTCCAGCAGCCTTTCTTTAGATAGCCACCCATTATGGAAAGCAATTTCCTCTAAGCAGGCAATTTTAAGACCTTGTCTGGACTCAATTGTTTTTACAAAATGCGCTGCTTCCAACAAGCTGTCATGAGTCCCTGTATCCAACCACGCGAACCCACGCCCAAGTTGAGTAACGTTAAGATCCCCACGCCGAAGATACGCCCGGTTAACAGAAGTAATCTCTAGCTCCCCTCTTTCTGAAGGCCGAACCGACTTTGCGATATCTACAACATCATTGTCGTAAAAATATAATCCCGTCACTGCGTAGTTTGATTTAGGGACTTCCGGCTTTTCTTCAATAGAAACCGCTCGCCCTTGCTGATCAAACTCAACAACACCAAATCTCTCAGGGTCATTCACAAAATACCCAAATACTGTTGCGCCTCTATCTTTATTGGCGGCCATTTTCAACTTATCAGAGAAATGCTCACCGTAGAAAATATTATCGCCCAACACTAAGCAAACACTATCGTCGCCGATAAAGTCTTCGCCAATTATAAAAGCCTGAGCCAGCCCGTCGGGAGAAGGTTGAACGGCATACTCAAATGCAACGCCAAAGTCTCCACCATCTCCCAACATCTTTTTAAAGTATGGCAAGTCATCGGGGGTTGAAATGATAAGAATCTCCCTTATTCCAGCAAGCATTAACACTGAAATAGGGTAATAAATCATCGGTTTGTCGTAGATTGGGAGCAGCTGCTTAGATACCCCCCTTGTAATCGGGTGTAGCCGAGTTCCCGACCCGCCAGCTAAAACAATGCCTTTCATCCTAACTATCTATTCCCCCACCACACTCTAAAGAGCATAACAATTTGTAGTAACTCAATACGCACACTGAATAGCCCTCGCCTACTACCTACTAAATAAGACCCAACCTCTCACCTTTGTATGAGCCATCCAGTACTCTTTGCGACCACAGTCTGTTAGACAAATACCACTCCACGGTTTTCCTTAACCCACTTTCAAAAGTTTCTGCAGGAGACCAACCCAACTTCCTTTGGATCTTCGATGCGTCAATAGCATAACGAATGTCATGACCGGGACGATCTCTTACAAAACTAATCAGCTCTTCGTAGGAGGATACGCCTTGAGGTTTGGCAGGAACCAGCTCTTCTAATAATTGACAAATAGCCCGTACAACTTCGATATTCTTTTTCTCGTTATGACCGCCAATATTGTATGTCTCCCCAACCTCACCTTCAGTCACAACTTTGTACAATGCTGCAGCATGGTCCTCAACGAATAGCCAATCCCTTATTTGATCCCCCTTCCCATAAACAGGCAAAGGCTTACCTTCTAGCGCATTAAGAATCATGAGAGGTATTAGCTTCTCTGGAAAGTGATAAGGACCATAGTTATTAGAACAGTTTGTGACAATTACAGGCAGACCATAGGTGCGCCCCCATGCTCTAACCAAATGGTCTGAACTTGCCTTACTTGCCGAGTAGGGCGAGCTGGGTGCATATGGCGTATCTTCGCGGAAAAGGTCTGTAACCCCATCCAAATCACCAAATACTTCATCTGTAGAGACATGGTGAAAGCGAAATATTTCTTTCCGCTCCGCTGGCAATTGAAGCCAATACTTACGCGCCTCTTCTAATAATGTGTAAGTTCCAACAATATTAGTGTGAATAAAATCATCTGGACCATCAATCGAGCGGTCTACATGTGACTCCGCAGCTAAGTGCATAACCGCATCAGGTTTGTATTGCGAGAATATATCCGCTATTGCTGTTCGATCACAAATATCCGCTCGAACAAACTCATAACGATCGTTACTTTCAACATCAGCCAAGTTATCTAAATTACCGGCATAGGTTAACTTATCAATATTTACAACGCTATCAGCAGTGGAGTTAACAATATATCTAATTACCGCAGAACCAATAAATCCCGCACCGCCGGTTACTAATATCTTCATACTCTATACTCACGATTAATGGCTTAAGCCACATAGACAAGCAAAAACCAGCTAAGCTAAGAAATGCTTAAATCAAATAGCACCTGAGGCTAACAAAAAAAACCATTTTGCAGCTATTGCGACGTTTGAGAATACAACTCCAAAACACCGTTCAGCCTCACTTAACAAGGCCAACCACATTGCCTTGGTATTGGGTCAATGCAACACTTTTATAGCCTTGATCTTGCACAGCATCGCTGCCCACTATTTGAATAAGCAGCTTTTTAACTACCTCCTCCAACTGCGATTCGCATGCATTGTGCAAAGCTACAGCATAGCTATCTATATTAAAGTCTCTCATTTTGGACTGCCTGGCCCGCCAAATGCGACTGTGAGAAGTGCCAAACCCGTCATCTTCGTCAAACAGTTGCTCATGTAGCTTTTCTCCCTGTCGAAGGCCGGTATAAACAATTTCTATATTGCCATCCGGGTTGTCGTCATCCCTAACATCCAACCCCATAAGGTGGACCATCTTGTAGGCGAGATCCTTTATTTTTATGGGCGTTCCCATGTCCAACACAAATACTTCACCGTCACCTTCAGCCATTCCCCCTGCTTGGATCACTAATTGAGCCGCTTCAGGAATAGTCATAAAAAACCTTGTCACATCAGGGTGAGTCACAGTAACCGGCCCCCCCTTCTTGATCTGATCCCGAAACAGCGGAACGACAGATCCGGAGGAACCAAGCACATTGCCAAATCTTACTGAGCAAAATGTCGTATTTGATGGTTTTTCAGCCATCTTTCTTACAATAATCTCCGCTGCCCGCTTGGTCTGCCCCATAACATTTACAGGCTTAACAGCCTTATCTGTAGAAATAAGCACAAATTTTTCTACGCCATAAGTTCTTGCAGCCAAAGCCGCATAATAGGTGCCCAATACATTATTCTTTGCACCCTCAATAGAGTTCCGCTCTACTATAGGAACGTGCTTATATGCCGCAGCATGATATAGAGTATGTATACTGTAATTAGCAACAACGTTTCCGATTAGATCCTTATTAGTGACAGATCCTAGAATAGGAACCAGGTCAACCTTAAGCTTCCGCAGTGCGCAAATGTCCGATAGCACCTTGGAGATTTCATATAACGCAAATTCAGATTGCTCCAGAAGAACCAGCTTTGTTGGTGACAGCCTAATGAGTTGGCGGCACAACTCAGAACCTATCGAACCGCCAGCGCCAGTGACCATGACATTTTTGTGTTGAGCGCACGAAAGCATCAGCTCTATATCAGGCTCAACACAATCTCTTCCCAGCAGATCTTCAATTTCCACGCTTCGAAGCTCTTGAATTTTTGATTTACCTTCAATCAAATCTGTAAAACTGGGAATTTTAAGGACCTCCACCGGAAAAGGCTCTAAAAACCGGAGAATAAAACGCTTCGCGCTTTGGGGCGCATCGCTAATAGCCAGTAGAACCTTCTTAACTTTATAGTCCTTGATTAGCTCAGCAAGCTCTGTTGGTGAGTATACATGCAGCCCTTGAACGATACTCCCTTGTTTACGCTTATCATCGTCTACATATAACACTGGCTGATAATCACTACCCTGCGACAAGGCAATAGCCAATTGGACGCCAGCATGACCCGCGCCATAAATAACAACCTTTTCCTTGGGCTTAACTAGCTTATTGTGCAAATAGGCGCGCACTAGCATTCTGGATCCACCGACCATCAGGAGAACAAAACACCAATACATAAAAGGTACGGATCTTGGAATAAACGCCTTAACTAAGAAACCCATGCTCGCCAGCACGAGACCCGAAAATGAAGCTCCAATAAATACAGCCATCATTGCGTGATTGCTCATAAAGCGAATCACCGCTCGGTATAACCCAAGACGAACAAAAAAGAATATACTCGTTGCGATAGTAACACTGATAACGCCGAGCTGCTTTGCGTCGAAATCAAGGTACGCCTCATCTAACCTCAAACTCATCGCAGCCCAAAAGGCGAGAATAATAAACAATGAGTCAGCTATAACAGAAAGACTCCGCTTAGTTCGCCTTGAGGCATTCAATAGTGTTTCCAGCACTTTAACATTCCTCAGCCTTGGAATTTCTAATCAGTTGCCCCCTCGTCGCGGCACACACCAACAGAAGAGGGCTGTATGCCGCTACCACAAAGCCCAACGCCCAATCAGGCATCATGAGAGCGCATAACGCCATAGGAAGCAACCACACCACATTAATAAATATCAATAAATAATTAACTTTACGATGGTCCTGGAACAGCACACTTAACAGTTGGTACAAGTGACTGCGGTGAGGAAGCCAAACCTTTTCTCCGCCCAACAATCTAGTCAGCAAAGTATAAGTTGCATCCGCAATAAAGGCGCCCATCAAAATCAGATAAACGCATACGCCCACTTGAGTCCCTTGTGCACTGATTATTCCGCCTGCGCCAAATAACCACCCCAGAGTAATACTTCCAATATCACCCATGAATATCTTCGCGGGAGCCCAGTTCCAAAACAAAAAACCTAAACAAGACGCAACTACAGTGAAGTTAAGAAAGCCCCATTCATACTCACCACAGTATGCATACATCCCCGCTAGCGATAAGGAAACAAAAATTGCTTCAACAGCGGCAATCCCATCAATCCCGTCCATAAAGTTATACAAGTTTGTTACCCAGACAACCCCCAAGACAACCAACAGAATTAAGGCCCAGCTCACGACATAGGGAGCGCCCCCTACAAGAATCGGGAAACGACCGAAATCACTTACAAAAATAACAAGCACGCAAGCACATGCCAGTTGCGCCAACAAGCGCACTCTAAATCCTAGCCCCCGATGATCATCAATGTAACTTAGCAGCGCCAGGAAAGCTAAGGTGCACCAAAGCACCCAGTGATGCTTGATATCCATAAACGGCAGCACGGCTAGAATACAGACTGTTATAGCAAGGCCACCGCCTCGCGGCGTGGGAATGGAATGAGAGCTACGCTCCCCAGGAATATCGAACACTTTGTTCGCTATCGCATATCGCCTGGCCCAACCAGTTAAAAAATAAGAGGCGACACCCAAGATAAGAGGTAGAAGCAAAGTACCCAAGACTCATTCCACATTGAGTTTAGAACAGTAAAAGGCCAGCCTTCGCTAAAACAGTGGCAGCATGCCAGCGGCGACACACGCCCGAAAGCCATGAATTATCAATCCATAAAACCTCACCGAACAACAAGGATTACCCTATGTTACAAAGGCTTTAACAGCGGCGCGAAGTTTAACAGGTTTTAATGCGTGCTTACATAAGCGGCGAAACGATAATCACCGCCAAAATGTATCCATCTGTAACAAAAAAATCAGCCATCACTAACGGCGGATATTAGTCATCACAGAGGCGGGATAACACACAACTCCCCCAGGACAACCCAACGCCAAACCCCGAGACAACCACTTTTCGGGCTTCGTTTTCATTAGCCAGGATCATTGGAATGGATGAGGAGACGGTGTTGCCGTACTGGGCGGCTTCGAAGGGAACTTTGGCGGGGTCAAGCTTCATGCGTTTGATAACCATATCAACGATGAACTTGCTACCTTGATGGAGGATGAATTTATCGATGTCGCCCAAAACAGTATTGTTTTGAGCCAGGGTGGCGTGAATATTTTCAGGAACGACGTTGGCGCAAAAATCGAGTACGGCTCTGCCTGCCATTTCAAATTTACGGTCTTCCGCACGGACGCGAATAGCGGCGTTACGAGTACCGTCAGTGCCAAAAACACACTTGCCAATCAGCCACTTTGGCTTATCGCTGAACAAAGTGACGGTAGCTGCATCGCCGAATAGGAGGGAAGTATTCTTGTCGGACATATCGATTATTTTCGAATAAGGGTCCGCAGTGATAAGAACGCCTTTTTTGTAGCCATTGGCGTCCATAAAGGCCTTCATAATGGAAATGCTGTAAACATATCCCGAGCAGGCAAGAGAGATATCAAAGCAAGCGCAGTGCACTGGCAACTCGAGCTTACCATGCACGATGGCCGAAGTATGAGGAACGCCGTAGGCGTCGGGGTTTTGCGTACAGACTACAAGGCACTCAATATCGCTGGCAAGCGGACCAAGCTCTTCTTCCAGACGTCGAAACGCCTTTACGCACATGTCAGAGGTTTCTTCCCCCTCTCCTTTCACCGCCAAATACCGCATCCCGGTCTTTTCGGTCAGAAAGGTCTCGTTGACGTTAAACTGCTCCTGACGCTCCAGATTGTTAACTCGTCCCTCTGGCAAATACGTACTGATGTGCTCGATGCCGATCATAAATAAACCGTTAAATAGCAAAACCGCATTTCCGGGGGGCCCTTCACCCGAAACACGGCTTTTTGTAATTCTTTGATGGGACCGGCATTCCATTGAGAGTCGCCAGCGCCTTTACCTCAAAAGGTAAGTGCATAGCGATAAAAGATAAATTCGACCTTTTTCTATAAGAGGCAGCCGCAATTCAGTTTCTGACTGCATCAGCTAACATATTTAGCATCCTGTTCAACGTATTCCCGGAGCTGGTCGCCAATCTAACTCCGACATCGTGGCGGAGCAGTCGACTTCCAAGCTGCCAAAGAGCTTTTCCTTGATCCCCAACTTATCAAGCACATAGAACATGAGCGATTTGAACGGCTTGGGAAGATTGAAAACACGTCCTTTAATATCCATTGAGCGGCACAAAGAAAGGTAAATCTGACTGGTGGACACTGAATAGCCATCGGAAACCAGCCAAAGATTTCCCGCTCCGGGAGCGACGGAGGGAGCCTCCGCACAGCGCAAGATGACGTCGACCAGGTTTTCGCGACTGATCAAACTACGACGATTATCCACTCCAGCTAAGGGCAACGGCGCTCGCAGCCGCGCTAACTTTTCCAGTATGGCCAAGTTTCCTTTGGCCCCATCACCATAAACCAAAGGAGGACGAATGATATCAAAAGACATTGTGGACCCAGCAGAAACTTCACGCAGGGCCTGCTCCCCTTCCCACTTGGATAAGGCATAGGGAGATGAGGGATTTGGAGAGTCGCAGGAAGTAAATGGTTGACCAGGGGAAGTCCCCTCTCCATTAACTTTGATCGTGCTTAGATATATAAATTTCTTAACGCCAGATTTAACAGCCCACTGCGCAAGACTTCTAGTCGCATCAGTGTTTGCGGCGCGAAACTCAGCCAAAGGATCGACCGCGTCGTCTTTTACTTGATGAACCCTTGCCGCGCAATGAACAAGAACATCCACCCCGTGCAACAGATCAACCCAACGTTCGCTTTCATAGGCGGGAGACAACTCAACTTTGCCAGGAAATGGCGGTGGGCACTGGCCAGCTTTTCGGGAAGTCCCGCTGACAAAATATCCTCGCGACGCGGCTTCTACAGCCAATGCGGAGCCGACAAAGCCCGTACAGCCGGTTATTAAGATTTTCATTACTAATGCTTAGATATCGATTTCACTTCCTCCTATTATATCTTGCAGCGCTTCACATTATTAGCCACTCAGACACAACCGACCAAATAGCAAGCCTCTCTATTTTTCGCAGCTATGCACTCTGATTGGCGCGCTTATTATCAAGCGAGTTCACAGCAAGACTGTACGTAATAAACGCCAGGATAAATAATGGAAACATTATATATTCAGGGATATCCGCCACTTCTCCTGCGACGCCAAATGCGACCAACGCAAAATGCCCGCCAACAATGAGAAAGACAACTCGACTGATTGAAACGCCATGGTCCAAAAGAATATGGTGGATATGGTCTCTACCAGCTGTAAATGGAGAGCGCCCAAATTTCACTCTTCTCGCCATAACTCGGCATGTGTCGAACAAAGGAACCGAGAATACCCATAACGCCGTGACAGGCCTCAATACCTGATGATCTCCCTGCGACAGGTCTATAGAAAACCACGCAATCGAGAAACCAAGAAACATACTTCCGGCGTCTCCCATGAACACCCGAGCCCTCGGCTGTCCTGGGCCTCGCATATTAAAATATAGAAAGGCTGCAATAACACTTATATATAAAAGCAGTATGCCTGATTTAAACAGGCCATCCCCTCCCAACAAGCTCAGAACATAAAATCCCATAAAGGTGACAAGACTGACTCCACCCGCCAAGCCATCAACCCCATCAGCCATGTTGAGGGCATTGATGACGCCAACTACGCAGAACACCGTTACAGGCAAAGCCATCACTCCCAGTGTGATTTCACCCAGCCCGACAAGGTTACCCATGCTATGTAGAGAGACACCGCCAAAAATCATCATAACGAGAGACGCTGCGGTCTGAGCCGCAAATCGAGTCTTTACGCCCAGTTCATTTAAATCGTCCAGAATACCCGTAGTTAAGATAATGACTAAGGCGACAATTAAGAGTAGAAAATATTCGTTTCCATGAGTGAGAATGACGCCGCTGACACAAAAACCAAAAAACATGGCGACGCCGCCTATCAGGGGAACTTTGCCGTCATGAGACTTTCGCCCTCCCGGCACATCAACCAGCTCCAGCTTCTGCGACATCGGAATTAAAATTTTGTGCAGTACAATTGTCCCTACCAACACCAAACTGTAGAAAGCCAACTGAAATAACGCGTCCATACACCCTTCTTATTCTTCGAGTAAAACCAGTTAATCGAGCCCTGGCCTAGCCAGAGGTGAGTAAAACAGCTAATAGTCCGTCACCGCGCATGAAGCGCGAACGTCAAAGAGCTGGTACTGCTTAACAACTGGGCTTTTCCGGCTACTTAACTTGCATTGCGCAAGTCGACACTCCAGTCCGGAACTTTTTTCCCTCCCAATACGCCTATATAGGGGCGATTGGGGGGGAAACCTTCTCCTGCAACGACACCATCTGGCTCAAGCCCTCAGCGATGGAAATCGTATTATTCAGCTTAGACGCTTTCTATTTTTTTGCTTAAACTTTTTAAGGCCTGGGGTGTAGTGGTCAACCAATCCCGGAGATTGTTTTAAGTTTTTCTTCAACATACAGACTCAACGCACTCTAACGCCCTATTGATGACATAGACCTCAGAAAATGCTTTCTCTACTCTCCTTCGCGCGGCAGCCCCCATCATAGAGAGACAGTTTCGTTCAAGCTCAATGACTTCAAGCATTCTTCTCGTTAAATCAGAGGCATTCTGAGGCTGGCAGTGAAATCCGGTTACACCGGCCTCTACCGACTGCCTGCATCCTGGCGCATCAGTTACTATAGCCGCCCTTCCCATACTTGCGGCCTCTAGAACAACCCGCGGCATACCTTCTCGATAAGAGGGCAACACCACCACATGCGCCTGGCTAATTAGCGGCCTGACATCCTCTTGGTATCCCAAGTATTCGACCCACTCCTTCCGCACCCACTCAGCAATCTCTTCCTCTGCGATAGCCGTCTTATTGCTGACTCCCATTGGCCCTACCAATAAGCACCTAACATCTGGATACTTTTCTCTGACGACTTTGGAAGCCGCTACATACTCGCGAACGCCTTTATCTGCAATCAGACGCGCTATCATCAAGAATACGATTGGGCCGTCAGGTAGAGGGGAAAAGTAGAATTCATCCGTGTTTACGCCAGACCCCGGCAAAATATCGACACTTTGCCGCCGGATGAGATTCAGACGCTCAAATAGACTTTTGTCGTCTTCATTTTGAAAGAAAACTCTATGCGCCCCCTTATTGGAAAAACCAAGTAGTTTTCTTGCCACTCGATACACAAATGAATCATGAATAAATGCAGTGCCAAGGCCAGATATATTATTCGAGTAAAGAACCCCCATACTCCTACACGCCAGCCCACTATACAAATTCATTTTTGGCGTGAAGTTAAAGACATAGTCGGGTCTTATACGCTTTATCGCCTGGTATAGTTCACAAATAACACTAAACTCTTTAAGAGGGTTGACACTTTTTCCATCCATTTTTATGTCAACAAACTCAGCGCCCAAATCCACCAGCATTTTCGAATAGTCATCACGGGGAGCCAAACAATAAACCGCCCCTCCTTCCTCCAGCAGCCGACTTATCGTAGAGCGCCTAAACTTAAATAAGTACCAGGAAGTATTAGAGCAAAATATTATTCTTCTATTCATTTCCGTATTCCTTTACGCGTTGGTTTCCACCTCTCTCCCATATTCCTTGGAACTGCTGGCGAAACTGTCATCTATTGAAAAGCGCCATGCCTGGAACATAAGCACCCCCCACATTTCATACCACCAATTCCGCTTTCCTGTCACATGTTCCTTCCACTTCTCCCTGACAGCGTCAACATTCCAACAACCCGGAGCTGCCAATGCCGCATGAGATAAAAGCGACTCAGCCCAGTCCCTCAAATCCTTTCTTAACCACTCTGCGATCGGCACGCCAAACCCAGTTTTTGGGCGTTCAATAAGCTGTTCGGGCACATGTCTGTATAGCACCTGTCGTAAAATCCATTTCCCTTTCCCATCCCTCACTTTAAGCGCCGCCGGAAGACGCCACGCAAACTGGGTGACGCGATGGTCCAAGAAAGGCACTCTGGTTTCCAAACTGACAGCCATTGCGGCACGATCTACTTTGGTCAAGATGTCGTCTCTTAGATAACTAAGCTGATCCATCAACATCATTTGTTCGCTAAAATCCGACAACGCCCCCCAAACACCAGACTCATTCAGCACCGTAGAAAGTTCACAGCCTCCCGCTACCAGAGAGTCCGGCTTTTTGCATTGAGATACGAGATAGTGATAAACATCAAAATGATTTTTAGAGCCAAGAACGCCTGCAAGCTTGTGCAGTTTATCGCCAGGATGCGATTGTTTGAACCGCGCTGGCGTCAATGGACTTAACGCGTCAGCGATACTATTCCAACGCTCAACAGATACACCACTAATTAAAGACTGGGCAGCCAACCGAGCCGGCAATGGAATATTTCGCATTGCTCGCCAAATGCTCGTCGCCCAGGAATATCGGGTATATCCGCCAAAAAGCTCGTCGCCCCCATCGCCAGAGAGAGCAACAGTTACATGCTGGCGAGCCAACTGCGAAACAATATATGTGGGTATCTGCGATACATCAGCAAACGGCTCATCATATATTAAAGGTAGTTCGGGGATAATCGACTGCGCCATCTCGGGCGTAACATAGAGCTCCGTATGCTCGGTATTCAGATACGACGCCACTTCTTTCGCGAATTGCGCTTCGTTATATTCATCCTCATGAAAGCCGATAGAAAATGTCCTGACCTTTCTGGAGCTTTGCTTCTGCATCAACGCAACAATCGTTGAGGAGTCAACGCCGCCAGAGAGAAATGCGCCAAGAGGCACATCCGCTATCATCTTGTCGCTAATAGTATCCAGCAACACCTGCTCCAGCTTTTCTATGGCGCGATGATCGTCGCCTGAAAATGAGTCTCGAGGTGAATTAGCGTCGTCCACCACAGACCAGTAGTCGATACACTCAGGCTCAAGAAAATTATCTCCTTTAAAGACGATATACGTTCCCGGAACTGCTTTCCTAAACCCTTTATAGATACAATAAGGCGTAGGCACATAATTGAACCTCAAATAGGTCGACAGGACATCTTTATCTATATCGTTATTAAAGCAAGGATGCGCCCTAATAGCTTTTAACTCGGAGGAAAATAATAAAACGCCTTGACTCACTCCATAGTACAGGGGCTTTTCACCAAATCGATCGCGCATCAGATACAACTTTTTCTCGAAGTTATCCCATAACGCAATAGCAAACATTCCCACCATTGCTTTTAATGCTTCCTTGACCCCCTTCTGTTCAAATAATGCAAGGATAACTTCAGTATCAGAATGGCCATAAAATTTATACCCTGAACTTTCCAATTCAGCTCGCAATGAAAGGAAGTTATAAACTTCGCCATTAAAAATAATTGTGTAGCGCCCGCTTGGTGATTTCATCGGCTGATGGCCTAATTCAGATAAGTCCTGAATAGACAATCTTTGGTGCGCGAATCCAAGACCAGCAACAGGGTCATGCCATAAGCCAAAGTCATCAGGGCCACGATGACGTATAGCGTTCGCCATACTACGCAGTACGCTTTCTGGATTTTTAGTTGTCGCTCTTGCGTCCCAAAAGCCAGCTATGCCACACACCAAACACCCCCTTGAGCGATTTTTTAAATTTATAACTACGGGTATTCCGGGCTACTTGATCAAACAAGCGCAACCGGTGGTACAACTACTTCTTTTCTACGACTTTGCATGATCCTCTCTTCCCAACTCCTGAAGACGAGTATCGTCCACAATTGTGAAGAGAAATTTTCACCACCAAGATGGCGGCGCCACATACTCGCCACCAACTCGAAATTTGCTAAACGCGAGCGCTCCATTGCCGACTTCGTTAATAGAGACTCCGCCCATTCTCGTAACGCTCCTCTTAGCCACCGGTCCATAGGTAGTCCAAACCCCTTCTTTGGACGCTCGATCAAGCGTGGCGGCACGTAACGGTACAATAGCTCCCTCATCACCCGCTTACCCTGATCAACACCTTCCGCCTTTTTAAACTGAAAAGGCAATGTCCAAGCCCACTCAACCAAGCGATGGTCAAGTAGCGGCTCTCTCGCTTCCAATGAGCATTGCATAGACGCCCAATCCACCTTCATGAGGATATCATTGGGCAGATAATGCTCTTGATCACAGGCCATCATTTGCTCTGACCATGGCATTTCCCTGTAGCGGCCTATCGTGGGGCTCCAGTCATGCAATTCTCTCATCCCCACCAGCGACTCCGGCGAGTCCCATACCGATATTATCTTTCTGTAAGCTTCACTCTCTGGAGTGGACAAGTAATCGGCAAAACGGCGCACTCTATAGGCCAACCCTTCACTGCCAGTAAATCGCCCTCGCGTTAAACGATGAATAAAACCATCCCAAAACGTAGCAGGCGTGGATTTTAATAACCCACCAATTGCTCTCGCCCCCACTGGCGTCAGCGCTTTTCTCAGCGCACTAATTCGGTCACCCCAAAAGTACCTCGGGTAGCCAGCGAAAAGCTCATCCCCCCCGTCGCCGGAAAGCGCAACAGTAACTTTCTCCCGCGTAAATTTACTTAACAGATAGGTAGGAATAATGCTGTTATCGGCAAAGGGCTCATCTTGTGCGCCAGCAATTTCAGGAACCAAGTCAATCGCATCGCGCTCTGTCAAAATAGTCTCATGATGATCCAACCCCAAGCTTCGCGCCACGTCCCGCGCATAGGCCGATTCATCATGCGAAAGCTCTTCGAAACCAATAGAAAAAGAGGAAATAGCGCCATTTGAAATCTTGCGCATCATCGCGGCAACCAGGGAAGAATCCACACCGCCAGATAAGAAAACCCCCAGTGGCACATCTGAAATCATTCTAAGAGAGACCGACTCACTAAGAATGGACTCCATCTCATCCGCAGCTGTCTTGATGTCGAGCCCCCCCCTTTCTTTTCGGGCCAACATCCCATTGCTTACGGACTCTCGAATTGACCAATAAGCGCTCTCTTGCAAACCCGACGTTTGCGACCATTCAATCAAAACACCAGGCTTTACCTTATGTATCTGCTTAAAAATAGAGATGGGAGCGGGAACAGTTAGATACCGAAAATAAGCGTGCATCGCATCGCTATTAACCTCAGCGTCAAACCAAGGCAGGCGCCTTAAAGGCCCCAGTTCCGAGGAAAAAGCGATTTCGTCACGATCAACAGAATAGTA
Organism: Hahella sp. CR1; assembly: GCF_029813005.1. Taxonomy (NCBI): domain Bacteria; kingdom Pseudomonadati; phylum Pseudomonadota; class Gammaproteobacteria; order Oceanospirillales; family Hahellaceae; genus Hahella; species Hahella sp. CR1. The sequence continues at coordinate 160,090 of NZ_JAPELK010000002.1, forward strand.
AAGAGGCTTTACCCCCATTCTATCTCGCGCCAGATAGAGCTTTCTGTCGTAGATATCATATGCGGCGAAAGCAAACATTCCGACCAACCGCCCTAAAGTCTTCACAACGCCACGCTGCTCTATACTTCTTAATAGAACTTCCGTATCTGAACTTCCTTTAAACTGACAACCTTCCTCTAAAAGCTGATTTCTGAGCTGTTGGAAGTTATATATCTCTCCATTAAATGTTAGCGTCCAGCGCCCGCTTTCACTACGCATAGGCTGCTTTCCCGCACTGCTCAAGTCCAAAATAGAGAGACGCCGATGCCCAAGCCAAACGTTATGATCGGGATGAAACCAATCTCCACGATCATCCGGCCCTCTATGCGTCAACTGATCCAGCATTTGATTTGCGAGCTGTACGTTTAATTGAGCGCCAATCCAACCTAAGATTCCACACATAAGTAGAAGCTTCCACCTTATCGCCGCGCTATGGGCTGCGCTGCTTGAGCCTTTTTTGTTAGTCGCTTTTTACTTTCCGTTGTATGCGGCCAGTTGCGCAGTTCGATAGATTATTCTGTTCCAGAATTGCTCATGAGATTGGCAACAATTGGCTATGGAGAAGCAGACTTCCGCCTTGGATCTGGCAGCCTTAGATAGCTCATTTCTCAAATCGGGACTTTGCAGAATCGCGGTAATGGCATTTGCCAATGCGTCTATATCGCCAACCTGCTCCACTAACAGCCCCTCCTTTCCAGATTCAACCAACTCTGGAACGCCATCTATCGCATAAGCAACGACAGGCACCCCGTAGCTCATCGCTTCCATGACGGATGTAGGGCATCCTTCGCCATACAATGAAGGTAAAACCATTAAAGAGGCAGACCTAAGATAGGGGCTTACGTCTTTTTGAAATCCCGCGTAAGTAACCGAGCTCCCAAGATTCATTGAATCAATCCTGCTCTGGATGACGCCCCCTAAATCGTCTCTACCCAAAAAAACAAACTTGGCGATAGGTATAGCTTCCACAACTTTCGAAATGGCAAACAGGTATGGCTCATAGCCTTTTCGATAATTCAGGTTCGCAACAGTGATGACTAAAGGCGAAGACGCTGGCGCCAGCTCACTGGCCGAGGGTATCGCATCAAGCCCATTGTAGGCCGTTACAAGCTTGTCTGCAGGAACGCCAAGTTGCTGCAAAGTATTATTCGCAGCGATTGAGTTAGTGATATAGCCGTCGGTTACTCTGTGCGCATACCGCTCTACACGCCGAAACCAAACATCCAGCTTGCTGAAAGAGTTAGGGTTCCATCGAATGCCTTGAACAACCTTCACGCCAGGCATAAACCCTCTAAGGAGTCTAAAAAAGACAGAGGAGCGAAAACCCAAAATATAGATAATGTCTACCTTATTCTCTCTCACAAACCTGGTAGCGCCAAGAACAGCGGAGAGCCCAAATCGACCATGTCGCCCCTGACGCTTTCCAAACACAAAGGGAGACATGCCAATAGCCTCCGCCCACTCACACCAAGGCCCTACTCCATCCAGAGTCCCTAAAAAATATTCTATGCCTGGAGTTGAGTCTGCGGCGGCTTTAGCCATTTTAGTAAGGCTACGCTCCGCACCACCTAACTCACTGCTGGTAAATATAATTAATACTTTCACAGGTAATTTTGCCCACATCATCCATATGATTTGACTACAACCAGCTTATAACCAGAGGTGATTTCTCCTTCTGTTTCCTTACAGTTAACCTTCCCACCAAAAATATAGGACATAAGACCAAATAAAAAATTAATGGGGTTGAGCTGCGCCAGTATGTATGCGGCACGCACTGAGGGTGAAGCTGACTCAGGACTAGCGCCGCCATCATTTATCGCAATACTTCTCTCTACTGGATTACGTTTTGCTAGGCGACTTGCTTTCTTAAGAAATTTGTATAAGGAATTATTAAAGTAAGAAGTGATTATGTTCATTAGGCAAGAAAAGCGGCTATCTACTGGCTCAACTCTTATAGACGATTTCTTGCCAAATGCACTCCCCAGTAGTTCGACCCACCCATGCCTAGTCGGACGATGAAAGTCAAATGGGGCTCCGTGAACATGATTCGTAAAGGGCACAACGGAAATAAACACCCCTCCCTCTTTCAAAATACGCTCAATTTCCTTTAGCGTGATATTTATATCTTTTACATGCTCAAGAACGCTAGAACTAAAAATTAGGTCATACGTCTCGTCCGGTACTGGAATCTCTCCCCCATCATACACAATATCGACGTTTTTCCCTCTATATACATCTATCCCTTCATAACGACTAACATTAGAAAAAAAAGAGGCCCACGGCTTATTTCCACAGCCAAAATCTAAAACAGCAATATCTTTTTCTTTAATGGAGCAGAAATTAGTTAACTCTTCTAGCAGAGCATTAGAAAAGCAATAATCGGAGGAAGCTAGATTAGGGATATTCCTTATCAGTATTTTTGACTTAAGTTTCATCTTGGAATGACCATCGTCATATTGGGCTTTATTAGTATTATTACTGCCAGGGATTTTCACACGCTAAAACAACGTAATGAGTAGCCATTATTTTGGAATATAGGTTCAACCCCGCCGTTTTCAAAAGCAACTTTTCCGCCGTTCTGACCCAATTAGAGTTGTAGGGCGAAAACGGCGCCGATGCATAGTTATAGTCACGTATGACTACATATCCATGCCTTGCCAATAGATCACGGAAACTTTTTCGAGTCCAAAATTGAACGTGTCCAAGCGAGTTCTCGTGCCTTGGCTTATTTAAGAGAGCCCACTTCAATGTCTGAAACAGGCAGTCTTCAAGTGGCACTTCAAATACATACCACTTGGCGACGCCCTTCAATGAAGCTAAAGCCTCATCAACATCTGGAATATGTTCAAGCACATGGGAAGAAACAACCGCATCAAATGCGCCCAACTGCCTGACATTCATCGGAGAGGAAATAACCCTGTAGTCCAACCCCGGTTGAGCAAACTCCCGGTGTGCATTGCGAACTCCAGTTCTACTGACGTCTACACCGAGCACCTTATAAGCAAAGCTATTCTGATACATCCAGTATGACAGAACGCCATTACCGCACCCAAAGTCCAAGACCCGGTGCGGCCGACGCAGCCCTCCCCAGACTTTCTCGATTGCAGGAAAGCGATCTCTAACCGCCGAATCCATCGCATACGCATACTGATAGCCTGCGTCACGCCAAAAATCTTCATAAAATTCAGAGTCGTCCAGTGTATTATCCATATTTTCTCAGTACTCCGATTCTACGTGCGAACATTATAAGAGGGCGCATTACCCCCTCTCCCATAACAAGAATAAAAGCCGTAGCTAGAAACTCGGGTATAGCGCGCATGGAAAAGCCCTGTAGCCAGGGACGCCATATTCCTGACAAGTTGCCGACTTTTCGGTATACGGCGTAGCGCAACATTTTGGTGTGATAAACTCTGGGAGCGTACCGTCGATACTCAGCGCTGAATTCTTGAAAGAGCTTTTCATAACAAAGGGCCGTCTCTCTGGCTTTCTTTTCCGTTAACCAACCACTGGAAACAGAGCCCTGCCTTTGATCGTGATATATCCTTAAAATGATGGGGGTAATCCAAAAGTCGCATTCTTTTGCGAAATAGAGGTAACTAACTATCCCACAAGACTTTCGCAACCCTAAGTCTTGATATAGTTGAGTTCTTACAAAATTTCCACGAAAAACAGGCAAATATTCTCCTGAATGCCTTTCATTCAAAAGATCCTCGTAGGTCAATCTGCCACGATAAGCTGGCTCTGAGACAGTAGGGGAGCCGTTAGAATTTACACATGCGCTGTAGCACAATTGGCAATCTTCCGGCCATTCAGAAATGATTGACTGCAATCGCTCAGGCCAACCTTCGACAAACTCATCATCCGCATCCAGGATCGTAACAAAATCGCCTCGGCTGGCCTTGATTCCTGTGTTACGAGCGGCGCACATCCCCTTATTAGACTCATGCACGACCAAGCGCACAAAAGGATAGTCCTTGATGGCGATCACAAGTGAATCACCGTCGTCGCTTCCATCATCCACCACCACTACTTCCACTTCGAAGGCGATATCTACAAGGGAAGCGCTAATACTTTTTAAAGTCGCGCTTATAGTCGCACTGGCATTAAATGCAGGCACAATAACGCTAAGCAGCATGACGGCCAAACTCCCTCAAAAAAATCTCCAGGCTGTTCTTCCTGTACCGCTTTAAACGCTCTTCGTCTTCAGCAACATGGACAATCGCTTTCTCCAATTCTCGAGAGAAAACACTATCATCCGCTCTTTCTATCAATGACTTTATATTTCCAAGTTGATAGTAGTACGGAGATGGGAGGTATTTATCCCATATCGAAATAGGTGGCCGCAGTAAAACCCCGTTCTCTTCATTCCTGACCATTTCTGATATGGCGTACACATCAGTGGCAATTAGCGCCATTCCGTATGACATCGCCTCCAATACCACCATCCCAAATGAGTCCACGTAGGTTGGATGAATCAAAACGTCACAATGGCTCATAAATTTTTCTGCTATTTCGCGCCGGCTATATTCTGCAGGGTGAAAATGGATAGCAGGGCAACCAGCAACTAAATCTTTATATTTATCAGGAAGATGAGTTATCATATCCAAAGAAATATTGGGAGATGTTTTATAGGCATTTATAAATGCGTTTATTAGCGCCCGCCCACCTTTTATATCGAACTGAGTAGATATATAAAGAAACCTCTTAACTCCTCCCCCCTTAGCAAGACGGGTTACATTCGTCTCTTTAACCACAGGCATATAGGGATATGATACAACTGCTTTATCAGCCACATCATCCCCCAAAGTAAGCCGTAAGTTTTCCAGGCAAGCGCGGCTCATACATCTTATCTGAACACAGCGCTCAGAAAGCAATGTTTTCCTCAATATAGGCTTATATAACCCGAAAGCTCTAATATTGTATCCAGTAAGGCTATACGGGTTATCTAAATCTACAATAAACTTTCCAGATAGGACTAAAGCCCCCCATACATAGACAACAGTATGATCATCAAGCCCCTTGGGCCTGACCTTAAAGTTAATCAATGGCACTCTATTAACCCAAGATTTTATACCAGCGCCAGCAATAGACTTTTTAGAGGCGACTTGCTTTCCCACCTGTTTGCCAACATCTGGGTTAGCGACTTCTCCTGGCCAATTCCTAACCGTATCTAGTTGACGGTCTCTAAAGTAACCATGGGGATAGAAATATATTGCACTCATAATATTAACCAGAATTCAAAGCCAAATCCTTTACACCACCCTCAACTTTACAGCATCTTAACCCTAGCACGATCTCAACCATTTCCTTAACCTCTGCATATATACGGCGCGGGCCTAATATAATTGCCGATGAGATCAAAAATATAATTAACGGCTGAGTAAATCCAGTTCCGCTTCTGACTATATTAAAAATATTTGCCAAAACAAATATGGAAATTGATTTTCCGGCATAATTTTCATCATTAGACCATAATTTAAAATAGAGAATTTTAAACAGTCTTCCCAAAAAGAAGGCAAAGAAAATACCTACAAAAAAACCCATCCCAAACATGAAATCAACAACAAAGCTTGATGGCAAAGTTGTTGTAGCTGATCCATTTTCATACATCCAAGGATAAAGAAACTTCTGTTCAGATATGCTTCCATATATTTCAGGTTTACTTGTCCACAACGCCCTGGGAACAGCTCCTAAAAAAAAGTTGAAAACCCAAGCCACACCCCCATCAACTCCAAATACAATCTGATTAAAATCAGCCTTCTCCAAAAACGCAGCTAAGTGGTCGATACCTTCAAAAGAGGAAGATAAAGAAGTAAGAAAATTTCTCATAACAAATGCACTTAGAATTATCTTGCTGACAGATATATCTTCAGATAAAAATAAGTACGGATCAGTATATCTCAAAGTCTGCAGAAGCGGCGCCATAAATATGGAAGAAAGTATCAAAGCTGGCGCCAACGCCACTCCGCGCCGCCGCCTTAAAATATAGCACACCGCCAAAACAAATACTGTCATTGATATAATACGCCTGGAAGCCAGCGCAACTGTCATAACAAGAGATGTAATCAATACAGCCACAACGACAATCCAAAAAACATTATCTTTAGCAGGCCTCCTTTTATAAATCCAAATAATGCATACATAGGAGAAAAACGCGTTCAAATAGAGTTCTGAAAATAGGAATACATGCCCTCCCCCCGTCCTCATTTCGTTTTGCTCGTTACCTTGAAATGGGACAAAAACACCGTCTTGTATAACTCGACCAAAAAGGAAAACCCAGGCCAGAGAAACCAACACCAACACCTTAATCCCTGGATACCTTACCGCCGCCTCTCTCTTCGCTATAAAATGCTGGTTGCTGCCCGTTAATGACAAATAGCCGAAAAATGCAGAAACCCAAAACAAGAATGCCACTAATAGCGAAATAATAAGCTCTGACTCACGCCAATCCCTGCTAACTTGGAGAGAAATTATTCCCTGGTCAATCAAAACCCCTCTAAATGGAAAATATATTATCCATAACAGCGAGAAAAACCAAAAATGATTCAAGCAGGATTTGGAGACACCCAGACGACAAGTATCGTATAGCCAAAGCCCAACAACCAAAGCACAAGAGACTATGAGAAAGGCCAGAAGCATTTCTATTATTTTCCAACAAAGTGGATTTTATAATTCATACTTTTTATATTCAAAAAAACCTTATGAAGCTTCGGCATAAAGCCTTCAAAAGCCCCCTTCATTATCAAATACTCTTTTTTGCACACCAACCCTTGATTATAGTAAAGCTCTTTCCAAAAAGGTTCTGAGTGAAAACAAACACCAAATCCTGCAGTATTAGCTCCCATAAATTTCGCAAACGGAGCCAACAGCCTGCTGGACGAAATTCCGAATATTATCTTACTCGCTACCTCGTTATACAACCCTCCGTTATAGTGAATTTCATAAACAATAATCACACCATTTTTTGTAAGTAGCTCTCTGGATACTTCTAAAGCTTTCCTCTGTAATGCTACAGATGACGCCCAGCTTTCACTGACAAAGTGATGGAGTACGAAATTAAAAAAAATGACATCGAACCTCTCATTACTATCTAGCTTTCTGTTAGCCCAATCCAAGTAGTTATCACATACGACCTCCTTGTTGTGACGGGATGTATTTTTGTCAGCCATTACTTGGCTCATCTCGACAATTGTCCCCCTTGATTCAGGCATAGAGCTCAGCATAGTATCCAAAAAAGTCCCATTCCCTCCTCCCACATCCAACAAATTAACTGAAGCCGGATTATTGAGGAGTGAGCGAACAGTGTTTACAACCGGTGAAACAGCATGTACAGCAGTGGAGTCATGATCAAAATAAGCCACTCTATCTTCTGAGAGCCGCACTATATCGTTCATAATTGCGTACCTTGTATTCTTGGCCCATAGCAACGCTATGATTTTGAGATTAAAAATGTTCCAAGCGCCAAATATTGCAGGCCTGAGTTCTCAAAAGTCATAATTGCCTGTTCTGGCGTGGCGACTAACGGATAGCCATGAAGGTTGAAACTCGTGTTTAAAACAGCTCCTACGCCTGTAAGGCCATGGAACTCATGGATCAGCCTATAATAGTCAGGATTCACTTGCTTTTTGACGACCTGAGGCCTCAACGTGTGGTCCCCTTGATGGATCGCAGCGCGCAGCTGGGCGACCCCTTCCTCTGTCGCCTGATATGTACATATCATATAAGGCGCTTCGGATTTTTCCGGGTTATAGTTTTGCAAATAAAGAGAAGCATGCTCTTCGAGGATGCTGGGAGCGAAAGGCATCCAGAAGTCTCTGGATTTAATCAAGTCATTAACTGTGTAGAAGCTTTCCATATAGCTTGGGTGCGCCAATATGGCTCTATTACCCAATGAACGGGCTCCCCATTCACAGCGGCCATGAAATCTTGCAACGACATTTTTGCTTGCAAGCAGTTGCGCAATTTTTACTTCTATCTCATCAAACTCCTGAATCTTATACTTCTCACTCAACCTCGTTTTTTCTATGTAATCAACAAAATCCTCCCTTGAGTATCCGATCCCCAGAAATAAGTCTTTCAATGGTTTTGTGGGATGACCGCTTCTCGCAGCATAGTCATAACAGGCGCCAATGGGATTAGACTCATCGCCACATGAAGGCATAAAACAGACAGTGTCAACTTCTTCCAAATCCTTAATTCGCTGGTTTAGCTTGACGTTCATAAAAACTCCGCCACCAACAAATATATCCCGCAGTCCCGTTTTCTCTATTCCACTTTTAATCCAGCGAATGCATAGATCTTCCGTTAGATGCTGTAACGCGGCGGCGATATTGTCGAAACGCTCTCCAACTGCATTCTCCACCAGATAATCATAGAATTTCGTCGTATCCACATTGGATGAAAAGCTAAGCGGGTTATGTGGATCTAAATCTATTACCGGTTTAAAAATCTTTTCATAGGTTTTCAGATAGTAGCTTTTTGCATAAGGAGCTAATCCCATTACTTTATATTCATGCTCCAGTATCTTCATGCCTAAAAATCTAGTAGTGTTACTATATATCCCCCCCAGGGAAGACCTCATCGGCGTTTCAGCCAACCTCTCCCAACCGCCATCAGCGCGAGCAATGCTCACAGTGGCGCATAAGCCGTCGCCGCTACCATCTAAGGTAAATATAAGTGCGTCTTTTTTTGATGGAGTTGAACAAAATGAGTGAAATGCCGCACGAGCATGACAGGTATGATGCTCAATATGCTCTATGGATTTTTGCTCAAGTCCTGCTTTTTTTAAGTTAACTTGTAGCTCCTCTACCCCCATCTCCTTTAGCTGATTTGCCCGAATAGTCCTAAGTCGGTCAAATGCTTTAGGAGCCAAACGTCCGGCAATACCTTTTTCGGCTCTTTTGATAAGCTCCGCTATGCTCAGGGAAGTCTGGGTTTCTGGAGTAGATCCAAATAGATAGTCGTAACAAATAGCAGGAAAGACTTCCAAGCTTGCTATCAGCACTTTATCTATCTCGTCCGCACGCCATCCCAACTCTCTGCAAAGAGAGCGAATGGCATCCACCGGAAAATCTGCGGAGTTCTTCTTATTATCCAGCTTCTCCTGACTTAACGCGCCTTTAATCTCACCATCTTCCATCGCTGCGACAGTGGAATTATGACCGACATGAATCGCTAATATCTTCATTAGATCAATCTCTCTTTTTTTATTATAAAGTAATAGGCTAGAGCCAACCCTAGTATATATTCAACATTTACCGCCACAATTGGAGAAATAAATCCAAAATAGTCATACAGTGAAAGTATTAGTGCAATTTTAAAAACCAACTCAACAGCCATAACTTTTATCAGCATACGCAATCTAACCATTGCATAAAGGAAGCTAACCGGCCATCGGGCAAGACTAAGAAATAAAACAGCTCCGGCGCACATTAAGTAATTAAAATCGCCTGAAAGCTCGGAAATATTACCCACCCATACCTTTAGTATGCTTTCTCCTGCAAAGTAAAACACCGTCGCCGCCACAAAGCACATCACTCCATAAGCGAAAAATCCTTTTTTGAAGAGATTTCGCAAATTCTCCTTCTCACCTTTGGCATCCATGTGAATGACATATGGCTCAGCATATCCGGGAATTCTCCACAATGTCTGCATCAGAAGATTAGGGATTTTCCAAATCAGAGTAAGAGTAGCGGCGGCTTCCGCCCCCATTAAATACCCAACAATGATTACATCCGAGAATATAAATAGAAGTAATACTCCATATATTGAGTACCCTGCCGCAAAGCTCTTAAGCATTCTAGAGGCAATTTCTATTTGCGCCCTATCTGGGCGCTGTAAAATCACATAATGTCCGTGGCTGGACATTTTCCTCCAGTAAAAGTGGGTGCATATTCGCATTATCAGGAAGCCAAGCGCCATGGCTATAAATACCGCCTGCATACCGATATCAGACAAGATCATAAGATATACTGAGACAGCCATAATCAAAGGGCTTATAACCTGCAATACATTACCTTCGTGCTGTTTTTTCGTCGCAGCAAACGCAGCCAGCTCAGCGGAAAACTCATACTGGATGATAATGTATATACAAAAGCATGCAATTAAGGAGTGAAAATTAGATATTGCATAGGAGTCAGGAGCCCCGCTAAGCCAGTAACTCTGAAAGTAAACTCCAATTATCGCAAGCAGCACCGCAACGATAAGTCCATAACCTGTAAATAGGTACTTTGATGTTGAGTAGATCTGACGGGCGCCAGCAATATCCTGTTTAGCAACCGCCTCCCCCATAAGACGCGCCCCTCCGCCGCTAACCCAAGTTATTCCTAATGCCAGGAGAGGTATTGCGGCAAGCATCATGGAAATAACTCCAAACCCCCACTTTTCGTACTGGTCAAGATATAGAGGTATCGTAATAAGCTGAGTCAGCATTGTTACGAACATCAGGATATAACCACTTGAAAGTGTGCTTAAGTACGGCTTTATAACTTTTATTGACGCCAAGGCTAGCAATTCATTGTCCCTTTTTAGCGACAAACATAAGACTGGGGTAAAGCCCAATTAGGAATATCACGCTGATTACTGCCTTTCCCACCCCTAATTTATTCAGCATACGAAGAGCCTTTGCTATGCCAGGGTACGCCTTTATCGCCACAGAGTTACCGAGCAATAAGCGTTCTACTTTTTCATAAAATACATTTCTGATAGCGAGTTCATTATTAAGCAGTAATTTCTTAATTTGATGAGGCGTAACAAGCTGCAAGTGATCTAAAAAGAGCGCCTGTCTTCTCTTACCTTGAACCAGAGCACACAAAGACATCCATTTTTTTCCCAGCTTTGGTATCGTCCATATTTGTAAGTGCGGCTCATAGGGCCATATGTAGTTTGGCGCTTCAATGTATATCACTCCATTTTTTGATAGCACCCGCGTCATTTCACTGATGACTTTCTCTACGTCCCTGACATGCTCAATCACCGTACTACATAAAATCAGATCAAACTCACCATCCTCAAAAGGCAGGCTCTCGCCGAAGCCCAGGACAAATCGGCAAGTAGCAACTTCCTTAGATAAAGCTTCCGCCACCTTAACTGCTTCGTGTTCAGGCTCAATACCAGTCACTTTAGCTCCCGGATACTCTTCAGCGAGGGCCACGCAGTTCATTCCAATAGAAGAGCCAACCTCAAGAATGCTTTTTACATTATTTCTGTCTACATACTGGGAGACCCACCGAACTACCTCGCGAGATGACTGAGAACAAGCTTCGTAATGACGTTGGAGGCTGTCGCCCAAAATAATCCGTTCCGCGTGCCCTCTATTGTCAGAGTTGTTCAAGAAGTCCAACCAAAGGGCTTCCGCTTCAGAAGTCAGCGCTCTCATGATTCCTCCAGAGTTGTATGGCGAAGAGCCTCGCGACAGTGCTTGTATCGACGCGACTGTCTCCTCCCAGGTACCGATTCCAGACACCATTCAGATTTTTTGCGTCAAATAGGCCCTCGCAGTCATCCGCTCCGGTAAAAAGACGATTTCCTACATCTCGCCACGGTCCCTTTAAAACATCTTCTTCCTGAATACCCATACCAAAGCCTCGCTTTGGCGCATGCAGTATTTCTTTTGGGATCAAGTCTCCCACTGCTTCCCTGAGAATATATTTCAGACCCTCTCCACTTCCGCCTTTACGCACCTTATCTTTAAAATGTATTCCCATCGCAGCTGCGATAACTTCTTTATCAAGAAAAGGCGCTCGAAATTCCACTGAGGCCATCATTGCGGGCAGATCAGACGAAATTGTTATTGAATGGGCATTCTCAATTAGTAAAGCCAAATAGTTGGACTCATCGATGAAATCTTTATTTGGAAGAAGCGGTCCCCAATAACTCATTTCCTCGGAAACATAGTTCAGCATGGTCCTGGCTATGTCAGGAGGAATAATCAAAGGCCATTGTTCAGCCGCCTTATACTTATAATATGCCGCTTTCCTTAATCCTGGCCTTTCTAGTAAAAACTTTAGCGGCCCCTTTCTCCAACTGTCAGGTGCAATTCGAGCACATGCCAGAAATAAAGCTATGCCGTTTAAAAGCTTTGATATTTTTGCAGTATGGAAATGACCGGTATAACCGAAGAACAGCTCATCAGCGCCATTTCCGCTCATGACGACCTTAACTCCATCCTCATGAATCGCTTCAGACATTTCATAAGTATGAATAAGCGGCAACAGCATGATTGGCTCCCCCCAGGTCGCCAACAAGCTTTTAAAAACCTGAAATTGCCTATCAGCGTCATAATAAAATTCCTTATGACTCACTCCGAAAAGTCTCGCTACCTTTCTCGCCCTGCACAAATCTTCATCCTCAGGGCCAGCTCCGAAGGCATAGGTTCGAATAGTTTGGTTGGTGTGCTTTTTCATCAAAGCGACAATAGCGGAGCTATCTACCCCGCCCGACAATAATGCGCCAACAGGAACATCAGCTTGGGACCGTATAGCCACAGCGTTCTCAATTACATCACGCAGTTCCGCGGCGTCTCTCACCATGCCGGGAGTGGGACTCCAATGCCGCCACATTGACTCCAGCCTTCCTTCGCGAACAATCATTGCGTGGCCTGGCCTAAGCCTTTTAATCCCTTGAAAAGCGGTATGTGGCTCAGGAATATGACGAAGATTATGTAAAAGCATCGCCGCCAAGGCGGAGTGATCAATACTTCTGTTTATATCCGTAAACACTCCCAATGCGGGGATCTCAGAAGAAAAATAAAATCCGCTACTAGTTTCAGCGTATATGAAAGGCTTTTTGCCTACAGGATCCCGTGCGCAAATCAGGATATTTCTCTGATGGTCAAAAAGTGCGAAGGAAAACATCCCTCTTAGCTCATCAAGAAACAATTCTCCCTTCACCCGGTAGGCGACCAGTAAAACCTCAGTATCAGAATTGGAATTAAATTTATATCCAAGCGCCTCATACCGGGTTCGCAGTTCTTTATAGTTATATATCTCTCCATTAAAAACTACGGTCAAGTCACCACAAGGGCTATGCATGGGCTGATTGCCTTGGGGAGATAAATCAACTATGGCCAGCCTGGAGTGACAAAGCCCTATTGCTTTCGACTTATTAAGCCAATAAGCGGAAGCATCAGGGCCGCGATGCCGCTGCTTTTCCAGAATCCCTTTAAGCAACGCCGCGCCATCCTGGTTCGCGCAGTGTGAAGGTTTATAGTAGAAACCGCCTATTCCACACATTAGCTTGATAGATCCTCATATCATTTATATAAATAGTGATAATGCAAGGACAACAATAACAGGCTTACTCACTTTGCTTGCTTTCAGTTAAAATCTGAATAAATAAAACTAATAAAACCCCAAAAACACAACCTGCGATAGCGCCAACGATCACCATTTGAAATCTATTTGGTTTATATTTTTGCTCTGGCACAAACGCAGGATCGATCACCCTGAACACATAATCCTCCCTGACGCTAGCCAACATAGCCACTTTGGCCTGCGCTTCGACTAACTGATATAAAACTCTTTGCATTTCAGCATTTACAGTGAGCCTTATCTGTTCATTTAGATAATCTATGCTTCTTTCGGCTTCAGCTTTTTTCTGTAGCCTTACATGGCTATTCAGTTTATTAATCAGGAGGGTTACCCAATGCGCCGCCTCTTCTGGCTCATACGCCATGACAGAAACCGTTACCAGCCCGGATTTAGGATCTTCAGATACACTTAAATGCTTACTTACAAAGACCTGATAGGTTTTTTGCCAGGAAGGTTCGAGAGAAGATAATTCCTCCTCATCATCTCCCTTTAACCAGGTTAAGAGTCCGCCTAGCAGAGAGCCCGGTTTTTTCCACTGTCCACTCTCTTTATCCCAGTTTTTAATAAACAGAGAGGACTTAATATTTTCCTCTTTCAAAAAATGCGTGAGAAAATCTTGTGACTTCAGGATAGCCAGCGCCTCTGTTACTTCAGACTTCCCTCCGCCAATATTAAGTCCCGCGATACTGGCCAACCCTCCAAACTGACCCGCAAGACCTGCAAGCCCCCCTTTTTGCTCTTCCTGCGCCGGCGTCAACAATACAGATGACTTATATATATTCGGTTTATTAACCGCCATTAATATCGCAAAAAAAATTGAAATGAAGGTTATGGATATTATTAGCCACTTCCCCTTCCACAAGGTGCGAAATATGTCCTTAAGACTGACTTCGTTATCCTTGTACGTTTCAATAACAGGAAAAGTCTTTCTTTCCATAGTTCAATAGTCCATAGAGAAGGTCATTTCTCTTCCTATCTGGATAGATAATCTTTTCATAAACCCTCCTGAACAAAGTAACAGTAACTACATTAATGTAGTTACACCAGGGAATTATTTACGCTATAAACTTGCAACCGCCGCCGCTCCCAAAGCAATCTGATAGAAGATCTGACTGACATTCGTCCAAAGCTGTAGCTTACTAAGCCTGTCCGTTTCCAGGGGCACTACGATAGTGTCTCCAGGTCCTATCTTCTCCGTACCACTGCTAAACCAAGGGGAACCGCCTGGTAGCCAAACGGAGCCATTTGCCCTTACAACATAAGTACGCCCCGCGTCCGCTTGAGCCGTTTCGCCGCCACTCCGTTTAATATAGTCTTCAACGGAAAGATTTTGATAAAAGATATGGCTGGTGGAAAACTGGACTTCTCCTATGACCGTCACAGATTGCGTGACTGGAGGAACGATTAATCTATCTCCCTCCTGCAAAATGACATCTTGTTTCTTATCCCCTTGCATCAACGCATTCAAATCTATTACCAGACGACCCAGAGGCTTGCTCTCTTTGACTTGGCTAAGCAAGTTTTCCAATGTGCCCAGATCAGATGTAGATATTTCCTGCCCAGGGTTGCCTTCCCTGGCCAATTGCAGTTGCAGTGAGGCCAAGTCCCTTTTCAAGCGCGCCTCTGCCTCTTTCAACCTCTCCGCCTCCAACTCAGCCAAACGCTCTCTTGTATAGATCGCCCCCTTAATAAAGGCGTTCGAGCTGAATCCCCCAGCCCTCTCGATGACTTGCGATAGCGTCTCACCCTTTCTAACTACATATTCTCCCGGAAACTGAACTTCCCCCTCCAAAGTGACGGTATATCGCTCCGCGTACTCAGGTATAGTTTTTATAAATACCTTATCCATTGCTTTTAGCTCGCTCGTCACGCCATCAGTCAGCGTATTTACAGGCGCATTAAATACTTCCAAGTCGCTTTTTGCAGAAGAGACATTTATGCGCGATATTTCGGCCTGCAGCGTATATGAAGAGTCGAGCAATCCCCCCGCCGCACGAATGAGCCGATCAATTGAGAATTTTTCCGTAACAGGATAGGAGCCGGGGAACTTCACCGCGCCGCCAATGGTCACATACTGAGGGGGGCGGCCCGGGCGCGCTTGCTCTCGCAACCTGCTAATAACGTCTTCAAGAAGCGGCTCCCTGATTGCATCTTTATTAAAGAGAATGAGCTTATCTAAGGACTTAATCGTATAGCCGGCATCTCGCTTGTCAGAAAAAATTTCTACCAAGTCCAGCGCCTTAACTGCAATATCTCCACGCGGGTTGACCTCTCTTATCAATAGCGCGTAATTGAGGTCCGTTACAGCTGGGTCTATCCCCCCTGCAGCAATGATAGCGTCCTTCACAGAGTAGTTTTCAGGTAACGGAAACTTACCTTGCAGGCGAGCGGTTCCAAGAACGGAGAATGTTTTTTCTTTCTCGGCCGGGCTGGACTGCGCCTTTAATTTTCTTAACAGTCCGGCCAGCATTTTGCTTCTGCTGCGATATCGATCAAAAACCAGCAGCCGGTCCTTATCCATCATAACCACATTTGCAGCGCTACTTGGTTTTGAAAGGGCTTCCCCTAGTTTGACGTGAATAACTTCAATGTCTTTATAGGCGCCCTTTTCTCTGACTATCAGCGCATACTCCAGGTCCGACAAAGGTTTTAAGCCTGATTTGATGGAGTGCAAGACATCACTGACCCGCATCCCCGGACTCCAGTCGTATACCCCTGGGCGGCTGACTTCGCCCAAGATTTTCACGTAGCCTTCCACAAGTTCATCCACGGCGCCGACAGTAATTAAGTCACCATTTTTGACGCCAAACCTTTCCCCCTGCTTGGTAAGGAGATTCACGTCCTGCACCGTCTTTTTAAAGCCATCGGCGACCCTCTCCACCTTGGTGAACTTCGGGTAGGCTTCCGCCCGAAGCCCCCCCGCCAGCTCTACAACTCCAGATATCGTCTTTTCATTCTTCAGCTCGTAGACAGCAGGGCGTTGAACATAGCCATCAACGCCCACAGCTTTACCTTTGGGAGGGATAAAAATGACATCGCCAGGCTGCAAGCGATGATCGGCGCTTGTGTCTCCGCTCAGCAGTAAGTCATACAAATCCAAAGCGGAAATCAGCTTACCTTGGCGCTTAAGCTGAATATTACGTAGCGAACCAGTAGGCCTCACTCCTCCGCTGACAAACAGAGCATTAGTCATGGTAGATAACGAACTTACCGTATAAGCACCCGGCGTTCTTGCCTCGCCCAGGATAAACACCCTTATGCTTCTTAGCTCGCCCAGGGAAATAGCACTCTCAACGCCAATAAATTTTTGTTGAATCAAACGTGTTAATTGATCTTTCAACTCGTTGAAAGACAAGCCCGCCACGGGAATTGGTCCTATTTGAGGTATCTGAATCTGACCGTCCCTGGTGACTATCAGCTCGTGTAGTTGATTTTCTTTGCCAAACATCTGCACCCGGATAGTGTCTCCAGGTCCAACGATATACTCTGCGGGTATAGGTATTTCAGTGACTGGTGCAAACGTGGTTGGCGCACCAGCAAATAGGTCATAGCCAAATGGTTTTATTTTATTGGCGGTAGAAGGCGCATCACGCCTCTCTTCTCTCTCTCGTCTTTCTCGCCACTCCCGCTGATCCAACTGTTCTCGTTTGTCTTGGCGGTCAGTCCTGTACTGCTTGTTATGCCGATCCTTATTATAACGCTCCCTGTTTTCCTCCCTTGAAGACCAGCTTCTATCTCTCTCATACTCTACATCTTGACCCAGATCTCTATCGGCAGGCGGCTCATCATCGCGCAACAGCCAGTCTTGCTCATAGGAGTACGCCCCTTCGTCCGGCTCCCATTCATATCCATACTCATCAATACGACTGTCAGGTCCGCCACTGTCAGCAAAACGCTCTTGCTCTTCAGAAGGCAATGGCCTGACTGGTGATTCCGGAGCTGGCTCAAGTTTTTTCTGGCTTGTGGTGGCCTGTGATTTTTTTAAAGCGTTTATATCCAGACCATATTGTTGGGCAAGCGCCTTTTGTTGCGCCTCAGGAAGCGAAAGAAACTGCTGCACTTGCTCTTGCGTTAGCGTCTGAGCGCCTGAGAGCAAGCTCCATCCCCAGAGAAGTATTATCGCTATAGCTTTATACATACTGTGCATATATACGTTCTTCATTATTAAAATCTATATGTCCCTTCAAGCCACACCAGGAAATCGCCACTTGCGGCATAATCGTTGATTAATTCTCTAGAGAAATAGTTACAGCCGACTTCATACCGCAATCCTCCCCATTCACTCTGATACGCCAGCTGAGCTTCCCACAGCGACTCTTCATAAAACTCTCCGCTAGGCGAAGGGGCGATTCGCGCGCTGTCAATGTTCGCGCGCACTTTTGCAACAGACCCTGTTATCACCGTAGAACTCGGGGAAATTAAACGCAGTCCAATAGAGTATATTTCCGCATCATTATCCACTGAGGCTCCAATAGAGCGTCCGTGATATCTGTAGCCTGTCAGATAAATTTGATGGTTATATGCAACGTTGGAAGAAAGAGATCCAAAAACTCCCCCCGCCGAGGTCGTCGCAGCCTCAAGGAAAACACCATAATCCCAATCATTGAAGCCAAATGAACTTTCAAGCCCACCGAGCCATAGCCTCTTGGACGGTAGGCCTCCAGCTTCATCTTCTCCAACCACTTGCAGGTAGAGGGCGGAGGGAAACGAATCAAAATCAAGGGAAAAGCGCAGGTCGACACCGGCTAACTGATTACCTGGCTCATTCTCAGCAATGACCCCTCCATCTCCGACGTTGTCTCTCCCCAACAACATATCAACCAAACTGGAAATTGACTGAGGACGCCCCTCTCCTCCCCACTGAGCAACCCGATATAATCCAAACTCCAGATTTTGCAGCGGTCTAAAAGAGAAACGAGCGCCTAGCAGTTTGGCGTCGGGCACAGCACGCTCGCCCTCCAATTGACCACCAAACATTTCGAAGCTCCAAGGCCCTAACCAGGAAAGCCAGCGTGTTTCAAAAGAAGTGTCGGCATTACGCCGCAGGAACACGCCAGGGACCGGCCTGGCATTATTGGAAAGAATAAGACTGGATTGCCACCCCGGTCCCCACCAGCGGTCAATTGCGCCGATGCCAAAAACCCAATTACCGAAGATTCCAGCAATATAAGAGCCGTCGGCCCGAGCAGTAGGAGTCTCGTCATAATCTCCATTGACGCCGCCGACACGTATGCCGGCAGCCAAAAAACTACCCAAAAATTCCGCTTGCAACCATGCTTCATCTTTCTCTGTAAAACTGTCACCAAAGCCTTTTAGGAAAGGAGAACGACTGGAAGCATAGAATTGCGCTTCAAAATGAGCGCTCTGAGTCTTATAGCGGCGTAATTCAAATTGGACATAGTCGAAAGCGGTACGAATACGATCGGAAGGGAGTTCTGCGCGGTCGATCAGCATCAATTCTCTATCGATGCTGGACCAGGAGATAGGCCACGCCATCACATTCAGGTTGGCGTACCCTGAATCGACTAGTAGCTGCAGGCTATGACGCAGACGGATATCGTCAGTATCCGCCCATGGCGAAGCATGCGCATTAAGTGACCAGACCAGGAGCAAGGCAAGTACAGACTTCCTCCCCGGAATTAGTGATTCCTTCACCCTTATTACCGATTATTGTAGTTGTCTGATACCACTCTGATTAGGAGAGCTGGCGTTATTATAATTAGATACAGCTATTTAAAAGGATTATAGGAGAGATGTTTTGGAATGTGTAGGAAGCGAGGAAAATTAATTTTTGCGCATTATTTAACCAAATCAATGCATTAGGTGACTGATTTTGGTGCGCGCTACCTGCCAAAAAGCACTGCAGGTAGCGCCCAAAAACTTAGCTGATCCAGCTGTCGACGGTTTCTTTGCCGTGCTTACCGCGCCATTCGTTCAACACTTTATGATTGCCGCCGCGGGTTTTAACCACTTCGCCAGTATGAGGGTTTTTGTATACTTTCAAAGGACGAACGCCACGACGTTTATCAGTCGCACTAGGTTTCTCGTCTTTGTTCCACATACGAACGACTTCTTCTTTGGATACCCCGTATTTATCCATTAAGTCCTGTAGTTTCTTTTGAAACTCTAACGTTTTCTTAACACTCTCATCGCTCTCCAATGCTTCGATCTTCTTCTTGAGATTTTCGTAGGCGGCTTTTGCTTCAATATAAGCAGATAGTTTATTCATTTATAGCTCCGGGGGTTATTCGATCGGGTTTACAATCATCCCATAACAATGTAATTAAAAATAAATAAATATCAAGAGGTATATGGAGCATTTCTTACAGCCGTACGTTATTTCTTACGAAAAATTCAGAATAAAGCGTACAGCTTTTTTAAACGCATTGAGCATAATAGCGCCACCACCGGGATCGGTGGATATTAAATCAAATACTTCAATGGAGTGATTTCACATGCAAAAACTGCTATCCGTTATTTTCTTCGCTTTTACTCTCGCCTTCGCTAATGTTTCATTCGCTACGGACGTCGCGCCACAGCAAACGCAGCCGGCCGCGCAACAGAATGTGGTGAATATTAATACGGCGGACGCCGAAGCATTAGCAAAAGCACTCAATGGCATTGGCCTTAAAAAAGCCGAAGCTATTATAGAGTTTCGCACCACCAACGGCCCCTTCAAAGATATTTCCGAGTTGGCGCTGGTTAAAGGTATTGGAGAGAAAACCGTGGAGAAAAATCGTAGCTTGATTGTGCTGGAATAATATTGAGGCATTCGAAAGGCCCCTCCACGACAGTTATAACTGCTCCTAGAGTGGGCCTTTTTTATTTGGCGGGCGTATCTATGCGCCCGTTGATTTACCGTTATTTAATTCCATTCAACGTGTAGGGTCTCATAGTCGTCATCGCATTACCCGATACGCCCATGTGATTTCCATAGTGCATACTCTTTTCTAATGTATAGAAAGAGTCCAGATAGTCGTCGTCATTGCTGAACCAATGTTCTGGCATCAGCTCGACAATTCCGCTGCCTAAAGCCACCAATGCCCCAATCTCCGGCTGCCCCAGCGCTGACAAAACTTCAGCGGCGGTAGTCAGAAGTTTTTGCGCCAGCGTTTGATAGTTGGTGTTGTCGTCATGCTCCATCAAAATGATATTCGCTGCGCCCCAACGATATCTATCCCAATAAACGACAATCTGGTTGGGGTAATATGTTTTGCCGTCTTCATCGAGATAAGGCATGTCCACAATATCCAGCGCCGGCTCATCTCTGCTGGGATCAACGCCTGTCACAATCGCGTATACCTCAGCATTGCCAGAGATCCATGGTTCCTCGTCGTCTTCCAAACGGATGCTGTCCAGTATGGTCACATCGATGCTATCCGACTGAGCTTTATTGATCTGAATGGATTTAGACGCAGATCGAGAAAAAACCTCGCGCATCTGCGCCAGGCCAAGCTGCATATCCTTTTTCGCATTGATGTCGACAACGACAACGGGCTGCTCCGGCATATTCCACACATCCAGCAAGTGCAAACCGCCATTGCTGTCATAGGCTTCAATATATTGCCAGGAAGATTCATCCCCATCCGGTTCGTAGGCATAGAGAGGCTCCACGCCCTCTTGTAACTGCGACATCATCTGCGGAGCGGCTATACGCAACTCAAGTAATGTTTCCCCTTTTGTACGTATGCCTTTCTTGTTCAGGACGCTTCTTTCTGCGCTTTGCGCCTGATTCACAAAGGAACTGGATAAACCCTTTACATCCTTCAGTACATTGGCCACCGAGACGCTGCCGTTATTTTCCTTTAATTGGCGTACAAGATCCGCTGGATTAATTTCCCGTGCAGCGGCGCTGGCCATCATACGTTTTTCATTGGCGAGTTTGATAAATCCAGGCGGGACGAACTTAGAGTGAATAGCAGGAACATTTGATGGCGAGTTATTAATGGTGACCGTTTCGGCCGCCGTTATATTGGACATGAAACTGCACGCCAACAAAGTTACGAATCCCAAAGCAGTATTTTTCCTCATACTGAATTCCTTATTATTTCCTTATTGATAGAACCCTGATACAGGTCTATTCCCTCGACTACGAGCGCTGGATAAATGGAAAAGAGCGAATAGCCCCCATCAGGGGTTACTGCCGGAGAACACACTGGATTTTGATAACGACTTTATATGCATGAGAGGTCCGCCGGTCATTTGAGAATACAACATGTTTTCCAAAAAGTTTCTCAATGATTTAGTTTTTTTAATATTTTTGAGAAGAATGTTGCAAGTTTCAGTTTTATCGGCTGAATAGGATAGTGACGAGGCTGATATTTTTTCCTATGCTCTAGAGCCAAATGACTCTAAAAATCTCTTTAGTATCAGCAGGCTGAGGCGGAAATAGAGATACATTGTTATCTATTTTTCACGCCAGAATTATATATTCGATAAGGTCGGTTATATAAATCGTTATAAATAAATCATGAGCGCTTTAAACCGCGCTCATGAAGCAGTAGAGAATATAAAGTTTACTGGAGATCCTTGTAGGACTCGATGACACGGGAGACAATGCCGTAATCCATCGCCTCCTCTGGACTCATCCAAAAATCCCTTTCTATATCCACCAATACTTTTTCGAATGGTTTGCCCGTCTGTCTGGCGACAACATGGGCGATACGCTCACGGGCTCTCAGGATCTCTTTCGCCTGAATGGCGATATCCGAGGCAGGACCGCCTGCGCCGCCGCCAGGTTGGTGAATCATAAAGCGCGTATTGGGCAAACAAACTCGACGCTCTTTTTCCGCCGCCAGATAGATATGCGTACCCGCACTGGCGACCCACCCAGCGCCTACCGTAATGACCGGTGCGCGGATAAAACGAATAATGTCGTGAATTGCGTCTCCCGACTCCACATGCCCGCCGGGAGAAGATATCAGCACTCTGATAGGGTCTTCCGAGTCTTCCGCCAAGGCTATCAAGCGCTGGCAGGTCGCTTGCGCCATTTCATGGTTAATCTCGCCGAAAATAAACACAAAACGGGACTTGAATGAATACTGCTCTTCAATACGGTCAGTCTTACTCCCCTTTTCAGGTTCGCCGGACAACTTTTCCATGGATCACTCTCCTTATATTGATTTTAGC
This sequence comes from Hahella sp. CR1, assembly GCF_029813005.1. Taxonomy (NCBI): domain Bacteria; kingdom Pseudomonadati; phylum Pseudomonadota; class Gammaproteobacteria; order Oceanospirillales; family Hahellaceae; genus Hahella; species Hahella sp. CR1. The sequence goes on from NZ_JAPELK010000002.1 coordinate 182,568, forward strand.
TTGCGCACTGAACGCAACCGGTGATTAAGCCACCTCAGTATAGTTCACCTCGTCCAAATCAAAACAACCCCAAAAGTAACCCCGAGAAGTAACCTCGGTGCAAAGGTCAATGCTCATGAGGCTCAAAACGCAAATCCCGGGGGATACTCATGAAAACCATCGAAATCCATCTTCCCGACTGGAACCCCACACTGTCGCAAAATTGCGTAGACCATGCTGAGATGAAAGAAAAAATTCGGCAATGCATACTGGGTAAGAAAAGTTTGACCATCCAATCGCAACTCTTTGAACCCGGCTGTCGTCACAATTTCCCGTTCTGCAGCCTTGGTAAAACTTTGCGCTGACAAGGCCTGCAAATAGCGCTCTGCTTCTTGAATTTGACGGTGCAGATCTGCAACTGTGTCTTCATGAGACTCTGTTTCCGGTATATCCAGCCCGGCTAGCGGATAGCAGGTCCGCAGAGAAAAACCGATCGCCGTGCGCACCTGCTGAACAAGTGGGAACATACCCGGCGCGAGACTCGTTTGCAGTATTGCTTCCTGTTTAGACGCCGTCTCAGCATATGCCTCCAGGCGGTTCAACATGACGGACAAACGCCGCAAATAGTGTTCAAAGACGATAACAGATTGATCGTACATGCTACTCCTTAATCGATAGCCACATGAAATACTTAGCGTTGGCGATCATTAAATACAGGACGCAAGACGACGAGTAAATGCCTGAGAGGTAAATGAAGGCGTTGCCGCGACGTTACAGAGCCAGGCTATTCTTCGGCGCCATGCAGATCGGCGTAATACCGATACTGCCCAGGACCGCTTTTTTTGGCTTCGTACATGGCTTCATCCGCACAGGAAAGCAGTTGAGACTCACCAGAGACATCATCAGGATAGACGGCGATGCCAATACTGGGGGAGGTGCGTACTTCGACGCTTGCCAATATGTATGGCGCAGACAGGCTCTTGATAATGCTTTCCGCAAGCCGCGTAACATCGGAAACGCCTTTAATATCCAGAAGCACCACCACAAATTCATCGCCCCCGAGCCTGACGATCAAATCCGACTCGCGCACCACTTGACGTAATCGGCGCGTCACCTCCTGAAGCAGCGCGTCGCCAATGTCATGTCCATGGTTATCATTGACGTCTTTGAAACGATCAAGATCCAGATATAGCGCAGCGACCTTCTTGTTCTGTCGCCGGGCCACCGCCAGCTCTTGCGTAATAAAAGTAGAGAGGAAGCGTCGATTGGGCAGCCCCGTCAACGTATCGTGAGTCGCGAAGTATTCCGCCTGTCGCTGCGCGGTCATTTCGCTGATCAGTAACGCCACGGCGACTGCAGAGGCTTTCTTCTCTTCAAACAGGGGCAGACAGGAGGCTAAAAAGTGCCGCGACTTACCTGCACTGCTCTCATTCATCGTCATCTCAATACCAAACTCCGGGGCCCCGGACTCCAACACTTTCAATACCACCGGTTTGGTCCACTCCATCAACTCACTGGAGATTTCATGGATATTACGCCCCACCACCCACGTATTATCCACCCCAAACCAGTCCGCCAAACGGGTATTGATGCGCAGGCAGTTCAAGTCCTGCCCGATCATAGCGATGCCAACCGGTGAGCCTTCGTACAGCATTTGCAGCTCCGAATACTGACGCTGCAAGGTTTCCTCTCGATTGCGCAGCTTCTCCAACATATCTCGCAAGGCCGCCGCCAATCCGCGAATTTCTCTGGGGGCGAATGATTCCGTGTAGGAAAGTTGGCTATCCGTGCGCTCAATCGCTTCCGCGGAAGCCGCCAGCTCTCTTAGAGGACGCGAAATACGCGCCGCGATCATCCAGCCAATCATTGCAAAAATGATAGTAATCGAGCCTCCCCACATCCATATTGCCGCACTCAGCTGCCGAACCGGGCCGAGGGCCTGGGAGACTTCCCGTCGCGCAATCACTGTCCACCCAAGCCCGGAGTATTCCAGGAACCCTTTGGTGCCGGAAAAGCCTGTCAAATACTTCTGACCATCAGGCCAAGTCATAATGTGGGTTTCGTTGCCTTTGAGCGAATCTGGAAGCGTCACTTTCGTAAAAGGCGTATTTTCAGGCGCCAGCAGGACATCGCCATCCTTTGAGAGCACCAGCAGTTCTATATCTTTGTTGCGTTGCTGCAGCAGGCTGGATGCGGCTTCTTTAACCCAGTCCCAGTTAAGGTGAGCGCCCATTACGCCAATTGGCGCGCCATCCGGCCCGAGAATCGGCGCAGCGAAGTCCACGATACGCAGAGGTTGCGTCGGATCTCCCTGACGCGGATAGCGATCAAGCATTTCGCTATCTCTTACATCGCCAACATAAGGGGCGAGATGCCCTTCTTTCCACCAGGGCAAGCTGGAAACATCCACTCCTTCCATCAGACCACCGGTAGCTCGGAGCACCACACCGTTAACATCGGTGAGACCCACCCAGGCGTAATAGCCGTAAGTTCGCTTGAGGGTTTCCAGAATATTGCGCTGCAGCTCCGCCTGGGAGCCATTGAGATTGCGGATAGTGGGGAGACTGGACACGTTGATCATGTCACTGAGCCTTTCGAACATCCCCCTATCCAACCGATCCGCCATTTGATAAGCGAGTTCAGAATACTGCTCCCCTAACTCATTCCGTAAACGGTGCGAAGCCTCATAGTCGACAATCCCATTCACAAGGCTGGTGGTGATGAAGACTATTCCGGCAAGGGTGAGTGATAGCAGGGTTCGAATACCCAGATTCATAGCGGCCGATTCCGATCGCAGTCTGAATACTAAGAGATAGATGATTTGATAAGGGGTTGCAAGAACTCTGAGGGACTATGCGCCAGAGAAAGACGCATAGTACGCAGAGGAAACTCTAGTTGGGCTATCGATCTTTATCTTTCATAAAAACCAGAATAATCAAGCCTATCAGGCTGAACAACCCAAGAAATCCCCACACTCCAGAATACCCTTTGCTTTTCGCATACTGCCCGCAGCCCCACACAAAGAGGACAATGCCCAATAAGACGACAATAAAACCCATTGTTGGACTGGTGGCGCTCATGGACTTTCCCGCCAACTGCATTATGACGCCCAAGCCGACGCCGATATTGGTATTTCGTTTATGCTCGTAAATCATTTAATCATCTCAATTAATACTTTCATGGCGAGCACCGTCTAACGCAGTACTTTACGCGCCAACACTTTGCAGGCCGCGTATTTTATACTTACAAATCGAAAGGTGATGAAAAATTATCTTTATGAAATGTAAAATCTGACATTTACCATAGAGGTATCCTCCATGGTTATCGCACTCGCTATGCTGCTGTTTCTGGGATTCTTCCTGGCGGCGCCATTCTGGGTCTCGTTCCTGACTAAAAACGAGACCAAAGAGGGTCATTGGCTCTCAATCACTGCCAATTACATCAAGGGAGATCCACGCCATCATCTAGCTCTGGGCTACTCACCTTTCCTCTTTTCCGTGGGCGCAAACCTACTTTTCAGCCAAGATCCAGCGGACACACAAATAGAATCAGGCCTCTTGACTATCGGACTCGCAATTTTTTTCATTATAGGCAGAGAGCATCTGTCTCACGCTCTTCTTAAACGCAAGAGGGCTGGGCTCGTATCGATCGCTGCGTTTTTCGCCCTGTTCGCACTGGCTTACTTAACTGGCGCCGGCTGGATACATCTTATTTCTTGCGTTTTCTTCAGCGTCTTGATCTGTTTAATTTGGACGCCATACGCCCTTGTAATGGAAGCAACCTATGCGCATGACCTGAACAAAGACAAAGAAGGGTGAATAGCGTCGCTATGCCTCTCCATTCGAGGAAGAAATATCCGCCTTAATGGCCAAATAAAGTAACTTAATAAGCCCGCCAGCAAATACAGGCCCTGCCGTCGCAGCGATGACCACAGGGACTAGCATTCCAAGAGCCCCGTAATCTCTGACTTCTGTATCCATATATTCTCGGTACATAAATTCAACGCCCAGCATGAGAAGCAGCCCTCCAAGAACCAAAACCAAGGCGCTCAACCACTTCCATGAAGAGATAAGCAGCGGGGCGATAAAAGCGACCATAATAAATAGACCTACGCACGCTAACAGCAATACCGCCTCCCAATTGCTTTCCAGATAAAGTTACGGGCCTAAATCGTGACATAAACGTTACATAAGCCGTCACGAAGCTCACTGCCTTACAGCGACGGCCATGATATACTGCCCGCCAATTGACCAAATCAGGTCGCCCAAGAGCAAAAGGCGCAACAACGACTTCAGTTCGCTGCAAGCCTCCCCGTTTTTAGAGATGTAATAATGCCTGCAACTTCAGCAAACAACGCAGACATGACGAGCAATGATGGTCTTCGTCGCTTTTCCGTGGCCCCAATGATGGATTGGACGGACAGGAACTATCGTTACCTCGCCCGCCTCCTTTCCAAGCATACCTATTTATATACCGAGATGGTGACCACTGGAGCCATCATACATGGGGACCGTCATCGCTTCCTGGATTTCAACACGGAAGAGCATCCTGTCGCCGTGCAGCTTGGCGGCAGCAATCCTGATGAATTGAAGGAGTGCGCCAAGATTTGCGAAGACTGGGGCTATGATGAAATCAACCTGAATGTGGGATGTCCCAGCGACCGCGTACAGAACAATATGATCGGCGCCTGCCTGATGGGCTATCCTGAGCGAGTGGCGGAATGCGTGGCCGCCATGCGCTCCGCTGTTTCAATCCCGGTGACGGTCAAGCATCGCATAGGCATAGATGATCAGGACTCCGAAGAGTTCTTGTTGAATTTTGTCCGCACCGTCAAAGCAGCAGGATGCTCCACCTTTATCATTCATGCTCGCAAGGCGATTCTCAAAGGACTCAGTCCAAAGGAAAACCGCGAAATTCCACCGCTGATATATCCGCGCGCCTATATGATCAAGCAGACATTTCCAGAGCTTGAGATCATTATCAATGGCGGCATCAAAACCATGGACGAGTCGGAAAGCCACCTGCAGGAGGTCGATGGGGTCATGATCGGGCGCGAAGCCTATCAGCGCCCATGGATGCTGGCGGACGTGGACCATCGTCTGTTTCACACTCCGCCGCCAAGCTTCAGCGCTACGGATATCGGCTATCAGTTTTTAGAGTACATCGAACGCAACTATCAAAACGGCGTTGCGGTCTGGCATATGGCGCGACACGCGCTGGGTTTGTTTCATGGCCAAAAAGGTGGGAAACAGTTTCGCAGATATTTAAGCGAAAACGCCATCAAACGCACCGCCTCACCGACTGTTTTTAGAGAAGCTTTAGATATAGTATCTTCTTACAAACAGTCCAACTCTCTGAACACCGCCTCCGAGGCGGTCTGAAAGAACCAACCCAGGGATAAAAATACAATGGCTTTAAGCAAGCTCGAGCAATTACGCCAAATGACTTCCGTTGTCGCTGACACGGGCGATATCGAAGCAATCAAAAAGCACAAACCCGACGACGCAACCACCAACCCTTCGCTACTGTTGAAGGCAGCATCTCTTCCCGTCTACGAAAGCCTAGTCAATGACGCGCTCAACTATGGCAAGCAACAATCCGCTACGCCTGAAGAGGCCGTCGCCCACGCTATCGACTACTTGTCCGTATCTATCGGCAAAGAAATTTCAAAAGTCATTTCGGGGTATATTTCCACGGAAGTGGACGCTCGCTTGTCCTTTGACACTGACGCCACCATCGAAAAAGCCAAGCAGCTGATCAAGCTTTACAATGACGTCGGCGTTGGCAAAGACCGCATTCTGATCAAAATCGCGTCTACCTGGGAAGGTATTCGCGCTGCGGAAGTGCTGGAAAAGCAAGGCATTCGCTGCAACCTGACGTTGCTGTTCTCCTTCACTCAGGCGGTTGCCTGCGCCGAGGCTGGCGTATTCCTGATATCGCCTTTTGTTGGGCGCATCTATGACTGGTACAAAGCCAAGTGGAACAAAGACGAGATTTCCGTTGACGAAGATCCTGGCGTAGTGTCAGTCAAATCTATTTACGAGTTCTACAAATCACGTGGTTACAACACTATCGTAATGGGCGCCAGCTTCCGTCATGCTGGACAAATTGAAGCCCTGTCAGGCTGCGACAAGCTGACCATCAGCCCAGAACTGCTGAATGACCTGGAAGCTGATTCCGGCGAATTGACCCGCGCCCTATCCTCTGAGCAGCCTAGCGCCGAACGCGATGCGCCGATTACCGAAGCCGCTTTCCGCTGGGGGATGAACGAGGACACAATGGCGACCGAAAAACTGGCCGAAGGCATTCGCAAGTTCGCCGAAGATCAAGTTAAGCTAGAGCAGATGCTGCTCAAGAAAATGGGCTAAACCTGGCAGAGCTTCCAGGGTAACCCCAATAAAAAAGGCGGGCTTCTATAAAGAACCCGCCTTTTTTAATCCCGCAACGACATGCGCCGCAAAGGTTACTCTACAAAGAGTTGCGATCCACTTTCGCCAGTACGCCTTCTTTTAAGGAGTATTGTTCATCCATACGCGCCGCCAGCCCATAATCATGAGTCACCAGCACAAACGCGGTCTGATTCTGACGCACCAGATCCCATAACAGCGCCTGCACAGAATCCGCAGTATCCGGGTCCAGGTTACCGGTAGGTTCGTCCATCAAAACACAGGACGGCCTGGGAGAAAGCGCGCGCGCTATCGCCACACGCTGGCGCTCGCCACCAGACAACTGTCCAGGACGATGCTTAAGGCGGTGGGACAAACCCACTCGCTCCAGCCAGTATTCCGCTTCCTTTTTAGCTTCCTTGACCGCCACACCTCTCAACAACAAAGGCATGCAGACATTTTCCAGCGCACTGAACTCAGGCAAGAGGTGGTGAAACTGATAGACAAAACCCACGTGCGCGTTACGCAGTTTAGCCTTGGCTTTTTCATCCATGCCGTGCACGTCCTGTCCCGAGATGCGAATAGAGCCTGAACTTGGATGATCCAAAGCGCCCATAATATTCAGCAACGTGGACTTACCCGAACCGGATGCGCCGACAATAGCGACAGTCTGCTCCGGATAAAGCGAAATATTAACGCCACGCAGAACTTCGATAGACTCCTTCCCCTGAACATATACTTTATGCACAGATTGGCATTCCAATACTGGACTACTCATACCTCAACGCCTCCGCCGGCTCGATTTTGGACGCGCGCCATGCGGGATACATAGTCGCAACAAAGCTGATAGTCAGGGTTACTGCGCTAATCAACCCAACATCTCCCCATTGCAAATCAGAAGGGAGGTAACTGATGAAATACACATCGGAGCTTAGTAACTGAATACCCGCCACTTTCTCAAACCAGGCGATCATATCACTGATATTAAGCGCCAGCAGGCAACCTAGCAGCACCCCCAAGGCAGTGCCCACAACCCCTATAAACAGACCTTGGACCATGAAAATGCGCAGAATATTACCGGGGGTCGCCCCCATCGTCCGCAATATTGCAATGTCCGCTTTCTTGTCCGTCACAACCATTACCAGAGTGGAAACAATGTTAAACGCCGCCACCGCAACGATGAACATCAACAGCAATCCAACCATGGTCTTTTCCATTTGGATAGCTTGAAACAAATTACCGTGTGTCCGCGTCCAGTCACTTGCGTAGTACCCACTCCCTAATTCCGCCACAATTGTGCGGGACACTTTTGAAGCATCGAACAAATTCTTCAGCTTAAGTCTCACACCCTCAACAGAATCTCCCAAGCGCTTTATCTTGGCTGCATCTTCTATATTGATAATCGCCAGCGTACTATCCAGTTCCGCACCAACGCTGAATATCCCTTTCACTGTAAACCGCTTCATTCTAGGGAACACTCCAGCAGGAGTTACCGAAGCTTCGGGCAGTATGACCGTGATTTTGTCTCCCACTCTGGCGCGCATGTAGCTAGCCAAAATGTCGCCAAGAACAATACCAAACTCCCCAGGCTTCAAATCATCAAGACTGCCAGAGGTAATGTGATCCTGAACGATGGAAACACCTTTCTCCGCCTCGGGATCAATACCGTTGATCATGATTCCATGCACATTTCCCGACGCGGTGGCCATGCCTTGCGCATATACGAATGGGGCAACGCCTTCTACCTGCGGATGTTGCAAAGCAAACTCTTTGACCTCCTCCCAGCTACTCATAGGGTTATGGCTCTTAATCACCGCGTGCGGAACCATACCCAATATCCGCTGCCGCAACTCCCGGTCAAAGCCATTCATGACGGACATGACGGTAATCAGCACCAGCACTCCAAGAATCAACCCAATCATGGACGTCAAGGAGATAAAAGAAATAAAGTGGTTATCTCGCTTCGCCGAGGTATAGCGCAAGCCTATAAATAGAGATAAGGGTTTATACATCCACAGAGCACCTGGTATTAATGGTTGGCTTGTTGGCGGGCCTAAATCGCCGCCTGAAAGTGTGATCGGATGGGAGCGTCCGACTGGCCGCTTAAGATGATGAGTTAATTAGCCCAAATTAAGCGGCGTAAAACTATAATCTATTAATAAGTGTTTCACTACTACGGTTTATTAATATGTCCGATTCAGACGCCACATCAGATAACCGGAGGGATTATTATCGAATTCATGACCAGGCTTTGGTTGAGTATCAGGAACGCACTGCAAGCAATCACTCAATGGCGGAGTTCTATCGGCACCCTGTCTATTTCGAAATGCTGAACGAGTTGCAAAGCCTGGATCTGGAGACCTCCAAGCTGATGGGACATGTTGCGGAAAAGGACCGCTCCCTCGCTGCATTGCTGAAAGCGCTCAACAAAAAAGTCGACTTGATCGCCCGCACGCTCGCGCTGGTGGAGACGGACATCAATGAGGATAGACTGCAGTTTATCGACCTGAGCGAGGGCGGTATGGCCTTTGTCAGCCCCCGTCAGGAGCGTGCGGGACAGCAGCTGATTCTTAAGGCGACGCTAGTGCCCAGCTATATATCCATTCTGACCGAAGCGGAGGTCGTCAGCTCCGAGTCCGTCAGGGAGCATCCAGAGCACGTTCTAAGCCATGAACAAGAAAACGGCGACGGATTTATCACGCGAGTCAATTTCATTAATTTCAGCGAATCACAGCGACAAATCGTTGCAAGACACATTCTGAGAACCCAGCAACAGCAACGCAGGCGCCAACTGGAATAAGATGTCGCCATGACGCAAATCCAAGAGCATTACTCAATTAATGACAAAGACTTGCGTATGAAATTTTAAGTGTCTAATCAGCTAAATACAGCTAGACTAGTATGTTAAAGAAACGAATTTAGGAATAAGTCGATGCTAAATTCTTGGAATAAGTTATTCGCTGTCGCTTTAATCAGTCTCGCGCCATTGGCCAACGCCGATGAGCTAGTCACCCCCATCATGCAACAAGGCTCATCAAACGCCGGCATGGAAACGCCACGCACAGGCCTAACTATGAGCGCAGTGGAAAAACGCTACGGCAGCCCTTCTCATGTTAAAGGCCCGGTAGGCGACCCGCCTATTACGGTATGGGAGTACGGAAACTATTCCGTATATTTTGAGGGCGATCGCGTAATTCATACTGTACTTAAGCCTGTCAAACCGTAAACTACTCGCCCCTTAAACTGTTTACGATGGATTAACCAGTGAGCACTATTGTCCTGCCTCCTGAATGGGCGCCGCAGTGCGCCGTTCTGCTGACTTGGCCTCATGAGCAAACCGACTGGGCTGACCGCCTGGAAGAAGTTGACAGAACTTTTTTGGATATCGCCATTGCGGTATGCAAATACCAGAATCTGGTTATTAACTGTCAGTCATTTCCGCGCCTGGAGGCGATCGCCGACGCATTGCACGAAAACGGCGTACCTCCTGAAAAAGTGGCGCTGTTCTGCGCCCCGTCGAACGATACCTGGAGCCGGGACCACGGGCCTATCACCATTTATGACAATGACGAGCCGGTGCTGCTGGATTTCCACTTTAACGCCTGGGGCGGTAAGTTTGACTCCGAAAAAGACGACCAGATAACCGCTACGCTTTACGAGCTGGGCGCGTTTGATGGCGCAGCCTTGCGCCATATTCCTTATATTCTGGAAGGCGGCTCCATTGAAACAGATGGTCGAGGCACATTGCTAACCACCTCCGCCTGCCTGTTGACCCCAACGCGCAACCCGGACGCCACCAAGGAAAAAGTGGAAGCCGTCATGGCGGAACACTTGGGCATCCAACGCACTTTGTGGCTGGATCACGGCTATTTGGCCGGAGATGACACCGACAGCCACATTGATACGCTCGCCCGCTTCTGCGACGAACGCACTATCTGCTATGTACAGTGTCTGGACCCGGAAGATGAGCACTACGCGGAATTGTCTGCAATGGAAAAGCAATTGCAGTCATTCGTCGATGCGGACGGCGCGCCATACAAACTTGTTCCACTACCCATGGCGCGCGCCTGCTATGACGAAGACGGTCATCGCCTGCCAGCGACATACGCCAACTTCCTGATCATTAATGAGGCAGTCCTGGTTCCTGTCTACGACCTTCCCGAGGACGAGGCGGCGTTGAACGTCATTCAGTCATGCTTCCCTGACCGTACTATTGAAGCCATTGACTGCCGCAGCCTGATTGAACAGCATGGGAGCCTCCACTGCGTCACCATGCAATTACCAGAGGGAGTGATCTGATGAAAAAAACCACCTTACAGGTGGCGGCCCTCCAGCAGCAGAGCTTTCCCGAGAAAGAAAAAAGTCTTGCCCTGACGGCGGAGCTAATCGCCCAGGCTGCGGCGCAAGGCGCTGAATTGATTGTATTACAGGAGCTGCACGCCACCCTGTACTTCTGCCAAACAGAAGATGTGGACGTATTCAATTTGGCGGAGCCGATTCCCGGCCCGACTACCGAGTTTCTGTCCGAGTGCGCACGCAAGCACAATGTAGTGATCGTTGGCTCTTTATTCGAGAAGCGCGCACCAGGCCTCTACCACAATACGGCGGTCGTATTGGAGAAAGACGGATCATTGGTCGGCAAATACCGCAAAATGCATATTCCCGACGATCCCGGCTTCTACGAGAAGTTTTACTTCACGCCTGGCGATGCTGATGCCGAGGCGGGCTTCAAGCCAATCCAGACCTCTGTCGGCAAACTGGGCGTGCTGGTGTGCTGGGATCAGTGGTATCCCGAAGCGGCGAGATTAATGGCGCTGGCCGGCGCAGACATGCTGATCTATCCAACCGCTATCGGCTGGGACGTGCGCGACGATCAAGCCGAACACAAACGCCAACTGGACGCCTGGATCACCATTCAGCGCGCCCACGCAGTCGCCAACGGCTTGCCGGTAATCGTCGCCAACCGGGTCGGCCAGGAGCCTGATCCTTCACAACAGTCTCCCGGCAGCCTGTTTTGGGGCAATAGCTTTATCGCCGGCCAACAGGGCGAAATCCTGCGTCAGGCCGATGACTCAAGCGTGCAGATAATCGCCGCTGAGCTTGACCTGCAGCGCACGGATGATGTCCGCCGCATCTGGCCTTATCTGCGCGATCGCAGAGTAGACGCCTACCAAGACCTGACTCGTCGTTACATCGACTAGTTAGAGCCAGAAGTGGACTATACGTCCGCTTCTCTATTTAGCGCCCAAATTATCCTGGCGCGACTATAATTCTCAAACAGTCAGCGCTGCGCGCAGCCGACTGATGACCGTTAATCACTGATTGGACGAACCATGACAGAAACCGTCAGACAGGCCGTCGCACAGATTGGCAAAGTCGTTTTAGGTAAAGAGCACCAGATCAGGCTCGCACTCACCTCCCTCCTCTGCCAAGGGCACCTGCTGATAGAAGACCTGCCCGGCATGGGCAAAACCACACTTTCCCACGCCATGGCGCAAACGCTGGGCCTGAGTTACAACCGGGTGCAGTTCACCAGCGATCTGCTGCCGTCCGACCTGATTGGGATTAACCTTTTCGATAAGAACAAAAGCGAGTTCACTTTTCATAAAGGACCTCTTTTCGCGCAATTGGTGCTGGCCGACGAAATCAACCGCGCCACGCCAAAGGCTCAGAGCGCCTTGCTGGAAGCTATGGAAGAGCGCCAGATCAGCGTCGAAGGAACCACTTACACGCTTCCGAAGCCGTTCTTCGTCATTGCGACTCAAAATCCATCCGACCAGTCCGGCACCTTTTTGCTGCCGGAGTCGCAAATGGATCGCTTCTTCATGCGCATTCATCTCGGCTACCCACCGCCGGAAGCTGAACGTGAACTACTGAAAGGCAGTGACCGTCGCTCACTGCTGAGCAAGCTGCAACCTGTGATGCCGCCGGACGTGTTGGCGGATCTGCAAGCGAAAGTATTGGAAGTGCGAGCCACTGACCCGCTCATAGACTATATCCAGCGCATCATCGCCTATACTCGCAGCCACAGCGGCTTTAAAGACGGCATATCGCCTCGTGGAGCCATCGCACTCCTGCGCGCCGCCAAAGGTTGGGCATTACTGGAGGGACGCCAGCACGTGCTTCCTGACGACGTTCAGACCGTCCTGCCAGCTGTCGTCGAGCACCGGCTCGGAGGCTCAAGCCGCGCGGAACACTATCCGTTGTCGACGCAAATTCTGAGAGAGGTGACGGTGGTCTAAAAACCGCCTCCCCCATAATTACATGGCTCTATATGCCCCATAACCAAATATAATCAATCCAGTTAAACAAATATGGTACTTTAGGCGCATTATTTTTGATGCCTTCCAGCCACAGGGATCATTGGATACAGCGGCAAGGGGTCCGTACCAGGCATTGTTTTATTTCAGCATTAAGGAACGTCAATGAGTAAAGAAACCAGGCACATCAAACTGCTTATTCTAGGCTCCGGCCCCGCCGGCTACACCGCTGCGGTTTACGCAGCCCGCGCCAACCTGAATCCGGTCATTATCACCGGCATGCAAATGGGCGGACAATTGACCACCACCACGGATGTAGATAACTGGCCCGGCGACGATGCTGGCGTACAAGGCCCTGAGCTGATGCAGCGCATGCAAAAGCACGCGGAGCGCTTTGACACCGAAATCATTTTTGACCACATCAACGAAACTGACTTGAGCCAGCGCCCGTTCCGCCTGAAAGGCGACAACGGCGAGTACACCTGTGACGCGCTGATTATCGCCACCGGCGCCTCCGCGCAGTACCTTGGCCTGGATTCTGAAGAAGCATTTAAAGGCAAAGGCGTCAGCGCTTGCGCCACCTGCGATGGGTTCTTTTACCGCAAGCAGAAAGTCGCAGTTATCGGCGGCGGCAACACTGCAGTCGAGGAAGCGCTTTACTTGTCCAACATTGCAGCGGAAGTCACCCTGGTGCACCGCCGCGACAAGTTGCGGGCGGAAAAAATCCTGCAGGACAAACTGTTCGAAAAAGAGCAGAACGGCAATATCAAAATTGTCTGGGATCACACACTGGACGAAGTCCTGGGCGACGACTCCGGCGTAACGGGCCTGCGCCTGCGCAGCACCAAAGACGACAGCACTCAGGAACTGGAAGTGACTGGCGCATTTATCGCCATTGGCCACAAGCCCAATACCGATATTTTCGCTGGCCAGCTGGACATGAAAGACGGCTACATCAAAATTCGCTCCGGTTCTGAAGGCAATGCGACCCAGACCAGCGTACCCGGCGTATTCGCCGCAGGCGACGTTGCCGACCATATCTACCGCCAGGCGGTAACTTCAGCGGGCTTTGGCTGCATGGCCGCTCTTGACGCCGAGAAGTTCCTGGACCAATAATCCCACCGGGAATGCGACTAAACGCCCATTAATCCAAATGGGCGTTTTTGTTTACGCTTTCTTCGATATTGTGTATTAAAACAAGCCCAGCAAGATTCATTTCTATGCCCGCCCTACCCTGGTTAGATGAAAACCTATGGTTTCCTCATCCTGACAGCGCCTTGAAGGACCCAAACGGCCTGCTCTGTGTCGGCGGCGATCTCCATCCCGCCCGTTTACGTCTGGCGTATGAAAACGGCATTTTTCCCTGGTTCAGCGACGACCAACCGATACTTTGGTGGTCTCCCGATCCTCGCTGCATCATTCGACACGAAGACTTGCATATATCCCGCAGCATGCGCCGTTTTTTGCGTAACAGCGGACTTACTTACAGCTTCGACCAGCAGTTCAGTCAGGTAGTGCAATCCTGCGCCGCGCCTCGTTCCTACTCAGACGAAACCTGGATCACCCCTGACATGCTTCAGGCATATAGCTATCTCCATCAGATTGGCGTCGCCCACAGCATTGAAGTATGGCGGGAGTCCGAACTGGTTGGCGGATTGTATGGTCTCGCCATCGGACGCTGCTTTTTTGGCGAGTCCATGTTCTCCAGAGAAACCAACGCATCCAAAGCCGCATTCATCACCTTGGTCCGACAATTACACGCCTGGGGCTATCGATTAATTGACTGTCAGGTGCCCAATCCACACCTTCTCTCTTTGGGGGCTTGCCAGATTTCAAGAAAAGAGTTTTTATCTATACTAGAAATAGAGGTGCGAGCCGATTTCTCTCACCCCTGGAAGATGACGATAGACCCCACAGGCTGCTGACGATGTCGAACTTAAGGACTCTGGTTTTTTACGCCACGCCGGAACACCCGTGCAGTTACCTTGACGATCGCCTGGCCACCACCATGTTCGTGGACCCTAAAGCGGACATTAACGTGGATCTGTACACCCGGCTGTCACAACTGGGTTTCCGTCGCAGCGGCAACCACTACTACAAGCCTCGCTGCAATGGTTGCAACGCCTGCATCGCCGTGCGCATCCCCACGGATGAATTCAACCGTACGCGCAGCCAGGAACGCACCTGGAAGCGCAACTCAGACCTGACGGTACGTCTGCGCTCCGCTCAGTTCGAACAAGAGCACTTTGCACTCTACCAACGCTACATCAGCGCCCGACATCAGGACGGCGATATGTACCCACCCACGCTGGACCAGTATGAGTCATTCTTACTGGAGGCGCGGTCAGAAACTTTGTTTATCGAGTTCCGCCTGGACAACAAACTGCTCGCCATCGCGGTAACAGACAGAACCACAGACGGCCTCTCCGCAATCTATACATTCTTTGATCCGAATGAGGATAAACGCGCCCTTGGCGTCTACGCCATCTTGTGGCAACTCCAGTTCGCCCGCGAACAACGCCTCCCCTATTTATATCTGGGATACTGGATACGAGGCTGTCGAAAAATGTCCTACAAAACCAATTACCGCCCTATTCAAGTGTTAGTCAGAGATTCCTGGATTACTATTTAACGCCCAACTTTCATACATCTCCTGGCTACATAACACCCTTATCCCCGCGTCAACCCGAAAATTTTGCGAAATAGGGGCCGATTATCCAGATAATAAAGAATTGGCTTTTGCACTTTGGTTATAATTAAGGCAAAATTCGCTCTCTTAAAAAAGCGCTTACTATTTTTTAACTTTTTGCGCTTAACACGAATTTCATGAGGACAAAGCTGAATGGCGAAAGAAGGTAATATTGAAATGGAAGGGACCATCATTGACACCCTTCCCAATACAATGTTCAGGGTTCAACTCGAAAATGGTCATGTCGTTACTGCCCATATCTCCGGAAAAATGCGTAAAAACTACATCCGCATTCTGACTGGAGACAAAGTCAAAGTAGAAATGACCCCCTACGACCTGAGCAAAGGTCGCATCGTATACCGCGCCCGCTAATACCTCACATTAATTTTCCCAAATCGCCTCCTGAACTGTTTAACACGTTCTGTAGTTGGGAAAATTCGTAAATCACCAGCAACTATCTGGCGATTTAAGCAGGCGAAATAAAAAAGGGGCTTTTCGCCCCTTTTTTAGTTTCCAACACCCTTCCAATTAAGGCGTAGATTCGTCCAGCAGCTCACGCTCCGGCACATATTTAAAGTCCAACTTGTCGTCCTTCACACTGATAAACACGGTGCCGCCGCATTCCGCCAAATCTCCGAACAGGATCTGTTCGGCGAGAGGCTTCTTGATATTCTCCTGAATAAGTCGAGCCATGGGCCTCGCCCCCATCTTCTCGTCATATCCGTGCACCGCCAACCAGGCTTTGGCTTCGGTATCAAACTCAAGAAGGATGCGTTTCTCGTCCAATTGCGCCTGCATCTCGGTCAGGAACTTGTCCACCACATGAGTAATCGTAGTGGTGTCCAATGGGCCAAACTGAATGATTCCATCCAGACGGTTTCTGAACTCAGGCGTAAAGGTCTTGGTAATGATCTCCATACCGTCAGTCGTGTGGTCCTGAGAACGGAAGCCAATGGAGCGACGACTCATTTCCTCAGCGCCAGCGTTGGTGGTCATCACCAGAATGACGTGACGGAAATCCGCCTTGCGACCGTTGTTGTCAGTTAGAGTGCCGTGGTCCATTACCTGCAGTAGCAGGTTAAAGACTTCCGGATGCGCCTTCTCTATCTCGTCCAGCAGCAATACGCAATGAGGATTCTTATTAACCGCTTCGGTCAACAAACCACCCTGATCAAACCCGACATAGCCAGGAGGCGCGCCAATCAAGCGGGAAACAGTATGCCTTTCCATGTACTCAGACATGTCAAAACGCACCAGCTCCACACCCAGAATTTTGGCCAACTGACGAGTCACCTCCGTCTTACCAACCCCTGTAGGGCCAGCAAACAGGAATGAGCCTTCAGGCTTACCGTCCGACTTCAACCCCGCTCTGGAGAGCTTGATAGCGGTCACCAAGGCCTCAATTGCAGGGTCTTGGCCAAACACCACCATCTTCAAATTACGCTGCAGATTGCGCAGCTTGTCTTTGTCGGAAGAAGAAACGGTTTTTGGCGGAATCCTGGCGATTGACGCCACGACGCTCTCAACGATATGAATATCAATGATCTTGGCGCGATCAGCCTCGGGCTTCAGCCTTTGACTGGCGCCCGCCTCATCAATGACGTCAATCGCCTTATCCGGCATATGGCGATCATTGATATAGCGATCCGCCAAGTCCGCCGCGGAACGAAGCGCCGCGTCGGTATATTCAACTTCATGATGCTTCTCGAACTGTCTTTTGAGGCCCTTCAGAATCAGATAGGTATCGTTAACAGAGGGCTCCACCACGTCAATCTTCTGGAAACGACGCGCCAGGGCGCTGTCTTTCTCAAATATGCCGCGGAATTCAGTGAAGGTGGTTGAACCGATGCAGCGAATCTCACCGGAGCTCAACAACGGCTTCAACAGGTTTGATGCGTCCATAACGCCACCGGAAGCTGAGCCAGCGCCAATGATGGTATGAATTTCATCAATAAACAAAATGGACTTGGTTTGACGCTTCAATTCTTTCAATAACGCTTTGAAGCGTTTTTCAAAGTCGCCACGGTACTTGGTACCCGCTAACAGGGCGCCCAGGTCCAGAGAATAGACTACCGCATCTTTAATGATGTCCGGCACGTTACCTTCAACGATCTGTTTCGCCAAACCTTCAGCAATGGCGGTTTTACCAACGCCAGCCTCACCCACCAACAGCGGGTTGTTTTTGCGACGACGCGAAAGAATCTGCATGACTCTTTCCAGCTCTTTGTCACGACCGATTAAAGGATCAATCCGCCCCAGTCTGGCCTGCTCATTCAGATTGGTTGCGTACGATTCCAAAGGTTTTGAACCGCCGCCCTCTTCCAAGCCTTCCTCCTGGTGTTCGTGTTCCTCATCCTGTTCACGGTCGCCGGAAACTTTGGAAATGCCATGACTGATATAGTTAACCACATCAATACGAGCGACGTTCTGTTTCTTCAGGACGTACACCGCCTGACTTTCCTGCTCGCTAAAAATAGCGACCAGAACATTAGCGCCAGTCACTTCTTTCTTGCCTGATGACTGGACATGAAATACGGCTCTTTGAAGCACCCGTTGAAACCCAAGAGTCGGCTGAGTTTCCCGCTCTGGATCATTGTTCGGAATCAACGGCGTAGTCGAATCAACAAACTCCGAAAGCTCGTTACGCAGCTGACCCAGATCCGCGCCGCATGCTGTTAACACTTTCAGCGCAGAATCATTGTCGAGCAGGGCAAGCAAAAGGTGCTCGACCGTCATGAATTCATGACGTTTCTCGCGCGCGCTTTTGAAAGCTGCATTAAGAGTTAATTCGAGGTCTTTACTTAGCATTTGGCACCTCAGGAATGACTAATCCGCTCTTTCTATCTCACATAGCAGAGGGTGTTCACACTCGGACGAGTACTGGTTTACCTGAGCCGCCTTCGACTCAGCGATATCCCTGGTGAACACTCCACATACTGCACGCCCTTGGGTATGCACCGCCAGCATAACTTGCGTAGCCTTAGGTTCCGACATGTTGAAAAACGTTATCAACACCTCAACAACGAAGTCCATCGGTGTATAGTCGTCATTCAACATAACAACCTGATACATCGAAGGCCGCTTCAGCGCCGGTTTCTCAGGCGCTAGCGCTAGACTCCCGGGGTGGTCCCCATCTTGGTTCCCTTCATCCTCCAGGCCATCGTTGTCCTGATTTAATATTAGTAGACTATTTTCAACTTTACCCATAGCCGGATTGAATAATTTAGTTAAATTTTTACAGTAGTTCGTAACTTTCCGGCAACCAGCTCTGAGCTCTTTTTTGCAACACAATAACTGCCCGCCAACTACACTATACGCCAATTATAAAAGTGGAGTCGCCCCATCCAAACTTCAATGGGCCCAGCCTTTTGGCCGGTTACTTTCAATATGCGCTGCTTTATAATACTATCTGCTTTGGTAGCAAACTAGGCCGAGATACTCGAATTGTTGTACTGCTGCTACCGGTGCTTTAGTAGTAAAGCGAAAGTAGTAAAATTAGAGTGGACTGGCCAATAGACAAAAATAACTAGGGTAAAAGCCCATCTCTATGGAGACAAGGGAGTCGATCATGCCTCAAGGTAAAGTAAAATGGTTCAATAATGCCAAGGGCTACGGCTTTATCATCGCTGATGAAGGAAACGGCGATCTCTGCAAAGAAGATCTGTTCGTCCACTTCTCGTCAATCCAAATGGAAGGATATAAGACGCTGAAAGCGGGACAAGCTGTTAATTTTGACGCACAGCCCAGCGGCAAAGGATTCCACGCGGTCAATATTGTTCCGCTAGAATCCGAACCAGAAAAATCCTCGAACGATCCTGAAACGGAGACTGCGGAAGGCCCTGAAAGCGCCGCAAAAACCGAATCAGTCGAGAATAAATCAAAAGAGAATTCAAGAACGCCAATGGCCGCAAGCGCCTAGCTTAGCAACCATCCGGATACTTGAAATTCCAAACATGCTCCGGCTTGTACGGGGCGTGTTTTGCCCTGCTTGTGACATCAATCGGCCAAATCACCGCCTTTGCGCCATCATCTTTTATGTACGCTAGACCATGGCGATAAACATAAACGAGATGGCGAAAAAAAGCCCCGCTACCTGCGGGGCTTTTAGTTTCCGCTGTACGGAAAATCCTACTTCATATGCCTAATTACCGCATCGCCAAATTCAGAGGTTTTCAGCAATGTCGCGTCGGGCATCAAACGCTCGAAGTCGTATGTTACCGTTTTCGCTTCGATAGCGCCCGCCATGCCATTCAAAATCAGATCAGCCGCCTCTTCCCATCCCATATGACGCAACATCATCTCGGCGGAAAGAATTAACGACCCCGGATTCACCTTGTCCTGGCCAGCGTACTTGGGAGCCGTGCCATGCGTCGCTTCAAACAACGCCACACTGCCGCCAATATTCGCGCCTGGCGCAATGCCAATCCCCCCCACTTCCGCCGCCAAAGCGTCGGAAATGTAGTCGCCGTTCAGGTTCAGTGTCGCAATGACGCTGTAGTCTTCCGGGCGCATCAAGATTTGCTGCAGGAATGCGTCGGCGATAACGTCTTTAATAACAATCTGACGGCCGGTTTTTGGATTCTTGAACGCATGCCATGGTCCGCCATCCAGGGGTTCCGCCCCGAAGCGCTCCACCGCCAATTCATATCCCCAGTCCTTAAACGCCCCTTCCGTGAACTTCATAATGTTGCCTTTGTGGACCAGAGTCACTGATGGCTTGTCATTATCAATCGCATATTGAATCGCTTTTCTCACCAGACGCTTGGTGCCCTCTTCCGACACAGGCTTGATGCCGATACCGCAATTGTCGGGAAAACGGATTTTGGTGACGCCCATTTCTTCACGCAGAAAACGGATGATTTTTTGCGCTTCCGGACTATTCGCCTTCCACTCAATGCCAGCGTAGATATCTTCGGAGTTCTCACGAAAAATCACCATGTCGGTCTTCTGAGGCGCCACGACAGGACTGGGCACGCCTTTGAACCAGCGTACCGGGCGCATACAGACATAGAGATCAAGTTCCTGTCGCAGCGCGACGTTCAGGGAGCGAATGCCTCCGCCAACAGGCGTAGTCAGCGGTCCTTTGATACCAATAGAGTACTCCCGCAACACCTCCAAGGTTTCCTCAGGCAGCCAGTCATTGGGCCCATACACCTTGGTCGCCTTCTCGCCGGTATAGATTTCCATCCAGGCGATGGCGCGTTTGGAGCCATAGGCTTTTTCAACGGCCGCATTGACAACTTTGATCATTGGAGGGGTAATGTCGACGCCAATCCCATCGCCTTCGATGAAAGGTATAATTGGATGATTGGGGACATTCATGGACAGGTCCGCGTTTACTGTGATTTTGTCACCGTCGGCAGGAACTCTGATCTTTTGGTATCCCATTCTCTACTCCGTAGGTTTAAGGTTTGTGTTATTCCATAATATCGAACAGAAAGAAGCTTCCACCGAACGGCGTGAAGCGGGAGCGCTTTGTAGTTTTATTACCGCGCTCATAGTATAGCACTGCAAAAACCGTAATTTTATTACAGAAGTTGGTGACTCCAAGCAATGGCTACTTTAGTCGTATTCAACAAGCCCATGAACGTTCTGACTCAGTTTAACGACTCTCAGGGACGCGACACCCTGTCCAACTATATCGACAAACCCGGCGTGTACGCCGCAGGCAGACTGGATTACGACTCTGAGGGATTACTGCTGCTGACGGATGACGGCGCGATTCAAGCGCGCATCAGTCAACCGAAATTTAAACTCCCGAAAACTTACTGGGTGCAAGTCGAGGGCGTCATTGGCGAGGCCGCATTACGTAGACTGGAGAAAGGGGTAATGCTCAATGACGGCCCTACCCGCCCTGCTCACGCCAGCCTCATCAGCCCTCCCGAGGTCTGGGAGCGTGATCCTCCCATCCGGCAACGTAAAAATATCCCCACCAGCTGGATCGCCCTGACCCTCTTTGAAGGCAGAAACAGACAGGTGCGACGCATGACCGCCGCGGTAGGGTTTCCAACCCTGCGTCTGATCCGATACAGTATTGGCCCCTGGAGCATTAATGGCTTAGAACCAGGAGAGTGGCGGGAAGAACACGTTCATGCGCCGCAGAAAGCGCAAACATCCAGTCGCAGAAACCCTCAGAAAGTCGTTCGTTTCAAAAAACGCTAATCAAATATTCGGAGCATTTTTATGGTGTGGCGTCCCAGAGCTGTCGTGGCCGCGATCATTCCCCAAGACGATAAATTCCTGTTCGTAGAGGAAGAGATTAATGGGCGCGCCGTTCTGAATCAGCCCGCCGGCCATATCGAAAAAGGCGAAAGCATATTTGACGCAGTTCTACGTGAGACGCTGGAAGAAACCGGCTGGGAAGTGGAACTGGAAAATTTTGTCGGCATATATGTCCTGAATACACCCGACCCGGAGACGGTTTACCATCGCTACTGCTTCAGCGCTCGCCCCTTAAGACAAACCGGACGCACGCTGGACCCGGACATCACCGCCACCCACTGGCTCTCGCCTGCGCAACTCATCAATGGCGATATCCCTCTGCGCAGCGATCTGGTCAGGCTGTGTCTGGAAGATTATCTTGCAGGTCGCCGCCTTCCTCTGGATACGATTCGCCACCACAGAATCTAAGGCTTGCGCCCAAAATCTAACGCCAGTTAATGAAACTTTAGAAATCTTGCCGGCGGACGCCTATAATAGGGCGTTTTTTCACACTGAAGCCTTGGCGTCCCTTAGCCAATCCAAGCCCTGAAAGTTTAAGCCATGTCCACACATCGTAATCAACGCGTCATCGTTGGCATTTCCGGAGGAGTCGACTCCTCTGTATCCGCCTACCTCCTGAAAGCACTCGGCTATGAAGTCGAAGGCTTATTCATGAAAAACTGGGATGAGGATGACGGCACCGAATACTGCACCGCGCTTTCCGATCTGGAGGATGCGCAAAAAGTCTGCGATAAGCTGGGCATCAAATTGCACACAGCAAGCTTTTCTGCTGAGTACTGGGACCGCGTTTTCGAACATTTTCTGGATGAATATCGCGCAGGACGCACGCCCAACCCGGATATCCTGTGCAACAAAGAAATCAAATTCAAAGCTTTCCTGGACTACGCCCAGGCTCTTGGCGGCAATCTGATCGCCACCGGCCATTACGCCCAGTTCTCCCGTTTTGGCGAGCACACTTATCTGATGAAAGGCGCAGATCCCAGCAAAGAACAGAGCTACTTTCTACACGCCGTCCCCGGACAGGCGCTCGCGCGAACCTTATTCCCGGTCGGCGGTCTATTGAAGAAAGAAGTCCGTCGCATTGCCCGGGAGCAGGATTTGGTCACTCACGACAAAAAGGACAGCACCGGCATCTGCTTCATCGGCGAGCGTAAGTTTTCCGACTTTCTGAAAACCTACCTGCCTGCCCAGCCCGGGAAAATCGTGACGGATAAAGGCGAAGAAATTGGCCGTCACCAAGGCTTGATGTACCACACTATTGGCCAGCGCCAGGGTCTCGGCATAGGTGGCCTGAAAGGTTATGACGACGCGCCCTGGTACGTGGTGGAGAAAGATCTCGACAACAATGAATTGGTCGTCGCCCAAGGCGGCGACCATCCTCGACTGTTCAGCGCCGGTCTTACCGCCAGCAAACTGGATTGGATTAACGGCCTTCCCGCCAAATCCTCCTTTTCCTGCTACGCCAAAACCCGTTATCGACAACCCGATCAGCTATGTCGGGTTGATGTGCGGGATGGCGGCGTAAAGGTGACATTCGA
The DNA here is from genome assembly GCF_029813005.1 of Hahella sp. CR1. Taxonomy (NCBI): domain Bacteria; kingdom Pseudomonadati; phylum Pseudomonadota; class Gammaproteobacteria; order Oceanospirillales; family Hahellaceae; genus Hahella; species Hahella sp. CR1. Next base: position 205,642 of record NZ_JAPELK010000002.1, read on the forward strand.
TAAGCCCCAGCGGGCGGTCACCCCCGGCCAGTCAGTTGTATTTTATGATGGCGCGCGCTGCCTGGGCGGCGGCGTTATCGAATCCGTATTTAAATAGGAGTCTGTCGACATTGTCCTATAACCTTGAGAATCAAGTGATAGCGCTGGCGGGCGTCTTTCAGTCCGCCGCGTTGGTGGATCAGTTGGCCAAGCAAGGTACTGTCGCTCCAACCAGCTATGAATGCAGTCTGAAAAGCCTGCTCAAGGTCGATGCGACCTCAACCCTGGATGTGTATGGCGATATTTATGGCGTGCAACTAGGCTTGAAAGAGTTGATCGCCGTACTGGAGAGAAAGCAGGACCGCAAAAAAGTGGATGTCGTGCGTTACGCCCTGACGCTCCTGTACCTGGAAGGCAAGGTCAACAAGCGCGGCGATATGCTGGACGTAATGAGCCAACGCATCGCGCAGATAACGACCCAGACTTTGCACTTCGACCCCACACACACCAATATCATCAGCGCTTTCGCCTCGCTATACAGCGACACCATCAGCACCTTCCCTCAGCGTATACAGGTGACTGGCGACCCCAGATTCCTGAGAGTGGATGAAAACGCGGATAAAATTCGCGCCCTGCTGCTGGCTGGCATTCGCGCCGCCGTGTTATGGAGACAGGTTGGCGGACGCCGCTGGAAACTGTTCTTCATGCGCAAAAAGATTCTGCAGATCGCCAATGGTATGTTGCGCTGATCGCACGCCCCTTTAATGTTAGAATTCAACGTTTGTTCAACCGCTGCAAGAGATAGAAACATGATACTTAACGAGCTGACAGCACTCTCCCCCGTCGACGGCCGTTACGCCGGTAAGGTCGCCGATTTGCGGCCGATCTTCAGTGAGTTTGGTCTGATCAAAGCGCGGATTGAAGTGGAAATCAAATGGCTGCTGCAACTGGCCGCCAATCCCGGTATCCCAGAAGTTCCCGTTTTTGATGCAGCCACTGCGGCCTTTCTGACCGCCATTTACGAAAACCTGTCGCTGGAAGACGCTTCCCGAGTCAAGGAAATCGAGCGCACCACCAATCACGATGTGAAGGCGGTGGAATATTTCATCAAAGAGCAGTTCAAACGCGAAGGCGCGCCTAAAATCCTTACGGATATCAATGAGTTCGTCCACTTCGCCTGCACCTCGGAAGACATCAACAACCTGTCTTACTCCCTGATGCTGAAGCGCGGCGTACAAGACGTCGTGCTGCCGGTTATGCAGCAGGTCGTCGCCAGACTGGAAGAGCAGGCCCTGAACTTCGCCGCACAGCCCATGCTGTCCCGTACGCACGGCCAAACTGCATCTCCCACGACAGTCGGCAAAGAGCTTGCCAATGTGGTCGCTCGTCTGAAAAGACAAATGGCTCAGATTCGTCAGGTCAAAATGCTGGGCAAGATCAACGGCGCCGTCGGCAACTACAACGCACACTTGAGCGCCTATCCCGATGTCGACTGGGAAGCCCACGCTCAGGGCCTGATCAAAGAGCTGGGCCTGGAATGGAACCCGTACACCACTCAGATCGAACCCCACGATTTTATCGCTGAAGCCTTCGACGCAGTATGCCGCTTCAACACCATCCTGATCGACCTGAACCGCGACATATGGGGCTACATTTCCCTGGGTTACTTCAAGCAAAAAGCGGTGGCTGGCGAAGTCGGCTCTTCCACCATGCCACACAAAGTTAACCCGATTGACTTTGAAAACTCCGAAGGCAACCTGGGCATCGCCAATGCGGTGATGGAGCACCTGAGCCGCAAACTGCCGGTTTCCCGCTGGCAGCGCGACCTGACCGACTCCACCGTATTGCGTAATCTGGGCGTCGGCCTGGCGCAGTCCTTGATCGCCTATCACTCCACGTTGAAAGGCCTTGGTAAGCTGGAGCTGAACCCAATGCGTCTGGACGAAGACCTGAATCAAAGCTGGGAAGTATTGGCGGAACCCATTCAGACCGTCATGCGTCGCTATCGCATCGAAGGCGCCTACGAGAAGCTGAAAGAGCTGACTCGCGGCAAAGCGATTACCCAGGAAGCGATGAAGCCGTTTATTGAGTCGCTGGAAATCCCTGAAGAAGCCAAGCAGCGTCTGCTTGAAATGACGCCGGCGACATACATCGGCAATGCTGCGGAGCAAGCTGCGCGCATCAAAGACTATAGCGGCGAGTAACAGCGATATGTTGACTCACCTGGGCGACATCAGCGTCGCCGACTTTCTGGCGAATTACTGGCAAAAAAAACCGCTGATTATTCGCGGTTTACTTCCCGGTTACGAATGCCCGCTGGACGAGAATGATCTGGCGGGGCTCGCCACGGAAGAAGAAGTGGAATCCCGTTTGGTCTATGAAGAACTGAACGGTCAGCCCTGGCAACTTGAGCATGGCCCGTTTTCCATTGAAAAGCTGGAGAACATGCCTCTTCAGGGCTGGACTCTTTTAGTGCAAGGATTGGACACCTGGGTTCCAGAAGTCGCCGACCTGCTCGACCGCTTCCGCTTCCTGCCCAACTGGCGCGTAGACGACATCATGGCCAGCTTCGCCCCTCCGGGCGGCAGCGTGGGACCGCACTTTGACCATTACGACGTGTTCCTGATCCAGGCGACGGGCGCTCGCCGCTGGCGCATCGGCCCGCCCTGCGATCACCAGTCGCCAAGGGTGGACGGCACGCCATTACGCATTCTGCAGAATTTCGAGCAGACGGAAGAATGGCTGCTGGAGCCAGGCGACGCGCTGTATTTACCGCCACGTTACGCCCACTACGGCATCGCGGAAACGTCCTGTATCACTCTTTCCGTGGGCTTTCGCTCCCCTACTTATGCGGAACTGATGTCCGCGCTGGCGGACGATTGGTTTGAGAGTCCCGCGTTATCCACTCATCTGCATGACGCCACCGAAGCGCCATTAAATAATCCAGGCCTGATAAGCGACGACGTTTTTGCGGATATCAAATCCCGTTTACAAGCTCTGCTGGATGACGAAGCAGGTCTGCGTCGCAGCTTCGGTCGCTTTATCAGCGCACCCAAGTTTGACGCCGCCGTCCCGCCCCTGGAGGCGGATATGCGCCTTTCGCCGGAAGACGCAGGCGAATCGTTGCAGGACTCAGAAATCCAGTGGCGCTGGAATGAAGGTTCTCGCTACACCTACAGTCTGTATGAAGAGGCTGGCGTGCGCCGCGTCATGTTCGCCGTCGACGGTGAGGCTTATGACGCCGATGAGCGCTTTGCGCCGCTGGTGGAAATATTGTGCCGCAGCAACAACATAGACCGCGAGCAGCTGCTGCCGTGGAGCGCCGATAAGGACGCATTGAAGTTGTTGAGTTCCTTGTTAAATAGAGGCAGTCTGGTGCTAGAAGGCTTCGATGATGACGAGGAAGACTGGGACGATGACGACGCTTAAGTACACCCGCATTACGACTTGGTTGGAAAATGAGAGCGAACTACGCGCGATCCGCCAACAAGTGTTTGTGGAGGAGCAAGGCGTTCCCCCGGAACTGGAGTGGGACGACAAGGACGAGAACGCCGTACATTTCCTGGTAAAAGACGTGGAAGACCGCAATCTCGCGGTCGCCCGTCTGGTGCGTCTGTCGCCAGAAAAAGCGAAGGTCGGTCGTCTGGCGGTGCTGCCGGAGTTTCGCCGCCAGGGCATCGCCAAAAGTCTGCTCAAATTCGTTATCGGTTACGCCCGTTCAGAAGGATTCAACCTTCTGACGCTCAGCGCCAACATCGACGCTACCTCCCTCTACGCGAACGAAGGTTTCCAGGCTTTAGGTTCGCCTCATGAAGAAGCCGGTTCGCTGCATCAGCGCATGGAGCTGACGTTAGGAACCGCCAAAGTCGAAGCCGCCAATGCGCTGGGGCAAGACGAGCGGGTTTACCGCACTCACTCCGAAACCGATTATCTGGAGCACCTGAAGTCGCTTACCTCCCAGGCGAAACAGAGCGCCTTAATCCTGACCTGGGATCTGGAAAAAAATATTTTGGACAACCCCGATGTGCTGGATGCACTGAGTCGTCTCGCCCGGGGCGGTCGCGCCACACAGATTAAAATCCTGCTGGGCGCGCCGAAAACGCCAGTGGCGCAGAGCAACCAACTGCTCGCCCTCGCCCGTCGGCTCACCTCCAATATTGAAATCAAGATGCTCAACCCTGAGCTGAGTTTTCCCGAGCAGGTTTATGTGCTGATTGACGATGACGGCGTCTTGCTGCGCCATCATTACGAAAAATGGGAGGGCTTTTGCTGCTATCAGGACCCCGGCACGGTGAAGCGCCTGAAAGATGAGTTCATGCGCTTACTGCAGCACAGTCAGGTTTCGCAGGAATTGCGTCAGTTTTCCCTGTAGATCGGCGTTCAGCTCCCTAACTGAGTTTTCTACGCACAGCTCACCGCTATTTGGAGGTGTGGCGATAGACGCCGTCCCAATCCTCAGGCAGCGTTTGCTGTCTGAGCCCGCTGATCCTCTCCCTGTAGAGACCGTACAAACAACAGCCTGGCTCTTCGAGCTGCAGTTGCTGGAATATGGCGTCCGCCTGCTCCCATTGCCGCGCTCGATAACACTCGATCGCCCTTTGGTAGCGCGTCAGACGATTCAAAGTCACCGCATCCAGTCGCCCCTTTTCTCCCAATGGTTCGTAGGCGTCCACCGGAATGTCCTTGCCTTTCACCTGAATGCGATCACAGAAACGAAAGGCGTAGCCATCAGCCTCCTTGACTGTCGTCTCTCCCACCAGCACATCCACGCCATAGAACTTGGTCAGCCCCTCCAGCCGGGAGCCCAGATTCACCGCGTCCCCCAACACCGTGTACGCCTTGCGATATTGCGACCCCATGTCGCCGACATTCATCAAGCCGGTATTAACGCCGACACCGATTTGAATAGGGGGGAAGCCTTTTTCGGTAAGCTCGGCGGACAAGCGTCGAGTGATCGCCTGCATCTCCATGGCGGTTTTGACCGCTTTTTCCGCATGCTCCGGGTCGTCTACCGGCGCGCCCCAGAATGCCATCACCATATCGCCGACATACTTATCGATGGTGCCGTCATTACGGAAAATGGACTCGGTGATAGGCGTAAAGTAAAGATTCAGAAGCTCTTTCAGTTGCGCGGCGGATAGCTGCTCGGAGATAGTGGTGAAGCTGCGGATATCGGAGAACAACACCGTCAGCTCCTTGCTTTCCCCCGCCATGGAGTAATGCTCTGGATTATCCAGCATACGGTCGATATGGGCGGGCGGCACATATTGCGCGAACATACCGCGAACGCGTCGCTCGACAGCATATTCGTGAATGAATTCCGTCACCAGATACCAGCCAAAAACGCCTTGCGCCAGCAACAGCGTGCTGACCATGGGAAAGTCCATGCGCCAGCGCGTCCATATCAGTGTGTTCAATGCGACCAATAACAGGCTGATCATGATCGCCGCCAGCACCATTGTCAGGGGACGACGCCCCGGCAACACCCACACCAGCAACAGCAGCAAAGCCAGCTGAAACACCAGCACCGCGCCCGGCTCCCACACCGGCCGATATGGAAACCCTCCCCGCAAAAGCCCTTGCGCCACCAGCGCCTGCACTTCTACGCCAGGGAAAACCGTGGCGAACGGCGTACTGACCAGATCCGCGAGACCAATGGCGGAGGTTCCCACAAACACGAGCTTGCCTTCCAGTTCCTGCGGAGCCAAACCGCCAGCCAGCGCAATCCAGGCAGGAATATAGCGAAACTGTCCGCGCCCCTGCCGATAGGGCGCCAATACCCGTCCAACGGCGTCAGTCTGCACCAGCGCATCAGTCAAACGAATACCACTCGCAGCTTGCACCGCGCCCAAAGGCGCGAACTCCAATTCCACCTCATCCGTCAGCAAATAGGTCATCGCCGACGCCAGAGCCAGAGAGGGATAGACAGAGCCATCATGGGACATGAACAACGGGGTGCGTCGAATCACCCCGTCCGCGTCCGGAAAGGTGGTGACAAACCCGCTTCCCGCCGCCACATCCTGCAATTCCAATAACGGCGCGGCGTAGCCAGAAGCATTGATCAGCACATTGCCTGCCGGCGCTGAGGTGAGCGGGTCCGGCAACCTGCCGATTTGCATCGACGTGTCCAGATGCATGAAGAACCCCAACACCGTATCAATCTCCGACAGGCGTTCCGCCAGCTGTTCATCCGGCCGCCAGGACATAGCGATGCGATTAAGCACCGCGCGCTCTTCATCACTCAGATCCGGACCAGCGGACGCCGCTACGGATTCAATGAAGTTATTGCTTTCGGACTCGGAGAACACCACATCAAACGCCACCACCGCCGCGCCGGATTCCTGCAGCGACTCCACCAGAGCCGCCACCCGGGCGCGACTCCAGGGCCAACGTCCTTCACGCTGAATGGACTCCTCATCGATGTCCACAATCACCACGTCCGCATACAGCTCCGCCCTGGTGAAAAACGCCCCGGTCTGCGCCCGCCAGTCATAAAACACATAGTCGAGACGGTTCAATAAAGAACGGTCGCCTGACTGCGTGATCAGCTGCCAGCCGATCATGACGACAGCAATCAGCAGCGCGGGAAGATGCTTGAGGAACCCAGAAATCGTTCGCATGTGAACTTGTTGCAATTCATCAATTTATTGCCGACTCCGAAAAAACTGCGGCTGGCAAAATCACCCTCTCTTTCTAGACTTAAAGCACTGGATGTTTCCGTAACCATCGGCAAAAGGAATTATCGCTTTGTTGATAACCAAAATAACTCGCCGCCTGTTAATGGTTTTGCTGATGATCTGGGGCCTGCCCGCCTACGCCCAGGATTCTGTTAAGAGTAGCTCAATCACTGCGACCTTGAAGTCGTTGAACGCCGCAGCGGATTATGAGCAGGCTTATCGACTGGGGTCCGCGCAAGTGGAGAACATGGAAGGCGATCCGGAGTTCGATTTCTATTTCGGCATGTCCGCCCTGCAGAGCGGCCACTACCCGGAAGCGCAATTTATGTTCGAAAGGCTCACGGCCACGTACCCGGACAATGACCGCTTCCGCCTGGAGTACGCGAGAACGCTGTTTAATCTGCAGCAGTATGAAACTGCGCGGGAGCAGTTTCTCATCGTTCTGGCCAGAGAGCCGCCGCCCGCCGTCAAAGACAATATCGCCCGCTTTCTCGCCGCGTTGGACGAACGCGAATATGAAAGCCAGCGGCGCTGGCGCGGCTATATCGGACTGGGCGGCGGTTACGACAGTAACATCAATAACGCCACCGACGAACGCTTCGTCGGTCTGTTTGAACTGCCTGATTCCGCTCAGGAAACGGAAAGCGCCTACGCCGCGCTGCGCACCAATTTCGCTTACGAACACCCGGTTTCACAATTAAACGCCGCCAAACTGGAGTTCGACAGCCAGCACAAGCACAACTTTGAAAACAGCGATTTTGACCTCGACTCCGCCCGCCTCAGCGCCTCCTGGAAATACCATCGCGCCCGTCGGGAATTGGAGGCCGGGGCCTCTTATCAACATGTGCTGCTGGACGCCGAAGATTACCAGCGCAATACCGGCGCGTTCATGCAGTGGCGAGAGCAATGGAATGCGCATTTGCTGACGTTTTTTTACGCGGGCGTCTTCGTCAAAGACTCTTTCGCCAACCCGCTGCTGAATAACTATCAGCCGCTGACAGGTCTGTCTTTGCTTATTCCTCGCGCCAGACTCCTGCACACCCTCAGTGTATTCGCCGGGACGGAAAACCCACGGGAGCAGGACGCCGCTTCTCTCGCCAAAGACTTCTACAGTCTGGGCTATCGGCTTAGCTACAAGCTTTCCCCCACTCTGACGCCGTACGTTGGATACTCAGGCTTTTTCGCTGATTACAAAGCGGAAAACCCGGTCTTCGGGGAAGTACGCGACGATAAATCTTCCCAGTTCAACGCTGGCGGCGAATGGAAGCTCAATCATGAGCTAAGCGCGCTCGCCGAGCTGTCCTACACGGACAACCAAAGCAATCTGGACTTATATGACTACACCCGATGGCGCGGAGAATTTCGCGTTCGTTGGCGGTTTTAAGGAGGTTCCCTTATGCGAGAACTCATGCTCAACGCGTTGGCCGCCATACTGATGACCTACGGCATGCTGGCACCTACGGCCGCCGCTGCGCCATTGGAGGCGGGGAAAGTGATTATGTCCCGCGGCGTCGCCACAGCGACGGGAGATAATGGCGAAGAACGCTCCCTGAACCGGCGCGCCGCTATCTATGTAGGAGATACGCTCACCACCGGGGCCGACTCCATGCTGCAACTAAGGTTTACCGACAAGGCTCTGATGACGTTGCGGGAAAACACCCGCTTCACCATTGAAGAGTATTCTCCAGGAGACGAGGGTAAAGGCGGAGCCGCCATCATGCAGCTGCTGGAAGGCGGATTCCGCACCATTACAGGCTCCATCGGCAAAGGCGACAGTGACGCCTACAAAGTCTCCACCCACGCAGCCAGCATCGGTATCCGCGGCACGCACTACGAAGCACTGGAGAGCAGTGGCCAAAAGCTGCTGCTGGCAGTCTGGCAAGGAGGCGTACGGGTAGAGAACACAGCTGGAGCCCTGGACCTGGGAGAGGATGTCGCCTTCCGCTTCTCCGCCATCACGCCCGGACAGGCCCCTGAAGGGCTCCTGCAAGCGCCGCCGGAAATGCAGCAAGGCCTGCCCATCCCGAAAGCGGAAGCCCGGCGCTCGCGCTCACAAGGAGCGACCGCGGACGACACCAACTCCGTAGAGGAGCCTGATAAAGAGAGCGAGAACACATCGGCTTCCTCAGGCCAGACAGCGGCGACTGGCGGAGTAAAAACGTCACCGGATGGGTTCACCAACGACACAACCGCCAGCGCCAATAACAGCGACGCGGAGCTGATCTCCGCAACGACGATTGCCGAGTCCAATCCCGTTAACCTTGTCAGTGATCCGGAAACCACCAACTTCACCGACACCAATCCTGACTTGAGCGGCGGACTGACGCCAGCCCCCTCTGGCGACAACTCCGGCCCCGCCATTCAGGACCCGCGCCTGACTGTCGCCGAGTATGAGCAGTTCATCAATGACCGCATATTCGGCGCCGCCGTGGTGACCGGGGCTGGCGCAGAGATACTCGCCACCATCATCGCCCCCCAGACAATCACGCCTTTCGATTACACCAGCGCGGGGCCGGTGACATTCAATATCGAATATTCCTTCAGTAGCTCCGGCGGCACGCCGCCGATTAATACCGTCACGATCATGCTGCAAGATAATATTACCGATCTGGCCGGCCTCATCGCTGATATTGACGACGACCTGTCCCTCTCCGGCGCGCCCATCGGCGTGCGCGAATCCATGCAGAATCCTGGCAAACTGGAGTTCTACACCACCACTGGAGACGTCACCTTACTGTTTGGTCTGGTGACCTATGATCCCATCTCCTCCTCCGCATCCAGTACGGATATCGCCGGCACCCTGGGCGGCATCATGGAGGGCACTTACGGCTACGGCAGCATCGACGGCTCCCAGTCCTCCAACCTGAAAATGGTGTTCGACGCTAACGGCGAGCCGGTTTTCCTTCTGCCGGATGTGGATGAGCCCGGCTCCGGCAGCCCGCCCTCCACCGTGATGTTTTTCGACCCGGATAACTTCCCGGAGCCATACACAGTGGTGAGACGGGGCGACGCCATTCTGGATAAATTCGATCCCAGCGTGGGTGGCCGCAGCAACATCAGCTGGGGGCTCTGGAAGTCATCCGCCAGCGCTGGCGTGAACATATATGACGACGTAGCCAACCCTGACGTTTTCAGATCCGAGGAGCGCTCCATCTACTGGCTGTCAGCGGAAGCCGCCAACACCGCCGACCTGACGGGAACCGCTAATTTCGCCACCACCGGCGACTTTATCGGCAGCGGCTCAGACGGAGCGGTCACCGCAGTCAATGGCTCCTTTCAAGTGGATTTCGATAGCGGCGTCATCAGCAATGGCCTGCTGGACATCAGCACCGCCAGCCAGAACTGGAGCAGCCAGCTGTCAGGCTCTTATCAAGACGCCCAGGCCTATTTGAACGTACTGAACGGGGATATCAGCGGTTCGGTCAATTGCAGCGGCTGCGTCACCGGTAATCTCAACGGCATTTTCGCAGCGCCGGGAGACGCCTTCGCCGGCTCCTTCGACTTGCAGCAATTTGACGATCCAGACGTTCATGTGGAAGGCCTTTTGCTTATGGAACAACAATAGTCCGTCTCTGTGGGGGAACTAACACCATGCGTTTCATCAATAGCACAACGGACAGGCTGCAGGCCCTGGGCGCAAACGTCACCCAGAGCAGCGCCAAGCTGTACGACGCCATCAAGATGCTGTGCGATAGCGTCAAATTCGACTACATCGACGACTTGTATCGGGAGTTCGATGGCGACTATTTATACTTCGTCGAGTCAGGCGAGCTGGAAGCGGTGACGGATGACCGCCCGATTTATCATTTCGAGACCGGAGACCTGATCGGCATTCAGGTGCTGTCAGGCTTCCCAGAGCCGGTCATTCGCTCGGACGGCCCCGCCACCCTGGCACAGATCAGCAAGAAGCGCTTTCGCGACGCCGCCGCGGGCTCGGCGCACTTCAAAGAATATCTCATGCAGATCTCGGCTTTTTTCGCCGAAGCCTGCTGCCACGGTCTCGACACTCAGAATGAAACCCACACTTCCTTCAAGTCGTTCAAACAGGGAGAAGTGATCATACGTGAGGGCGATACCGCCGATGAAGTGTTTGACCTGATCAGCGGCGAGGCGTCGGTATACGTAAAGGATCAATTGGTCGGCAAAGTCGGCCCCAATGAGATTTTCGGCGCCATGGCGGCATTGACCAAAACGCCCCGCACCGCCACGGTCATCGCCGACCGTCCTTGCACCGTCATGTCCGCCCCCATGGACGAGTTTATTTTTCTGATTCGCAATCAGCCGCGCACCTGTCTGGCGCTAATGGAAAATATGGCCAAGCAGATATTGGAGCTGAACAATAAGCTGGTGGATGTCATGCAAAAATCCTGAGTCGCCGATGGCAAGAGCGCACGGGATGGTTATCAGTCCTTGGCTCGGGTCTCCCTCTCTTCGGGTTCGTTGGCGGCTTCGGTGATCAGTTGACGCAGCCAGCGGTGGTCTGAGTTGTTCTGCAACAGCGGGCTCCATGCCATTTTCAGCTCGATCGGCGGAATGGGAAAAGGCGGTTCCTTGACCACGACGCCCGGGCTGTCCAGGGTCAACAACGCGGCGCGACTCGGCAAGGTGGCGATCAGGTCATGCTGCTGCGCGAGCAACATCGCCACCTGATAGTGGCGGGTAAACACGCTGATCTTCCGCTTTCGCCCCAATCGGGTCAGCGCCTCATCCACCCATCCCAAACGCTGTACATCCTTGGGGTTGACGCCCACCCCCACGCCAAAGCCGGTTTTACTGACCCAGATATGGTTGGCGTTGAGATAATTCTCCAGAGTGAAATCGAACACCAAGGGGTTATGCACGCTCAAAAGGCAGGAAAAGCTGTCCTCCCAAATGGTTTTCTGGTGAAAAGACTGGGGCATTTTGTCAAAGCGGTTGATCGCCATATCCACTCTGCCCTGCTCCACATCGAGAAAGGTGACGTCGCTGGGGGTCAGCACGTCGAGGATGATATTCGGCGCCACTCTGCGCAAACGGCGCAACAAAGCGGGGATCAGGGTGCTTTCCGCATAGTCGCTGGCCATAATGCGAAAGACGCGGCGGCTGGTCGACGGCGAAAATACTTCCTTCGGCTGCACCACCATATCTATATCGGACAATATCGACCGCACCATCGGCTGCAACTCCAGCGCGCGGGCCGTCGCCGTCATGCCCTCACTGGTGCGCACCAGCAATGGATCGCCGAACATATCCCGCAGACGACGCAGACCATTACTCATGGCCGGCTGGGTGATTCCCAAGTGATTCGCCGCCTTGGTGACGCTTTTTTCCCGTAGCAAAACATCAAGGAAAACCAATAAATTCAGATCGATACGGCTTACATTCATTTCACGAATACCGAAAATAAAAACTATAAATTTAAGAAATTATGACTAAAGTCGTACACTTTGTCTCGTACAAAAATTCGACTAAACCAAAAGAGGGTCGTTGAGCGATGACAACTGGAAATTACAATCGCGCTGAAGAAATAGCAGCCATCGAGAAGGACTGGGCGGAAAACCCACGTTGGAAAGGCGTAAGACGCACCTACTCTGCTGAAGACGTAGTGCGCCTGCGTGGTTCCCTGAAAATCGAAAACACTATCGCCAAGCGCGGCGCTGAGAAGCTGTGGAAGCTGATCAACGAAGGCGCCAAACCCGCTTTTCGTCCTGAGAAGGACTTCGTCAACGCCATGGGCGCTCTGACCGGCGGTCAGGCTGTACAGCAGGTTAAAGCCGGCATCCAGGCTATCTACCTGTCAGGCTGGCAGGTTGCTGCGGACAACAACTCTTACATGTCCATGTTCCCGGATCAGTCTCTGTACCCGGTGGACTCTGTTCCAGCAGTCGTTAAGCGCATCAACAACTCTTTCCGTCGCGCTGACCAGATTCAGTGGAAAAAAGGCCTGAACCCAGGCGACGAAGGCTACATCGATTACTTCGCTCCGATCGTTGCTGACGCGGAAGCCGGTTTCGGCGGCGTATTGAACGCTTACGAACTGATGCGCGCCATGATCGAAGCAGGCGCTTCCGGCGTTCACTTCGAAGACCAGTTGGCTTCCGTTAAGAAATGCGGCCACATGGGCGGAAAAGTTCTGGTTCCGACTCAAGAAGCTGTACAGAAACTGATCGCAGCCCGTCTGGCCGCTGACGTTTCCGGCACATCCACCATCGTTCTGGCGCGTACCGACGCCAACGCGGCGGACCTGCTGACTTCCGACTGCGACGACTACGACAAGCCGTTCGTCACTGGCGACCGTACTTCCGAAGGTTTCTACCGCGTTAAAGCCGGTATCGACCAAGCCATCGCTCGTGGCCTGGCTTACGCGCCATACGCCGACCTGCTGTGGTGTGAAACTGCGACGCCGGATCTGGCTGAAGCCAGGAAATTCGCGGAAGCGATCAAGAAGGAATACCCAGACCAACTGTTGTCCTACAACTGCTCTCCTTCCTTCAACTGGAAGAAGAACCTGGACGACGCCACCATCGCCAAGTTCCAGCGCGAACTGTCAGCCATGGGCTACAAGTTCCAGTTCATCACTTTGGCGGGCATCCACAACATGTGGTACAACATGTTCGACTTGGCGTACAAGTACGCTCGCAACGACATGTCCGCCTACGTGGAACTGCAGGAAACCGAATTTGCTGCTGCGGAACGAGGTTACACCTTCGTTGCTCACCAGCAAGAAGTCGGCACCGGCTACTTCGACGACATGACCACCGTTATCCAAGGCGGTCAGTCTTCAGTAACCGCTCTGACCGGCTCAACTGAAGAAGATCAGTTCCACTAAGAACCGATTTTCACGCTAAGTCCCCGAAAAAAGGCGGCCGCAAGGTCGCCTTTTTTTGTTTATGATTGAGCGCCAGTTGCGCCAATCGAGCCGTCTTATTGATGAAAAGCAAACTTCGCAAAATTTCGGTGAGTGACCTCACTTTCACCTACGCCATTTCACATGAGAGATGCTTGAAAGAAGAGCCCGGATATCTACGGCTCACAGTCTGGTTTTCTGATAACAAAAGTCAGAAGCTGATCGTCATCACACGCTTTGATGATCCCTGGCTCAACTTCGGCCCCGTGATCGCATGCCCTCCAGAAAAAGCGGCGGAGTTATTTGAGTTGAGACCAATCACTCCCGGCGAAGTTAGAGAAGTGATCGAGTCAGCGCTGGAAAGGGGATGGCCAGCATCCGCCAAGTCACACGAAACGCTGTTCGAATGGAACAGAGACTCGCAAACGCTATTCCCCTACACCACCGGTTAATCATCTGTTTTTCGAAGCGAATGAAGCCCGGAGCGCCTGACGCAACCCTGGCTGTTACCGGCGTAACGAGAAGCACCCGCCTTGACGCCACGCACTGATCAATAAACGGTCTATACTAACCTTCAATACAAGACAAAAAGTTGGCTTCCGCTTGCTGTGCGGAAGCAAGTGGTTAGTGGATCAAAGCCCAGGGAGCCCTCTATGGACGGGTTAGACAATTTGTCTCGATCAAACTCCAGCCCCTCTACTACCCCCATCACTGAATGCATTCTTATCGGACTCACTGACTGCATTCCCTGCGAAAAATCCAGATCACGTGGGCACTCATTTCCGCAACAAAAAGTTGAAGTTTCACTCCGCCAGTACAGTTTATCCGCCCAAAGCGAATAGGGAGGTTTTATGGAAGAGCGCGTCTTTGATCATGTCCTGATCATCATGTTTGAGAACGAGTACCGGGGTTACGTGCAGGAAAACGAATACATGCGTAATCTGGCCGCTCAGGGAATTGAGCTGACCAACAGCTTCGGCGTCATGCACCCCTCTCAGACCAACTACATTACCTCCATTGCGGGAGAGCTCTGCAATGTCAGCGATGACGACCAGCCCCAGCCGCTCCCGCAAAAGACGATTGTGGATCTTATCGAGGCCTCTCCGCTGAATTTGCGCTGGAAAGCCTATATGGACAGCTACGTCCCTGACGATACGCCCTGGGTTCCTGAAAACTTCAAGCCTCGCGACCACTATCCCTACGTGATCAAGCACAACCCGTTTTCGTCCTTCCAGAACATCCTGGACAATCAGGAGCGCTGGAAAAAAATAGACAACGAAGCCGGATTCTGGCGCGACCTGCTCAATAACGACTTTCCTGAATATGCGTGGTTCACGCCCAATATGTGGAACGACGGCCACTACCTGGTGGGCACCCTCAATGACAGCCTAAATGGCGAGCGCGCCCCGGTATTGGTCGACCAGCAGGCGAGATGGTTGCAATCCTTCTTCGCCGGTCTGAACTTTCCCGGTCCCAACAGTAAACTGCCGCCGAAAACCCTGGTGGTGGTCACCTACGATGAAGCCGACTTCGAAGCCTTTTACGACAAAGGCAAAAAGTACACCTACGATGGTCCCAATCAAATCTACACCGTTCTTCTCGGGGACATGATCAAGCCCGGCAAACAGGCGGAGGGCTATAACCATTACAGCCTGCTTAAAACCATCGAAAAGAACTTCAACCTGGGTGATCTGCAGAAAAACGACAGGGACGCCAATTGGTTTCAGTTCCTGTGGGGTAAATCCTTCCAATGGCTGCCCCCACGGGAAACGCCCCTTGGCGGCAAGCAGAACCTGAGCGCCGCCGCCTACCAGGATGAACTCTATGTTGTCAGCGCGGACCTAGATGGAACGCTGAAGTACTCTGTGTTTGACGGTCATAGATGGTCGCATGAAGTCACTGTCGCCGAGGATGGCGACGGCTATCTGCATTTGGCCTCCAATGCAGACGGGCTCGCGCTGGCCTATCGGGACTCAAATAAGCGATTGATCATCAAGCACTATGATCTTGAAAACGGCTGGCGGCTGGCGGAAACGCCCGATACCGGAGAAGTCGAAGAAATTGCTCTGACCAGCATCCCGCACCAGTCAGGATTTATGCTGGTCTACCGCGATAATGCGAACCAGCAACTGCACAGCCTGACCTTCAACGATGGAGCCTGGCAGGGTCCTTCCCCCGCGATTTGCTCCCATAGCGAAGGCCCTTTCACACTCACAGCCCTCGGACCCACCATTTTGTTGATCTATAAAATTGTGAAAACCGGACAGTTAGCCTGCATGAGCTACAACACCGGGGAATTCAATAAAGTGACAGTGGAGAACAGCAAATACGCCGGCCCCTATGACGACACCACCGTGAATCAATGGTCCGCCAGCGCCTTCTCTCTGAATCACTTCAGCGAAGCGCCCAATCCAGTGACGCCGAACGAAGATGAACCGGTGGCGGAAGGCGTCGGCGCTTCAGGAGAATTAGCGGCCGCAACCCTGAATGGCGTCGTTTATCTGACGCACAACCGACGCACCGATGGACCTGCTAACGGACAACTGTTATTCGAAACTTTCTCCATCAGCGGCACGCTGACGCCCGCCAACCCGGTTTCCTATAACCCGGCCGAAAACGACACCACCAGCAATGGATACGGTACCCTGGCTGAGGCGGGCTGGAGCAGCTCCAGCGCGGTCTCCGGCGTATTCCGCAACTCAGATACGCCTCTCGCCATAGCGACGCTTAAAGACACTCTCTGGGTCTTCTATCAGCCACTAACCGATGCGCATATCTGGGCATGTCCGGGCGCTTATTTGAAGAAGAAGGAATAATTACAGCGCGTCTTTGACGAACCAAAAGGAGACTGAGACCGGGCCTGCCATGCGCAGGTCCCGTCATTTTCAGGATTAACAAATGGATTTAGTCCGTCGAAAGGTCCAACCTACACTTCAACCCACCCTCTGACGACCTCACAAAAAACCAAGTTAAATATTTTATTTTCAGACACTTAGACAACAAAAATAGCTAACAAAAACCCCTGAAAACATGCAAAAAATGGTAGAATTAACGCCGTTATAAAACGCTCTCTTCCTCTAATAATCCAACCTACAAAATCCATATGAACATCGATCATAGCGCTCCCTATATTTCCACCGTGGAAGAGGCTATTCCGATGCAGGAATGCCTTGAGTGGATTCAATACATTGACGATCAAAACCCCAAAGCCGCCCCTCTTCACACACATAAAGGCGAAATCTATAGACCGGATTATCGAAATAACGAAAGGGTGATGAAAGATGAAAAACGATCCCTACTATGCCGACTACCTGTACCAGAAACTAAAAAGCGAGCTGCCTCAGACGGTGTTTGGATGGTCTATTGCAGGGTTGAATGAGTTGTTCCGATGCTACCGATACAAACCTGGGATGAAGTTCGCCCCTCACTCTGATGGCTTTTACGGACGTTCGGAAAATGAGCGTAGCTTTTACACCTTGCTGCTATATCTGAATGAAGTTGAAGCTGGCGGCGAAACGGGATTTTTTGTGACGCCGGAAGTCACAATTTCACCCAAGGCGGGTCTGGCGCTGGCGTTTCAGCACGAGATATTTCATGAAGGCTGCGAGGTCAAAGCTGGAATCAAATACGTGCTGCGAACAGATGTAATGTATCGCCGGACGAATTAGTTTTTCTGGACGGGAATTACAGGAGAAGAGAAAGCAGACCTCCCCTTCCTCCTGCCATGCTGTCAGGAGAAAAGGGGAAGCTGAGGCGCTTTCAGTTCAGGAAAGCTTACTTGCGGATTACTTCCGCTTTCTCGTGATCCGCCGCTTTAACCGGGGAGTGTTTCTTCAGATAGCTCATCAACACTTCCGCGTCGACAAACCCACTGTTCACGTAGCCCGGATGAGTGTCGATTTTCGGATAGCCGTCACCGCCGGAAGCGATATAGCTGTTGATAGCCATACGATAAGTCTGCTTCGGATTAATCGGCTTGCCGTTAACCTTAGCGGACTTCAGTTTGCCGCCAACTACTTGCAGCTGCACACCGGCGAACTGAGCGAAAGCGCCGCTATCTACTGGCTTCTCCGCCACAATGCGCAGGTAGTCCAGCAGCTCTTTGCCGCTCAGGTCTACGGAACTCACCATGTTGGCGAAAGGCTGCACCATCAGCACTTCTTTGTAAGTGATCGGGCCTGCGTCAATGCTGTCGCGTACGCCACCGGAGTTCATCACCGCCAGATCCGCTTTCACCTTTTCCATTTGCGCCGCCGCAATCAGGTGGCCCAGGTTAGTCGGTTTGAAACGCACCACTTTGCGGTCGCCTTCCAAACGCTTGTCAACATCGCCCACGACCTGATTCAGCTGCTCCTGACCTTTGTCCTGGTAGGGTTGCAGGAAGGCCAGCACTTTCTGATCCGGTTTGATTTCTTCGCTCACGAATACGCGCTCGTCTTCACCCTGCGCGTTTTTAACCTTCTTCTTCAGGTTAACCGGAATCAACTGATATTTAACCAGTTTCAATTCGCCATTGCGGTATTCCAGATCCGCACGCCCCACGTATTTGCCCCACTCATGGGCCTGCATGATCAGCGTGCCGTTCTGCACATCCGGCATACAGGGATCACCCGGCTTGTAGGACTCATTCCGCTGGTTCTCGCCAGTCATACAAACAGGGTCCTGGGAGTGGCCGCCAACGATCACGTCGATGCCGGAAACGGTTCTGGCCAAAGTAACGTCGCCTGGAGCGTTGATGCCGTAATTAGCGTCAACGTAGTGGCCCATATGGGTCGCCGCGATAACGACGTCCGCCTTTTTCTTTAACTCTGGCAGTACTTTCGCCGCTTCGTCAGAAGGCTTGGTGAACTGAACCTCGTCAATAAATTCAGGGTTGCCCAGCTTCTTGGTGTCTTCCGTCGTCAGACCCATTACGCCAATGCGCAGACCATCGACGTTGAAGATTTTATAGGGTTCGAACAGGCGCTTGCCGTTGGAGTCGTAGATATTCGCCGCCAGGAATGGGAAGTTCGCCCACTGTTCCTGCATACGCAAAATGTCGATCGGGTTGTCAAACTCATGGTTGCCGATCGCCATGGCGTCGTAACCGATCATGTTCATCCCTTTGAAATCCGGCTCAGCGTCCTGCAAATCGGACTCAGGAACGCCAGTGTTGATATCGCCGCCGGACAATAGCAGCACATGACCGCCTTCCGCCGTCACTTCCTGACGAATCTCATCCACCAGAGACTTACGCGCCGCCAGGCCGTACTCGCCGTACTTGTTGGGCCAGAAGCGGCCGTGATGATCATTGGTGTGCAGGAGGGTGATATGGTACGTCTTGTCTTTCTGCGGACCCGCTTGCATCGGGGCGCAGGCGACGACCGTCAATGAACAGGCCGCCAGAATGGCCAGGCCCAGTATGCGTTGCTTTGCTACCATGTGTTTTTCCTTTCTGTTTTTATATCCGGGCCCGTTGTCCTTTGGGAACAGCGCCGATTTTGAAACATATTTCATTACTCACAGTGAAGACCCCGGCGAGCTGGCTACGCCGCCGAATCGCGTCTCCGGCAATGAGAAAGGGAAAATAGCCAAAAAGGGGTGGCGAAAGCAATCGCCAACAGACCCAAGCCCTAAGCTGAGTTATTCTTAAACGCCCGTGGCCGCTCAGTAACGCTCACTTCGCAAAAGGCCCTTGGAGTACAAGGGCCTTTTATCATGAGAAGTTCGTTACCGTCATTATTCTATTTATCAGTTCAGCGCACTTTGTGCTGGATGATCGTATCCAGGAACAAAGAGCGTACTTTCTCCACCTCCAGGTCCATACAGACCTTGGCGGCGGGACGGTCTTCCCAATGCTTGAGCAGATAGGTGTAGCCCTTGCGATTAATCGTCAATTGCCCTGCTCCAACGCCTTCACTAATAACCCGCACAGGTCCGCTGATACAGGTGAACAGTTCCGGAGCCACCACATAAGCCACCGCGGCGGCGTCGTGCATACAGCAGCCCGCTTCGTCATGGTCGGACGCTGCGCCGGTATTCGAGTAGTAATTCACATAAAAACGGCTGGTTTCCCACAGCAATTTACCAGTTTCACCGGCGTTGTCGCGCAGTTGCGCCAGATTGCTGTCCGTAAGAATGATTTTATGCGTTACATCCAGGCCAACGATAACCGCCGGCCAGTCCGCGCCCAACACCACGTCTGCGGCATGAGGGTCAGACAGGAAGTTCGCTTCGGCGATAGGCGATACGTTGCCTGGCTCGTCTACCGCGCCGCCCATAATCACCAGAGAACGCAACTTTCTGGGCAGGTCCGGGTCTAGCTTGAGCGCCAGCGCCAGGTTGGTCAGTGGTCCAATCGCCACGACAGTCAGCTCGCCATTCAGGCGATTGGCCTGCTCAACGATAAACTCCGCTGCGCTTTGCGCCACGGCTTGTCCTTGAGGAGCGTCATAATCCATGTTGCCCAGACCGTCCGCCCCGTGAACAAAGTCAGGGTGCGGCAGCGGCGACTGCACCAGAGGGTACTTCGCGCCTTGCGCCACTGGCAGGTTCGGAACACCAAAATGCTCCGCCAAAGCCAGCGCGTTGCGGGTGGCGCGAGCAACCGGCACATTGCCGAAGACAGTGGTCAGGCCCACCAGTTCAATCTCAGGATGCGCCAGGGCGAAGGCGATCGCCATCGCATCATCTACACCGGGATCCGTATCGATAATAATTGGGTACATAAATCAATCCACCTCCTGGGCGGTTGGAATACTGGGAGAAGCGCCGGGGCGGGTGACCGCAATGCCAGCCGCTTTGACCGCTCTGTCCAGAGCGGCGGAATGTTCATAACCGGAAATAAGCGAAGCCAGGAAATAGCCGACAAAGGTGTCGCCGGCGCCCGTGGTGTCCACAGGCGTCACTTTATCCGCCGGACGGGTGACCGTCTCGCCGCCGTGCATGACCAAAGCGCCTTCGCCACCCAGTGTCACCACAACCGTAGTGTTCGGGTATTTGCTCGCCAAGGCTTGTAATGCGGCGTCCGCATCTGCGGTTTCCGCCAGGTCGCAGGCTTCCATCGCGTTGAGAATCAACAGGTCAATCTGCTGCAAAGGCAGCGTCTTGACGTCTTCCGTCATCGGCGCAGGATTGAACGCAATTTTCACCTTACGCTCCGCTGCGGCGGCGATCGCCCATTCCACGCCATTACATTCGTTTTGCATGAGCAGCCAGTTGCCTTCGTCCAGAGCGGACACAGCGGAGACCACCTCTTCTTGAGAAAAGCTGCGGTTGGCGCCGCCAAACAACACGATGGCGTTTTCACCTGCGTCATCCACCTGAATGATGGCGTGACCGCTGGGCTCAGCGATTTGTGAGACGGTGGCGACATCCACGCCGCTTTCGCGCATCAGGTCCACCGCCCAGGCATCCGCCGCGGATACTCGCCCCAAATGAGCGGTTTGGACGCCCGCGCGCGCCAAGGCGATGGCTTGATTAGCGCCTTTGCCGCCCAACACTGTCGTCAACGAGTCGCTGGCCAGTGTTTCCCCCGGGCGCACGAAGTGAGGCACCCGGTAGACATAATCAATATTAATAGAACCGAAATTCAGAACTTTCATAGTCTTCCTTAGGTCGTCGCCAAGGCCAAATGGTCAGAGCCCTCGCGACGCAGATATGTCTTTATCAGTGTTTGACCTAACGTTCTTTCACATAAGGCAAGCCGATCGCCTTGGGCGCCACCGCTTTGCCAAAGAAGCCCGCCAGCAGAACTACCGTCAGGATGTATGGCAACGCCTCAATCAACTGAATCGGCGCCTTGCCCAACCCGGGAATTTCCACGCCCTGCAAGCGCACGGCGACAGCGTCGAGGAATCCGAACAGCAGACAGGCGCCCAGAACAGGCAGAGGACGCCACTTACCAAAAATCAACGCAGCCAGCGCGATAAAGCCCTGCCCAGCCGTCATATCCCGTACGAACTGTGCATTCTGAGCGGAGGAAATATAGGCGCCGGCGAAGCCGCACAAAATGCCTGCGCACAGTAATGCGGCGTAGCGCATGCGATGCACGGAAATTCCAGCGGTATCCACTGCTTTCGGGTTCTCGCCAACGGCTCTCAGACGCAAGCCGAAGCGCGTGCGGAACAACAGCCACCAGGAGAACGGCACGACCAAAAAGGCCAAGTAAACAAAGATATTGTGGCCGCTGAGCATTTCAGAATAGATGCCGCCGATTACCGGCACATCCCTCATCATCTCCGCGCCCGGGAACTCAATAATGGAAAAGCGGGCGGCGTCAGTCAGCTGCGGAGTCTGTCCGCCCTGCTTGAACCAGCTCAGGCCCAGCGTCATCGTCAGGCCCGCAGCCAGGATGTTGATGGCCACGCCGCTGACGACCTGATTACCGCGGAACGTGACACAGGCGACGCCGTGCAACATCGCCAGAGACACGGAAACCATAATGGCCGCGCCTAGACCCAGCCATGCGGAATTGGTCAGGTAAGCGACCGCCGCCGCAGTGAACGCCGCCGCCAGCATCTTACCTTCCAGGCTGATGTCCACCACGCCGGAGCGCTCGGAAAACATGCCTGCGAAAGCGGCGAAAATCAGAGGCGTGGACACGCGCATGGTGGCGTCCAAAGTGAGAATCAAGGTATCGATCATGCCGTTTTCTCCTTGAACATATTGGCGATCAAGGGCTTATACAAGAACTCCAAGGCGCCACAGAACAAAATAACCAGACCCTGCATGACCACGACGATGTCCCGGTTCACGTTGGACATTTCAAAAGCCAGCTCAGCGCCGCCCTGATACAACGCGCCGAACAGCAGCGCCGCCAGCACGATGCCGATGGGATGGTTGCGCCCCATCAGAGCGACCGCAATACCTGCAAACCCATATCCATAATGGAAATCCAGCAACAGACGATGCTGCACGCCATTGATTTCATTAACGCCTACGAAGCCCGCCAAAGCGCCGGAGATCGCCATGGCCAGCAACATCACCCGCGCAGGTTTGATACCCGCGTAGACCGCCGCCTGCTGGTTGCTGCCGACGGTGCGAATCTCGTAGCCCCACTTGGTTTTCCAGATAAATACCCAGGCCCCAAATGCGCACAGCAAAGCCAAGAACAGAGAAATGTTCAATGGAGAGCGTTCAAACTCAATGCCAATCGCCGCGAACAAGTCATGCATAAAAGGCAGCCAGGCAGTTTCCGCCAGAGCGCGACTTTGCGGCGCCATCTGTCCCGGTTCACGCAGAACGTTCACCATGAGATAAACCATCAGCGATGACGCCAGGAAGTTGAACATGATCGTGGTGATAACGATGTGGCTGCCGCGATAGGCCTGCAGCCAGCCCGGGATAAACGCCCAGGCGGCCCCGAACAGCGCAGCGGCCAGAGTGCTCAGCAACAGCAACACCGGCCCGGGCACGGAGGCATCCAACGCCAGACACAGCAGGCCGACGCCCAGGCCGCCAATGTAGGCCTGACCTTCGCCACCGATATTGAAAAGACCGACGTGGAAAGCGATCGCTACAGCCAGACCAGTAAAGATGAAGTTAGTGGTGTAATACAACGTAAACCCTATGCCTTCCTGATAGCCAAAGGCGCCGTACAACAGAATTTCAGCCGCTTCCAGCGGGTTAACGTCGATCAGCCAGAACACCACGGCGGATACCAGCAATGCGGTAACGACGTTCAATAACGGCAACAAGCCGACATTGACCCAAGTGGGCAAATTACGATCCAGACCTTTCATTATTCTTTCTCTTCGCTGGCGTTGATATCCCGGGACGACGACATCATCAGCCCCAGCGTACATTCATCCGCCTCCGAGGCGGCTAACTCTCCAGTGACGCGGCCGTCGCACATGACGATGATGCGGTCGCTCAGAGAAAGAATCTCATCCAGCTCTACGGATACCAACAGAATGGCGCCGCCGCGGTTGCGCATATCCAACAGACGCTGATGGATAAACTCAATCGCGCCGATGTCCACGCCGCGCGTTGGCTGGCCTACCAGCAACACTTTAGGCGTCTGATCGAGTTCACGGGCGAGGATAAGTTTCTGCTGGTTGCCGCCGGAGAAGTTGGCGCATTTAAGGGTGGGGTCCTGGGGACGTACGTCGAAATCGGCCATCAATTCCGCGCAGTGCTTACCAACGGTAGCGCCGCTTAGTACGCCCTTACTATTCCAGGCAGAGCTGCGATGATAGCCCAGAATGGCGTTTTCACTGGCGCTGAAAGAGGTCACCAGGCCAACCCGATGGCGGTCTTCCGGCACGTGGGCCACACCGGCTTTGCGCATCTCAGAGGGGCAGACTTTATGATCAGCGGAAATTAACAGGTCGCCGTAGCGAATTTCCCCGGATTCCGGTGAAACCATACCCGCCAGCGCTTCCATCAGCTCGGTCTGTCCATTGCCGGACACCCCTGCAATGCCGACTATTTCGCCAGCCGCGACTTCAAAGGAAACTCCTTTCACCCGCTCAATGCCTTGGGCGTCGCGCACTTTCAGGTTGGAGACGGTGAGCGCTTTGGAGCCGGCATCCGTCGCAGGCTTCTCCAATTGCAGTACCACCTTGCGCCCGACCATCAGCTCAGCGAGCTCTTCGGGGTTGGTTTCCGCTGTATGGCGATGGGCCACCATCTTGCCTTGACGCATAACGGACACATTGTCCGTCACGTGCATGATTTCTTTCAGTTTGTGTGTGATCAAAAGGACGGTCACGCCCTGCTCTTTCAGAGATAACAGTATCTTGAACAGGTCGTCTGTTTCCTGCGGCGTCAGTACGCCGGTGGGCTCGTCCAGGATCAGAATTTTTGCGCCTTTGTACAGCGCCTTCAGGATTTCCACCCGCTGCTGTACGCCGACCGGCAGCTCGCCAACCAAGGCGTCAGGGTCAACTTTAAGGTTGTACTCCCGGGACAGTTTACTCAAAGCCTCGCGCGCCTGCGCCTGGCCCTTGCTCAGCAACATGCTGCCTTCGCAACCCAGAGTAATGTTCTCCAGCACAGTGAAGGTATCCACCAGCATGAAGTGCTGATGCACCATGCCGATGCCGACGTCGATGGCGTCCTGAGAATCGTGGATTTTTGCTTCCTTGCCGAAAACTTTGATGGAACCGCTGTCCGCCTGATAAAAGCCGTAGAGTATGCTCATCAGGGTCGACTTACCTGCGCCGTTTTCACCAATGACGCCGTGTATAGTTCCCTGTTCGACGGAAAGGCTAACGTCCGAATTAGCCAATACAGCGCCGAACCGCTTGCTGATACTCTCAAGCTGCAATGCGTTACTAGTCATGGAAATGGGAAATCCCGAATTGGTTTATCGGTTGTTAGTTTACTCGGAAATCCGCCGGGCTTAAGCACCCGCGCAGGGTTTTTTCTCATTTTTCTGACCAAGTAGTCAAGATAAATGACAGACCCGGGCAAGAAAAAACTTGTCCCGGGGCGTCTAAAAACCCGGCTTCGGGCCCTTCACGCCCGGCGATATTTCTTTCGTGGCGGCGCTTACAACGCCGTCGTTAAATTCACAACCCGCTTAGTATTTGCAGCTGTTGTCAGACATGTAGTCGTGCACTTTGATCTTGCCGGAAATGATATCCGCCTTGATCTGATTGACCTTCTCTTCCATTTCCTTGGTCACCAGCGAACGGTTGTATTCGTCCAGCGCCCAATCAACGCCGTTTTCCGCCAACCCTAAGGCTTCAACGCCTGGCTCCCACTTGCCGTCTTTGGCCGCCATCCAGTTGCTGTACGCTGCTACGTCAACACGCTTAACCATAGAAGTCAGCATGGTGCCTGGATGCAGGTGGTTCTGGTTGCTGTCTACGCCGATAGCGTATTTGCCCACGTCTTTGGCCGCCTGGTATACGCCGCTGCCGCTGCTGCCAGCCGCTGCGAAGATAACGTCCGCGCCGCTGTCAAACTGGCTCTTGGCGAGTTCCGCCGCTTTGCCCGGGTTATTGAACGCCGCGCCGGTGGAGCCGATCATGTTAGTGAAAACTTCCGCTTTCGGATTTTCGTACTTGGCGCCCTGCTCGAAGCCGCAGCCAAACTTACGAATCAGAGGGATGTCCATACCGCCGATAAAACCGACTTTACCGGTTGCGGACTTCATCGCCGCCAATGCGCCGACCAAAAATGAACCTTCATGTTCTTTGAACACGATGGAGTGAACGTTAGGATTGTCCACAACCATGTCGATCAAAGTGAACTGAACGTCTGGATATTTTGCGGAGACTGAAGACACCGCATTCGCCTGGCTGAAACCAACCGCTACAATCGGGCTGGAGCCGCGACGAGCTAACTTCTCGAGACCTTGCTCAACCTGAGCCTCATTAGTAGGCTCCACCTCTTTCACTTCAACGCCGGTGTCCTTTTTAAACTTCTCCGCTCCTCGAAAAACCGCCTCATTGAATGACTTGTCGAACTTGCCGGCTTTATCGTAAACAACGGCCGGTTTGAAGTCCGCGGCGATCGCCGGCTGAACCAAAGTTAACCCCATACAAGCAGCAATTATAGTTTTTTTCATATAATTATCCTTGGTAGATCTAGGACTGAACGATCTTTTTATCATTACAGTGCGGATGCTATTACAATTCTCCATCGACGCACAATGTTGACGCACGCCTGAATTAATTGATGGCAGAATAATTTTCACGTTATAAATACGAGTTCGCGCAAATTCCGGCAGCCCCT
Source organism: Hahella sp. CR1 (assembly GCF_029813005.1). NCBI lineage: Bacteria > Pseudomonadati > Pseudomonadota > Gammaproteobacteria > Oceanospirillales > Hahellaceae > Hahella > Hahella sp. CR1. The sequence goes on from NZ_JAPELK010000002.1 coordinate 231,790, forward strand.
CATGCACACTCTAACCCTGATCCGTCACGCAAAATCCTCCTGGGAAAATTCACAACTGCCTGATTTGGAAAGGCCGCTGGGAACACGGGGATTAAGGGACGCGCCCAGGATTGGCGGTTTGCTGAAGAATATGAAATTCTCCACCGATGTATGCCTGCTGAGTCCTTCACGCAGAACCCGGAAAACTCTGCAATTACTGGGCCAGGACAATCCCGCGCTATTAAAAGTAGCGCAGGAGGACGCCAAAATTTACGAGGCGGATTACACCACACTCCTGGCTCTGATCAAACAGCAAACGCAAGCCAATCTCACAATTATTGGACACAATCCCGGTTTTACAGACCTGCTAAACGCTATTTCCGACAGCCGCATCGCTAACCTCCCCACCTGCGGCGTCGCTCAAGTCCGCTTTGACATGGAACGCTGGTCCGACATATCGCAAACGCGGGGAATTTTGCAGCTTTTTGTAACGCCAAAGTCTCTATCGGCGTAGTTTCGTCAGGCAGCCGCCCTCTTCACCCAGACAGACATTTTTTTGCAGAAATCCGTAGACTTTCCCAGTTTCATCTATACTTTCCGTAAGTTCTAAATTTATATAGAAAATATACGACCCAGATGTCTGCAACGAATATTACCGCCTTAATAGGCGGCGTCATTATTTTGGTGTTGCTTCTGATTTACTTGGGACAGTGGCGCGAAAAGGCGAAGGACGCCCGGCAACGTCAGCTCAACGCTTTGCTCGACCGTTTGCGTCTGTTGAAAGCGCTGGCCACCGGATTGCCGCCCCAATACGCCGCCAAAGACATTCGTCTGCTGGTGGTGGCGCGCGCCCAGGAAACCATCAAGGAGCTCGCCAATCTCGGTCATCGGGGCGATCACGAAAGCCAGGCCGAAGAGTGGGAAGTCATAAAGGAGAATATAAATAGTCAGGCCGACTTCCCTCAGCTTGATCTGCAAAATCAGGCAGTGATGCAGGAAGTCCGCAAACTGCTCAAGGGGCTGTACAAGTTCATTGAGGTGCAGGTCAAAAAAGGCCGCATAGAAAAGAAAGCGGGCGTCAAACACCTCCTCAACACCCAATTCCTGATTGTCCGCTCCCTGGCGGACTCCCACGTCAACAAGGCCAAACACGCCCTGGCCACCAACCGGCCACGCATCGCTATTCATCATTATCATGACGCTATCGAGGCTTTGGGCAAAATAGAGAAGAATCCCCTTGCGCAGAAAAGCATGCTTATTTATCGTCAACGCATCAAAGAGCTGGAAAAACTTGCCACTGAAGCGGCGCAGACCAAATCTGAAGCAGTTGCGGAAGGAAGCGACAGGCTGAGCGCGCAATTGGACAAGATGATGACAGAAGAAGAAAAGTGGAAGAAAAAGCAGTCTTATGATTAGAGCGGACGGCCCGGACAGCGCTTGTGCTTTCCTGACCGGCGGAGCGCCGGACAGTTTCCTCTGTCTCCGCCGCTCGCTTGGCGTTCATGGGAATAACCCTTGAAAATTAGCATCAACAACCGACTATCCTTCCGACTGGCGCGCAACACCGTCGCCGTAGCCTTGCTGCTGGGCATGGTGCTGAGTCTGATCCAGGTCATCATCGACTTTCTCAACGAAAAAAATTCTCTAGACGCGGAAATTCGCGCGGTCGTCGCGATCAGCCATGCGCCGGCCTCACAGATCGCCTATAACATTGACGCCAGACTCGCCGCAGAGTTGTTGGACGGGCTGCTTGAGCACCCTTCGATCATCCATGCGGAGATTATCGACACGGACAATCGGCTGCTGGCCAGTAAAGAACGCGAGCCGCAGACCTCCGCCTACCGCTGGCTCAGCGACCTGCTGTTCCAACCCAGTCGCACCTACACTGAAACGCTATTCGTACCGCAGCTGAATGACTTTGTTCTGGGCGACCTGAATGTGGTCGTGGACACTTATCCCAGCGGCGCGGAGTTTCTCAAGCGGGCGGCATTTACCCTTGTGTCCGGCTTTTTACGCAGCTTGATCCTTTCCGCGGTGCTGCTGATTCTGTTCTATATCATGCTGACCCAGCCGCTGGTGAAAGTGATCTCCGCGGTCAGCGAAGTCGATCCGGAGACCCCTGAGAAAATCCGCCTGCCTGTGCCCAAGGGCCATGAAATGGATGAAATCGGCGTCCTGGTCAACTCCACCAACAACCAGTTGCAGGCTATCGATGAGAACCTGAATAAGCTGAAGAAAGCCGAATCGCGCCTGAAGACCTATTCAGAGCAGTTAGAACAGATCGTCGACAGCCGCACCAAAGAGCTGTCCGAGAAGAACAAACAGCTCATCAAGAGCAACCACGACCTGCGCGTCGCCAAAGAGGAAGCGGTCAGCCGCGCCAAAGCCAGGGCGGACTTCCTCGCCAATATGAGCCACGAGATTCGCACCCCGTTCAATGGCGTACTGGGCATGATCAGCCTGACGCTGGAAGAGCCGCTGTCCGAGAAGCAGAAAGAACAGCTCAATGTCGCCTATAGCTCCGGCGTCGCCTTGCTGGAGTTGCTCAACGACATCCTGGACATTTCCAAAGTGGAAGCCGGCAAGCTGACGCTGGAGAACATCGCCTTCGATCTTCGCAAGACCGTCGAGGACGTGTCCCGTCTGTTGGCGCAAAACGCACACGCCAAGAACGTGGCCCTGTACACCAATATTGACCCCACCTTCCCTGAGAGGGTTTACGGCGACCCCACCCGTATTCGCCAGATCGTCAGCAACCTGACTGGTAACGCCATCAAGTTTACCGAGACCGGCAGCGTGACCGTCAGCCTGAGCATTCTGAAAAACCAGAGCGTGGAGATCCGCGTATCCGATACCGGCATCGGCATCGAAGCGGACCGGCTGGAGTCTATTTTCTCCCCCTTCTCTCAAGGCGACGCCGACATCACCCGTAAATACGGCGGCACCGGTCTCGGTCTGACCCTGTGTCGGCAGCTGGTGACCCATATGGGCGGCAAGATTGAGGTGGATTCAGAACGAGGGCGCGGCAGCAGCTTCATGGTCACCCTGCCCCTGCTGGCGGACCACAACACGCCCAGCCCGAAGGTGGACGAAAGCCTGTTCAAACATCATTTTGTGCTGCTGCATCAGACAGAGAATCGCACCTTTGAATGCATCAGCGCCGAGCTGCAGAACTGGAAGTTGCCCTGCGCTTCCTATCCTTATGAACACCCACAGGACGTTCAGTTAAAAGAACAGCGTTTTGAGCCCAATACTATTATTTTGTTCGATTCCCGATCTCTCTCCCCGCTATTGGTGGAGCATCAGGACATAGAAAACGTGCATATGATTCTGGTGGCGCGGCAAAACATTCCGTCTGACACTGACGCCTTCAAAGCCATGCGCATTGAGCAGATGATCAGTGCGCCAGTCAGCCGCGACCGGCTGTACGACACCCTGTACAAGGCCGCCAACCCTGGCGGGGCTGCGGTGATTACGGAAGGGACGGATATGCCGGAGGCGCCGGTAGGCCAGAAACATGTGCTGCTGGTGGAAGACAACCAGGTTAACCAGCTGGTGGCGAAAACCATCCTGCGCAAGCTGGGTTACGAGGTCAGCATCGCCAACAACGGACAGGACGCCCTGGATCTGGTGGGCAACGACCATTACGACATCATTTTGATGGACTGCCATATGCCAGTCATGGACGGCTACGAGGCCACGCGACTGATTCGTCAGAACGCCAAGTACGACGCCCTGCCTATCATCGCGGTCACCGCAAACGTCATGCAGGGCGACAAAGAGCGCTGTCTCAGCTGCGGCATGAATGACTACCTCACCAAGCCTTACGAGAAAAAAGCGCTCACCCAAATGCTGGCGAAATGGCTGGAAGACCCTGTTGCAGCGGCCGCCAGCAGCAAATTTGCCTAAACGCCTCAGCTCAGTTGCTGAATTCGATCCAGAAAGCCGCGTAAATCGCCTTTCAAACGTTCAAGCTCCTCAATCGCCACGTTCGCCTTACACAGCAATTGCATCGGCACTTTCGCCGCCCGCGCCTTAAGCTCCCTTCCCGCGTCAGTCAGCCCCAGCAAAACACTACGCTCGTCTTCCGCTGAGCGCTGACGGGTGATCAGCCCCTGCTGCTGCAATCGCTTCAGTAGCGGCGTCACTGTCCCGGTATCCAGCAACAGGCGCTCGCAGATGTGCTTGATGCTCATCGCCTCACCGGATTTGTCCCCCTCCCACAGCACCAGCATGGCCAGATACTGCGGATAGGTCAGCCCCAACTCATTCAACAGAGGCCGGTAGAGAGACGTCATGCTGCGGGAGCAGGAATACAGCAGAAAACAAATCTGGTTATCCAACGCCAGCAATTGATCTTCCCGTCCCTCCTGACAAGCGGGTAGCGTCACGCCAACAGTTCCTTGATCGGCTTTTCCAGCTTCTCTGGCGTAGCGGTGGGCGGAAAGCGCTCAAGAACTTTACCGTTCTTGTCCACCAGGAATTTGGTGAAATTCCATTTGATCCCCTCCGTCCCCAATAGCCCTTTAGATTGGCTCTTCAGAAACTTATAAAGAGGATGCGCGCTATCGCCGTTGACATCGATCTTGGCGAACATCGGGAAGCTGACGCCATAGTTAAGCTGGCAAAACTCGGCAATCTCAGCGTTCTCTCCGGGGTCTTGCTGCATGAACTGGTTACAGGGAAACCCCAAAACTTCCAGGCCCTGATCTTTGTATTTCTCATACAAGGACTCCAGACCGGAAAACTGTGGCGTGAAGCCGCATTTGCTGGCGGTGTTGACGATCAACAGCACCTTGCCCTTGAATTCAGACATGTCCCGCTTCGCGCCTTTGATGTCCTCTACCTGATAGTCGTAAACGCTCATAGGTTCCTCCTTTGTATTTCGAAAAATAATATTGTGCACAATATATATTTTCAATCTCTCCTGAGATCTTTTGCGTTCAGGGTCACAAAACTTCGCCGCCAGGCAGACTCCAGGCGGCGATCATTGCGTACTCGGCCCTGCCCGTTTTCTCAGCGATTAGCCAACGCTGTAGGCCAGGATCTGGCTCAGCTGGCAGAGCTGAAATGAGTAGGTGTGCGCCAACTCATTGAAAAACGCCTGGGTATGCTGCAGTTGCTTCTGCGAAGTCGGGATTTTCTCCACCACACCCATCACTTTGAGCGCGGCGACCACATCGTCCGTCAGCAAAAAGGTGTCCTTGCCGACCATCCGCAAGAAACGCGCCCCTGATTGCCCGCCCATTTGCTTGCCCTGTTTGGAGAGATAACGCCACAATCCGACAATATCCGTCTCCGGCCATTCCGCCAGAAAACGACCGAATCCGCCATGAGCGCGGGAGACTTCTCTCACCATCGCGGCGTTATAAGGAATCGAACACATCTTGCCCCAATGCCGGATGAGCCGAGCGTCTTTCATACGCTCATCCAGATCGGACTCCGATAACAGCTCTGCTTTTTCCGGCTCAAAGCCGAAAAACGCTTCTTCAAAAGCCGGCCAGCGAGAGTCGACAAAACTGTGCTTCAGCCCGGCGCGAAATATCCGCCGACTGATATTGGAAAGATAGTAAGCGTCGGACTGTTGCGTCAGTTGCTCTGCATCCGCCGCCACTGATAACGCAGCGCGCATAGCCTCGTCGGAGCCGAAGCGGTCCCGCACCGCCGCCAGCCGATCTGCAAATTTCACGATTATTCTCCTGAGACGCGGAGCGCCGGTTATTCGTCGTCCTGTTTGGCGTCGCCGTCAGCGGAATGAAAGCGCAGCGAGGCGGAGTTCACACAATAGCGCTGCCCGGTGGGCTGCGGGCCATCGTCAAAAACATGTCCCAGGTGCGCGTCGCACTTGCTGCACAGGATTTCCGTGCGCACCATCATATGGCTCATATCCATTTCTTCCGTGATTTTTTCTTTTTCCAACGGAGCCCAAAAACTGGGCCATCCACAGCCGGAATCGTATTTATTCTCCGAGGTGAACAGCGGCTCGCCGCAGCAGACGCAAACATACACGCCCGCGTCTTTCGTGTCGTAATATTCGCCCGTGAAAGGACGCTCCGTCCCCTTCCCTCGGGTCACCCGATACTGCTCATCCGTTAGTTGTTGGCGCCACTCCTGGTCGCTTTTCTTTACTTTATCCATAAGGCCTCCGACTCAATTACTCTCTGCTCGCTTGAACGATATTCCATTTACTTTGACGCAGGCGGCGCTGAATTGTTCCGCACCTTGCGCCGACACAAGACTGCGATATGCGACTTTCCGCATCCCGCTTGTAATTATGGGGACATCAATTGAATAATACGCAGCCCCCTTTTATGTTCTATATATATGTTTCTTATAGGCCAGTTCCCGGCAGCGGTTTAAGTATGCATGAAATCAAGAAATCAAATAAGTTGCTCCACGTCTGTTATGAAATTCGTGGACAAGTGCTCCAGGAAGCAAAACGCCTGGAAGAAGAAGGTCATCGAATCCTGAAACTCAATATCGGCAACCCCGCCCCATTCGGGTTTGACGTTCCGGAAGAGATCCAGCAAGACGTTATTTACAACCTCAGCCATGCGCAAGGTTATGCGGATTCTAAAGGTCTGTTCGCCGCGCGCAAGGCGGTGCAGCATTACACCCAGCAATGCGGCATCGCCAACGTGGATATCGAGGACATTTACCTGGGCAATGGCGTCAGCGAGCTGATCGTCATGGCGATGCAGGCGCTGCTGAACACCAACGACGAAGTGTTGATTCCAGCGCCGGATTATCCGCTGTGGACCGCCGCCGTTACTTTGTCCAGCGGCCGCGCCGTCCACTACTGCTGTGATGAGCAGTCGGACTGGTTCCCGGATATTGCGGACATCGAAAGCAAGATCACCGAGCGCACCAAGGCGATCGTCATTATTAACCCCAACAACCCCACCGGCGCCGTCTATTCCCGGGAATTGTTGCAGCAAATCGTAGAGCTGGCGCGCCGCCACCGTCTGATCGTCCTCGCCGACGAGATTTACGACAAGATTCTCTATGACGAAGCGGAGCACACCTGTATCGCCTCATTGGCGGACGATCTGTTGTTCCTGACCTTCAACGGCCTGTCCAAAAACTATCGGGCGGCAGGCTATCGCGCCGGCTGGCTGATCGTCAGCGGCGCCAAATTGCGCGCCTATGACTACATTGAAGGCCTGACCATGCTCAGCTCCATGCGTCTGTGCTCCAACGTGCCGGCGCAACTTGGCATTCAAACCGCATTGGGCGGCTACCAGAGCATCAACGATCTGGTGGCCCCGGGCGGACGCCTGCTGGAGCAGCGCGACACCGCCTACAATCTGATTTCGCAGATCCCCGGCGTCAGTTGCGTCAAACCACGCGGAGCCATGTACCTCTTCCCTAAAATTGATCCCAAGGTACTGACCATCCACAATGACGAGAAGATGGTGCTGGATCTGCTGCGGCAGGAGCGCATCCTGATCGTTCAGGGCTCCGCCTTCAATCAGCCGGACACTCAGCATTTCCGGCTGGTGTTCCTGCCGAGGGTGGATGAACTGGAGGGCGCGGTTGGCCGCATCAGCCACTTCCTGCAAGGCTACGAACAATAATTCGTCGCCTTTGCGGCGGACGCGCTCCGGCAGGCGTCCGCCTTTATAGCGAACTAACCGAGAATTGAATCGTGCCAGAAATACACATAGAAGAGTTCTACAAGGACGCAGCCAAAGTCCTGATTCAGCTCTATAACTCTTTTCCCCGCAAAAGCGCCGTCTTTGTGGAGGATATTTCCGGTGCGGACACGCCGGATGAGTTCGGGCTGCACAGTGTGCGACATCAAGCCTGTTTCGCCGCCATGATCTGGCTGTCGGAAGAGGGGCTGATTCGCTTCGTGGACACTATCAGACAGGAAGCCATCGATCAGGCGGTGCTAACTCAACCGGCCTTTTTGAAACTCAACAGTCTGGCCGTCAATCAAGCCGTCTCGCCGACCCTGCAACGTTTTATCAGCGCTTTGGAAGAAAGCGGCGACGCCATGCCCAATACCGCCATGAGCAATATCCAGCTCATCAAGAAGGCGCTGCATAAAGCGACTTCCACGCAATTGGCGGAGCTCATGCAATGCATCCTGTTTGCGCCTGCGCAGCACTGATAAAACATACGCCCCACTCCGTTGAGCCAGACAGACGTATCAAGGGTAAGTCCGATTTACCCTTGTTTTGAATATTCGCTTTAGCGATTCCTACTTCAGGGCTGAAACGCCGCTCCCACTGCGCGACCCACATCGGCAATCGCCTTGTTGCGATCGTCAAAAGTCGCTTCCGTCTCTGTGATATACACGGTCACGATCAGAGGCTCGCGCCCCTGCGGCCAGATCACCGCCACGTCATTGGTAGAGCCGTAAGCGCCGCCGCCAGTACGGTCGCCAATGCGCCAGTCTTGCGGCAAGCCTGCGCGCAACTTGGCGTCGCCCGTTTCGTTCGCGAGAAACCAGGCAGTCAGTTGCTGACGGGATGCGGGCGACAGCGGAGAGTTCAAGAACAGCTTCCGCAATGTAGACGTCATTGCCGCAGGCGAGGTCGTATCCCGTGGGTCCCCCGGCGTCGCCTCGTTCAGTTCAGTTTCCCAGCGATCCAGACGGGTGATTTCATCCCCCAGACCACGCAGGTACTCGGTCAGCTTGGGCGGACCGCCGACCGCTTTCAGCACCAGATTGGCCGCCGTATTATCGCTTTTGGTCATGGCCGCCTGGCACAGCTCTCCCAGGGTCATTCCCTCTCCGCCGATACGGTCCTTGGTGACAGGAGAATAGGTAACAATATCCCGAGCTTGAATCTGGACGCGGCGCGCCAGATTTTCCTCGCCGGCGTCCACTTTCGCCAGCAACGCCGCGCAGGCCAGCACTTTAAAGGTACTACACAGGGGAAAACGTTCCTGTCCACGCTGCTCCCAGGTTCGGCCGGTCTGCGTATCCAGCACCATCACTCCCATGCGCGCGCCCAGCCGATCTTCCAGTTTTGCAAAAACCTTTTCCAACTGAACAGGCTTATCCGCCGCTGCGCTGACGCCGGAAAAAATCAATAGCCCGCCTACGCACGCCGATCCCAGTAACGCCGTCAAACGACGACGCGTCACCAAAAAACTCATAAGTATCTCCAAGATTACTCGCCATGTTGAATGAAGTGACTAAGCGTTGGCTTTATAAACGTCGAAAAAGGGTCCGGCCTGAAAAGCACAAATTATATTTATACCAAACCAGCAACAAAGCCCTTAACGCTTAGGGATGGATAGCTTATGATCCAGGAGAATTGATAACAAACGACCAATTTTTGCATTAGCCATAAATTTAATTTGGGTATCCATGGCCAGACCACACCTTCCTCTTAACGCCATCAGAGCTTTTGAAGCCGCCGCGCGACACCTGAGTTTCACCCAGGCCGCCATCGAACTTTGCGTCACTCAGGCCGCCGTCAGTCACCAGGTCAAGGTGCTGGAAGAGCGCCTCAACGTGAAGCTGTTCAAACGCCTGCCCCGCGGGCTCATGATCACGCCAGAGGGCGAGGCGCTGTTACCCACCGTCAATCAGGCGTTCGACCGCATGTCTGAGGCGTTGTCCCGGCTTGAGGGAAGGCAAGTTCGCGAAGTGCTGTCGTTGGGAGTGGTGGGCACTTTTGCGGTGGGATGGCTACTGCCGCGTCTGGCTGACTTTCAGCAGCAGCACCCCTTTGTGGAAGTACGTCTGTCAACCAATAACAATCGCGTGGATATCGCCGCGGAAGGCCTGGATTACGCCATCCGGTTCGGGGACGGAGCCTGGCATGGCGTCGACGCCGCACCGCTTTTCGAAGCGCCGTTAACGCCTTTATGCATCCCCGCCCTGGCGGAAACGTTGCGCACGCCGGAAGATTTGAGCGGACACACGCTGTTGCGATCCTATCGCGCCAACGAATGGAGCAACTGGTTCGCCGCCGCCGGCATGGCGCAACCGGCCAACTTGATAAAGGGCATTGTTTTCGACTCGTCTATCGCCATGATGGAAGCCGCATTGCAAGGTGTGGGCGTGGCTTTGGCGCCACCACTGATGTTCGCCCGCCATCTCGCCTCCGGGACCATTCAACAGCCGTTTTCCTGCTTTATTTCCGAAGGCGGATACTGGCTGACGCGACTGAAGTCCCGGTCGCCCACCCCAGCGATGGAGGCGTTTCGAGATTGGATGACGCAGTGGGTGGAAGCGGAGAAGCCGCCCCGTATGGAACAAGGCTCAGCTTGAGCCAATCGGTCTGGCCATAAATATCGCCACTCGCGCCAGCCCCGCATCGCGACCGTTGGTTTCCCCTACCCCAGCCCGCAAAAACCTTCTCCCAAAGCGCCTTAGTGAATTCTCGCCCTGAATTACTTGGTTGTGCGGCATTAGTTTTTATCAAAAACGCATTTAAAAAACACTTGTTACACTGGGTCAAAAAAGGTGGAATTATTAATCAGGCAGACAAGAAGCGTCCTTCTAGTTACCTGCAACGACAGCCCCCCTTACTTTCATATTCGAGACATCAAATGGATACTGAAGAGATATGGCTTATTCATCATAAGGCGTCATTAAGCCCTAACACCCCCATGAACATGGATGGCTCGACCTATGCGGCAGGCATCATTGCTGCGCCTGGCAAAGATCTGCAAGACGCCCTGGTGAGATTTCACGAATATCTGAAAAGCAATCATATGGAGTTACTGGACCTTTGGAAATGCATTAAGCACAACGCAAATGACTATGGCCTAGCTAACGAAGACCCCAACGAAATAGAGCGCGCCATTCATAAAGCACAAGAGCAAGGCAAAGCATTTTATGCCTGCGGACTATCTTCAGAAGTACTGGCAGCGCAAGGGATCAAGTAACTTACTTAGTCCCATGAGCGCAACAAAAAACAGATGAATGATACCGAGCATAAAATATATACGCATCATGTTAGTGGGAACCTGATGAAAAACGCCTCTCACTAACACTCAGCCAAGTTTAGAGTTTCACCTTTTAAAAGCCTGTTCTGCGCCCTGATCGGTTAATAATCTTTAATCCCTGATTTATTGATTTTCCCCCACCCGAAACATATTTTCCCAGTAGGCTTATCCCTTTAGTTTGAGGCGACTATGTTCAGGATTCTACTGTTTCTGGCAACCAACATTGCTGTAGTGCTTGTAGCGAGCGTGACGTTGCGGCTTTTGGGGGTTGAACCCTATCTGCAGGGCAGCGGACTGAATCTCACCTCGCTCCTTATCTTCTGCGCCGTATTCGGCATGAGCGGCGCGATGATCTCGCTCTTCCTGTCCAAGTGGATGGCGAAAATGTCCACTCGCACCCAGATAATCGGGCAACCCCGTGATGCGACAGAGCGCTGGTTGCTGGACACCGTAAAAGAGCTTTCCAGCGAAGCAGGAATTAGTATGCCGGAAGTCGGCATCTTTCCCGCACACCAGTCAAACGCCTTCGCGACCGGCTGGAACAAAAATGACGCCCTGGTGGCGGTGAGCGAGGGGCTGCTGCGACGCTTCACCAAAGACGAAATTCGCGCAGTGCTGGCTCATGAGATCGGGCATGTCGCCAACGGCGATATGGTGACTCTGGCGCTGATACAGGGCGTTATTAACACCTTTGTGATGTTCTTCGCCCGCATTATCGGCAATATTGTGGATAAGGCTGTCTTCAAAAATGAAAACGGTCACGGCATCGGCTTTTTCATCACCACCATCTTCGCCGAGATTATATTGGGTATTCTCGCGTCGATAATCGTCATGTGGTTTTCCCGTAAACGTGAATTCCGCGCTGACGCCATGGGCGCCAAACTGGCTGGTTCCGGCGCGATGATTGCGGCGCTGCAACGTCTGCAAGCCGAAACCCAGATGCCAAATGAAATGCCAGACACACTGACCGCTTTTGGCATAACCGAGGGAGTTAAACAGGGACTCAAAGCGCTGTTTTCCAGCCACCCTCCTCTGGATGAGCGTATCGCCGCGCTTGCCGCCAATCGCTAAGAGCCAGAGAAAGGCTTAACCTGCCTAGTCCTGAAATAGGTTGGCGCTTATTTCGTCTCAAAAAGCCCGGAGACTGAGCCGGGCTTTCTCATTTCTGACGATTGCCGTTGATTACTTGGACAATTGCAGCTCGTGCACAAAGCCGCTGATGACGATCTTCGCCGCATCAGACAAGCCAGTGAACTGCACGCCATATAAGTATCTGAAAGGCGCATCATCCTGCTCCAGAATAGTGCGATTGCGGATGATGCCATTGACGTTAAACGTCTTGGTGATATCCGCCACCGTCAAAGTAAAACGCAGAATCACCTCTTCTCCAGCGTCCCCCAGTTTGACGATGGACTTCACCCCGGCGCCGGTCTTGCTGACATCGATAATCACCGCTTCTTTTGGCCAGTCGCCCAACCCGGTATCGAAGTCGCTGTTGACCTGAGTGGGGATTTCCACTTTGAGCCGTTCGGCGTTGCGCACTTGCAGCGCCAGCAGCTCCTTGGGATATTCCAGATGAATATGAGCGAAAGGCTGTAACGCCATGTGCTTAATCTGACTGGTGAAGGCGCACACTTTGTTCTTCGCCACAGAGCGCACGGTAAACGGCCGATCCTTTTTCAAAATCAGCTGTTTGCCGTCAACCACAGGCGTGGTGACCATCACGCTCTGCCCGGGTACAAACCCGATCAGGCGCACATGATAGCGCGCACTCTGGTCCATGCTCTCCAGATGCAAAGGATCGCCAACTTGCAGTCCCAGCTTTTCGAATGGTATTTCCACATCCTTGGGAGAATACACCGCTGCTTTATCACCCACTCAGCCATTTCTCCAAGACTAGTATCCAGCGACGTCTACATTGTAACGCCTTTGTTCATGCCGGAATGGATTGATCGCCTCTTTCCGTGACGATAATTTCGACAGTTTAGTATCGACCGCCTGTCGCTGCTTGTGAGCCCGAATGATCATTTTTTTGCAATGATTCACAAATAAGCGCCAATTCAGGTTGGTTTGCCTTTCAATATATTATCGTCCACTTTTCGAGCTTTTTCGCATTTTCTGTCGATAATGCCTTGGGAGAGCCTTCCTGAGCCTGATAGCTCAAGCTGACGCCATGGGCTAATTTTAGAGATAAGGACGTCTGCCGAGAGTAAAAAACTCTGAAAACAGATGCCCATCTCGTGTCACAGGATCGTCATGAGACAAGTTTAGGCTGGTGCAAACTCTGGAGGTCCGGGCAAATGCAAGCGAACAACTGGCGTAAATCGGCAAGCGAGACTGGCGACGAAGAACGCATGAACGGCGCCGCCATCATTACGGAAAACGGTGAAGAGATCCCCATCACTGAGGCCATGATTCAGCAGGCGTTGAAAGCGATGGAAGATAATTGGAATCCGTGGAGCCGCCAGCACATGAATATGCGCCAGCGGCAGAAAGGCTGAGTTACTTTGAGCTGAGATTAAACCCAACCGCGCTCAGGGTGGCGAGAAGATCTGCTTTGCCGCCCTTGAGTTCAATCTTGATGCGATCAAACCCTCTGCGCACGCGATACTCTCTGCGTAAACGATCAAACTCTTGAGCCCGCATGGGCGCATCCAGGCGCAAGGTGCGCTTTAGCTGGCTATCGTCATGACGCACGTCATAGCTTGCTCTGATCGCAGTGTGCAACGCCCAGTCTGGATCTACTCCAGAGGAAAACGCCATTCTACGCAGCGGCGGCTCAGGTAAAAACTGCCCAAGTTTGTGTCTCACCGGCAATCCGAGATAGCGACTCAGATGTTGGTAAATGATCTCCGTTCCCGCCGTGCGGCCATCCAGCGTGTAGCCTGCAATATGCGGCGTAGCGAAGTGACAAAGCATCGCCAGCTCCACATCAATGGCGGGCTCGTTGTTCCAGACGTCAAGCGCGACGGTCAGGCCATCGCCCCTTTGTAGTCGGCCCTTGAGCGCGGCTTCGTCAATCACTTCGCCGCGACAGGTGTTGATCAGAATCTGGTCCGAACGCAGGTTCTCGATCATCGCCGCGTTCAGCAAACCCTGAGTTGGGTAGGGACCGGAATCCGTCAGTGGCGTGTGCAAGGTGATGATGTCGCACTGCAACACCTCTTCCAGAGAAAACAGATTCTGCTCTCCAGCGGCCTCTCTGGGAGGGTCATTGGATTTCACCTCAAGCCCCAACAAGGTCAGCGCACGCTCAAGTCGCCCGCCGATTTCACCTCGCCCAATAATGCCCACGGTCTTGTCTTCCAGCTCGAAGCCCAACTGCTCGCTCAGTACGGACAGACAGCTCACCACATACTCGACCACTGCGCTGGCGTTACAACCCGGCGCATTACTGAACCCCACTCCCCGTGAAGTGAGGTAGTCCATGTCGACATGATTGCAACCAATGGTGGCGGAACCGACAAACTTCACGCCGGTATTTTCCAGCAGTCGCTCGTCCACCTTGGTCACGGAACGCACCAGCAGCACATCCGCGTCACGCAGGTGCTCGTTGCTGATTTCTCGCCCCGGAAGCGTATGAACTTCTCCCATTGATCCGAAAAACGGCTGCAGTAGCGGAATATTCTCATCTGCAACTATTTTCATCTTCCCTTTCCTCTTGGTCGGTATGCTCGGCTACTGCAGTAAATCATCATCCGGGTGAATCAGAGCCAGCTCATGACCCAGGTATTTCTCCAGTTCCGGAATCAGGAAGGAATCGTCCTCACAGGCGAAGCTGATGGAGACGCCCGTCGCGCCTGCGCGCCCGGTGCGTCCGATACGGTGTACGTAATCTTCCGGGTCGTCGGGAAGATTGTAATTGACCACGTGAGTCACTCCATCGATATGCAGGCCACGGCCCGCGACATCAGTGGCGACCAACACGCGGAAGTCGCCTTTACGGAAGCGCTCCAGCGTCTTCAAGCGTTTTTGCTGGGGCAATTCGCCGGAGATAAGCTCATTTTTGATGGAATGGCGATTCAAAGCTTCCGACAGGCTTCGTGTTTCATCGCGGCGGTTACAGAATACGATCACACGACGGGTTTCGCTGTCTTTCAACAGGTTCACCAACAGCTTGCGCTTGGCGCTGCTTTCCACCATGTAAACGCGCTGATCCACGGTTTTCGCGGGAAGATGGTCCACCGCCAGCATGACTTCCACCGGCTCTTCGGTCCAGCGCCGCGCCAGATTCTTGATGTCTTCGCTAAAGGTCGCACTGAACAGCAGGGTTTGCCGCTCTCTCGGCGTCGCCCGGACAATACGTTTGACGTCAGGGATAAAGCCCATGTCCAGCATGCGATCCGCCTCGTCCAGCACCAGCACTTCCACCTGATCCAGGTATATATCAGCGCTGGTGAGATGGTCCAGCAAACGTCCCGGCGTGGCGATCAGCAAATCCACCGCTTCATCCCGCAGCTTTCTGCGCTGGCGATCCAGCTGGGTGCCGCCGATGACGGAGATAATATTCAATTTCAGGTGCTTGGCGAGCGCGCAGGCGTCTTTCTCGATCTGTAACGCCAGTTCCCGGGTCGGCGCTACCACCAGGGCTCTCGGCTCACTGGAGAAGCGCTCTTCCGCTGGGATCGGATTGGAAACCAGTCGCTGCAGAATGGTGATCAGAAACGCGGCGGTCTTGCCGGTGCCTGTCTGCGCCTGACCGATCAGGTCCACGCCCTGCAGCGTGTGCGGCAGCGTCTGCCCCTGTATCGGAGTGCAGCGCTCAAAATTCAGATCGCGAATAGCCTGCTCAAGTTTTGGATGTAAATTCAGAGAAGAAAAGAGGACGGCGTTATCCGTCGTTTGATCACTAACTGTCATGATTTTTGAAGATATTCCCGGCAAACCGACGTAGTCCAAACCACATACTTTATGCGATGGGCGACTGGACCTGCAATGTTTGCAATAAGTTGTTTAAAACAAGCCCGCCAACGCCTCATTCGCCAACCGCCCGTTCTTCGCGCGAGGGCCGGTGAATGGGATATTGAGAAGCTTATCCGCGGACGCTCCATCGCGCACCGCTTATTTGGGTTATTCCGGGATCTCCGCAAACATTCATAGCTTATCCAGTGCAAACAGAGACAGTCCGAAATTTTCCCGCCCTAAGTATGTGTCCAAAAAACAGTCCAGAAGTTGCTGGGCGCGCGGCGGCAACCCTTCTTGCAGATAGCGTCGCGCCTGTTCATGAACGGCGGCCTTGAAGGCCTCTTCCCCGGCGGCGCCTTGACCGTCGAGATTATCGAAACTGATAAAAAACTTTATGCCGCAGGCTTCCGCCAGAATCCACTCTAACGCCTGCGGCTTGACTTCAACCCGCTCAAACTCCGCTTGACGTTGGGCGCTGCGGCCATCGGGCTCGTACCAGTACCCATAGTCAGTCAGCTTGCGACGCGCTTCGCCCGCGATGCACCAGTGAGAAATCTCATGCAAAGCGCTGTTCACAAAGCCATGAGCAAAGTGGATTTCATTGCAACCGCCCGTGGCGGAAGCGGGTAAGTAAATAGGCTCGCCTTCTCCCCGCACCAGCACTGTATTCAATGTTTCCCGGAACAAGCCGTCGAATAAAAGCTGTAAGTCATGCGCCGTAGCGGCCGGCATGGAGAAGTCTAATCTGGAATAACTCGACAACGCGTAAAAAACCCCGATGCGTGACAGCTCCGTGTCGCTACAATCAAGCCGGGCGGCATGCCCGTCTTATGGACGCCCCATCGCCCGTGCGAAGCACTTAGAGTATAGGCGTTGCGGCACGTTCAGGCGGATCTTAAAAATAGTTTAACTTAACCGCAGAAAGTCGCGCAGACAGGGGCCTTGGATTATGATGGCCGATTATCGATTTTATGGATAAGGTAATCAATTGTAATTTCAACGAGAAGTTCAAGTTTTTTGAACCTTCAACCCAGTAAATTGTCATATTGAACCAGTCCATACCCGCGCAACCGAAGGGACGCCCGGGGAACAGGAGCGCCGGATAGCGCCACTATTAATTTTAAGCACCAGTAGCGAGAAACATGCCCCTACTACTCAGAGCCCTATTCATACTGACGCTGTTTTGCTGCGCCACGGTCAGAGCGGAAAATAACCTGTTCGGCGACAACAGCGGTTTTCTGGCCGAACCGGAATTCCTGCCCGTAGAGGAAGCCTACCGGTTCACGTCATCGGTGGAAGGGGACGAGTTAGTCCTGCATTGGGCGATTGCTGACGGCTATTACCTGTACAAAGACCGCACGTCAGTGACGACAGACGCAGAGGGCGTAACACAAGGGCGCTGGACCTATTCCTCCCCTGGAGAGGAAAAGGAAGATCCCTACTTCGGCATGGTCTACGTCTACCACGATGAGCTTACAATCCGCGTGCCAGTGGCGGCGGAGGAAGGCGCTGAAGTTGAGTTCAAAGTGCGCTATCAAGGGTGCGCGGAAGCCGGTTTGTGTTATCCGCCGCAGACAGAAACGACGCTGTTTATCGGAACGGAGTCGGATAGCCCTGCGCCAGCTGCAACGACAAACGACGCCCCCTCATCCACTCCTCCCTCTACAGGTCAAAACAGCTCAGGCACCGCGGTCACTTCCAGCACGCCATCCCCAAGCAAGGCTGCTGACGTTGATTTCACCTCATCCACCTCGATTACAGACTACCTCATCGCCCAGGGCCTGTTATTCAGCTTTTTCATCCTGATGGCCGTGGGTATTGGTTTGGCGTTTACGCCCTGCGTGTTCCCCATGGTGCCTATTCTGTCCAGCATCATCGTTGGGCAAAAAGAAGTCACCATGCTGCGTTCTTTTATTCTGTCCTTTAGCTACATCATGGGCATGGCCGCTGTGTATACCGCGCTGGGCGCCGCCGCTGGCCACTTCGGCGAACTGGGTCAGGACGCCAACATTCAGGCGCAGGTGCAAAAACCCTGGATTTTGATTCTGTTCAGCGGGTTGTTTGTGCTGCTGTCTCTATCCATGTTTGGTTTCTACGAACTGCAGATGCCTTCGTTTTTGCGCGACAAGCTCAGCGGTCTGAACAGCAAGCAACAAGGCGGAGAAATCCTCAGCGTTTTCATTATGGGCCTGCTATCCGCACTGGTGGTGTCGCCCTGCGTTTCCGCGCCGCTCATCGCTGCGCTGGGATATGCGGCTTACCTGGGCTCGGCGTTCAAAGGAGGCATGGCATTGTTCGGCCTCAGCCTGGGCATTGGCTTGCCGCTGCTGATACTCGGCACTGGCGGCACCAAACTGTTGCCCCGCGCCGGCGCCTGGATGGAGCATGTGAAGCATGTCTTTGGCGTCGCCCTGCTGGGTGTGGCCATCTGGATGCTGGAGCGTATCCTGCCACCGGAAGCCACCCTGACTTTGTGGGCGGTATTGATCGGCGTGTCTGCGGTTTACATGGGCGCCTTCACCAACGTCGAATCTGGCTGGAGCGGCTGGCAGAAACTCAGCAAAGGCCTGGGACTGGTGTTCTTTGTCTACGCCGTCACGCTGATGCTGGGCGCAGCGGCGGGCGCTAACGACCCACTGCAACCTCTGGCGCCCTATGCGATCAAATCCGCGGCGGCGGCTACAGGCGGCTCCTCCACGCAGCCGCTGTCTTTCGTCAAAGTCACTTCACCAGAGCAGTTAGACCAGGAAGTCGCCAAAGCTTCCGCCAGCGGCAAGCCCGTTATGGTGGATTTCTACGCCGACTGGTGCATCAGCTGCAAGATCATGGAGCGGGAAACCTTCGTCCTGCCCGAAGTACAAGCCGGACTCAGCCGCTTTCATCTTATCAAGGCGGACGTCACTGACAACGACCAAGGCAATCAGGCGCTGCTCAAGCGCTACGGCATATTCGGGCCTCCCGCGTTCGTCTTCTTTGACGCCAATGGCGCGGAGCTGGCGCCCAAACGCTTCCTGGGCGAAATCTCCAAAAACGCGCTTCTTAATCACGTCAAAGACATATAGACTGCCCGGCGTCGCAATCATCCATCTTCAAGGGTTGTCAGCGCATGCCGCAAGATCGTTTTCTGCGGGGAGTGGCGTTCATCATTCTCGGCGAATGCTTTTTCGTGCTTACCGGCATGGTGGTGAAACATATCAGCCTGGAAGCCCATGTCTGGCAGATGGTGTTTTTCCGCAATCTCTTCGGTCTGGCGTTTCTGACTCCCCTGCTGCTCCGTTCTGGACGTAGCGCTTTCAAAACCGAGCGATTGCCGCTTCATTTTCTCCGCGCCGCCCTTGGCGTCGCCGCCTTTTCCTGTCTGATCTACACCTTCGCGTCCATTCGTTTGGCGGAAGCCACTATGCTGAAACTGATGCTGCCGCTATTTATTCCAGTCATCGCCTGGATCTGGCTACGCGAGCGTCCGACGCCGGTTTTGGCGTTTTCTCTGGGATTGGGGTTCCTTGGCGTTCTGATTATCCTGCAACCGGACAGCCTTGCCGCCGCGGGGAAACTCGCCATTCTCACAGGATTGTGCGGAGCGCTGTTCGCCGCCGGAGCCAAAGTGGTCATCGGTCGCTTAGGCGCTACCGAACCCAGCGTCCGTATTGTTTTCTATTTCAACCTGTTCAGCACGCTACTGTCCTGCATTCCCATGCTCTGGTACTGGCGGGCGCTGGAGCCGGTCACCCTGCTTTGGCTGTTTCTATTCGCCATACTGGCGACAATCGGCCAGTTATCAACCACTCACGCCTATACACTGGCGTCGCCGGGCAAAATAGGCCTGTACAGCTATGCGTCGCTGCCGATTGCAGGCCTGTTGGGATGGTTAATCTGGAGTGAGGAAATTTATCTGGAGCTCTGGATCGGAAGCGGTCTGATTGTCCTGGCTGGCGCGCTGACCTTCTTCTATAGTCGCCCCAGAAAACCTGTGATTGCGACCGCCAAAGACTGACGCTTCAGCCGCCAACTTTACGGATGTGATAAAAAAACTGTTTGTCCCGCTCGCCTGAAGCCAGCAATTCATGCCCCAGGAACTGACAAAACTTGGGGATATCTCTCTGGGTGGAGGGATCTGTCGCCAATACTTCGATAACGCACCCCACTTCCACGTCATTGATGCGGTTGTGCAGCATCATGACCGGCTCGGGACAAAACAGACCACACACATCCATGACGCTGTCGATCGAGTAATCTACGTTTTCGTTCTTGCTGTCGTTCATTGCAACCTCTCCATTTCGTGGCGGCGATTATACACCTTCAACGCCGCATCGACCTCAATTGCATGGGATTGCTTGTTATACTCATAACAAACAAGCGCTGCTAAACCGGAGGGTAGCTACATGATCCGCGTGCTGATCGAACGCCATATCGCCAAGACCCTGGAAACCAATTACGAATACACCGCGAAAAAGATCCTGCAAGCGGCCGTGCAGGCGCCTGGATTTTTATCTGGCGAATCCCTGCGTAACGCCAACGAACCCAACGACCGGGTAATCTGGTCGACCTGGCGCTCCGTGCAGGACTGGCAGTCCTGGCAGACATCGGATGAACGTAAAGCGCTGATGGCGGAGTTGATTCCGATGATGGACAGGGAAGAAAAAGTCACCATCCTGGAACACTCTTAAAGGAAGAAGTCTGCTGAGCAACAACCAGAGACTCAGGGCCTTATGCCCCGAATGCCTCTGATTTAGGTCTTCGCGGGTAACGCGTTAATGCTTCTGGAAAGCGGTCAGAAAATGCCCTGTGAGCGCCAGTACAGTGACTTCTTCGCGATCATGGTATAACTGCTTCACGCGAACTTCCGACTCAATGTCAGCGCCGAGAAGACGCTCCTGCAACCGTTGCAGACAGGCTTCCACTTCATCCATGCGCGTTTTCATCGGCAGCTTGAGATTAAACAGCGCATAGGTGGTCCAGTCATAACACAGCCAGTCCGCCATTCGCTCCATTGTCCGTTTCGGCTTATCCACGATATCGCATACGACCCAATCGACTTTTTTCTGCGGCTTATAGACATATCCATCATCGCTGACGTAAGTCACCGCCGGGTCTTCCAAAAGCTCTTGCTGCAAAGAGCCATGATCGACCGCCGTCATCTTCACGCCCTGGGACACCATATACCATGTCCAACCGCCTGGCGCCGCGCCCAGATCCACACCCCGCTGCCCGCGCTTCAATACGAACTCACGCTCCGCAGGGGTCAACATGGTCAGAAACGCTTCTTCTATTTTCAAAGCGGAGCGGCTCGGCGCCTCATTGCGAAACCGCAGACGGGGAATGCCCAGCGGCAAGGCGCTGCTGTTGGGATAAATCGCCAAGGCGGCGATGATGTGTTGCCCAGACAGGCATACCAGATGCAACTGGGGCAGTTCATCCGACTTGGCCTTGCTCAATACGCCTGCGTTGCGCAGCGCCGCGCTCATCGGCGCCGTCAGCTTCTTGGCCAGTTTCTGCAGAGAACCCGCTTCATCTTCCAGCGGCGTTTCAATATGCAGGAACCCAAATGCGCCGCCGGCGCGCAGCGCTTCGACCACTGGCGAGACACGGTCCTTAGGGTCTTCAATTTCGAGGTCATGCAACGCGCAAAACACCTGCCGCGCAAAAATACAGCGACTCACCTCTATCTCTTTATATACATCCAGCGCGTTGCCTTGGGAGCAGCGCCAGAATACAACGCCCGATCCCTTTTCTATTTTCGAGTAGCCGTATACAAACTGCAGCGAAGCGATATTTTGCAACTCCTGGGCGCACTCCGCTTCAAATCCAGGCCGGCAGTAGGCGAGCAATCCGATGGCGGAATATTTGCCGGAGCTTAAAGGGGAGCGTTTACGGGAAGAACTGGTAGGGTATTTTTGCGACATCCGGGCGTTTCCAATCATCAATTCATCGACGCGCCAATGCGCGGCCGGGTAAAGGCCGCTATTGTCGTCGATCCTATCGCCTCGGGCAAATCAGCGAAGCATAAAGGCCAGCGCCGCCTGCGCAGCCGTGCGCCAGTTTTGCTCTTTGGTCAGGCCGGAAGCCTTACGCGGGGCCAGATCGTGATTGCCGTCGGGGAGCCAGACCATGGCGCTTTGCTCGTTCAAATACTGCTCCATATTCTCAGAACGGCCGCCAAATGGGTCCCGTTCACCCTGCAGCACCAGTCCGGGAAGCGGAATATTCATCAAGTGCTCGGTCCTGAGCTTTTCCGGTTTACCAGGGGGATGAAAGGGATAGCCAAACGCCAGCCATCCCCGCACCCGAGCATCGCCCTCTGGCAAATCAGCCGCCAGCATACTGGCCATGCGTCCTCCCATAGACTTGCCAGCCAGAAAAACCTCCGTATCAGAAGGACAATTCTCCAGCGCCTCCGCAAAGCAGTTTAGCAACTTCTCCTGACGGTCCGGCGGACGCTTCTTTCCAGTATCGCGACGCTCTTGCATGTAGGGAAATTCAAAACGCACGACCTTAACGCCGCCGGCGCTGACCTCCTGTGTAATAAAGGACATGAAATCGGAGTCCATCGGCGCGCCGGCGCCATGAGCAAATAAAAGAACCTTCCCGGCCTGTTCCGGACCGTCGACCATAAAGCGCATACGCCCTCCATCTACCAAAAACCAATGCGAAAACTACGATCTGAACAAATATTCATCTTTGCGCGAAGGCCGTCATTATCACGATCTCGCCTCCTTTATTAAAGGAAGGAGTCATCCCATTTGAAATTGACCAGAAATCAGCCAAAAATCATCTATTATTTCTAATAGTTATTTAGGCATTGGGTGAGAGGGATTTCCTGTCCTTTGGTCATTGCTTCACATGCCCTAAGACTTCCCTTGCAGTAAAGTCGAAGACAGACGCTCCCCTTCTGAACTAACGCATCCGCCCTCCGGTTTATAACGCGTTTGATGCATATCAAGCAGGGGAAAAAATATGTGGAGATAATGACTTGGCCAAGCATATTAAGTTGACAGCCCCATTGTGCAACTCTTATGCTTCGGCCCGCTGTCGAGGGGGAGGAAAAAGAGGCCCCTGGTTTCTGGATCCTGAAAGCCTGACATTCGAACTGGGCGACAACTCAAAATTGCAAAAGCATAACGAACTCGCCAGCAGGTTTGCGCCGTATTAATCAACTCAGGGTAGGAATAGTCACTAATGAATACAGTAAGTGCTAACGAAACCTACAACTACAAGGTGGTGCGTCAGTTCGCCATCATGACAGTTGTTTGGGGTATAGTGGGCATGGCTGTCGGCGTGCTTATCGCAGCACAGCTGGTCTGGCCGGAGCTAAATACTCACTATCCATGGTTCCACTTCGGTCGCTTGAGACCACTGCACACTAACGCCGTTATCTTCGCTTTCGGCGGATGCGCACTTTTCGCAACTTCCTACTATGTAGTCCAACGCACCAGTCAGGCTCCTCTGTTCTCCAACGGTTTGGCTAGCTTCACCTTCTGGGGCTGGCAGGCAGTCATCGTCCTGGCCGCCATTACGCTGCCTCTGGGTTACACCACTTCCAAAGAATACGCTGAGCTGGAATGGCCGATCGACATTCTGATCGCGGTTGTCTGGGTGGCGTACGCTATTGTTTTCTTTGGTACTGTCGCCAAACGTAAAAGCAAGCATATATATGTCGCCAACTGGTTCTTCGGCGCATTCATTATTACTGTCGCCATTCTGCACATCGGCAACAGCATGGCGATCCCTGTTTCCGCCATGAAGTCTTACTCCATTTATGCTGGCGCTATCGATGCGATGGTCCAGTGGTGGTGGGGCCACAACGCGGTAGGTTTCTTCCTGACTGCAGGCTTCCTGGGCATCATGTACTACTTCGTACCCAAGCAGGCGGAGCGTCCGGTTTACTCCTACCGTCTGTCCATCGTTCACTTCTGGGCGCTGATCAGCATTTACGTTTGGGCTGGCGCGCACCACTTGCACTACAGCGCACTGCCTGACTGGGCGCAAAGCGCGGGTATGGTTATGTCTCTGATTCTGCTGGCTCCTTCCTGGGGCGGTATGATCAACGGCATGATGACTCTGTCCGGCGCATGGCATAAGCTGCGCACCGATCCGGTTCTGCGCTTCCTGGTCGTATCTCTGTCTTTCTACGGTATGTCCACCTTCGAAGGCCCGATGATGTCCATCAAGACCGTCAACGCGCTTTCTCACAATACTGACTGGACCATCGGCCACGTTCACTCCGGCGCTCTGGGCTGGGTTGCGATGATTTCCATCGGCGCGCTTTACCACCTGATTCCTCGTCTGTACGGCCTGAAAGAAATGTTCAGCGTCAAGCTGGTTAACGTTCACTTCTGGCTGGCGACAATCGGCACCGTACTGTACATCGCTGCAATGTGGGTCAACGGCATCATGCAAGGTCTGATGTGGCGCGCAGTTAACGAAGACGGCACCCTGACCTACAGCTTCGTACAAGCGCTGAACGCCAGCTACCCTGGTTATGCTGTGCGCGTCCTGGGCGGCGCTGTATTCCTGACTGGTATGCTGGTCATGGCGTACAACACCTGGAAAACCGTCAGACAAAGCGACGCCAAAGCAATTGATGCGCTGGCGCAAGCTGACTCTGTTCCACACGCTGTTTAACTAAGAGGGAGAGAATTCGATGAATCATGAAGTCGTCGAGAAAAACCTTGGCTTGATGATCCCTCTGATCGTGATCGCAATCAGCTTCGGTGTACTCGTTGAAGTCGTACCTTTGTTCTTTACCAAAGAAGTCACGACCCCGGTTGAAGGTCTTAAACCGCTCAACGCCCTGCAATTGGAAGGACGCGACATATACATCCGCGAAGGCTGCACAGTATGCCATACGCAGATGGTGCGTCCGTTCCGCGCAGAGACAGAGCGCTACGGCCATTACTCTGTCGCCGGCGAATCCGTTTATGAGCACCCATTCCTGTGGGGCTCCAAGCGTACTGGTCCGGATCTGGCCCGCGTAGGAACGAAATACAGTGACGCCTGGCATCGGGCTCACCTGTTCAACCCTCGCGAAGTGGTTCCGGAATCCAACATGCCTGCTTTCCCATGGCTGTTCACCACTAAGGTGGACCCATCGAAAACTGCGGCCAAACTGAACGCTCTCAGCAAAGTCGGCGTACCTTATACCAAAGAGGACATCGAAGGCGCAGCGGAAATGGTTGAAGGCAAGTATGAGATTGAAGCCCTGGTTGCTTACCTGCAGCAACTGGGTACGGCAATCAAACGGTAAGTTCAATGGATATTAATACTGTCCGCGGGTTAGCCACCTTGTTCATCATGGCGGCGTTCATCGCCTTAGTGGTATGGGCATTCAGCTCCAAACAAAAGAAAACGTTTGATGAAGCTGCGAACCTACCCTTTGAAGATGACGAAGCGGACGCTAAGTCAGTACGCGAAGCGGAGACTAAAAAACATGACTAGTTTCTGGACCGGATGGATATCTTTTATCGTCCTGGGATCAATATTTGGTTGCGCCTGGTTGCTGTGGGTCACCCGCAAAAGCCAGAAGTTCGATACCGAAACCGAGCAGACCATGGGTCACTCGTTCGACGGCATCGAAGAGTATGACAATCCCCTGCCCCGCTGGTGGTTGGTTCTGTTCATGGGAACCATTGTCTTCGGACTGGGTTATTTGGTTGTTTATCCTGGACTGGGAAGTTACAAAGGCCTTTTCGGCTGGACTTCCGCAAACCAATGGGAAGCGGAAGTTAAAAAGGCGGAAGAAACCTACGCCCCGATTTTCGCCAAGTTGGCGGCTACGCCAATCGAGGAACTGGCTAAAGACGACAACGCCATGAAAATCGGCCAGCGTCTGTTCGCCAACAACTGCGCAGTCTGCCACGGCAGCACCGCGCACGGCGCTACCGGCTTCCCCAACCTGACTGACAATGACTGGTTGTATGGCGGCTCCCCAGAGAAGATAAAAGAGACCATTACTGGCGGTCGTAACGGCTCCGCCATGCGCGCCTGGAAAAGCGAGATTGGCGACGAAGGCGTTAAGCAAGTCGCCAACTACGTTCGCTCTTTGAGCAACCAGGAAGGCGTTGACGAAGCCATGGCTGCGAAAGGCGCTGAGATATTCGCCGCCAACTGCTTCGTTTGCCACGGCAAAGACGGTAAAGGCAGCCATGACATGGGCGCGCCCAACCTGACTGACGGCATCTGGCTGTACGGCGGCACTCAAGCAATCGTTGAGGCGACAGTCCGCAACGGCCGCGGCGGCGTTATGCCATCCTTCAAGGATAAGCTGGGTGAAGAGCGTATTCACCTGCTGGCTGCATACATCTACTCTTTGTCTCATCGCTAAGCATTGCGATGCCGGAGCCCGCTTAGCGGGACTCCGGCGGCTTAGTCTCCTTAGCTTTGGTCATTCGCTGTTTGGACAAAGCTAAAGTGATTAAACCTTGGACAGCATCATGAGTAATAAGATCCCGGTCCAAAATATCGACCCGCAAGACGCCTCCACGGCGAAAGTCAAAACGGTCGAGCTTTACGAAGCCCGCAAGAAGATTTACGTCAAGGAAATTACTGGCGTCTTCCAAAAAGTCCGCTCCTTCTCGCTCTGGTTCCTGATGGGAATGTATTTCCTGTTCTGCTGGATCAGCGTCGACGGACAGCAACTGGTGCTGTTCGATTTGCCAAACCGCAAGTTCCACATCTTCGGCGCCACATTCTGGCCGCAGGACTTTGTGCTGCTATCCTGGCTATTGATTATCTGCGCCTTCGGGCTCTTCTTCATCACCACCCTGTTTGGCCGGGTCTGGTGCGGCTATACCTGCCCGCAGACTGTCTGGACGTTCATATTCATGTGGCTGGAAGAGCGTATTGAAGGCAGCCGAAACCAGCGCATGAAGCTGGATCAGGCCTCCATGAACAAACAAAAGGCGCTGAAAAAGGCGGCCAAACATGCCTCTTGGCTGTTCGTGGCCTTCGCCACCGGCCTGACTTTCGTAGGGTATTTCTACCCTGTCCGCGAGCTGGTCCCTGACTTCTTCACCTTGGATATCAGCTCCGGCTGGGCGTATTTCTGGATCGCATTCTTTACTCTGGCCACCTACATCAACGCGGGCTGGATGCGCGAGCAGGTGTGCCTGTACATGTGTCCTTACGCCCGTTTCCAGTCAGTTATGTTCGATCGAGATACCCTGGTGGTGTCCTATGATCTTAACCGAGGCGAACCCAGAGGCAGCCGCAAGCGCTCCGCCGATCCCAAAGAGGTCGGACTGGGGGATTGCGTGGACTGCGGTATGTGCGTGCAGGTCTGTCCGACCGGCATCGATATTCGCGATGGCCTGCAGTACGAGTGCATAGGCTGCGCGCTTTGTATCGACGCCTGTGACTCGGTCATGGAGAAAATGGAATACCCGAAAGGGCTGATCAGCTACACCACGGAGCAGAAGCTGGAAGGCAAAGACTCCAAACTGCTGCGTCCGCGCACCATCGGCTATGGTCTGGCCCTGGTGATCATGATGTCTGCCTTTGCATTCAAACTGGGGACGCGTCTGCCTGTTGAGCTGGATGTCATCCGCGACCGGGGAGCCCTGTTCCAGACCAACGCAAGAGGCTATATCGAAAACGCCTATACCCTGCAGCTGATGAATATGTCCGACCAGGTGCGCACGTTTGTCATCACTGTGGAAGGCATGGATGGCATCAGCATCTCCGGCAAGAGCGAATTCACGCTGGAGCCATCGGAAATACGCTCCATCCCGATGGCGGTTGAGGCTAAACCCAGCGCGCTGACAGAGCGCAGTCATGATATCGTGTTTAAAGCGCAGGCGATTGACGACACCTCCGTGAAGATCGATTCCGAAAGCCGTTTTCTTGGTCCTGCGCCGGTTAAATTCTAATGAGTAATACTGCTATGTCGGCTGGTACTGTTCTGCCTTGGTACAAAGAAAAATGGGTATGGCTGCTAATAGGCCTGCCCGCCTCTTCTGTGTTGTTCAGCATCCTGATGGTCACTCTCGCCGTGCGCGGGAAAGATACGCTGGTTAAAGACGACTATTACAAAGACGGTCTGGCGATCAACCAGGAACTGGTCAAAGATCGCACTGCACAAGACTATGGTCTGGCGGCGCAGGCGAGCATCGATGAAGACGGACGCATCAAACTGGTGCTGACGTCAGGCATTCCCATCAAGAAAGCGGAGCGTCTGAACATCCAGTTCATTCATCCTACTTTGGCGGAACATGATTACAACGTCGCCCTGGTCAGCCAAGAAGACGGTTACCACGGTATTTTGCCCAGCCCCATCGAAGGCAGACGTTACATCCATCTGACCGACGCCGACGGAACCTGGCGCCTGAAAGGCCAAAGCTGGTTTCCCACCGACGCCAAAATCACGTTGAGCCCGGCTGTCCCGACCGAGAATGAGTGAAGCCGAAAAGTGCTATCACTGCAGTAATCCTGTTCCCGCCGCCATCAATCTTCATGTCACTGTAGGCGGCGAAGATTACGCAGTATGCTGTCGCGGCTGTCAGGCAGTCGCCAATCTGATCCATAACGACGGATTGCAGCAGTTTTACCGCTTCCGGGACAAGCGCCTGGAAGCCCCCGAGCCGATCTCCAGCCTGGATCGTTCCAAGTACGCGCTGTACGACAGGGACGATGTGCTCTCCTCTATCGCCACACACCCCGGCTCCGACGGCAAACGCACCCTGTCCCTGTCTCTGGAAGGCATTACCTGCGCCGCCTGCGTCTGGCTGGTTGAGCAGTTCGTGCGCAAGCTACCCGGTGTTGATGAGTTCTGGGTGAATCTGAGTAACCACCGCGCCACCCTGACCTGGAATCAGAACGCAACACCGCTCAGCGACGTATTATTGCAACTGCAGTCCATCGGTTTTCGCGGCTATCCCTTTTCCGCGACGGAAGAGGAAAAGCGCCTCGCCGATGAACAGAAAAGCATGCTGGTGCGCCTGGGTATCGCCGGCATCGGCATGATGCAAAACATGATGCTGGCGGTGCCGATGTACTTCGGCCTGTTGCAGGATACGCCAGAGTACGTCGACCTGTTCCGCTTCATCAGCCTGATTGTCGCCATGCCGGTCATCCTGTATTCAGCGCGGCCATTTTTCAACGCAGCGCTACGGGATATCCGGTTACGTCACCTGACCATGGACGTTCCCGTCTCCCTTGCGATTGGCGGAGCCTTCGCGGCCAGCGTCTGGATTACTTTCCGCGGAGGACCAGAAGTCTACTTCGACTCCGTCTGCATGTTTACTTTCTTCCTGCTGCTGGGCCGCTACCTCGAAAGCCGCGCACGCATGTCCGCCGCCCAATCCAATGCCCGCCTGAAACAAAAGGCCCCGCAGTTTGTGGACTTACTACCCAGTCAGGGGGAGCAAAATAGCCAAATCGACCTGACTAAGGCGCAACTGACGCCACTACGGGATATTCGCGTAGGCGACCTCATTCTGTTTAAGGCCGGCGATCTGATTCCCGTTGATGGGGAAATCGTGCAAGGCGAGTCTTCGGTCAACGAGGCCGCCTTGACTGGCGAGTTCATGCCGCGTCCCCGGTGCGCCGGAGACGCCGTGCTCAGCGGCAGCGTCAATATCGATAATGCATTAGTGGTGCGCGTTACCGCCCTGGATCAGGACTCCCACCTGTCCACCATCAATCGTCTGGTGGAAAGAGCCTTGCAGGAACGTCCGCAGCTCAGCGCCATGGCGGACCGGGTCGCCAGCTACTTTGTCGCAGGGGTGCTGCTAACTGCTGCGATTGTCGGTGTGATCTGGTGGCGTATTGATCCCGCCCATGCCTTCGCTATTACGCTTTCCGTACTCGTGGTGACCTGTCCCTGCGCACTGTCGCTGGCGACTCCCACAGCCCTGACCACCGCCACCACCGCATTACGACAGTCCGGATTAATAATTACCCGGGGGCACGCGCTGGAAACCCTTGCCCGCGCCTCCCGCGTAGTCTTCGACAAGACCGGCACCTTAACCCAGGGCGAACTGAGTCTGGTGAAAACCGATAATCGCTCTCGCTATTCCGACGCGGAGCTGCTTGCCCTCGCCGGATCGCTGGAGTGGGATAACCCCCACCCGATCGCCAAAGTCTTCCAAGATTACGCCCAGGGCCCGGCGGAGCAAATTCGCAACCATACCGGGCAAGGCGTCGAAGGAATGCGCGGCGCGACCGTCTACCGTCTCGGCAATCTGAAATTTGCTACGGAGAAGCTGCCTGAATCGCAAATGGTGACGCCGGAGAACTACCAAACGGTAGCCCTGGCGGATGACCAGCAGCTACTGGCGTTGTTCTATCTGACCGACAGTCTGCGTCCGTCCGCAAAAGAGGCTCTACGGCAATTGCAGCAGGAGCAGGGTCTGCGCACGGCGATTCTGTCCGGGGACAGTTCCGCCGCCGTCGAAACCATCGCATCGGAACTGGCGGTGACCGATATCGAAAAATCCTGCTCGCCGGAAGGCAAGCTTGAGCGAGTCAAGCAATGGCAGAAAGAAGGCGACACCGTCGTCATGGTGGGCGACGGCGTCAATGACGTTCCCGTCATGGCGGGAGCGCATCTGGCCGTGGCGATGAACAATGCGACCGACTTGACCCAGGTGCGCGCCGACGCGGTCATCCTTAACGGCGATTTGCGTACTTTCGCATTCGGCGTCAAGAAGGCGCGGGACGCCTATCGCATCATTCGCCAAAACCTGTCCTGGGCGGTCTGCTATAACCTGCTCGCCCTGCCGCTGGCCGCCGCCGGTTATGTGCCGCCCTACGCCGCCGCAATCGGCATGTCAGTCAGTTCATTGATTGTTGTGCTTAACGCTCTTAGACTGTCCGGCGTCCAAAAGCCATAAGGCCCCGCTATGCAGATACTGTTCGTCCTGATCCCTCTCTCCATCGCGCTCATCGCCGTCGCTGTCATTATTTTTCGGTGGGCGGTGCGCTCCGGCCAGTATGACGACCTGGAAGGTCCTGCGCACAGCATCCTGTTCGATGACGATGAGAAGATGATTCCCGGCAACGAAACGGACAAGAAAGGCAAACAGGAAACCCCCACTCAGTCTTCCGAGGACGCGCCCCGCAACCCCGATGCATGAGCTTCTGCTGATCGCTAACGCGTTTCTGATCGGCCTGTTCGGCAGCGGTCATTGCATCGCCATGTGCGGCGGCATCGCTGGCGCGCAGTCCTTCGCCCAGGGCGGAGACGGCTCGCCAAGAACCTCATGGTTATTTCTGTTCAACTTCGGCCGCCTCAGTAGTTATGCATTGATCGGACTGCTCGCCGGTTTCCTGGGTGAAGCGCTGGCGCTGAACGAAACGCTGCTGGTGGCGTTACGCACTATCGCAGCCGTTATGATCATCCTGATGGGACTTTACGTAGGCCAGTGGTGGATGGGCCTGACCCACATCGAACGCCTCGGAGGCAGACTCTGGAGCCGAATCTCCCCGCTTAGCAAATCCCTTGGCGAACGTCAGGGACCACACATCAGCTTCGCTTTGGGTCTGCTCTGGGGCTGGCTGCCCTGCGGACTGGTATACAGCGCCCTCGCCTGGTCAATGTCGAACGCAGACGCCTCGCTATCGGCCCTGCTCATGTTCTGCTTTGGCCTCGGCACTCTGCCCAGCATGCTGGCCGCCGGGCTTTTCGCTTACCACCTGAGACGCTGGCTGAGCAATTTATCCGTGCGCCGCGTATTCGGCGTTCTACTCATTCTGTTTGGCGTCTGGACGCTGCCCGTGCATTTCGCCGGACTATTCGGTGGACAGAGCATGGACCATCGACACGACGGAGCCTCCTCCACACACCACGGCGGGCATTGACCCATATCAAGCCCGACTGTTTGGCTCGGATATACAATGGCCACTTCTTATCCATGGTAGAAGTGCGAGCGCCGTAGTGAAAAATATTTACTGGAACGAGAACCTCATCCGCAAATACGATTTGCAGGGTCCCCGATACACCTCCTACCCCACCGCCGTCGAATTCCAGAACGATTTCCCTATCGACGCCGTGCATGAGGCGGCGGCCGCCAGTCGCGCCGCAAACCGCTCGCTATCGCTGTATCTGCACATCCCATTCTGCGCGCGCCTTTGTTACTACTGCGCCTGCAACAAAATCATCACCAAACGCAGGGAAAAAGCGATTCCCTACCTCGACGCCCTGTATCGCGAAATCGCCCTGCAAAGCGAGCTTTTCGGCGCGGACCGCCTGGTGGAGCAACTGCATTGGGGCGGCGGCACGCCCACTTTTCTGGCGCCGCAGCAGATGCGAGACCTGATGAATGCACTGCGCACGCATTTTCGCTTTATGGACAATGACCAGGGCGACTACTCCATCGAAATCGATCCCCGCGAAGCCGACGACGAGACACTGACCACATTGCGTGAAATCGGCTTTAATCGCATTAGCTTGGGCGTGCAGGACTTTAATCCCGCCGTGCAGAAAGCGGTGAATCGGATTCAAAGCGAAGAACTCACTTTGGGCGTGCTGCGCAAGGCGCGCGAGCTGGGCTTCCGCTCCATCAATATTGATCTGATCTACGGCTTGCCCCTGCAAACGCCAGACTCCTTCCGCAAGACCGTAGACACCATCATCGACTTCGCGCCGGACCGACTGTCGGTGTTCAATTACGCGCATATGCCGCAACGCTTTATGCCGCAACGCCGCATTCGCGATGAAGACCTGCCGCGCCCGGAAGACAAGCTGACCATCCTGCAGCAATCCGTCGACCAACTGATCGCGGCGGATTATCGCTTTATCGGCATGGACCACTTCGCCAAGCCCGGCGATGAGCTATCCATCGCTCAGGAGAAAGGGGAACTGCATCGCAACTTCCAGGGCTACACCACTCATGGCGACTGCGACCTCATCGCCATGGGCGCTTCCAGCATCAGCATGCTGGATCGTTGCTATTACCAGAACTGCTACGACCAGGAAAGCTACGAAGCAGCCATGGCGGAAAACCGGCTTCCGATTATCAAAGGCGTGCAGTTGAATGATGACGATGTCATCCGCCGCAAAGTCATCGTCGAACTGATCTGCAACTTCAAAATCGAGTACCGCCGCATCGAAGCTCTGTTCAATATCGACTTCGCCCATTATTTCCGCGGAGAGCTAAGCATTCTGCAGGACATGGCGGAAGACGGACTGGTCACCTTCACCCGCGACGGCCTGCATGTGAACCCCACAGGAAGACTGCTGATCCGCGGCGTCTGCAAAGTGTTCGACCGCTACCGGACACAGGCGCAACAGGGATTTTCCAGGATTATCTAATTCCCCTCTTTGCCTAAGCGCGGCCTTCCTCAGCCGCGCTCTTTCTCGCTGTCCATGGCGATCGAGCCCGAGCGATCAAACTTATATCTGAAGAAATCGCCCAGATTGACCATTGATGTCGACTTGTTGAGATAAACGGAAGCGGACATTTCTTTCAATTTAACCTGCAGGAGCCTGATCTCAGCGATGAAGCGGTCCGCCAGTGATTCCGCATCGCCCTCTTTTTCGAGCAGTTTGTCTGTGGGCATGCTCAAAAAGTAATTGATGTATTCCGGCAACCAGGAAAACACCAGTTTCTGGAAGTCATGCTTGTCATCCTGAAAGACAGACTGGCGACTAATGTAGGGCAGCAGATAATCGATAAGATGGTCTATCTCCCCGACTAACGCTCTGGTCTCGTTGAGTCCCATGTCGCTCAAGCGCATCATCAGGCGCTGCTTGGAGGCTTTCCAATCAAGCATTCCCTTTGACTTGATCAGGGACCGATAGTGGTCCGCCTCCAGACCCAATTGATTGATCCATTGAATATCTTCAGCGCCGAGTCCGGCGTCGCGCCATTTGCGCCTGGTCTTGAGCAGATCTGCGTAAACATCGTAAATACATGCGCATGTCAGATGGATAAGCTTGGCGTTGTCGCGGTTATTGAAGTGATGTTGCTGGAGATCAAAGGTCGCCGGATCATGCTCTTCAGCCGAGGTCGATAGCGCCAGGACAAGCTCCGTCAGTATCGGGTTTTCCAGATACTCCACCCCACTTTCGCTGAATTCCTTTAACAGTTTCGCCCGCGCCAGCTCAACCTCTTTTTCGGCGTTCAACGCATTGAGTTTCTTGCCTGCGCTGTTCAGTCCGTATTTAGCCAGAGTGGGCAGTAAGGCGTGTCCGGCGATAGCCGCCGCCGTCACCGGATTGATCATCGCAACCAAACCTCCCACCAACAGCAGGCCGCCTGTCACTTTGTTTTCTACCCGGTCGATATTGTTCGCCACTTCTTTCAGATATTGACCAAACGCGCTGCCGTCCTCGGGTGGAGGCGCTTCCGCGAGCATAGGCTCTACAATCAAGTGCTGAATCATTTCTCGGGAGCAGTTCGACGGCGCGTGGAAGATACGCTTTTTGGGAAGACTGTTTAGCGGTGGAACGCCCGGCGGCAGCACGCGCATGGTGTGCAATACATAGCCCTGCTCTGCAAGACGGAAAGGAACAATAAAGTAATGCTTCTCATCCACATCCTCATACAAGGACACTGCGGTCTGGCTTGAGGAAAATAACTGCAGCTTACCGACGCTTTCCTTCACACGCTGATACTGCTCGTCCACCGATGACATCAGATTGGACAGCGCCTCCTTGGAGGACTGCACGGCGCCTTTCACGCCGTTCGCAATTGTCGAGGTAGTAAACTTGATAGCCATAGCGCCAGCTCTTCCCAATTGAGTAACAGCGCGCCCTTTGCCTGTCATGACTGACGGCGCGCTTAAAAAATTGGTTGCATGTTATCGGTTATCAAGCGCAAATTCAGCTTTCTTGACGCTACCCTCTCCAAGCGGTAAGCGGATCTGGCGATAACTTGTAAACTGAACGACTCGCCGTTTAGTTCAAGCAAGCACCGGCATCTCAAAATAGAACGTACAACCCCCGCCAGGATTATTGTGGAAGCCGATCTTGCCGCCATGCCTTTCGATGATGGCTTTGGAAATATTAAGGCCAAGACCGGTTCCGCTTTTGTTGCGGGTGTTGGAGGAATCGGCCTGCGCGAAGCGACCGAATATGCGGTTTTGAAATTCCGGCGGTACGCCAGGCCCTTTATCTGTGACGGAAACCCGCGCCTCGCCGTTTTCCAGCGTAATTGCAACCGCGATTTCCGAATGCGGAGGCGAGAATTTAGCGGCGTTGGAAATCAGATTCGTCAGCACCTGAGTCAGACGTTCTTCATCCGCCTCCACCACTACCGCGTTGTCAGAAGGAATCTGCAGCGTAAAGCTCACGTCAGCGTTATGAGTCAGCCCCTGGTTGAGCGCCAAAACGTCACTGACAAGCTGCGCCAGATTGAAGTGACTGAGCTGCAAGGTCATCTCCCCAGACGCCATTTTTTTCAGGTCCAGAATTGCATTAACCAGATTAAGCAAGCGATCCGTATTGCGCCGCGCAATCTCAATCATATGCGCATGCTTGTCCGGCGCAGCCAGGGCGATCTTGGCGTCCAGCAACGTCAGTGAACCGTTTATAGCAGTCAAGGGCGTCCGCAACTCATGACTGATGGTGGAGATAAACTCGTCTTTGATGCGCTCCGCTTCCGCCCTTTCGGTCACATCGCGCACGATGCAAAGATAAGAGGCTGGCGGCGTCTGGGACAGACACACCGTTTGCAGCTCCAGAGGGAAGTCCTGCCCATTGCGGCGAATGCCCTGCAAGTATCCCGGCCCTGCATCCAGAGCGGCGGACTCTTGATTTGTCTCAGCTGTAGCCGCATGAAAATCCGGAATCAGAACCCGAATATTCAAACCGGCG
The DNA here is from genome assembly GCF_029813005.1 of Hahella sp. CR1. Lineage (NCBI taxonomy): Bacteria > Pseudomonadati > Pseudomonadota > Gammaproteobacteria > Oceanospirillales > Hahellaceae > Hahella > Hahella sp. CR1. Next base: position 267,341 of record NZ_JAPELK010000002.1, read on the forward strand.
AAATCGGAGCAGGCGTATCCAAACAAACTCTCCACCGCCGGGTTCACCGCCGTGATGTTGCCATCTTCCGTCACCGTCAGCAGTCCATCCGGCGTATGTTCATAAATGGCGCGCAGGCGTTGCTCACTGTGCCTCAACTCCGCCGTCCGTTCGCCAACCAAGGTTTCCAAAGCCAGCGTTCGACCACTGAAGAACAGCGATACCATGCCGCTGACGCCAGTGAACAACAGCCCCAACACATAGACAATCCAGGCGTTGATGGAGGTGTTCGCAGCAATATTGCTCTTGGTGGGAGCAATATCCAGATCCCATTCTCTGTTGAGAACGGCGAATTTATGCTCCCAGCGATAAGGGCGGCTATTGACCTCTTCCTCAGAGATGTCCGGGGACATACTGACCTTGCCGTTATCGATCGTCATTTCATGCATCAGGTAGCGCTGCTCTGTAATGTCGGCAAGCGTAATGTGGTAGCCATCCATATTCAGCCGCTCAGTAAAGTGCTTCAGCAACGAGTGAATGCGAAACACCGCCACCAAAAAACCTTCTGGATAATCCGAGTCTTCCGCTCCCTCCCCGTCTCTCTCCTCAGCACCCGGAGCCAACGATGGCATTGAGCCCTCGCCGTGTCCGCCACTGAGAAAATGCGGGTAAAACACCAGAGCGCCCATATTGTCCAAAGACTGTTGCACCAGGTGTATAGGGCCGGTCATCACCGGTTTTCTTGAATCCCTGGCTTCGGCGATCGCGCTCAGACGGGAGGGATTGGAAGACACATCAAACCCAAGCGCGCCACGGTTACTCTCTAAGGGAAAGATAAAACGCACAGGAAGATAAATCGGCTTTTCCGGTGATCGTTGTAGCTCACCGTCCAGCCGAGTCACGATTCCCATATCGACGTCGTAGTCGTCTAGCAGCCCGGCTTCAAACTCCTCCCGTTCATAGCTGCGTATATAGGGATTCCAGGACATGGCCTGGAACCCCGGGTAACGCTCCAACGCCCAGAACACCGCCTTCTCAAAGCCGCTTCGATTGATTGTGGCATTGGCGGGAAGGTTTCTTTCTATCGCCCGGGCGACATCCAGGTGGGCCTCCAGGCTCTGATTGAGTGCGGCGGAATAGCCCTGGGCCTCACTGAAAAAGCGCAGTCGTAAGCTGCTCTCCTCCCAGGATTTCGCATACAAAAACGCGACCGTGGCGAGAAAGAAAGTTCCGAGCAAAGAGAATGTCACCGCCCAACGTCGTTTTTTCCATGACTCACGAGGCTGCAGTCCCCACACCAATATCAACGGGGTAAAAACTACCACTCCAATGGTGTCGCCAATCCACCAGACACCGAGGGAGCGCGCGTAATTTTCCGCGGGTATAAATCCGGCCAGCAACAGACTGCTGCAACCGATTAAGGCGTTGGACAAACAGCTCGCCGGACCGGCGAAAAACAGGAAGCGAATGATCTCTGGAAGCTCCGCCAGACGACCGGGATAGTTCGCGAAGCGAATAACTAAATAACGCCCCAAACAGGACTGCAGGGCGGCGCCAGCTCCAATGGCGACAAAGGTGAACAGTTGCCAGGGCCAGATTTCGGCATCGGGGAAACCCTGAGTTACGCTCAGGTTATTGATCAGCGACCCAAGAAAAACGCCTGCGCAAAGCCGGTAGCCGCCCAGCAGCACCGCCGCGAGCGCGATGCCGGAAGGTATCCAGATAGCGGTGACATAGGTGCTGTCCGTGGTCAGCCATAAACCAATTCTACCCGTGACAAAATACGCCAGCGCGGTAAGCAGGTTATAAAACAGGGTCCCGACGGAATGGGATTTGGCCATAATGTTGGACGGGGTCCTTCCACATAAGGTATTCGCCTGAATATTTTATAGGCTATAGATGGCGTAGCTTCAAACCCGTGGAAGCAGGTCCCGGCCATGGCGGCTCGGGACCGAAGTGGGAAAAGTATGGTTAGCGGTCAGACCAGACAGACTCTGCTGGCCAGCTCCTCCGTCAACACACGACGGTTCTCCGAATAGTCCACCGGCACGTCAATCAAGTGTACGCCACCCTCAGCGAAAGCCTGTCTAATGGTGGGCGACAGGTCTTCAGCGCGTTGCACGCGGTGTCCAGAGGCGCCATAGGCTTGCGCGTATTTCACAAAGTCAGGATTGCCGTAGCTCAGTCCCCAATCATGGAAACCGCCCTGTTCCTGCTTCCAGCGAATCATACCGTAGGCGCTGTCGTTAACGATCAACACCACCAGATTCAATCCCAGACGCACCGCCGTTTCCATTTCCTGGCTGTTCATCATGAACCCGCCATCGCCGCAGATCGCCATCACCTGCAATTCGGGATGCAGCATGGCCGCCGCGATAGCGCTGGGCAATCCCGCTCCCATAGTGGCGAGGGCGTTGTCCAGCAACACCGTGTTATTCATGTGCGCCTTGTAGTTGCGGGCGAACCAGATCTTATACATGCCGTTATCCAGAGCGATAACGCCATCATCAGGCATCACCTTGCGCACATCCGCCACCAGCCGCTGCGGAATGATCGGAAAACGGTTGTCCTCAGAGCCTTCGCATAGCTGTTTCTCAACTTCTTCCTTAACCCGCTGGAAATACTCGAAGTCGTGAGTATTCACCGGCTCCAGCAACTGCGTCAGCCTGGAAACCGAATTGGCGATATCTCCCACCACTTCCAACTGGGGGAAATACACCCGGTCCACATTGGCGGAATTGAAGTTGATGTGAATGACTTTCTTGCCGCCGGGCTCCATAAAGAAAGGCGGCTTTTCGATGACGTCATGGCCGACATTGATGATCAAGTCAGCGAAATCGATGGCGCAATGCAGATAGTCGCCATCGGACAACGCCGCCGTTCCCATAAACAGTGGATGACGCTCATCCACCACGCCTTTGCCCATCTGGGTGTTAAAAAACGGAATGCCAGTCTTCTCAATAAACCCCAACAACGCTTCCGACACTCGTTTACGGTTCGCCCCCGCGCCAATCAGCACCAGCGGGTGCTTGGCGTTCTGGATCATTTCCAGCGCCTGCTGAATGCTCAGATCATTGGCGTCCGGACGGCGGCTATGGCTGGATTCGAACAACATGACATCGGAGTCGGATATTTCTTCAGCGATATCTTCCGGCAGCTCCAGGTGCGCGGGCCCCGGTCTTTCCTCCTCCGCCAAGCGAAACGCCTCACGGATTTTCGAAGGAATGGTGTTCACGTTGATGATCTGATGGGTGAACTTGGTCAATGGACGCATCATGTCCACGACATCGACAATCTGAAACAAGCCCTGCTTGGACTTCTTCACCGGCTTCTGCCCCGTCACCATCAGCAACGGCATAGCGCCCAGTTTCGCGTAGGCGGCCCCGGTCACCAAATTGGTGGCGCCCGGTCCCAAAGTCGATAGACACACGCCGGTTTTCCCCGTTAACCGGCCATAGGTGGCCGCCATAAAGGCCGCCGCCTGTTCATGCCGGGTCAGCACCAGCTTGATGGAAGAACCCCGCAGCGACTCGAGTAAGTCCAGGTTTTCTTCTCCGGGCACGCCGAAGATATATTTGACGCCTTCATTTTCCAGCGCTTTGACAAATAGGTCTGAGGCTTTCTCGCCCCCGTGCTCTGTTTTCATTCAGTTCTCCACAGGGTTTCACACGTACTCCGTATCCAGGCGCAATAGCTGCGCCTGAATCCCTCGCAACACAATCAGCTTTGACGCTTGATCGCCAGCAAGCGTGGTTCGCTCATGTCCTGCATGGCGTAACGCACCCCTTCCCGACCGATACCGCTGTCCTTCACGCCGCCATAGGGCATGTGATCCACACGCCAGGATGGCACATCGCCGATAATGACGCCGCCCACTTCCAGTTCTTCCCAGGCTTTCTGCATGTTCTCCACGTCACGGGTGAATACGCCGGTTTGCAGACCGAACTTGCTGTTATTGACGGCTTGCAGCGCGTCATCGAAAGTCTTGTAAGCTTCCAGGACGATCACCGGCCCGAAGATTTCCTCGTTATAAGCGCTGCAATGACGCGGAGTATTAGCCAGCACCGTAGGCGTAATTACATTACCGCTGCGCTCGCCGCCGATCAGCAGTTCAGCGCCCGCCTCCACCGCTTCATTAACCCAGGAAGCCACACGATCCGCTTCTTTGCGGCTGATCAGCGGACCTACAAAGGTATCCTCATCTTTAGGATCGCCTGTCTTCAGCGTTTCCACTTCCGCCACCAGGCGACGCTTGAAGTCTTCATATAAAGACTCCTGCACCAGCACGCGCTGAACGCTCACGCAACTTTGTCCAGACTGGTAATAACCGCCGAAAAGGACGCGTGGAATCGCCTTATCCAGATCTGTTTCCGGCTCAACAATACAGGCCGCGTTGCCGCCCAGCTCCAGCACAACCTTTTTCTTGCCGGCCTTCGCTTTCATAGGCCAACCCGCCGCCGGCGAGCCGGTAAAGCTCAGCAGCTTGATGCGCTCATCAGAAATCAGCGCCATGGCGTCGTCCTTTTTACAGGGCACGACGGAGAAAGCGCCTTTGGGAAGGTCTGTTTCAGCCAGAATTTCCGCCAGGATCAGCGCGCCAATCGGCGTGAGACTGGCTGGCTTGAGGACAAATGGACAACCAGCGGCGATGGCTGGCGCCACCTTGTGCGCCACCAGATTCAAGGGAAAGTTAAAGGGAGTGATAAACGAACAGACGCCAATTGGGAACTGGCGCACCATTCCCTGATAGCCTTCGCTGCGTGCGGAATAAGCCAGATCCAGCCATTCTCCGTTATTGCGAACAGCTTCTTCAGCAGCAATCTGAAAAGTTTCGATCAAACGCCCCACTTCGCCACGGCTGTCCTTGAGCGGCTTGCCCGCTTCCCGCACCAGCGCCTGAGCCAGCTCTTCCGAGCGCTCTTTCAGGCGCGCAACGGTATGCAGCAACACATCGCGACGTTTATATCCAGGCATTCTGCGCATGGGAGCCACCGCTTTTTCCGCAGCGGCGATAGCCTTTTCAATATCATCATGATCGGCCAGGCCAACTTTGGTGAATTCTTCTCCAGTATATTTGTCTTCGACCGGCAACCAGCCGCGAGGATCTGCGACAGGCTCGTTGGCGAGATAGAAGGGATAGGATTTGGCTAACATAAGCAGGTCCTTTTTCTGTCAGGCAGTTGACGTATAAGCGAAAGGCGGAGCCTGATACTGCTCGCTTAATTCGAGCGCACGAGTATGACACATTCGCAAAATGTTTTGCCTAAAGGAAAAGACTATGAGCCTGATAAGTCGAAGCAATAAAAGAGGCGACAAAAAAAGCCGACTCGCAAAACCGCGGTCGGCGCAGGAGCGTATGTCGAGATACGCCTATAGGATAAGAAAACTAACCGATTGGGCCGCTTCTCAGCGGGGAAAAACATATCAGCGCAAGCGCCGAATAAAAGCTGTTCTTCATGCCAACCTAAGCGCCGGATAGACATAAAAGCCGTCAATTAAATCAAAGAATTACGATATATTAATTTAGAGCGGCGCGAGTATTGGAAGCAGATCGTGACGACCGTGGCCCAGATAGAAATGGACAACATGAGAAGAATGGATAAATGACATTGCCGACGAAAAGGTTAACTCAACAAAGCCCAGGCAATAGAACCCATGACGCCGAGCATGCCCAAACCAAGCGTAAACATACTCAACCAGGCGAAGACGAACATCCTGTATAGAATCGGGCTGATGTCTCTTCCGAACAGCATGCAACCCTCGCAATCCGCTTCGCTCAGGGTTCCGCCCAGAGAGCTTGCTATCGCCTTCGCCATACTGGCGACCAACAATGGAAAGATGCCGATAACAATGCTGAGAATGGCTAGCGATAAAGGCGTCATGACGCTTGATTCTCCGGCGGATGATACAGACGGATAAGGGCCGAAGAACTCGGCCCATCTGCTCTATGTCTGTTTAGAGGTTAAGGACGCTGATTTGGTTGAACTCTTCCGGTTCCATACTGTATCGCTCCAACTTGTCGAAGTCATACAGTCTGGTGTCGCACAAATGCGAAGGCAGCACGTTTTGTACCGCGCGGAACATGTTTTCCAGACGTCCAGGAAAACGCTTATCCCAGTCCTGCAGCATCATTTTGATGTTTTGTCTCTGCAGATTTTCCTGAGAGCCGCACAGGTTGCAGGGAATAATTGGAAACTCACGCAGGCCAGCGTAACGCTCAATGTCTTTTTCACGGCAGTAAGCCAGAGGACGAATTACGATATTGCGGCCGTCATCGCTTTTCAGTTTGGGAGGCATTGCGCGCATTTTTCCGCCGTAGAACATATTCAAAAACAGCGTTTCCATAATGTCGTCACGGTGGTGCCCCAACGCAATCTTGGTGCACTTATGTTCGACAGCGAAATCGTAAAGAATCCCACGACGCAAACGTGAACACAGACCGCAGGTGGTTTTACCCTCAGGGATCTTATCTTTCACGATACTGTATGTGTCGCGCTCAATGACGTGATACTCAACGCCCAGGGAGCTTAGATACTCAGGCAGAACATGCTCGGGAAAACCGGGTTGTTTCTGGTCCAGGTTAACCGCAATAACCTCAAAGCTGATAGGCGCGTGCTTTTTCAGATTCAACAGGATGTCCAGCATGGCATATGAATCTTTACCGCCACTGAGGCAGCACATCACTTTATCGCCATCCTCAATCATATTGAAATCAGCAATCGCCCTGCCGACTTCACGCCGCAGCAGTTTTCTCAGTTTGTTCAACTCCAAGCGATCGCGCTGCGCCATCTCTGACTTAAAAGCCGCCGTCATATCTCACTACCTCCGGTTAACGGGTGCGCATTATAGCCTAAATCCCCCCGTCTAACGCCAGTGCAGTTTTTGTTCAGTCTGTAAACAATGAATGTTGAATTTATGGGCAACCAAGGTCTCCCCTACTGCGCATCATTCAACTTCCAGTCATAGGCGTATTCAATGCCGCCCTTATAGTTTTCCAGACGACTTTTCTCCGGCTCCGCGGAGTACTTGGCGAGATGATCAAGGAGTTCTTGCCGGGTGCCGAAGTCGCTTTGATACCAGTCGTAGATGGAGGACAGTCGCAGGCCGTCTTTAACGAAGGCCACGCCTTTGGGGTGGCGAATGAAGTTTTGCGCGGCGTTATTTAACTGTTCTTCCAGACGATTGGGCTCAAAGGCTTCAGGATAGAGATTCGGGCAGCCGAGGCTGGCGCAGTTGACCGCATAGTGAATGCGCTTGTCTTTCCAGATGGGACGTAGGATTCGGTGCTCGATATCATTCAATGTCAGCGCCTGTCCCTGCACATGGGTGATGACATCGTCCCAGGGGCCAAAACGAAACCAGCCGCCGCCAATCTCCTTAATACTGTCTACCGGATAATGTTGCAGCACCAACTGCACAGTCAGGGCGTTGTATAAGTTGATCCAGTAAGCCATTTGCGTATTTTTGGAATACTCGCGGGGATCAACGGACGTCAGTGAGGCAATGTAGCTATCCAACTGACGCTTCTCTTCCGTCGTGAATCCGCCGTACGACAATCTGGCGAAGCCGTCCTCATCCTCACTAAGGTGGGTCTGCAGAAGATGGGTCCAAGTGCTATGATCTAGCAAAGCAGGGTTTCGCTCATTGGCCTTGTCCCACAGGCCCCAATACTCGGCCTTCGGCGCCGCGGCAGCTTCGCCCGACAACCAGCCCATAAAAATCAGGATTAAAAATAGTCTTACGCTCATGAGTTTTGATCATCCAGAGATACCAGAGGATTTGACCCTTGCAGGTACGAAAGGTTCCCGCGAACCGACCAGTTGGCGCTATCTCACGCAAAAACTGGAACAGGCCGTCGCAGAGATTCTCCTCCCCGGCCCGGCAATGATTTCCGAACACGACCTAATCAAACAATTGACCTCGCCGCCACATAGCATTTTTTCAGAGAACTGCCTGCAATCTCCACTGGATCTTTTTCAGACCCACTTCTTGACGTTCCATACACTCTATCGCTTGAAAAACAAATGGTTACAAGAACATAATCTTGTCCTCGCCATGACCTCCGTACGCATCACCCTTTACCACTACGATGCGGAGACTCACAGCAACCACAACGCGCCGGTAGCGGCGGACCCCTTGGCGGAATACTACCTCAATCCGAAAAACCTATTCGACACCAGCGCCGCAGACGTGGAAAAGCTGATCAGGGATTTTTGGCTGATGTACGTACACCCCCATCAAAAGCAGTCCGCGCTGGACACTCTGGGATGCGCTCCAGATAGCGACGCAACACAGATTAAGGCCCGCTACCGCCGCCTCGCCATGGAACATCACCCGGACCGTGGCGGAGACACCGCGTTGTTTCAAGCCATCACGGAAGCATATGAAGTATTGAAGGTTTATTACTCACTATGAATAACGGACGCTATTCTCTCACCGCAACATCAATTACTCGTCGGATTCAGGCGCTTGGAATCGCCGCCGGCGTCTTGTTTTGCGCATCAGCTCAGGCTCAAGAAAGTCCCGCCCGCGCATACATACTGCAATACCATCACATCAGCAACGATACCCCGCGCAGCACCTCCACCACCCCGGAGCTCTTTCGGCAGCACATGCAGTTTATCGCCGATAATGGCTACCAAGTGCTGCCATTGGCGGAGATCATTCGCACACTTCAGGAAGGCGGCAGCCTCCCCGAGAAAACGGTCGCGCTGACTTTTGATGATGGCTACAAAAGCATCTACGAAACCGCATACCCGCTATTGAAGGAACGCGGTTATCCATTCACGATTTTCCTGAATCCGGACGCGCTTGATAATCACCGCAGCACGCACATTACCTGGGAGCAGGCCCGAGAAATGGGGAAACACGGCGGCGTGGTGGCGAACCATGGCGTGGGCCACATCCATATGGTGGAAGTCAAAACCAATGAGGACGCCAGCGCCTGGCGCGCGCGCATCACGCAAAACATCGAACAAGCGGAAAAAAGAATCGAGGAAGAGACTGGCGCCTCACTCAAACTACTCGCCTACCCTTACGGCGAATACGATGCGTCACTGCAAAAGTTGGTGAGTTCATTGGGGTACGTCGGATTAGGCCAGCACTCCGGCCCTATCGGGTCTGACAGCGATTGGACCTCTCTGCCCCGTTTTCCCGCCTCCAACGCTTACAGCTCCGTGCCGCAGTTAAAAGAAAAGCTGAGCACATTGCCGCTGCCTGCACAGATGCTATCGCCACAGAACATCCTGATTGCGGATAACAACCCTCCGCAATTGCGCTTCAGCACCGAGCTGAACGCAAAGGTCACATGCTACGGCAGCGGACAGGGCCTTCTCGATAGTGCAGTCGATAACAATGAAGTGACCGTCGTCGGAGCAGCGCCGTTCAAAGGGCGCCGCTTCCGCTACAACTGCACAGCACCGGCTGGCGGCGGACTGTTCTATTGGCGCTCTTTCCCATGGATCAATCCCGCCGTCCCTGAGGATTAACCCTCACCCCTCTCGCCTACTCAGGGGGCAAAATCGCCAGATGCAGTATGCCGCTGGCGGAGTGGCTGATAACAACCGGTTTGTCAGCCACACCTTCCGCAACAGTGCGTTTTTTGAGGTCCGCCCCTGTCGTCAACAAGACGAGATACTTCTCATCCTTCGTTTTTACCCTGAGGAAACCTTCCAGATAGCCATAACGAAACCAGTTTTCCGGCTCGTAGATATAGAGCAAATCCTGCAGGAAGCGCACCGGTTTCCAGTCGCTATCCAATACCAGCACCGACGGGTAAAACGCGTCAGGTTGCGCATATGCGCGCAACTGCAACAACCGATTGGCGCTGCCTTCAGGGATCTCCACAACACGATACAAGCTGTAGCCTACGCCGAAGTTGTAGCCCTGCTCGTCCTTGCGAATTTCCAGCAGCTCCCCATCATCAAACTCAAGCTCAACCCGCTCGTCATTCACCAGGTTTTCACAGCAGCGATCGTAAATGAGGTCGATCTCCTGCTCCGCGCCCGGCGCGTTCAGGCCAAGCAAATCGGCGGCAAAGGGGTCCGCGCCTTCGGGGAGACGGGCCTTTTCGATTCGTTGTTCATCCGCCACAACCTGAGCAGGTTGCAGAGGCTGTATGTGCGCCTTGGACTTGGCGTCGGCGGGATTATATTCTTCTGTGTGCATGACCCCGTTAGTATCGACCCAAGTGTAAAAACGGCTATCGCCATCGCGCACAAAGCCGCGTTTTTCCAACTCCGCCGCATCAATATAGGTAGACTCGTCGATGATTTCGCGATGGCTTGATTTAGACTGGCTCACTGGCGGCGCAGACTGGGAGCGCTCCCCTTTAGATACTTCCTGAGCATCATTCGTAGCAGGGACTTCCAGTGTCTGGTTGGGAGTCGTCGCCTCCGCGTTAATTTCCGGCTCAACGAGAGGAACTGCCGCCTCAGCAGAAGCCGGACTTTGCTCGGCCGTCGGCTGAGACGCTTCAGGCTGCGTTTGCTGTGGCGCCTGTGGCGAAGGCGCTGGTTGCCCATCTCGAATCAGCGTATGGCGCACCTGACCGTTTTCATCCACCCAGGTGTAATACCTGTCCGCCAGCGCCGCGCCGCTGCTGAATAGCGTCAACGAAAGAAGTAATGCACTCGTCTTCATGCTCAAAACGCCGTCCGGAAGGTCATACCCGCCATGATCAGTTTCAGATTGGTCTCCACATCCACGCCGGCATAGGGGTTGTAGACAATATTCTGGATGCCGTCGTCGTTCAGATTCAAACTGGAGCCGGCGGGAATATACTGCCAACTGCGCATGTAGCTGAGGTTGAAGTCCACCGTCGTGTCTCTATCCCACTTATACCCCATGCCAACGCTGTATAGCACCGTGTCATTCAGAGGAGCCAGAATATCGCGGCGATTATGAGGGATCGGCGAGTTACGCATCTCTACCCCGAAACGGAGGTCCAGACGATTGGAAAGGTGCTGTTCAACGCCTACCCCCACATTCCAGACATCTTGGTACTCCAATGGCAAACGCATGGTGTTCGCCGTTGCGTTAGGCGACAGCAGACGCGCCGCTCCCAGGAATTCCAGGTTGCGATCAAACTTGAGCAGAAAGGCGTCCCAGGAACTGTAATCCGTCCACCCCACATCCACATTCACAGTGAACTGATGATTCAGCTTCACACTCACGCCGGTTTGAAAGTGCTGAGGGTGAGTCAGGTCGATGGATAGCTGCCCCGCTTCTCGGGGAGTCCCGGATGGCAGTGAGAATATCCCGGCGGTGATAGCCCCGACGATCGAGCCGTTGAAGGAACGCCAGAAGCCGGACCAGTCATCGGTATACGCAAGCTCATAAGTCCCTTTCAATTTCATGTCGGACTCGCTCTGATAACTGGCCCCCCATGCGAACCAGTCCGTCGGCTCCCAGAGCACGCCGACATGATATTTCGGAGACAAGGTCTCCTGCACCTGAATGCTCATTCCCCCAATGTCATCCCAGGGCCCCACATTGCCACCGCAGAGGCCGAGAAAAGGCGCCAGCGGTTCTTCTCCGGTCTCACAATTGAAGGCGTCCTGCAGGACTTCCAACACACCGATCATCAAGTTGGGCGCACGGGTATAGGTATCCAGCGCCAATGATTGAGACGACATGCTGACGCCAAACCCTACCGACCACTCATCGTTGATTTCATAGCCAAATGAGGGCGACAGGTACGTAAAACGCTGCAATGACAGCGCCTTACCCAGATATCTGGCGGGATCGTCTTTTTTCCGGTAGTAACCCAGAATTTCCGGGCCGTAGGTCAGGTTCGCAAACGTGAACTTGGAGCCCGGCGGGTTCAAACTGAATCCCACAGAAGGCGCCAACGCCGGCGGACCTTTCGGCAGACGCTGGATGCCGAAGCCTGGTACGTACAAGGCGATGGTATTCGTGCGACTTCTAGCCACCGTATCGCCATCGAATATAGGGTCGTTTTCCACCCCGTCGATACCGAATACGTTATAGCCTTCTGGGGCATAGAAGTCAGACTGTATATTGGCGTGCACCCCCATCAGCGTTACCGCCAGCTGACGTCCCTTCAGCTTGGTCAGGCCAGCGGGATTATAGTGAATGGAAGCCACGCCAGGAGGCGCAGCCGTCACGGCGTTACCCAGCGACAATGCATAGGGGTCCACCATCAGATTCGTCGCCAGCTGGGCGGAAGCGATTCCACTCCAGCAGGCTGCGCATAGTCCCGCCGTAGCCAGGAGCTTTGTATTCTTATTAATATTTAAGCTCATCTTACAACTCTGCCTGATTGTTGTTCCCGCTTATTGCTCTTTAAGTCCTGCGATATTGATGGGGATAGACACCCCGATAGTTACATCAGGCGAATCCTCTGTGAGACCAAACCCCACGGAGGTGTTAATGATTTTGGTTTCACTGACGCGAATGCCCATAGCGAAACTCATCAAGCTGCTGACCTGATCCTGGGCGACTGCTTTATTACCAGTGTCGAAACTCAGAACGGTTTCATCTGAATAGCTCAGCTGGGATGAAACACTCAGCGATACATCGTATGACAGCGCATAGGAAAAGCCCGCCGATAACGACAGGGAATTGGCGGGCTCTACAGAGACCAGTCTCTGCCCCCCGCGCACCTGATTCAGATCCGTCTCTTTCAGAGGAAAGGTATAACTGACGGAGCTGAATATGACGACGGGATCAAGCACTTTAGAAAAGCTGCCACCAACGGAAAAGGAGTAGTAACCGCTCCCGGAAGACAGCTGCCTCTTGACGTCAATCTCATATGGACTGACCCCGGTTTTAGACTTAAAAGTGCTGAACAGGGTGTAGGACGGCTTTCCCGGAACATAGGCGAAAGGCTGCCAACGGGCGGTCAGTGAAACGTCTCCCACATCAGAGTTGTTCAGCTCTGTCTCAGTATCGTACTTGGTGGACAGCGGCACTCGTGTGGACAGGGTCAGGTTATCCAGTACGCCATAGTCAAAGGTGAAAGTGTTGGTGAAGGTATGTTGCGCCGCAGGCGTGACGTCAAAATTCCGGAATGAACCGTTGACGATGTCAATGTCCAGGCGCTGGTCGCCGAAGTAGCTGTAGTCAAAGGCATAGGTCAATGACATCTTGCTCTTCTTCAACAAGGAGTAGTTTTTCTCGGCCGCCTGGAACACTTCCTCCAGTTGCTTAGCGGAATCGGCATCGTCCTCCTGTTTGGTCAACGCCTCTCTCGCCTTGTCCACGCTGTTTTGCCCCTCATCGGCTAAGACAGGCGAAGCAGCCGTAAAAGTAAGCGCACAGTAAACACAGGATACTACCCAATGCTTCATTAGCTTTCCCTTAATGTTATTGTATTTATTAGCTTTTCCAGACGGTTACGTTTTCAGGGCTTTTTAATTGCGTTTGTAATGCAAATACTTGTTGGTGTTGTTAACTGAACCGTCTTCGTTGTTTTTAAGTCTTTCCAGTTCGTTACGTATGCGAAACTCCGTCGCCTCATGAAACTGAGGAAATTCCCGGTATGCATTTAAGGTGAAGGTCTGCTCATCCACATAGCGCATGTCCTCTTCTCTTAATTCCAGTCCGTCCACAGGCTTGGTATTGCCGGGAAAGACGATAAAGAGAACATTCTGATCCCAATGCTCTTTGAACAGCTCTACCGTAAAAGTGATGTTGCCTAACGAGGGGTCCGCCACAAAGACGCGATTATCGCGAACTGCGCGAACAACAATGAAATGTTTGAAGCCGCCATAGCGGATCGGCACGATAGCGGGGTGATCCAGCTCAGCCAAGTCTTCAATTTCCGCCTTGAAACCACCTGAGGGATACCCCAGCGCCGTCACCAGTCGTTTGAAGTCGAGCATGGAAAAGCCACGGCGTTCAACAATACGCGCCGCGTCGCCATAATGAAGCAGCCCCTCCATGATCTGACGCTCTTCAAAAGTACGTCCCAGATAATGTTCCAACACAGTAGTCAGTGCGGCGGAACCGCAGCTGTAGTCATAGGCTTGCTTGGTGATATTGCGAAACTTTTGCTCTTTCGCTGGTTCGACCATCGTGTCGTAACGCAAAAATGCTACGTCATTGCCCGCAGTGCTGATTGCCTGTTGATACACCACAACCCCTTTAGGCTGCGGCTCAACAATAGCCGCCTCATTGGCGATATTGAAAGCGAGCACCGAACCGGCGAGCACTAGAAGCATTCATTTCCACTCGTTTTTATTCTGCGAAATTACGGGTTTACAACGTAACTGTTTGTAAAGTAAAGATACCGCAATTGCCTTTCTGGTAAAGATAACCAGTACACAATTCTCAGTTAGACGGGAGCGCAAGATCGGTAAAATCCCTTATGCGCCAAGCGCCAGAGGGAGCAAGGTTTAGCAGAGGGTTCATAGCGGCGCCATCCCACCTGCCGCCACCCCATAGAAAACGCCTATTACAAGCTATTCGTTTTTAGAGTGGACGTTTCTTCTGGACAATAAAAAAGACGGCGCATGGCCGTCTTTTTTTAGCTTAAATCGAGAGCTTACAGGCGCTCAATTTCCGCCGTGTCTTGAACTTTCTCATTGTAGTCGTTGTATTCACGCTGACCGTTACGGCTCGCCATAAAGGTTCTATAGGTCTTTTGCTCCGCTTCGCTCAGGTCTTCTGTATTATCCTTCACTTCATTCAGAACGATGACCGCATAACCAAAGTTTGTCTCAAACTTCTCTATAACGGGTTTACCTTCAGCCGGCTTAGGCAGCTTAAAGGCCAAACGGGAAATATCCGCAGCGCCAGCCTGAGAACGACGAGCGTCATTCAGCTCCACCCAACCCGTCTGCTCGCCATCTGCGCCTTTAGAAACCGGAGCCAGATCGCCACTCTTCAGCTGAGCGACCATTTCTTCCGACTTCGCAGCCAGAGAGTCTTTCGCTTTTTGTACAGCCAGCTTCTGCTTAATCGCTTCTTTCACTTCAGCAAACTGTTGAGGCACGCTTGGCAACAGCTCTTTCTTTCTCAACACCAGGCTTCCTTCCTTGCCCAGATCGATAACCTGACTGTTGTGGCCGTCTTCTATTACGTCCGCGGAGAAAGCTTCCTGGATTACCTGAGGACCACTGAAAATACCTTGCCCGCCTTCTCTGGAGAAGGGCTCGGACGTTTGTACCGTCAAACCAAGCTCCTCAGCTGGTCCAGCCAGATCATCCGCGGTATAAGTGATGTCTTTCAGCTTGGCGTTGATTTCAACGAACAGACTATCCGCCTTCTGCTCCTGCAACTCTTTGACTATGCGGTCTTTGGACTCTTCCAGACTTGGCATTTCAACCGCTTTAACGTCATTCAATTTGATGATGTGGTAACCGTACTCGGTCTTAACCGGTTCGGAAACATCGCCCACATTCATGGAGAACAGTTTTTCTTCGAAAGGCTTAACAAAAGCGCCTTTCTGAGCATAACCCAAGTCACCGCCGTCGTTAGCTGAGCCTAGATCGCTTGAAAACTCTTTCGCCAGCGCAGCGAAATCACCGCCGTCTTTTAGCTTCTGCTCAACTTCCTGCGCTTTAGCCAACGCCTGCTCATCAGACACATCATCAGAGGTTTCAATCAGGATATGGGAAGCACGGCGTTGTTCAGATGGATGAAACTCTTTCTTTTCATCCTCATAACGCTTGCTGATTTCGTCATCGCTGACTTCTGCACGATTCACCAATACATCTCTAGTCAACTCAATGTAGTTGACGATGATGCGCTCAGGCAGGATAAATTCGTCTTTATTCGAGTTGTAGTATTCCTCAGCTTCCGCGTCGCTAATCTCAATATCTTTCGCAACGTCTTCAGCATTAAGGCGATAGTAGCTAAAACTGCGAGTCTGACGTTCCATTCTCAGCAGCTCATTCAGCTCTTCCCCGATAACAAAAGAAGTTTGAGCAATCCCGGACTGCAACTGTCCTACCAGCAACTCATCCGATAACTCTTTACGGAACTCCATAGGACGCATGCCAATCCTGCGCAGCGCTTCCATAAACTGGTTGTTGTCGTATTTACCGTCTTTCTGGGCCATTGGCCACTGAGTGATAAAGTTGTTGATGGTTGCATCAGAAACAGCGAAACCAGCCTCCCGCGCAGCCTGTAGCTGAACCTCGCGAGTAATAAATTCATCAAGGGTGGTTTTACGCAGTTTGTTTTCATCGATTTTGCTGGGATCGTAATTCTCTCCCATGCTGGCGATAGCCTGAAGGCGGTTTCTCTCGAACTTGCGTTCGAACTGAGACTTAGTGATAGGTTCGCCATTGACTGACGCAACTTCGGGCTCGCCGCTGAGCCCTCCAACGATAGACTCAATGCCGAAGAAGGCAAACGTCATTACGATTAGGCCGACAATTACCTTGGCGATCACGCCCTGGGCGTTATCCCGAATATTTTGAAGCATGCGCCCCTCTTAGAATTCTAACTTCCAAATCTGGTTGTACTGTTCTAATGAAAAAAGGCGCTCTTAGGCGCCTTGGATCTTGGCGGAGCGGACGGGACTCGAACCCGCGACCCCCGGCGTGACAGGCCGGTATTCTAACCGACTGAACTACCGCTCCTTCGATTGCATTGCGTCCCTATTTTACTAGGGACACAAGATGCTAGTTGACTGCGTCTTTCAGAGCTTTACCGGCTTTAAAGCTGGGAACTTTGGCGGCGTCGATTTTAATCGTAGCGCCAGTTTGCGGGTTGCGACCAGTGCGTGCAGCGCGCTCTTTAACAGAGAACGTACCAAAACCGATCAAAGTAACCTGCTCACCCTTTTTTAATGCTTCAGTAACTGACTCAACGACAGCATCAAGAGCACGACCAGCAGCCGCTTTTGAGATGTCTGCAGATGCAGCAACAGCATCAATCAATTCTGACTTATTCACACTAAACCCCTTAGATCTTTTTGAATTGATTAATTGACTGGTGATGAAGGAATTCAGGTATACAACACACTTAAAACTTTAGAGCGTGAGTACATCCTTTTTCTTCTTTTAATTGGCCGGCAGCCCTTGTGGGACGCTGCCTGACAACGCGATCATTTATACCAACACGGATAAAAGCGTGTCAAGCAGCTTCTTCCACTAGTGCGTATTTATACGGTCCGCCCCATCAGAAGTTTCATCACCTTTATTAATGGAGCTTTTATCTTTTTCCGATACGCCCCCTTCAGCACTAGATAACCTATTTGCAAAGTCATCCCCCAGTGCAATATTCCAAACTTCATCTATCCATGTAACTGGAATAATTTCCAATTCATTTTTGATGTTATCCGGAATCTCCTTTAAGTCACGAACATTTTCCTGTGGTATCACCACCGTTTTAATACCGCCACGGTGCGCGGCCAACAACTTTTCCTTAAGCCCGCCGATAGCCAGGACCTCACCACGAAGGGTAATCTCTCCTGTCATCGCCACGTTAGCCTTAACCGGCGCGTTGGTCAAACTCGATACCAACGCGGTGCACATTCCAATCCCTGCGCTAGGGCCATCCTTCGGCGTCGCGCCTTCGGGAACGTGTACGTGAATATCATTCTTCTCGTGGAAATCAGGTGCTATGCCCAGCACGTGAGAACGTCCTCTCACCACCGTCAAAGCCGCCTGAATAGACTCCTGCATGACATCGCCAAGCGAACCCGTTTTCACCACTTTGCCCTTACCAGGCACCGAGGTGCACTCAATTGTCAGCAGTTCACCGCCAACCTGGGTCCAGGCCAAACCAGTAACCTGCCCAACTCGATCTTGGGACGACGCTTTGCCGTAGTTAAATTTGCGCACTCCCAGATAATCTTCAAGATTCTCGTCAGTAACGCGGCGAGCGTCGCCCTTCTTGCCTTTCAGCAATACATTTTCTTTTACCACTTTGCGGCAGATCTTTGCGATCTCACGCTCAAGGCCACGTACGCCAGCCTCTTTTGTATAGTATCGAATGACCGTACGGATAGCCTGCTCATCCGTTTCCATCTCGCCTTCCTGCAAACCGTTGTTCACCATTTGCTTGGGCAACAAGTACTTCTGAGCAATATTCACCTTTTCGTCTTCCGTATATCCTGGAATCCGAATAATTTCCATACGATCCAACAAAGCTGGCGGAATATTCATTGTATTGGAAGTACAAACGAACATAACCTCAGACAGGTCGTAATCTACTTCCAGATAGTGGTCGTTGAACGTGTGGTTCTGCTCCGGGTCCAACACCTCCAATAAAGCAGACGCAGGGTCACCGCGATGATCCATGCCCATTTTGTCGATCTCATCGAACAGGAACAAAGGATTCTTCACGTTGACTTTCGCCAGCTTCTGCAGCAGCTTCCCAGGCAAAGAGCCGATATAAGTCCGACGGTGACCGCGAATTTCAGCTTCGTCACGTACGCCACCGAGAGCCATACGAACATACTTACGGTTGGTGGCCTTTGCAACCGACTGCCCTAGTGAAGTCTTACCTACACCAGGAGGACCAACCAAGCAAAGCACAGGCCCCTTCATTTTCTTGACCCGGCTTTGTACCGCCAAATACTCAAGAATACGCTCTTTAACCTCTTCCAGACCGTAGTGATCTTCATTCAGGATCTTACGCGCCGCATCCAAGTCATGTTTAACGCGACTGCGCTTTTTCCATGGAATATTCACCATCCAATCGATATAACTACGCACAACGGTCGCTTCAGCCGACATTGGCGACATCATTTTGAGCTTGCTTAACTCAGATTCCGCCTTCTTGCGCGCCTCTTCCGGCATGCCTGCCGAGAGGATGCGTTTTTCAAGCTGCTCCAGCTCATTACCGCCATCACCCAGATCTCCCATTTCCTTTTGAATGGCTTTCATCTGTTCGTTGAGGTAATACTCGCGCTGGCTCTTTTCCATCTGCTTCTTAACGCGGCCGCGAATACGCTGCTCCACTTGCAGAATGTCAATCTCATTCTCTAGTCGCTGCATCAGCGCTTCAACTCGCGCCTTAACATCCACAACTTCCAGCAACTCTTGCTTGGACTCAAGCTTAAGCTCCAAATGCGCCGCGATGGTATCGGCCAAACGTCCGGGCTCAGCAATATTGCTCAATGAGTCAGATAGTTCATTTGGAATTTTCTTACTCAGCTTCACATATTGCTCGAACTGAGAAAGTAAAGAACGAGTAAGGACATCGGCGGAACGCTCAGAAAGAATTGGCTCAGGCAATTCACTGACTTTCGCACTGAGATAATCGTCGTTTTCTACGCGATCAATATGGGCGCGATAGTTGCCCTCAACCAGTACTTTTACAGTGCCGTCAGGTAGTTTGAGCATCTGCAGGATCGTTGATACGGTGCCAATGCCATATATTTCAGACTGCCCGGGATCTTCGTCCGCAGGGTCACGCTGAGCTACCAGCAGGATTTCCTTATTGCCTTCCGTTGCTTCTTCGAGAGCCTTAATAGATTTGGCTCTGCCGACAAACAAAGGGATCACCATGTGCGGGAAAACAACTACATCACGCAATGGCAGTAAAGGGATTACGATAGGTGATGAACCCTCAACCATATAACACCTCAGAACTTGATGGCGCTTCTTACTCGCGCCGTATGCTGGTCACTATCTTTCACTTGATATAGATGATGGGGACAATGGCCGCAAAATACAAATGTAGGATGATTACAAGATAGGAATATTTTAGAAAAAAGGGGCTTAAAGCCCCTTTTTTTACAAAAACCTTCAAAAACAGGCGGTAATTTAACCATTACCGCGATAGATACTACTCGTCAGCAGCCAATTTAGCCTGTTCGCTGTTTTTGTAGATTTTGATTGGTTCGGACTCGCCGGCGATAACGCCCTCGTCAATGACGACTTTGCAAACATCCTGCTCTGAAGGAATGTCATACATGGTCTTCAGGAGAACTTGCTCAAGTATAGAGCGAAGCCCTCTCGCGCCGGTTTTACGCTCCATGGCTTTCTTGGCGATAGAGTGCAAGGCGTCTTCACGGAAGTCCACTTCAACGCTTTCCATTTCAAACAGCTTAGAATATTGCTTGGTCAAGGCGTTACGCGGTTGAGTCAGAATCTGAATCAACGCCGCTTCATCCAGCTCATCCAAGGTGGCGATGACAGGCAAACGACCAACAAACTCGGGAATCAAACCAAATTTGATCAAGTCCTCGGTCTCTACGTCTTTTAACGTCTCGCCAACAGATTTAGAGCTAATCTGGCTCTTCACTACCGCCGAGAAACCGATACTGCCCTTCTCCGCGCGATCTCGAATAATCTTTTCCAGACCAGCGAATGCGCCACCGCATATAAACAGAATATTCGAAGTATCAACTTGCAGAAACTCCTGCTGCGGATGCTTACGACCACCCTGAGGCGGCACAGAGGCGACAGTGCCTTCAATCAGCTTCAACAGCGCTTGCTGAACACCTTCGCCAGACACATCACGCGTTATAGAAGGATTATCGGATTTACGTGAAATCTTATCGATCTCGTCAATATATACGATACCCTTCTGCGCCTTCTCGACGTCATAGTCACACTTCTGCAACAGCTTCTGAATGATATTCTCAACGTCTTCGCCGACATAGCCGGCTTCCGTCAATGTGGTAGCGTCGGCAATGGTGAACGGTACGTTCAGCAATCTCGCCAGCGTTTCAGCCAGCAAAGTCTTACCGCTACCGGTGGGTCCGATCAGCAAAATATTACTCTTGCCTAGTTCGACTTCACCTTTTTTGTCTTCGTAACGCAGACGCTTGTAATGGTTATAAACCGCTACAGCCAACGCAAGTTTGGCTCGGGTTTGACCTATTACATAGTCATCCAACGTTTCCTTGATTTCGTGAGGTGTGGGCAACCTGTCGCTGCTGTCACTGGTGGTCGCTTCCTGAATCTCTTCGCGGATAATGTCGTTGCACAGATCAACGCACTCATCGCAAATAAATACAGACGGACCGGCGATCAGCTTGCGAACCTCATGTTGGCTTTTCCCGCAAAAGGAGCAATACAGCAACTTGCCGCTGTCTTCGCCCTTTCCGCTTCTTTCATCAGCCATCAAACTACCCCTAAATTAATTCAATATATGCAAGACGGGTTTAGTTAGTCTTACGTATTTACCATACACCAAGTATGCTAACCAACTACCCGTTTATCAAGCACAGAGTCTATCAAGCCATAATTTTTAGCCATCTCCGCGTCCATGAACTTATCGCGGTCAGTATCGCGGGCGATGGTCTCAATGTCTTGCCCTGTGTGCTTGGAGAGAATGTTGTTCAGCTTCTCGCGCAACAACAGAATTTCCTTCGCATGTATCTCTATATCGGAAGCCTGCCCCTGCAGACCGCCCAACAATGGCTGGTGAATCATCACGCGGGAGTGTGGCAGACAGTAGCGCTTTCCAGCAGCGCCGCCGCTTAATAGTAACGCACCCATACTTGCCGCCTGCCCGATACACATTGTAGAGACGTCAGGTTTGATAAATTGCATGGTGTCGTAAATTGACAGCCCCGCGGTCACGGAGCCACCAGGAGAATTGATGTAGAGATGAATATCTTTGTCCGGGTTCTCTGACTCCAGGAACAACAACTGCGCCACCACCAGATTAGCCATATGGTCTTCAACCTGGCCGACCAGAAAAATGATCCGCTCTTTCAACAGCCTTGAGTATATATCGTAGGATCTTTCGCCACGCGCGGTTTGCTCAACCACCATGGGCACCAGAGCATTGGCTATTTCTAATTTATTCATCATCGTTGCGTTGTCGTCGCGAGCCATTTTTATCAGAACTCCATTGCTATCTTTAAAAGACAAACAGCCGGACGTTACCGGCTGTTTGTCATTCTAGCTTAATTTGCTGGCTTTTTTAGCGCAAGACCGCGTTTTTTATTCCGCGCTTTGCTCAGCTTCTTCCGCCTGATCAGCTTCCGCAGCAGGAGCTGTTCTTGGCTTGACTGCGTCCTCATATGATACGGACTTAGTCTCGATCTTCGCTTTATCAGCCACGAAGTCAACCACCACATCTTCCAGTACTACAGACTGCATTTGAGCCTTCTGCTCTGGGTTGCTCATATACCAGCTAACCACTTGCTCAGGCTCTTGATAGCTTGACGCCAGCTCACGAATTTTCGCTTCGATCTGCTCTTCAGACGCTTCAAGGCCGTTATCTTTAACCACTTGAGCGAAAATCAAGCCGGTCTTAACACGTTTGACCGCCTGATCCTTAAACAGTTCCGCAGGCAATTGCGAAGCCTTCATTTGACCGCCACCGAAACGCTGGGCAGCATCTTCGCGCATTCTGTTAACTTCAGAGTCAACCAGAGCAGAAGGCACGTCAAATTCGCTCAAGCCTAGCAACTGATCAACCACTTGCTGCTTCACTTTATTTGCGATTGCAAATTTTGCTTCACGCTCCATATTCTTGCGAATTTCAACCTTGAAAGCCTCTTCTCCACCTTCCTGTACGCCGTACTGCGCAAAGAATTCATCATTGATTTCAGGCAGTTCAGAGCGCTCAACCTTGCTCACCTTCACTTCAAACTGAGCAGGTTTACCCTTCAGGTTTTCAGCGTGATAATCTTCAGGAAAAGTCAGATCCAGCGTTTTTTCATCGCCAGCCTTTAAGCCCACCAAACCGTCTTCAAAGCCTGGAATCATGCGCTTGGAGCCGATAACGATCTGTGCATTTTCTGCGGAACCGCCTTCAAATGCTTCACCATCAATCATGCCTTTGAAGTCGATGGTCAGACGGTCGCCGTCAGCAGCTGCATCTTCGCTATCTTTCCATACAGAAGATTGCTGACGCAGCTTGTCGATCATGGTATCAACATCGGCATCAACAATTTCAAAGTCTTCTTTTTCAACACTGATAGAGGAAAGGTCGCCAATAGCTACTTCAGGATAGATTTCGAATGTAGCGATAAACTCCAAGTCTTCGCCGTCTTCGATTTTCTTGGGTTCAAATTTGGGATAGCCAGCGGGGTTCAGGTCTTCTTTCTGAAGCGCCTCAACATAGGCGTCGCGCATCATTTCGCCGATAACTTCCTGGCGCACGCCTTCTCCGTAGCGCTTCTTGACTACGCTCATCGGTACCTTGCCGGGACGGAAACCATTCATGCGGACAGTACGAGCAGTTTTCTGCAAACGCTTCTCTACTTCCGAGTTAACTTGAGTTGCCGGCACACCAATTGTCATTCGACGCTCGATAGAAGAGGTCGACTCTAGCGAAACTTGCATGATAATCCTCGATTCTGATACGCAACTTAAAAAAGTGGAGGCAAATATTACGGAGCCCCGACTGCTTTAGCAAGTAGAGAATACAAACAAGGAGCTTCGCAATTATTAAAAATCAACATGGTGCGAAAGGAGAGACTCGAACTCTCACATCTTTCGATACTGGAACCTAAATCCAGCGCGTCTACCAGTTCCGCCACTTTCGCACTATAAGAGGTAGTTTTGCTGCAAAATACATCAAAACTTTTTAACAAGCCCTAAAGCTTGAGAGGAATGGGGTGGACGAAGGGGATCGAACCCTCGACCGCAGGAATCACAATCCTGAGCTCTACCGACTGAGCTACGTCCACCACAAATGCTTCGCTACCTAAGGCCACCACTTTAAAGCATGGCGCGCCCGGCAGGACTCGAACCTGCAACCCTCGGCTTAGAAGGCCGATGCTCTATCCGGTTGAGCTACGGGCGCTCTATATTCGCGAATCCTTGCGAACTACCACTTCAAACCGTGATTACTCACCGAATAAAGTGGTCGGGGTAGAGAGATTCGAACTCCCGACATCCTGCTCCCAAAGCAGGCGCGCTACCAGACTGCGCTATACCCCGCTCTTAGTGAGACCAGGCGTCTCAGCGAAAGCTGGCGCGAATATTACTCGCGGAACCCACCATCGTCAACCATCAATTTGAAAATACTTAAAATATTTTCAAACACAGCCTATTAGGCGGTTTGCCTCCACATAAATACATATAGATGAGAGGAGCATCCCCACCTCAACATGATACCGCCACCAACCACTTACTTACACCCTCCTAACATGAAGCGCCCACCCGCTAAACTCAAACCATCAACCAAGACCGCCCGAACCAGCCTTTAGCATTACATTAAACAATTGAGCTATAGCGCCATTTCAGTAAAATGTGGGCCCCTATTCCCATCAGTTGGCCATGACTATGACTCACGCCCAGAACAACCATCACGCTAGGCTGATCGACGGCAAGCAGGTCGCCGCGGACGTTCGCAAAAATGTTGCGGAAGGCGTAAAAGCCCGCATCGACAGCGGTCTGCGACCACCCGGTCTCGCCGTTGTATTGGTGGGAGAGGATCCCGCCTCCCAAGTTTATGTGAAGAACAAAACCAAGGCTTGCGAAGAAGTCGGCTTTCTCTCTCAAAAATACACCTTGGACGAGAGCACGACGGAGCAGGAGCTACTCAAGCTCATCGACACTCTTAACGAAGATAACGCCATAGATGGCATCCTCGTCCAATTGCCCCTCCCTGCGCATATGGATGCGGACAATATATTAGAGCGCATCAAGCCAGACAAAGACGTCGATGGCTTTCACCCTTACAATCTGGGCCGACTGGCGCAGCGCATGCCCGTGCTACGCCCCTGCACCCCTAAAGGCATTATGACGCTACTGGCCCGCACCGGCGTTGAGCTGCGAGGCAAAGATGCTTTGGTGGTCGGAGCGTCTAATATTGTCGGACGCCCCATGGGATTAGAGTTATTGCTGGCGGGCTGCACCGTCACCATTACTCACCGTTTTACGGTCAACCTTCCAGCCAAAGTGAGCCAGTCCGATATCGTTGTCGTCGCAGTAGGGCGCCCAGGCATTGTAAAAGGCGAATGGGTAAAGCCTGGCGCCATCGTGATCGATGTAGGCATCAATCGCAAAGATGACGGCGCGCTAGTTGGGGACGTTGAATTTGATGAAGCGGCGGAACGCGCCAGCTGGATCACGCCAGTACCCGGAGGCGTCGGCCCCATGACCGTCGCCACCCTCATGGAGAACACGCTTTACGCCGCGAATCACCTGCACAAAGATTAGCTCCCACCTCATAGCCAATCACTTAGCAGACTCCATATAGAGAAAAGCCCCGGTTACTCACATAAATAACCGGGGCTTTTTACATTTAAACGACCGAGCTAAGCTCTCTGCCAGGTCGTACCCTCACGCGCGTCGTTAAGCAGTACGCCCTTATCCTTGAGCAAGTCTCTAATGCGGTCAGACTCAGCAAAGTCCTTATTGGCGCGAGCCGCATTGCGCTGAGCAATATAGTCTTCAATTTCAGCCACACCCAGACCGCCAACCTCTTCGTTCTCTCCCTGCATCACCGATTCAGGGTTAGCTTGAAGCAGACCAAGCACCTCAGCCAGATCAATCATGCCTTTCGCCAGCGATAACGCCTTGACGCGATCTTCCTTTTTCGCCACGTTCACCGCTTTCGCCATATCAAACAGCACGGCCACAGCGGAAGAGGTATTGAAGTCATCATCCATCGCCTGATGGAAGCGCTCTCGATACTCCTCAACCAGAGATTCATCCACTGAAACAGCACCCAACTCCCCATAGAGCTCACGAAAGGTGTTGTACAATCGCTCCAACCCGCTCCGCGCCTCATTCAAAGCGAGATCGGAATAATCAATCGCACTCCGATAATGACTGGAGACAATGAAATACCGTACAACTTCCGCCGGATACCGATCCAGAATCTCTCGAATTGTGAAGAAGTTACCCAAAGATTTGGACATCTTCCGCTTATCCACTCTTACGGGACCAGCATGCATCCAATAATTAACATACTTACAGCCTGTAGCGGCTTCCGACTGCGCTATTTCGTTTTCATGGTGCGGGAACTTAAGATCCGGTCCGCCGCCATGGATATCAAAGGTATCGCCCAAGCATTGCGTAGACATTGCAGAGCACTCAATATGCCAGCCAGGACGCCCCTCACCCCATGGCGAACTCCATGACAGCTCACCCGGCTTCGCCGCCTTCCATAGCACAAAATCCGCAGGGCTGCGCTTCTCCGCATCCACTTCAACTCTGGCTCCAGCGCGAATTTCATCCAGCTTCTGCTTGCTGAGCTTACCGTAATCCGCAAACTGCTCTACGGCGTAGTAAACATCACCATTGGACGCATGGTAGGCATACCCTTTATCCATGAGCCGCTGAATCATGGCGATAATTTCACCAATGTGCCCCGTCGCACGAGGCTCCGCAGAAGGAGACAGCACGCCCAACGCGCGCTCATCTTCATGCATGGCGTCGATAAAACGAGCCGTCAACGCATCAACAGACTCCCCGTTATCACGCGCCCGATTCAGAATCTTGTCATCAACGTCAGTAATGTTGCGCACATAATTGACGTCGTAACCTTTCGCGCGCAGATAACGGGTAATTATGTCAAAACACACCAGGACCCGGGCATGCCCAAGGTGACAGTAGTCATATACAGTCATTCCGCAAACGTAGATACCGACCTTACCGGCCTGAATGGGTTTAAACTCTTCTTTTTGCTGAGAAAGGCTACTGTATATCTTCAACACGACCTATTAGTCCTAATGTTACCGTTAACGTTGCTTCCGGCGTAAAGGCGAAATTATTCGCCCTTCGCCTCAATTTTCGCCCAGGTGTCACGAAGTGTGACCGTGCGATTAAACACCAATTCACCCTGAGCCGCCTTGATTGGGTCGAGGTAAAAATACCCTTCCCGCTCAAACTGATATGGAACTTCAGAACCCGCCTGACGCAGGCTCGCCTCCGCCTTAGCTCCACTCAAGACAACCAGAGACTCTGGATTCAGAAATTCAGTAAATTCCACCTCTTTCTGGGCGTCGGGGCTTTCATGATTGAAAAGGCGGTCATAAAGCCGCACTTCCACATCTACCGCCTGATCCGCAGCGACCCAGTGAATAACGCCCTTAACTTTGCGCCCTTCCGGGTCTTTACCCAGCGTATCGGCATCATAGACACAGCGCAGTTCAATAGGTTCACCCGCTTCATTTTTGATCACTTCATCGCAACGAATCACATAAGCGTTACGTAAGCGCACTTCCTTCCCTAACACTAAACGCTTGAAGTGTTTATTGGCGGATTCCCGGAAATCCTCCTGATCAATATAAATCTCTCTCGCGAAAGGCACAGTGCGAGTTCCCATGGACTCATTTTGAGGATGCGCCGGCGCCACCAACTCCTCAACTTGCCCTTCGGGATAGTTGGTAATCACCACTTTCAATGGGTGCAACACGCACATTGCTCTTGGCGCCCGCTCATTCAGATCTTCACGGATCGCGAACTCCAGCATGGCTACGTCAACCACGCCTTCGCTGCGCGTTACACCAATTGCATTGCAAAAGCTACGAATTGAGCGGGGCGTATAGCCGCGACGACGCAGCCCCGCCAGAGTCGGCATGCGCGGATCATCCCAACCTTCAACATACTTTTCGTCCACCAGCTTCTTCAGCTTACGCTTACTGGTGACGGTATAGTTGAGATTTAATCTCGCAAACTCAATTTGCTGTGGATGGCAATCGATACTGATGTTATCCAACACCCAGTCATACAGGGGGCGATGGTCTTCAAACTCCAGTGTGCATAGAGAATGCGTTATCCCTTCCAGAGCGTCCGAAATCGGATGTGTGTAGTCGTACATCGGGTACACGCACCACTTATCACCAGTCTGATGATGGTGAGCGCGACGGATGCGATACAAAATAGGATCGCGCATATTGATATTGGGCGACGCCATATCGATCTTGGCGCGTAGCACATGAGCGCCATCCGCAAACTCACCTTTCGCCATACGATGAAATAGGTCGAGGTTTTCCTCAACGCTCCTGTCGCGATAGGGACTGGGTTTGCCCGGCTCTTTCAGTGAGCCGCGATATGCAGTCATTTCGTCAGGCGTCAGGCTACACACATAAGCCTTGCCGTTGTTAATCAGCTCAATGGCGTACTCAAACAACTGATCAAAGTATGAGGAAGCATGTCTGACAGGCTCTTCCCACTCACACCCCAGCCACTTGACGTCAGCGGCGATCGAATCGATGTATTCCTGGCTTTCTTTTTCAGGATTGGTATCGTCGAAGCGTAGATTGCAGCGGCCGTTGGCGTAGGTTTCAGCAACGCCAAAGTTTAGACAAATGGACTTCGCATGGCCGATATGGAGATATCCATTCGGTTCCGGTGGAAAACGGGTATGCACTTTGCCGCCATGCTTGTTCGCCGCCAGATCTTTATCAATGATCTGGGTAATAAAGTTGGGCTTTATGGCCTCGCCTTCACTCATAAAAATGCTTTCTCTACCATCAATGTTTATTGCGCTTAAGGCTGATTCTCAGCCTTGCAAAAGAATTCGCTTTTAATATCCCTTGGATTATACGCACAGGGAATAAACCGGCAATTATAGGGAAACTTTACCTTCGTCGCAGCGCAAATTACTGAAATGGTCGCTGCTTTTTGGCTAAAATGACGTTTTAACCGTTCAAAAGCCTTAAAAGGTAACTACATGATTCTTTTGCAGACAAACTTCGGTGACATCAAAATCGAGCTCGACCACGAAAACGCCCCTATTACAGCGAAAAACTTCGAGCAATATGTCCGCGACGGCTTTTATGACGGCACCATCTTTCACCGCGTCATCTCCAACTTCATGATTCAGGGCGGCGGCTTTGAGCCAGGCCTTACTCCCAAGCAGGCCCGGGAGCCAATCAAGAACGAAGCAAACAACGGCCTTAGCAACATGACAGGCGCTGTCGCCATGGCCCGCACTATGGACCCTCACTCAGCAAGCGCTCAATTTTTTATTAACGTCGCAGATAACGGATTCCTGGACTTCACTTCGGAAACCACTGAAGGCTGGGGTTACGCAGTATTCGGCAAAGTCGTTGAGGGCATGGACATCGTCAATCAAATCAAATCCGTCGCCACCACTTATAAAGGCGCGCACCAAGACGTTCCAGCCGAAGATGTGATTATCACTTCCGCCACCATCGTCGAATAAATCATGCCAACGCTGTTTATTTCCGATCTACATCTGGAAGTGGAAAAACCGGAACTCACCCGGTTTTTCTTTAATTTTCTGGACAAAATAGCTCCGAATGCAGACGCTCTGTATATACTCGGAGACTTCTTCGAGGTCTGGGTAGGTGATGACGAGCAGACCCCTCTGCAAGTAGAGGTGGCGCAACGGCTTCACAGGCTGGCGGAAGCCGGAACTTGCATTTATCTCATGCATGGCAATCGCGACTTCCTCATTGGCGACACCTATGCCAAGCAATGTGGCGCCACCCTGCTGGAAGAGCCTCATTCCCTTGATCTGTATGGAGTCCCGTCATTACTTATGCATGGCGACTCGCTTTGCACTTTGGACGCCGCCTACCAGAAGGCTCGCGCCACATTTCGCAACCCAGCCTTTCAGTCGCAGTTTCTTTCACGCCCCCTGGATCAACGCCAATTAACAGCTCGCCAAATGCGGCAGATCAGCATGGCGAAGAACCAAGGAAAAGCGGAAGAAATTATGGATGTCGCGCCGGACGAGGTAATAAGCGCCTTCAACACTTATAAAATTGAGCTGTTGATTCACGGCCACACACATCGTCCCGACACACATCGTTATAACCTACCCCAAGGAGAAGTAAAGCGCATTGTTCTGGGCGACTGGGGAGACGAAACCTGGTATGGCAGAGCGGACGCAGATGGCTTCCAATTGCTGAACCTGAAAGCCGAGGATATAGCCTGACGCAAGCAGCGTCAGGCTCTCAACACTTTAAACGGGTACACCGCTATGGAAGCGAAACTCCGAATCAGGCGAACGAATCAAATCCGCCTCCACCTCACGGACATACGCAATCCTGTCCGTTATATCGACAGGTGAACGCCCTTTGGCCAATTTCAGATAGTTTCTGTAATGCCGCCCTTCCGACTCAAGCAAGCCTCGATAAAAAGCAGCCAATTCTTCATCCAAATATGGAATTAATCGAGCGAATCGCTCACAGGAACGCGCTTCTATAAACGCCCCAATGATCAGCATATCCACCAGTCTGTGCGGCTCGCCTTTACGAACGCAATCGCGCAACGCGGAAGCATAACGAGACGCCGTCTGCTTGCGATCAGACACGTTTCGGCCCTGCATGATTTTCACTACCTGCTCATAGTGGCGCAGCTCTTCACGCGCAAGCTTCGACATCCGCGTCGACAACTCAATATCCTCAGGATATCTGAACATCAATTGCAATGCTGAAGAGGCCGCCTTCTTCTCACACTGCGCATGATCCACCAGCAATAACGGCAGTTCCGCTGCAGCTTTATGCAACCATGCCTCGGGCGTTTCACAGCCTAAAAAGCTAACGATATCTTCAGGAGCCGATACAGACATATCCACTAGAGTTTCCGCACTAAAAGTCAAAATTAATCATCAAAATGTGAGCCGGGCAGTATACCAGAAATTCTCATATCCCCGCTCACCCAACCCACCAACAACACCATTTTCTATAAGCCGCTCACCCACCTACATTCACGAAAGTTTATTACGACCAATGGCTACATTTTTCAAATTTATATCGACTATCAACAGGGCTGATAGGGCGTTTGCTTAACTTTGCACTATCATTGGCATAGAATATTGCGTCTTTATATATGGAGCGAAGTAACCTCTCGCCCAATCAAAAACACCGCCCCATAAGGGCGGATACAGGAAATGATGAGGGTTCTACCGTGCTAGAAGCATATCGTAAACACGTTGAAGAACGAGCCGAACTAGGCGTCCCACCCAAGCCGCTTAATGCAGAGCAAATGGCAGGGTTGGTGGAGCTACTGAAAGCCCCCCCAGCCGGTGAGGAAGAAACGCTAGTAGACTTGTTGGAAAATCGCGTGCCCCCCGGCGTAGATGAAGCGGCATACGTTAAAGCCGGCTTCCTCACCGCCATCGTTAAAGGCGAAGCCCAATCCCCCCTGATCTCCAAGGAAAAAGCCGTTCAATTATTAGGCATGATGCAGGGTGGCTATAACATCTCCACGCTGGTTGAACTGCTGGATGACGCTTCTCTTGGACAGCTTGTCGCAGAACAACTGAAATCTACGCTCCTGGTTTTCGATACTTTCCACGACATCAAAGAAAAAGCGGACGCAGGCAACGCCAATGCAAAAGCAGTCATGGACTCCTGGGCCAACGCAGAATGGTTCCTGCAAAAGCCCGAAGTGCCCAAGAGCATTGTCGCCACTGTTTTCAAAGTAACAGGCGAAACCAACACCGACGACCTTTCTCCTGCGCCTGACGCATGGTCGCGCCCGGACATCCCTCTGCATGCTAAAGCGATGTACAAAATGCCTCGCGAAGGCATTACCAATGCCGAGCAACAGATTGAAGAACTGAAGAAGAAAGGCCACGAAGTCGCTTTCGTCGGCGACGTAGTGGGCACAGGCTCCTCCAGAAAGTCCGCCACCAACTCCGTACTTTGGTACATTGGCCGCGACATGCCAGGCGTGCCCAACAAGCGCACTGGCGGAATTTGTATTGGCGGAAAAATCGCTCCTATCTTCTTCAACACCATGGAAGATGCCGGCGCTCTGCCTTTTGAATGCGACGTATCCCAAATGAACATGGGCGACGTCATCGAAATTCTGCCCTTCGAAGGCAAGGTCAAGAATCACGAAACCGGTGAAGTCATCGGCGAATTCGAACTGAAATCAGACGTTCTACTGGACGAAGTTCGCGCAGGCGGACGTATTCCTCTGATTATCGGCCGCGGCCTGACCGACAAAGCTCGCGAAGCGATGGGCCTGGAGCCATCCAACGTATTCCGCCGCCCACAAGCCGCTAACGATTCCGGCAAAGGCTTCACTCTGGCCCAGAAGATGGTCGGCAAAGCCTGTGGCGTCGAAGGCGTACGTCCCGGCCAATACTGCGAACCTCGCATGACAACAGTCGGCTCTCAGGACACCACTGGGCCAATGACTCGCGACGAACTGAAAGACCTGGCGTGCCTGGGCTTCTCCGCCGACTTGGTTATGCAGTCATTCTGTCACACCGCCGCTTATCCCAAGCCGGTTGACGTAGAAATGCAACACTCTCTGCCAGACTTCATCATGAACCGCGGCGGCGTGGCGTTACGTCCTGGCGACGGCATCATTCACAGCTGGCTGAACCGCATGCTGCTGCCAGACACTGTCGGTACCGGCGGCGACTCTCACACCCGCTTCCCCATGGGCATCTCTTTCCCTGCAGGTTCAGGTCTGGTCGCTTTCGCCGCAGCCACTGGCGTCATGCCTTTGGATATGCCTGAATCAGTACTGGTTCGCTTCAAGGGCAAAATGCAGTCCGGCATTACTCTGCGCGATCTGGTTCACTCCATCCCCTATTACGCGATTCAGCAAGGCCTGCTGACCGTTGAAAAGAAAGGGAAGAAAAACATCTTCTCTGGTCGCGTACTGGAAATCGAAGGCCTGGAAAGTCTGACTGTCGAGCAAGCGTTCGAGCTTTCCGACGCATCGGCGGAGCGTTCCGCTGCAGGCTGCACCATCACCCTGTCTGAAGATTCTGTCGCCGAATACCTGCGCTCCAACATTGTTATGCTGCGCTGGATGATCGCTGAAGGCTACGGAGACGTCCGCACCATCGAGCGTCGCGCCAAAGCCATGGAAGAATGGCTGGCCAACCCAAGTCTGATGCGCGCCGACTCCGACGCCGAATACGCAGCGGTTATCGAAATCGATATGGATGAAATCAAAGAGCCTATCGTTTGCTGTCCGAACGATCCAGACGACGCCAAGAAGCTGTCTGACGTAGCAGGCGATAAAGTTGATGAAGTCTTCATCGGCTCTTGCATGACCAATATTGGCCACTTCCGTGCTGCCGGCAAACTGCTGGAGCAAAACAAAGACGCGCTGAAAACCCGTTTCTGGATGTCGCCACCCACCAAAATGGATCAGGCGCAGCTGATGGAAGAAGGTTACTACAACATTTACGGACGCAATGGCGTACGCACAGAAATGCCAGGCTGCTCACTCTGCATGGGCAACCAGGCTCGCGTAGCTCCCGGTGTAACCGTACTTTCTACATCCACTCGCAACTTCCCCAACCGTTTGGGGGATGGCGCCAATGTCTACCTGACCTCCGCAGAACTCGCGGCAGTCGGGGCGGTGCTGGGACGCCTCCCTTCCGTTGAAGAGTATATGGACTATGCGAAAAATATCGACAGCATGGCTGGCGACATTTACCGCTACCTGAACTTCGACAAGATGGATGCATACACCGAGAAAGCAGCTAACGCGAAAGCGGAAGCCTAAAACAAAACGCCCCGCAACTGCGGGGCGTTTTTTATCATTCACTATTCAAAGCTCAAACAAACGGCTAACTAACCAATTTCTCCACCAATTCCTGGGCAATCGTAGCCTGTACATCTTCCAACGGCTGCTGCGCATCCACAACCAGAAAGCGCTCTGGGTCTTCAGCCACCCTCTTCATATAGCCTTCCTGAACACGGAAATAAAACCCCAGTTTCTCCTGCTCAAAACGATCCAAGGCGCCACGCTTTCTCGCTCTTGCCATCCCAACCTCAGGATCAATACGCAATAACAGAGTAAGATCCGGCTTGAAGTCCGCCTGCACCATCTTTTCAAGGTCATGTATCATTTCCCAGGACAGTCCACGCCCCCCACCCTGATAGGCATAAGTTGCATCGGTAAACCGGTCGCTCAACACATGCACGCCCTTTTCGATAGCTGGTCGAATTTTTTGCTCCAGGTGCTGAGCTCGCGCAGCGAACATAAGCAGTAATTCAGCCGTAGACGAGACTGTTTCCTCACGAGGGCGCAACAACAACTCTCTGACTTCTTCCGCCATCGGCGTACCGCCGGGCTCACGAGTCATCAACACCCCCTCTCCGCTCTCCTCTAAAATAGAACGAATGAAGTTGAGGTTAGTGGTCTTGCCCGCCCCCTCGATACCTTCTACGGTAATAAACAGCCCTTTCTTCAACGTTTGCCCCATTAAAATATCTAAACTTAAACCAAATTTAGCACGCCCAGCACCAACTCTCGATTACTGCGTTGAGCGATAATCTTCTCTGCGACGGAGCTGGTACTTCCTAACTGCTCTTACATGCGCTTCATGTGTTTTAGAAAATTCATGAGTACCGTCACCTCGCGCCACAAAATAAAGATCCCCCGTCTTCTCGGGGTGCAACGCGGCATGAATGGAGGCGCGCCCAGGCATAGCAATCGGTGTTGGCGGCAACCCTTTTATGACATAGGTATTGTAAGCCGTTGCTTCGCGCAAATCCTTGCGACGCAGATTTCCTTCATATTTATCACCCATGCCGTAGATCACCGTGGGGTCTGTCTGTAGACGCATCCCTTTCTCCAGCCGCAAAGTAAACACCCCGGAGATACGCCCTCGCTCACTATCCACGCTAGTTTCTTTTTCGACGATCGAAGCCAGTATCAACGCTTCGTAGGGAGTCGCCGCCGCACTCCAGGCGCTCTTGCGAGACCATTCATCTTCCAGAATACGCACCATCCGACGATGAGCCGTAGTCAGCAGATCAACATCTCGGGTCCCTTTTTTATAAAAATAGGTATCAGGAAACAGAAGACCTTCCGCATGCGGATAGTTCATGCCCAGCAATTTGGCGAGCTGAGCCGGATCTTGCGTATCGATGGTTTTTTCCAGTTTTGGATGGTTTTCCAGCTCACGCAGCACATCCTTCAGATTCCAGCCTTCGATGATAGTGAGCGCATAATTCAGAGTATTCCCGGAAGTCAGCAAGGCGAACAGCTCAATGGTATTCTTGCCAGGCTCAAGCAAATACTCGCCAGCCACTAGCTGCTTATCTTTTCGACTAAGCCGGCCGTACCAATAAAACCATTCAGCGCTTTCCAGCACGCCTTGCTCGACCATCCTATCGGCAACTTTCCGCAAAGAATCGCCGCGCTTGACTTCAATTGTAGTGGTGGCAGCCACCGGCAAGGGCTGCAATAACAAATAACGCCCGTAATAGTATGCGCCGACGACAACTGCTGATGAGATAAGAAATACAGCAAGAAAGGTCTTGAGAACAAACTTTCTCAAGCTAAAACGGGATTTTTTGGTGGACTTTTTCTTGGAGTTCTTTGATGACACAGTCGATATTCAGTAATTTACCATCTAATTGATTAACCGGAATAACTCCCATCACACTATTGACCAAAGCCATCCCCTTGATTTTTTTCAATTTTGCCTGAGCAATATCCGCCTCATCAATATGCAAACCCCACTCAGTAGCATTGTTAAGGATATATTGTCTCAGCACGCCCTTCACCCCCGATCGCGCTAATGTCGGTGTGAAGATTCTACCCTCATCCCAGAGAAAGATATTCGTCCGAGTCCCTTCAACTAAACGCCCAGAAGCATCAAACATCAATCCTTCGAACGCCCGCCCATCAAGCTCAATGGACGCAAGCACTTGCTCCAGGCGATTAAGGTGCTTAAGTCCCGCGTACGAGCCATATTCCACAGCCTGCGATTTTAGAGTCCGCACACTGCCGCCATACACTTGAATCGAATCGACATCCGGCACACTAAACAGACCCAACACCTCCAACGGCTGTTGCACCTCGGGCAGCGCATACCCTCTACCGCCAGCTCCTCTGGTCACTATAATCTTCAATACACACTTGCAACTCATATCTTTATTCTCTGCAAGCAGCTCATCCAATCGCGCCAGCAAAGAATCGCCGCTCACGTCATAGGGTATTCGCAATAGCTCACACCCCATCCGCAAACGCGCCAAGTGCTCATTCCATAAAACAGGGCGACCATCTACCACAAGAATAGTCTCAAAGAGACCATCCCCGTAGGCCAACCCTCGATCGGCGATCGATATATGATCCGCTTTTTCACCATTCAACAGATACATGCATCAACCCCAAAAAAATCACAAACCCCAAAAGCAAAAAACCGCCCGCAAGGTCTACCTGCGAGCGGTTCTTCGGCTTGGTCTGAGAAGGTTACTTCTTATTGATTAGCCAAGATGTAGTCGATAGCGTCTTGAACAGTTGTGATCTTCTCTGCTTCTTCGTCTGGGATTTCGGTCTCGAATTCTTCTTCAAGCGCCATTACCAGCTCTACAGTATCCAGAGAGTCAGCACCGAGATCTTCAACGAACTTGGAAGTCAGTTGAACGTCGCCTTCTTTAACTCCCAACTGCTCACAAACAATCTTCTTAACGCGCTCTTCGACAGTACTCATAATTTCCTCACTCTTATTTCATAACCAAGCACTTAATCGCGTGCTAGTCTAGTTGAACCCTATTTAATTAATCAAGCTAAAGTTCACGCACCGCATAGCGCGGCGGCGCAAACTTAACCCATATACATGCCGCCGTTTACATGGATGGTCTCACCGGTAATATAGCCGGCGGCGTCAGAAACCAAAAATGAAGCCACTTCAGCAATCTCAGATGGCTTGCCAAGGCGCTGCAAAGGAATAGCGCTCAGCAAGGCCTCTTTCTGGGCTTCGGGCAATTCGCTGGTCATATCTGTCTCGATAAAACCAGGCGCAATCGCATTAACCGTAATTCCTCTTGCGCCAATTTCTTTAGCAAGGGAGCGCGTAAACCCTTCAATCCCCGCTTTGGCGGCGGCATAGTTTACCTGCCCCGCATTCCCCATTGAGGCAACCACGGAGCTAATATTGATAATTCTACCCCAACGCGCCTTCATCATGCTTTTCACTACCAGCTTGCTCATGCGAAAGACTGAACTCAAGTTGGTCTGAACCACTTGATCCCAGTCCTCATCTTTCATACGCATGATCAAGGTATCCCGGGTAATGCCTGCATTATTAATCAACACAGCCGGAGCGCCAAATTCTTCTTCAATTGACTTGAGGCACTGAGCAATGGATTCATCTGAAGCCACGTCCAACACTTTTCCCGCCCCCTTACCGATAGCGCTCAAGCGCTCGGTAATCGCCGCCGCGCCGGTTTCAGAGGTGGCCGTACCAATTGTGATATAACCCGCTTTCGCCAACGAGTCCGCAATGGCGCTGCCGATACCTCTGGAAGCACCAGTCACCAAGGCTACTTTATCCATTATGGGAGTCCTTCTATAACGCGTTCCAGACTTCTGCGTCTGATAGCGATTGAATGGAAGCGGCGCGATCAATTTTCTTAACCAGACCCGCCAAGACTTTGCCTGGACCGCACTCTACATAGCTGTCCACGCCTTCCTCACTCATATGTTGAACGCTCTGCGTCCACAAAACAGGAGAAAATAATTGTTTGATCAGATTGTCTTTGAGTTCGGCAAGATCATCGACAGACCTCGCCCCCACGTTCTGGACAACAGGTATAGACGGCTTGTTAAACGCCATAGAGCCGATATGCTCCGCCAATTGCTCCGCGGCCGGCCTCATCAGCGCACAATGGGAGGGCACACTTACAGCCAACTTCAATGCACGCTTCGCACCTTTCTCCTTGAGCGCCACAATAGCCCTTTCTACAGCAGACTCCGTTCCCGCTATAACCACTTGTCCCGGGCAGTTGAAATTCACAGCCTCAACGCACTCTCCGGCAGCCGCTTCGCGACAACCGTCAA
This sequence comes from Hahella sp. CR1, assembly GCF_029813005.1. NCBI lineage: Bacteria > Pseudomonadati > Pseudomonadota > Gammaproteobacteria > Oceanospirillales > Hahellaceae > Hahella > Hahella sp. CR1. The sequence goes on from NZ_JAPELK010000002.1 coordinate 304,846, forward strand.
TCACGGCCTGGTCATCCAATCCTAAAATCGCAGCCATGGCCGTCGCTTGCCCTTCGACAGACTTCTGCATAAGTTGGCCACGCAACTGAACCAGCTTCACGCCCTCTTGCAGCCCAATGACGCCAGCGGCGACCAAGGCGCTATATTCACCAAGACTGTGGCCCGCCATAAAGGCAACGGAAGGATTCACTTTCTGCTGATATAGCCGCCATAGGGCGACACTAGCAGTCAGAATAGCAGGTTGCGTAATTTCGGTTTTATTGAGTTGATCTTCGGGCCCGTTTTGAGTTAAAGACCAGAGGTCATAACCCAAGGCGTCGGACGCCTCCTGAAATGTTTCGGCAATTGATGGAAACGCCTGATTGAGATCAGATAACATCCCAATGCTTTGCGACCCTTGCCCTGGAAATAAGATAGCAGTGTTCATCGGCTTAGAATACTCAAATACAGTTAAACGGAGTAATTAGATCAAAGTTGTATTACAACTTGCATCAGAGCGTCATATAAGCTCGTCAAGGCGGGCGTTTATCATCTCGGGCACACCTTTCTGCGCCTCAAAAATAGCCTGCTCCAGCGCACTAAGGAACCCTATCTCTCGTGCATTGCCATGACTTTTAATCACAGTCGCCTGAAGCCCAATTAGACTTGCACCGTTATGACGAGAGGGGTCCACTAAGTCGCGAAGTTTGCGCAACATTGGCAACGCAGCATATCCAACCAAACGACTGTACCAATTACGATCAAACACGCTTTTGACCATACCGATTATCAGCTCCACCACCCCTTCGCCAGCTTTCAGAGCAACATTGCCAACAAAGCCGTCACACACCACCACATCAGCAATGGTTTTAAATATATCCCCGCCTTCTACGTAGCCAATGTAGTTAACCGACTCACACTCCGCCAGCATACGGGAAGCCAGCCGCACCTGCTCATTCCCCTTGATTTCCTCTTCTCCCACATTCAGAAGCGCCACCCTCGGCTCAGGCTTACCTTCCAGAGCCTCAACCAAAGCGGACCCCATAAGGGCAAACTGGTACAAATGCTCAGCCGTGCAATCAACGTTGGCGCCCAAATCCAACACATAACAGCGATTTTTAGGCGATGGAATGCGCTTCACAATGGCGGGACGATCCACCCCAGGATGCGTTTTCAGAATCGATCTAGCCAACAGCATCAAGGCCCCGGTATTGCCCGCACTCACACAGGCATGAGCAGCCTTTTGCCGTACCAATGATAGCGCCACAGCCATAGAAGACTGCTGCTTTTTCCTAAGCGCATGACTGGGACGGTCATCCATACGGACAACGTCAGGAGCATGAACGATTGATATACGGGGAGAGGTAGGCTGATTGCGAAGCAGGCTTCTTAGCTCAGCTTCATCGCCAACCAAAATCAAACTTACGAAGGGATTATTTTTGATGCATTTTAATGCAGCAGGAATCACGATGGAGGGACCGAAGTCCCCACTCATCGTATCGACCGCAACTGTTATATTGCGTTCCAAGACAGGGCTTCTTAGTCCTGAGAAACCTCAACCACTTTCTTGCCACGATAGAATCCGTCTGGAGTAACGTGGTGACGACGATGCTTCTCGCCAGTAGTCGGGTCGATAGACAACGCCGCTGAAGACAATGCATCATGTGAACGACGCATGCCGCGACGTGAACGGGATTTACGATTCTGTTGAACAGCCATTGCAATTCTCCTGAGCTAGCTCTTTCGCTAAAACTAATAAAACAGGTCTACTTTTTTAACAGGTCGCCCAGCACCGAGAAAGGATTATCAGCCTTTGTCTCGGACGCCTGCCCCTTAATTTCGTTTAACTCACCGCTACAGTGCTCATCTTCATGATAAGCGAACATGGGCAAACTCAGCAGCAGCTCGTCTTCAATTGCCTGGAGCAGGTTAACCTCGCTCCCTTCCATAAGGACTGGCTCATAGGAACGCGGTAACTGATCTAACTCAGATTCGGAACCTAAAAAGGCGAAGGTAGTTTCACCGTTAATTTTCAGCCCAACCTCACCCAAACATCGCTGACAGGTTAATCTCGCCAAAGTAGAATATACAATATACGCTACTCTGGAGCCCTGCTCATCACGCCTAAAACGAGCCGACGCTTCAACCTGATCACTATCAGTTGCGCCACCCGCCAGTTGATCCGCATATCTGGGGAGTGCTTTAGCCAAAATAATCCCTTCAAGCGTGAGTTCTTTCTCACACATTTTGTAGGGATCTACCAATTCCGGAATACCAGGCTTTTTCATAAGCGCGCAATTCTAGTGATGCGCCCAAACAAAGTCAAAGAGATGATTGCAAAATCACGGAATTAAAGCGATAAAAGAGCCGCAAAACGATTATTCGCCCTGAATCACAAAGCTCACACTCCAAAAATGACGAATAAAAACACACCTCCTTCTATTATATTAGGCTCGACCTCTCCTTACCGGGCCGCACTGCTACAAAAACTAAACCTAAACTTCCAACAAGCCGCCCCATGCTTTGACGAAAGCACGACACCAAACAGCCACCCCAAAGATATAGCCATCAACTTCGCGAAAGAAAAAGCAGAAAGTCTCCGCAAACAGTTTCCAGACCACTTAATAATTGGCTCCGACCAAACAGCCGCACTTGACGGACAATTACTCAGAAAGCCAGGCGACAAAACCAACGCCATCAAACAATTGACCGCCTGCTCCGGAAAATCAGTAACCTTTTATAGCGGGGTAGCACTAATAAACACCAGACTCAACACCACAAGAACATGTGTTGACTGGCAAACCGTTTATTTCAGAGAGTTATCTAAAGAGGAAATCGAGCGCTACCTGGAGCTCGAAGAGCCTTACGACTGCGTTGGCAGCTTCAAAGTCGAAGGACTGGGGATTAGCTTATTTGAAAAAATAGAAGGAAAAGACCCCAACACACTCATTGGCCTCCCCCTAATCGACCTGATTACCCTACTCAAAAAAGAGGGGTTACGCATACCGTAACCCCTCTTTACATTGCAGCACTTACTTAAATTCAGGCAAAGCGCCCGACCATAACGTTAATGAAGCTGAGGCCCTGAGCCCAACACCGCCTGGGCCACACCTTTACCAACACTTACGCCCAGCTTCCCAAGCAGTTCATCAAATGGGTTGCGCTTCGGCGTATAGTTAATAAGCTTCTCCGCTTTCACAACCTCCCTAGCCACATAACCAGAGCTACCCAGACCATCAATCAATCCCAAGCCCAAGGCTTGTTCGCCACTCCAAATCATTCCGGAATATAGCAACGGATTATCTTTATGGATGCGATCGCCCCGACCTTTCTCAACCTGCTCAATAAACTGCTTATGCGTTGTATTCAACACACCCTGCCACAGCTCACGCTCATCCTCTTTTACTGGCACAAATGGATCCAAAAAGGACTTGTGCTCACCTGCGGTGAAGATTCGGCGCTCGACACCCAACTTATCCATCGCATCAACAAACCCAAAGCCGGATGCGGTCACACCAATAGACCCCACAAGACTCGCCTTATCAGCATAAATTTCATCCGCCGCGGCCGCGATGTAATAAGCCCCGCTAGCGCCGATATCCATAATCACCGCATACACTTTCTTATCTGGATGCTCACTCTTCAGGCGCCCGATCTCATCGTACACATAACCTGCCTGCACCGGGCTCCCACCTGGACTATTGATACGCAGGATAACCGCTTTGGCCGCCTCTTCTTCGAATGCATCCCTTAACGCAGACACAATGGCGTCCGCATTAGCTTCTTCAGTGGCCGCAATAACACCATTCACTTCAATGACAGCAGTATGAGGCTCTGTACGCGCAGCAACGCTTTTACCTACTCCCGGACTGAGAGCAATCACAATGAAAAACAAGTACAAAAAAGTCAGCGACTTAAAAAAGATCCCCCAGCGACGCGCTTTGCGCTGCTCGTTGAGAGAACTCATCACCATTTTTTCAATAAGACGCCACTCTTTTTGATTTCCTGGTTGCCCAGCAGATTCCTGCATAGCTTTATCTTCAGAATTTTCAAACATATTCGTTTTTACACACCTGCTAGCTTGGTCTTAACATCCATAGTCACAACTACAAGGCCATCACAGAAACAGTTTCTGCAATTCAGCCACATTATCCGCGACCGCTACCGGCCGATATTTTTGCAACCGGGAAACTTGATGAGCGCCATGAGACATCGCTATACGATCCACACCTAACCGCATAGCCATCTCCATATCGTATTCCGTATCCCCTACCATCACCGCCTCATGCGGCCGCAGCGAAAACTCATCCAACAACTCCTGCAGCATGAGCGGATCTGGCTTGGAGCGAGTCTCATCCGCACATCTGACAGCATCAAAGTATTCACTCATATCCATTGCATTAAGTGCTCTATCCATACCACGCCGACTCTTACCTGTCGCAATCGCAGTCAGATATTTAGCCTCGCGTAAATCACCCAGCATGTCGATAACACCCGGATACAGTCCGCTCCGGGTTATTTCAGCCAACAGAAATTGCGCCGAATACGCTTCTTTGAAGCCATCGACAAACATCTGATCTTCGACACCAAACAACTCGACAATCGCCTCAGACAGACCAAGCCCGATTATATTCTTGGCCGCCTCTCTTCCCGGAAAAGGCGCCTGCATTTTTTTACTGGCCACCTCCAGACAGTCCACAATATGAGAAGTGGAGTCAGCCAAAGTTCCATCCCAATCGAATATCAACAACTTATACATATGATTTAGACGTCAACTTCTCAGCGCAGGAGAATGATCCTCATCCCACTCACATACAATTTTTTGCTCTGGCCGATCAGGCCAACTCAAGCGCAACGAATAAGCATGCAGGCAGAGCCTTTTAACCCCCATATCCCGATAGACCTTATTCGTTTCTGAGTCGCAGTATTTGTCATCGCCGATAATGGGGTGTCCGGCAAATTTCGCATGCACACGAATCTGATGCGTTCTACCTGTAATTGGCTGCGCCTCAACCAAAGATCGCCCCGCCCCGGAATACAACACTCTAAAGCGCGTTTCACTGGCCTTGCCATCTTCACTGACACTCACCACACGCTCCCCTGAGCGCAGGACGTTCTTTTTCAACGGAGCGGTTATCACTGACTTGTGCTTGGGCCATTTACCACACACCCAAGCGTGATAGATCTTCTCAACCCTGCCCGTTTTCAACATATCATGAAACTGCACCAAGGCCCGGCGCTTTTTCGCCAACACCAAAACACCAGACGTATCGCGATCAAGTCTATGAGCCAACTCTAGAAAACGTAAGTCCTGGCGCGCAGCGCGAAGTATTTCAATGACGCCGAAGCTAACTCCACTTCCACCGTGCACCGCTACGCCACACGGCTTATTTATAATAAGCAGTTCGTCATTTTCAAACAGCGTTGACTGCGAGACCAATTCAATCAAGCCAGCAGGTATGACAGGTTCTGAGTTATCGCTTTCCGATACTCGAATGGGAGGAATTCGAACCTGATCGCCATCTTTCAACTTTGTCTCGGGCTTGCATCGCCCTTTATTAACCCGCACCTCTCCCTTGCGAATTATTTTATATATCTTCCCCTTCGGCACACCTTTCAACTCTCGCACCAGAAAGTTATCCAGGCGCTGTCCGTCAGACCCACTATCGATAGTAACAACTCGGGCGCCGACGCCGGCCCCGCCATCTAATTTAGTCACAAATATTTAACTCTGGCGTAAACCGCAAATATTCTTGGATAAAAACCGGACAAAACAAACGTGATTGAATGCCAGTGGTTTAACTGCTATATTTTCAAGGCGCTAACTCGGCGGAAATAAAGGTAGGCCATTTAGCATCCGAATAGCTGAGCGATGACATAACATCAGGCGCGAAGAGATTATACAGAGTTGAACACGGGTTATAAACCGAGCGTTGACTCCAAGCCTATATGCTGTAATCAGACTGGCAACCGATAAAACGGCGCCGAGAGACGCATATCCAGGCGGAACGAATTCCCGCGGTAGGGTCAATCACCTTCCCGCCCATCCTCTGATTATAAAAGAGGATGGAAAACTAGTGACGACACGGCGCACACATAGATAATGTACGGCTCGCACAATAGAGGCACAATCTGTAACTCTATGGTTGACCCGGATGATCCCATCCCATGGTCCACCAGCACACCTCCGCTGTGGCCTCACGCATCACCGTTCCGACTTGCTTAAGCGGTTTTTGGCGCCCACAGAACACTGAGTGGGACAAAAACATAAATGAAGCGAATGTTGATCAACGCAACTCAACCAGAGGAGTTGCGTGTAGCCCTCGTTGACGGACAAAAACTGTACGATCTGGACATTGAATCCGGCACCCGCGAGCAAAAAAAATCCAATATCTATAAAGGCAAAATTACCCGCATAGAGCCCAGCCTTGAGGCCGCCTTCGTAGACTTCGGCGCAGAGCGCCACGGCTTCCTGCCCCTGAAAGAAATTTCCCGCGAATACTTCAAGAGTCAGCCGCAAAAAGGCGGCAAGATGAACATCAAGGATTTGCTGCAGGAAGGCCAGGAAATAATCATCCAGGTGGACAAAGAAGAGCGCGGCAATAAAGGCGCAGCGCTCACGACGTTCATCAGTCTGGCTGGCCGCTATTTGGTGCTAATGCCGAACAACCCTCGTGCAGGCGGCATCTCTCGTCGCATTGAAGGCGATGATCGCGACCAACTGAAAGACGCCATGTCAGGCCTGACAGTACCCAAAGACATGGGACTGATAATTCGCACTGCAGGCGTTGGCCGCTCTTCCAAAGAGCTGCAAAGAGATTTGGACTACCTGCTGCAATTCTGGGACTCCATCCGTCACGCATCGGATAGCAAGCCCGCACCCTTCCTCATCTATCAGGAAAGCAACGTAGTTATCCGCGCCACCCGCGACTACTTGCGCCAGGATATTGGCGAGGTTCTGATCGACCACCCACAAGTACACCAGGACGCGCTTAACTTTGTAAAAGCGGTGATGCCAAACTTCGAAAACCGCATCAAGCTGTATCAGGATGACATCCCGCTATTCAATCGCTACCAGATTGAAAGCCAGATCGAAACCGCGTTCCAGAGAGAAGTAAAACTGCCATCAGGCGGCTCTATTGTTATCGACCCAACCGAAGCCCTGGTTTCTATCGACATCAACTCTGCTCGCGCCACCAAAGGCGGCGACATTGAAGAGACCGCGCTGCAAACCAACCTGGAAGCAGCGGACGAGATCGCACGCCAGCTACGCCTTCGCGACATCGGCGGCCTGATCGTTATCGACTTTATCGACATGACGCCCAACAAGAACCAGCGCGAGGTGGAAAACCGCCTAAAAGAAGCACTGGAGTTGGATCGCGCTCGCGTGCAGATCGGCAAAATCTCCCGCTTTGGCTTATTGGAAATGTCGCGCCAGCGTTTGCGTCCATCATTAGGCGAGACCCGCAACGAGATGTGCCCCCGCTGTAAAGGCCAGGGTTCAATTCGCGGAGTAGAGTCTCTTGCTCTATCCGTCATGCGCCTGATCGAAGAGGAAGCATTTAAAGAGCGCACGGCTGAAGTTCGCGCAATCTGCCCTATCAGCGTCGCCACGTACCTGCTTAATGAAAAGCGCGAGAACTTAGCCAAAACGCAAAAGCGCCATGGCGTGAAAGTGATTGTTGTCCCTAACTCGCATATGGACACCCCTCACTTTGAAGTTCAGCGAATCCGGGACGATAACGCCAATGTTAGCGAGATCAGCTACAACGTTAAGCCTGAGATGGAAGAGAAAAACCCGGTTGAAAGCCTGCTGCACAAAGAAGTTGTACGCCAGGAAGCCGCGGTGAAAACCATTGTGCCAACCTCTACGCCTGCCGCTCCAAGCGAAGAAGTTGGCTTGCTGAAGCGCCTGCGTCAGAAAGTGTCAAAAATGTTCTCTGGCGAGAAGAAAGACAGCGACCTTAAAATCACGGTTGCAGAGTCTCCGCAATCGTCACAAGACAAAGACGCTGGCCGCAGAAAAGTTAAAGTGCGTGATCGTCAAGACGGCCAACGCGACAATCAACGCCAGGATAACCGTCAAGCCGAATCCCGAGATGGCGGACAGGATAGTCGTCGCGGCAACCGTGGCCGCAATGACGACCGTAACCAGCGCCGCAACGAACGCAATGAGCGTAACGACGGACAGAAAGATAGACGTCAACGGGATCGCGACTCTAGCAAAGGCGATACTCCACGCGAACAAAGAGGCCGCAACGAATCAGCGAAAGCAGAGTCAGGCAGCCAGGAAAAGTCGGAGTTTAGTCGCCCAAGACGCGACCGCTCCTCCGGCAAGCCAGTTCCTCGCCCACAGCGCCAGGACAGACCTGAGCGCCAAGACAAGCCTGAAACTCAGGAGAAAGTGGCCGAAGAGACTGCAGAACGTCGAACTCCCGTCGTAGCCAACAACGTCACAGACGAGCCTGCGAAGTCTGAAGTCGCCAAAGAAGTGTGGAACAAATCTGTAGAAGCTATTGCTGAAGCAGAAACTACCGACAATGCGCGCCCATCGCAGCCAAAGACGGAAGAGAAAGTCGCAGCGCCCGCTCAGCAGTCAGCACAATCCGGTGAAGCCGTCGAGCCTGGCAAAGCTGCGCAGAAGACCACTTCAGAGCAGCCGGCGAAACAGCTCGATGTGGACACACGTCAACGCAAGGATGATAGCGCAGAAGTCAAACAGCAGAGCGAACGCGAACAGGAAAAACCTGCGCGCAGAGCCCGTGCGGAAAACGACCCTCGCAACAAAACACGCCGACCCAAGCGTGAGGCTGCGGAAGCTAAATCAGAGGAAGCGCCCAAAGAGAGTCATGTAGAGAAGCCTGTAGCACGAGCAAAAGCAAGTGCGCCAGAGGCAGACAGCATCTCTGCAGAAGCCAAGAGCAAGGAAGACAAGAAAGAGGCGCCCACAGAGGCCAAGGGCAAGCCAGACAAAGCGGCGCCAGCGCCAACTGCCGAGAAGAAACCTTCCGACAAACCAGTTACAACTGTAGCAGAGTCCGAAGAGGAGCCTAAGCGAGCCTTCAACGATCCTCGAGAGGTGCGGAAGCGCATACAGGCTCAGAAGACTCAAACCAGCAATAACTCGGCAGGCGCTTCCACTCCCCAGCCAATGGCGGCCCCCAAAGCTCCCGAAGCGGCAACCATCGAATCCAAGATGGAAGCGAAAGAGCCTGAGCAGCCCCCAAAAGCGCCAGCCCCGGTGGCGGAGAAAGCTCGTGAGGAGGCCGAACCTCCCAAGAGCGCTCCCAGCGCCCCGGAAGCAACTGTTGCTGACGTAAAGGCTGAAGACAAACCTTCATCTCAGGACAGCAAGGCGTCACAAGCCTAAGCTGGCGATAGCCGGCGCAATGACGCCGACGGCAGGTTGCAATACCTGCCGTCGGCGTCTCGCTTTTTGCTCCCAGGTTCAGGCCGAGACACAGCGAAAACCGTTATAAACGGAGCGCTTATGTCAGTGCAAAATGCGGATATTAATACTTCACATTTTTGCTGTAGCATCCGCTATCGGCATAAATTAGACTGATTCAAAGCGCCCTCTAAGGAACCCGTCATGCAATCCGAAGCTTTTCCCTTTACCTCCCAGGAAATCGACCATCTTGAGTCACTGTTGTTCGACAACGATCAAGAAGAAGAAAACCTGGATCTATTTGGGATTCACGGTCTCTTGAGCGCATTTGCCGTTGGTCCGGCGGACGCGGACGTCAATGAGTGGCTACGCCTTATCCTCGACGGCTCCTGCCAACTGGAGAGCCAAGAGCTTGAGGAAATCAAACAATCCATTCTGAGACTGTTCAAGCACATCGAGCAGCAACTTCACAGCGAGGAAAACGTCTCTGTACCAGAGGAAATCTTTGACGACGAAGATGCTCTCGCCAACTGGTCTGCTGGATTTATTGAAGGCTTCCTGAGCAATGAAAAGCTGTGGTTTGAAGGCTACGACGAAGCCGCGGTGGCGTCACTACTGCTTCCTATGATGGCGCACTCCGAACTCTTCGAGGATGAAGACTTCGAGGACATAAAACACAATGACAAACTGATGGCGGAAATGGCGGACCAGATCCCAGAGAATCTGACCGATCTATACCTGCTCTATCACGCAAAGCAATAAGCTTGTTTTCAGCAGCTCTCAAACCCTACTGAGAGCTGCACTACCTCAGAAATCGGATCAGCAGTTCGTCTAATTTCCCCATCAAATAGACCATCAGCCGACTATACCAGCCCATCTTATTCAGGGAGGCCAAGGTTACCGCCCTGCTCTTTCTACGACACTGCTCGAAAAAGCCCGCCACTTGAGTCGTAAATTCTGCATTCCATACTTCCTGATTCGCTTCCAGATTCCAACGATACGTCCAATGATCAAGATTGAATGACCCGACCGAACACCAGTCGTCGCATATATACACCTTGGCATGAATAAACGTCGGCTGATATTCAAACAATTCCACTCCAGCTCGCAGCAAAGAACGATAATGGCGCCGCGCGGCGTAGGTTACCCCCGGATGATCACTCGTCAGCCCCGGAACAATAATCTGCACTTTAACGCCTTGTCGCGCCGCCCAACGCAGAGCGCGCCTGACCCGCCAAGACGTAACGAAATAAGGCGTGATGACCTGTAAACTTCCATGCGAGCGCTTAATGCGACGCAGCAATTCACGCACAATGTCCTGCTTTCGCCACCCCCAACCAAAGGCGGCGCGTCCAGCCATCTCTCCGCCCTTAACCGCCGTACGCCCCAAAGGGAGCATGATCTTGCTGCTCTCACACCAGATTTCTCGGAAGCCCCTATCCCAGTCCGCCAACACAGGACCGGAGATGGTCACCGCCACATCCAGCCAAGCCGTCTTGGCTTCTTGATCATCAGACTCGATAGCCTTTTCTGACAAGGGCTCCCCAAGATCTGGAGTTTGCGGGAAAAAATCGTCCGTAATCCCAAAACCACCCACCAATGCAACCTCACCATCGACTAACACCAGCTTGCGATGATCTCTATGGAAGTTTCGGGTCCAGCGTCGATAATTTATGGGATTGTATGCAGCGACATGAATATTCGCCGGCAAGGCATGGGATAAAAAGAGGTCGCGTAACACGGCGCGGGAGCCGAAGTCGTCCAGCAGTAAAAATACCTGCACCCCACGATTCGACGCTTCTTCCAACAGGGCATACACCCATTGAAAAGCCCTCCCTCTCTCCACCAAGTACATTTCAATAAATATGTAATGACGAGCGGAGGAAAGCGCCTGATGCAGCGCATGCAAAATTTCAATGTGCCCAATACTGAAACTGAAAGTGTTGTCTCCGACAACCTTGCATCTATCCATGAGCGTTCATTTATTGTCGAGCGCGCAAGACGTCAATGAGACTGGGTAAAGATTGAGCCATCTTAGGGAATCGGCCCAATTGACGCCAAGGCATCATAGCGCCATGATAGTCGCTGCCTGCGGATTGCGCCAACCCAAGCTTTCCAGCCTCTTGCTGAATCCAGCCGAACTCGCCAGAGTTGATGTCGGGCACCGAGACCTCCACCGCATCTCCGCCGCAGGCTTTAATTTCCGCCATCAGACGCCGCAGTTTCGTAGCAGTCATTTTGTATTTGAAAGGATGCGCCAGAGAACTGTATCCCTTACTGCGCTTCACCGCGGCAAGAACTTCTTCCAGGTCAGGCCAATACAGCTTCACATCGCCAATTTTTCCTGCGCCCAGGTATTTCTTGAAAGCCACATCGATTGATTCAACAGCTTCCATTTCCAGCAACGCCTGAGCAAAGTGCGGACGAGCCGGCACTCCACTTTCTGCAAACGTTTCCGCCCGGGCGTACAAATCAGCGACCTTCAGCTTTCTCTCCAGCTTATCGGCGATCACTCTGGCGCGATCCAAACGACGCGTTTTCTGCTTTTCCAGCAGCGCAGCGACTTCACTGCCTTCCAGATCAAAATCAAACGCCAGCATATGTATCGTCATTCCCTGCCACAGGCATGAAAACTCCGTACCGGCAATCAACCTGATCCCCAGCGCCTTATCCAGTGACGCATCCATCAATGAGTGCATCCCTTCCACTGTATCGTGATCAGTAATTGCTAAAGTTGTCAGCCCCCGACTTACAGCTAGCTCCAGCAGCTCTGCTGGACTTCGGGAGCCATCCGAAGCGGTGGTGTGACAGTGAAGATCGAAGTCGTGATTGACAATCTGCATAAATGGTTACAAAACCCTAAAGTACAACGCTAGTAGAAAATACAGTATCATCTCGTCTAATTTAAGTTCTAATTAAAAAAGTTCTCCGCACGCCTAAACTTGCGTCATTGTGGGAGACAACAACGCCGACGGTCCTGACTGATCGTCGCCAAACGACACGGCTATCTATGAAACTGTTATTTGATTTTTTTCCGATCATTCTTTTTTTCGTGGTCTATAAAACGACTAACGATATCGTCACCGCTACCGCCGCGCTTATACCCGCCACCGCCGCACAAGTCGCCTTCTCCTGGTTTAAATACCGGAAAGTGGAAAAGATGCATTTATTCGCCCTTGTTATCGTCGTGATACTGGGGGGGGCAACGATTCTATTTAAAGACGACACATTTATTAAGTGGAAGCCCAGCGTAGTGTGCTGGCTGCTGGCCGTCGTGTTCCTGATTGGCGGCTGGGTAAGCAAAAAGAACCTTTACCAGCGTATGATGGAGGCGAATATAAGCCTTCCGCAGCACGCATGGTCCAAACTGAATTATTCCTGGGTAATTTTTAATGCCCTATTGGGGGGACTCAACCTGTATGTCGCCTACCACTACACCCAAGACCAATGGGTTAATTTTAAGCTATTCGGCATGCTCGGTTTGTCCCTGGTTTTCGCATTGATGCAGGGCGTTTACATCAGCCGCCACATGGAAGAGGACGAGCCAGCGCCATCCGATAGCGCTACAGGTAATGGCGATAACAAGTCCTTTTAGTTAACAAAGAAACTTCCAACATACCTCAAAGAATCAAGAGTCGCACAATGCTCTACGTCATTTACGCAGAAGATAAAGCTAACAGCCTGGAAGACAGAATGCAGGCAAGACCAGACCACTTGCAGCGTCTGGAAACATTGAAAGAACAGGGCCGCCTCATCCTCGCCGGTCCCACTCCGCATGTTGACGCCATGGACCCGGGACCGGCCGGTTTCAGCGGCAGCGTGGTGATAGCGGAGTTCCCATCATTGGAAGACGCCAAAGCCTGGGCGGACGCAGACCCCTATATAAAAGCGGGCGTGTACGAGAAAGTCACCGTCAAGCCATTCAAAAAAGTATTGCCCTGAGAACAACCAAACGCTCTGGGCGCTTGCACTACCCCGTCGATATAGTTTAAAAAACATTCGACTAATACTGCCGCTATTTAAAGCGGGAGGCAGGGTCAACTCAAACTGAGACAATGATACAAATGCGCCCGGGCTTTCCAACAATGTCACCGCATACTACTTAGGAATAACAACGTGGGAAAAAAAGCGCTTTTATTAGCCGGTTTGCTAATTTCCTCATTTGCATTTGCAGATACGAAATACATTGACGACACCATGTACGCTCCGTTGAGAAGCGGTCAGGGACTAGAGTTTCGTATCGTTCACAAAGGCGTAAAAAGCGGCACGCCGGTAGAGCATCTGCAAACCAACGCCGAGTCTGGATACAGCCTTATCCGCACCCCTGAAGGCATTGAAGGCTGGCTGCCCACTCGCTTTTTGATCAATGAGCCTGTCGCCAGAGATAAGCTCAACAGAATGACTCAGCAATATACCGCGCTACAGCAGAAATTTAACGACCTGCAGAACGAATACAGTCAGATCAAAGGCGAAAACTCCAATCTCGGCGGCGCTCGGGAGCAACTGGAAAAGTCCAACAAAGAACTCCAATTGGAGCTTAGCAATATCAAACGAATTTCTGAGAACGCCATTGCTCTGGATACTCGTAATCGCGAACTTAGAGAAAGCAATGAGAAGCTGAAAAATGAAGTGGAATTGCTCTCTGCAGAAAATTTGCGTCTGAAAGACAGCGACGAACGCGACAAGATGCTATTGGGCGGCGGGCTGGTGTTGCTTGGGGTCATTATCGCCCTGATTGTCCCCATGTTTAAAAGAGAGAAGAAAGCCGGCTGGTAACGCTTATCTACCCCCTTCCCTGAAAACTCGTCCGCAATAACATCCGGGTATGTTTGCGGACGAGTGCTACACTATTCATATATAAGGAAGCAGACAAACGTTTGCTTTTTTATTAAAGCCTTTTATAACCGGATACTTTCATCACTATATTTTTTATACCACAGTGAGCTGAAAACGCGTCCGGAATAATGGAAGCGGGTGTGCTTGAAAGGGGGGAAAGGTTTTCATGCTATCAATATATAGTGCCTTGATTCAATAGCACATACCAAATGTTCTACCAATAGGCCAACTTATAACAAATCCAGCTTTGACAGGTCCTTTTTAGCAGCGTATAAAACTAAGGACCCAATAACAATAAGTGAGGCCGCGATGAGACTGACAACTATGCGCGATTACAGCGAGAAACGTGATTTCATCCGTATGAAAGTCGACTCAGAAATTGTGTTGACTATCGCCGACACTGGCAGAAGCTTAACTGGGGTTTGTAAAGACCTGAGTGGGGCAGGAATGTCCATCGAAATTGGTGAGCCGTTCGCCGAGGGCGCAGAATTTCAAACGTCCCTCCCCTCGTCCAACGAGGCATTTCCTTCTTTTGAGACCATCGTCCGAGTAATCAGATGTACGCCTGTATCTGAGGACAGATACGTCATAGGCGTAGAGATCACCAAGGTCGTCAATTGATATCCATGAAAGGCGTCATTCGACGCCTTTTTTGTTTGCTTTGGCTCAATTACTCTTGAGGCATACTTAGCTGCTCTGGAGATACAATCACGCCATTATTGTCTGCATAAATATAATGGCCAGGTTTAAATGTGACGCCTCCAAAAGTAATATCCACATTCAAATCGCCAATTCCCCTCTTATCTGTTTTCATGGGGTGAGTACCTAATGCTTGAACGCCAAGATCAGTTTGGCGAATCACATCAACATCCCGGATACATCCGTAGATAATGATCCCCTCCCAACCGTTGGCCGCTGCTTTCTCCGCCAGCATATCTCCCAATAGCGCCGCCCTTTTGGAGCCGCCACCGTCCACCACCATAACCTTACCCTGTCCCGGTTGATCCACCTGCTGCTTGACGACAGAGTTATCCTCAAAACACTTAACCGTCACAATTTCTCCGCCAAATGAACTCCTGGCTCCGAAATTTTGAAACATTGGCTCAACCACTTTAACCAGCTGTGGATATGCGTCGCATAAATCTGGAGTGACATATTTCACTTATTAGTGCTCCCTATTTTTATGAAAGTGCAGAAGTATTATTAGAAGGTTTTTACCATGAAACTTAAACGGCCAAGGCCGCCTTTTAGAGAACCTTTTGCAGACAATCGGATTCAAGCGTCAGTATAGGTGGTCGGTTTGTAGTTAAAGCTTGTTCCGCTTCATGAACCATACGGTACGCCAGTTTATTTGCATCCAGTCCGGCATACTTTCTGAGCGGACCTTGCATCAGCGGATTCAGCCATGCAGCCGCCTTGACGCCCACGCCCTCCAAAAATCGAGACTCGTGACGCTCACCAAGCAGCAACGAAGGCCTGAATATCGTCACAAAAGGAAAGCCTTCTTCCAGCACCGCTCGCTCAACCTTTCCCTTGACGCGATTGTAGAAAAACAGCGACTTTTCTGACGCCCCTATAGCCGATACCAGCAAAAAGTGACTGGAGCCATTACGCTTCATAGCATGAGCCGCAGCAGCAGGATAGGCGTAATCGACCTGACTGAAAGCTTCCTGACTGCCCGCCTTTTTAATGGTCGAACCAAGACAGCAAAATACGTCGTCCGCACTTATATCCGCCAGTTCTTGCTCCAATCGATCAAAATTGACCACTCTCTGAGCCAACTTTTCGTTTTCCACTTCAAGAGGACGACGCACAACCGCAGTAACTTGCCCATAGCACGTTGAAGCAAGCAGGCGATGTAGACATAACCCACCGACAAGGCCACTCGCCCCTAATATCAAAGCGCTGCGCTTCCCACCCACCTTTTAGTCTCCTTTATCCAATTCCCAGTTGCACTCGATAAGGCAGCAACCCAATCCCTAAACGCAAAAAGCCGGCATCAGCCGGCTTTGCGAACATACCTAACGGCGTCGTTACGCGTGTTTTTCCGCCAGGAAGAACCAGGTATCCATCACCGAGTCAGGGTTCAAAGAGACGCTATCGATACCCTGATCCATCAGCCACTTGGCGAAATCAGGGTGATCGGATGGACCTTGCCCACAAATACCGATGTATTTATCCGCGTTCTTACAGGCCTGAATAGCCATGGACAGCAGGCGCAACACCGCATCGTTACGCTCATCGAACAGGTGCGCCACAATACCGGAATCGCGGTCCAACCCCAGGGTCAGCTGAGTCAGGTCATTAGAACCGATGGAGAAGCCATCGAAGTATTCCAGGAACTGTTCAGCCAATAGCGCGTTGGCAGGCAGCTCACACATCATGACCAGACGCAGACCGTTGTCGCCGCGACGCAGTTCATTTTGTTCAAGCAGCTCAACTACCTGCTTGGCTTCGCCCACAGTCCGCACAAACGGAACCATGATCTCTACGTTGGTGAAGCCCATTTCATTACGCACTTTCTTCAGCGCGCGACATTCCAGCTCAAAACAGTCGCGGAAAGAGTCCGAAATGTAACGGGAGGCGCCACGGAAGCCCAACATGGGGTTTTCTTCTTCCGGTTCATAGATGGTGCCGCCGATCAGGTTAGCGTATTCATTGGACTTGAAGTCAGACAAACGCACGATGACGCGCTGCGGATAAAACGCCGCCGCCAGTGTGGAAATGCCCTCAACCAGTTTCTCAATGTAGAAATCGACCGGAGACGAATAGCCGGAAATGCGCTTTTCAACAACCTGCTTAACATCGCGAGGAAGGGTGTCAAAGTTCAACAGCGCCTTGGGATGCACGCCGATCATACGGTTAATGATGAACTCCAAACGCGCCAGACCCACGCCCTCATTGGGCAACGCCTGGAAGTCAAACGCGCGATCCGGGTTACCGACGTTCATCATGATTTTGAACGGCAGTTTTGGCATGGATTCAACACTGTTTTTCTGCAACTCGAAGTCCAGCAAACCTTCATAGATCATACCGGTATCGCCTTCGGCGCAGGATACCGTCACATTGACGCCGTCCTTCAACAACTCGGTCGCGTCTCCGCAACCGACGACCGCTGGGATACCCAACTCACGGGCGATAATCGCCGCATGACAGGTACGACCGCCGCGATCCGTCACGATGGCGGAAGCGCGCTTCATTACAGGCTCCCAATCCGGATCGGTCATATCTGTGACCAAGACGTCACCATCCTTAACCTTATCCATCTCGGAGATATTGGTGATGACGCGAACCGGTCCGCTTCCGATTTTCTGACCGATACTACGACCTTCACAAAGCACTTTACCCTTCTCTTTCAACAGGTAACGCTCCATGACAGCGGAAGCGCGGCTCTTAACGGTTTCTGGGCGCGCCTGTACGATATACAGCTTGCCGTCGTCACCGTCTTTCGCCCATTCGATATCCATCGGACGGTCGTAGTGTTTTTCGATAACCAACGCCTGACGCGTCAGCTCATAAATTTCCGCATCAGTCAGGGAAAACTTACCGCGATCTTCCTGATCAACATTCACTGTCTGCACGGACTTGCCGGCGGAGCCGTGATCGCCATACACCATTTTGATGGCTTTGCTGCCCAGATTGCGACGCAGTACAGCGGGACGACCGGCTTCGAAAGTGGGCTTGTGAACATAGAATTCATCAGGATTCACGGCGCCCTGCACAACCGTTTCGCCCAGACCGTAAGATGCAGTGATAAACACAACATCTTTAAAGCCTGACTCCGTATCCAGGGTAAACATAACTCCACTGGATGCGGATTCACTGCGCACCATGCGCTGAATACCCGCAGACAACGCCACGTGACTGTGTTCAAAACCATGGTGGGCGCGGTAAGAAATAGCGCGATCATTAAACAGAGACGCAAAAACTTCTTTCACTGCGTGTCTAATATTTTCGACGCCGACAATATTCAGGAATGTTTCCTGCTGGCCTGCGAAAGAGGCGTCCGGCAGGTCTTCTGCAGTAGCGGAGGAACGAACCGCCACCGCCATATTCTGATTGCCTTCTTGCAACTTGGCGACGCCAGAGGCGATCGCTTCATCCAACTGCTTGGGGAAAGGAGTGTCAGTAATCCATTGGCGAATACGGGAACCGGTTTCCGCTAACGCTACCACATCGTTCACATCCAACTTGGCCAGCTCATCATGAATGCGCTTATCCAATCCTTCGGTTTGGAGGAACTCACGATAAGCGTGAGCGGTAGTGGCGAACCCCAACGGAACGGTAACCCCGGCATGGGCCAGGTTACTGATCATCTCGCCAAGTGAGGCGTTCTTTCCCCCCACTTTGTCGATATCGCCCATACCCAGGCTTTCAAACCAAATGATGTAATCTTCCAAGGTGCTTCTCCCTAGTCAAATCATAGCGTTTGGCGTCAAACTACGAAGCATGTCGCAAATCATAGCTCAGCGGCGCCACACAGTTGTAACCGTTTACCGAGATAACTACAAGTAGCAGCCATCCCTATGATGTTTATGCCTAATCTTATTTGTGATTCACTTTATAAGCGACTTATCCGGCGTAGTCTAGCATCTGTATACTGGGCTCTGCACCCAACAATACAGGAAGACAATTAGCAATTAGGCGATTACGATCAAGTCTTTCGATTGCGGCATTCCAGGCCAGTCTTGTCGGCGGCGGGACTCGCGACAAAGGAAACGCGTAAATACATTTAAATCATAACTAACTATTACTTCCGCCTTTTATATGCTTTGAGCAGGTTAAACTTCATGAAAAGAACCGCATTTTTTATATCCGACGGCACAGGCATTACCGCCGAAGCCCTGGGACAGAGTCTGCTGGCGCAGTTTGAATTCATAGAATTTGAAAAGATCACCCTGCCATATATCGACTCACTGGAAAAAGCCCGCAAAGCCGTCGCACGCATAGATAAAGCATCGGAAATAGACGGCAATAAACCCGTCATATTCGACACCATCGTAAACAGTGAAATTCGCGCTGAAATACGTAAAAGCCAGGGGTATATGATTGATATCTTTGGCACTTTCCTGGAGCCTCTGGAGCAGGAACTAGGATCAAAGTCCACTTATACTGTCGGCAAATCCCACTCTATCGTCAGCAACTCCTCTTACAACCGTCGTATTGACGCTATGAACTACGCCCTGGAGAACGACGATGGAGCCCGGATCCGCTACTATAACGAGGCGGACATCATTTTGGTTGGCGTCTCCCGTAGCGGCAAAACGCCCACTTGCATTTACCTTGCACTGCAATATGGCATCAAGGCGGCCAACTTCCCTTTGACCGAAGACGACATTCTGGATCAGCGCCTGCCGGAGTCACTACGCAGCTATCGCGAAAAGATTTTCGGTCTGACCATAGACCCCGAGCGTCTCGCAGTCATTCGTAATGAGCGCAAGCCCAACTCCAAATACGCCTCCATCAAGCAGTGTAATTATGAAGTGGAAGAAGTAGAGCTGATGTACCGTCGCGAGCGTATTCCTTACCTCAATTCCACCGACTATTCCGTTGAAGAAATATCCACCCGAATTATGATGATGACCGGCATCGAGCGCCGTATTCGCTAACAAAAAAAGCCTCGGCAACCTGCGTCGCCGGGGCTTCTATGCCAATGCATCGCCGTGAGGCGAAGCGATTTAAATCTTGTGAATAGCCAGATTCAGCTTGGTGAAAGTATCCTTAGCGTTCTCTCCACTCACCACCGCCACACTGGCCTCTTTGTTCAGCAGATAAGTGTTGGCCACCCTCTCCAAATCTTCCATCGTCACAGCAAGCACGCGACGACGGAACTGTTTCCGCTGCTCGGCCGTGCGACCGAACAACTCGCTATGGAAAGCGGACTTCGCTTCGCCAGCAGGAGAGCGCGGCTTATCAATGTTGCTCACTACGCCCAACACCGCCTGCTCAAGCTCAGCAGGGTCGTGCTCACGATTCAGCAGCCAAGTGACTGATTCGTCAAAGTCGCTCAACGTCCCTTCTATCCGCGGGTCGCGGTAGGAGTAGAAGCGGAATACGGAGTTGGCGTTATCCTGTCCCGCCCCGGCTCCATAGGCGCCGCCCTGCTCACGGATCGCCCGATGCAGGAAGCCGTTGCGCAGATAGTGCCCCAATACAGTCAATGCCGCGGCATCGGCATGATCGCTGGGAACCGTCGCATAAACTTTCGCGCAGAAGCTTACTTGGCTGTTGGTGATCCAGCCCACCTGACAATGCTCTCGCGTAGCAGGCAGGTTAAGCAGGCTGACTTCAGAATCAGACGCAGCCTCACCCCATCCTTCAAATGCAGCCTGATTGAACGCATCCAAATTGGCTGGCTCTGCAACGCTCAGAAACTGCGCTGGATTGGCGACAAGCTTCTGGTGCAACTGCTTCAAACTATCCGCAAACGCCTGCAATTTCGCTTTATCCGCAAAGGATTTATCCAGCGTCTTGATCCACTGAATGCCCGCCAAACCGCCAGTGCGGTGACCAATCGCCCCCGCAGGACTTAAGCGACTTGCCGCCGCCATCATCGCCATACCGTGACCATTACTGGTAACGCCCTGCTCCCTTCTGGAAGCCAGCAACGCCACCAGCTCTTTGATGCGATCCAGCTCATCAAAGCGCGGCTGATATAAAAACTCTTTCATCAGACCAATCAACTCGGCCTGATTACGCTGCAACGCCTTGCCGGAAACAACCAGGAAGCCCTTGCACTTCTGTTCATCCGCCACCTCGCCGCGAATCTCCCAATAACAGGAAACACCGCCGGTGTAGGCGGATTGGCGCTCTTGCATCTCCAGATAGGAACGTTCACCAGCGCCGACTTCCGCCAGACAAAATGTCAGCAGCGGCAACAGCGACAATTCCTCATCACTCAGATCCGGCAACGGCAAAATAGCCTGATGATAGATTATGCCGTTAGTTCCCTGAGCATACGCTGTCAGCGGTAGGGCGCCTTGAGCCTTGGCCGGCTCAGGAATCGCGATATCCAGAGGAACATCATCCAGACCCACTTTAGGAAGAATATCTTCCGGGTCTTTTTGATTCTGGCGCTCGTTCAGCGCTTGCGCCTGAGCGACGATTTTCTGCTTTTCTTCATCCGACAAACGGCTCTTAACCGCCTGTAATTTAGCATGAGTATATTTTTCCCGCTGAGCTTCTAATTGCGCATCTGGAGCCAAGGTCAGAGTAATGCGATGCGGATTATCCAGCAGCAGCTCTTTCACCAGAGTCTTGATGTATTCCGGGTTCTTGATGCGCTCACGTAACTTCACCAGCACCGGATCAATGTCCAATAATTCCGCAGGATCTACGCCCTGCAGCGCAGGCGACATGGCCGCCAGAATCAATTGCAGACCGTAAGGATAAGAATCGCCGGAAATCTCACGCTGACTCAGTTCCAACTGGTGCAACACAGCTTCCAGTTTCTCCAGTGGTACGCCTTCCGTCGCCACTTTTTCCAGCACGCCGACGACCAGAGACTCAAACGCTGCTGCGCGCTCAGGCTCAGAGCCTTCTATTCCGCACACAAACGCCATTTCTTTATAGGAGTCTTCCAAACCACAAAGGCCAGATGGAGAGTGCCCCAAATCCGTCGTCTCCAATGCATGCATTAAAGGAGATGCGCTATTTTCCAACAGAACGTTGGACAGCAGGTGAGCCTCCAGATTGCGCTCAAGATCGCCGCTCGGCGTCAACAGCCAGCCCATAACAATATGTGACTTGGAGGCGGACTCTTCTTCCGCCGCCAGCGGATAGGCTTCTTGCACGCGAATCGGCGAGAAGTAACGCTTTTCATCACTAATCACAGGAATATCGTCAGAGCGCTCGAACTGCTGCAACGCCTTGTCTTCAAATACTTTCTGCAGCTCACTCGCCGGCAGATCGCCAAAGGTCATGAACACGGCGTTACTGGGGTGATAATGCTTACGATAAAACTGCAACAGTTGCTCGTGAGTCAGGTCGGGGATATGGTCAGGCTCTCCCCCACTGTTGAAATGATACGTGGATGTCGGGTACAGATATTTGGTGACCGCCCCCCACAATTGCGACATCGGCGAACTCATTGCGCCTTTCATCTCATTGTAGACAACGCCTTTGTAGACTAGGTCAGAATTGGAATTTTCCGCTTCTTCAAACTCAAAGCGGTGCCCTTCTTGCGCAAAATCCAACTCATTCAGATTCGCGAAAAACACGGAATCCAAGTAGACATCCAGCAGATTAAAATAGTCCTTGCGGTTCTGACTGGCGAACGGATAAGCCGTCCAGTCGCTGCTGGTGAACGCGTTCATAAAGGTATTCAGTGAACGCCGGGTCATCATGAAAAACGGATCGCGCACAGGGAAATTCTTGCTGCCGCACAGCGTTGTGTGCTCAAGAATATGGGCGACGCCAGTGGAATCCGTCGGCACTGTGCGCAACGCAACCAGAAAGACGTTTTCTTTTTGCTCGGAACTCAAGTGAAAGTGCCTGGCTCCGGTTTTCAGATGCCGGAATTCCTGAAGCTCAATTTTCAACGCATCTATTTTGCGTCGGCTAATGCATTCAAATGTGGGATGGGCGATATCCAAAGACAACGAGTCAGACATTTATTTCCAGCCAATCTTTACGAGTGTCGAGTTAGTTTTAATTCCTTGCGCCGCTCTCCTGAAGGCTGCCGATACGCTCAAAACCGCGCCTACAGAGAACGACAATTGAAACAAGTGTAACAGAGAGAACAGATATTTACCGAATACCGCACCAGACATATCTTTCTATCTCCTCGATTGCGCATTCCTATGGCAGGCAATCATTTATTGGGAACATCCCGGTTGAGATAGGAGTCGAAATCCGGGCGCTGCGGCAGAAATTCTTCAAACAGGTTTGAGTTGACCAAAAAGTCAGCGGTCGCCGAATTGCAGGCGCTGGGCACATTCCATAAGGTCGCTAAACGCAGCAGCGCCTTGATATCCGGATCATGCGGCATCGGCTCCAACGGGTCCCAGAAGAATATCAGCAAATCAACTTTTCCCTCTGAGATCAAAGCGCCTATCTGCTGGTCTCCACCAAGTGGACCGCTATGGCAGCGCCTGACATCGACTCCCGTTTTTTCAGCAATTAATTTTCCCGTCGTCCCCGTCGCGTAGACTGTACATTTGTTCAGTTTAACGCTATTTTTTTCCACCCAGGCGATCAGGTCGGCCTTTTTGTTATCGTGAGCGATAAGAGCGACACTGGTGACGCCCTTGGGGCGATTTACTTGATCTGTCATGTAGTTACATCCACTATTTCAGACTTTATTCTATACATGCTAAAACGCTGACATCGGCAGATCGGATGTAGCTTTTTATACGAATATGTCAGAACCCAAAGGCAAAGACCAGACTCTATGACAAGCGAAAACAACAACGAAACGCCGACCGGCGAGTCTCCAGCTCCAGCTCCAGCTCCAGCTCCAGCTCCAGCTCCAGCTCCAGCTCCAGCTCCAGCTCCAGCTCCAGCTCCAGCTCCAGTAGAGATTGAAGCCTATTGGGTGGAACGCAAGCGCTATTTGAATGAAATCAAGAAAATCCCGGAGCTGCGCACCCGTTATTTGAAGTCAGCGCTCATTTACTTACTACGGCGCTTTCTATGGTCATTTACGTTCTTTCCTGTATTCATCGCATTCTGGGTGCCTTTGGTGCTGTCCCGATTCAATCCCGTAGCAATGGTTCAGGACATTCTTCCCAGCTTGCAATCATTCGTGGAGGCCAATCCACAAAGTCAGGCGGCGACTATAGAAACTTTATTTATCGCCTGGTTTTCAATCGGCTTCACCTTCGCAGTTTTTGACTTCATACTTACGCCCTTTAAAAGCCCTTACGAATATGAGGCGGATGTCCACATGCGCGCTTGGGAGGAGTTGCAAACTCGCAACAAAACTTAACAAGGACAGATATTTAGCGTGAGCCAATACCAACAGCAATGTGACACTATATGCATTTAATAGAAGCCGTAACCTATTTGGTTACAATCAGCCGGATTAGGGGCTAAGATGAATTACAAATTACACATGGGTTGGTAGGCAAGGTAGTAATAATGGTCGATCTGAGACCACTTTTATTTATCAATGCGCTTGTCCTGATGCTGCTGGTGACCGCCGGCTTCGCCCATAGGCAAGATATCAACATACCGGCGCTGGCGGATACCTTATCCCCCGCGACCGAGCGCAGGGCAGGCGATATTAAAACTACCGATTACGGCACGCCTATCGGCAGTGCGGATCTCAGCGCCCAGCTGGAAAGTTTCCGTTCTACCGAAAACGCGCCGGGGGAATCGCTGGAAGAGGCCGTCCTGTTCGTCGATCAGTTAACGCCGGAACAACAGCAGGCGCTTGAAGAATCGAACGCCACACAGGATGCGGAAAACGGTGCGCTACTGGCGTCAGCGGACGCGGACCAGACGCTCTCCTTACCACAGCAAATTGTTGCGAAAGAAACCCAACCGTCGCCCTCCCCCACTATGTCGGAAACCGGCAAGCTGTTTATCCGTTCGAATGTCGCCAATGACAATGTCCTCATTAATGGAAAGCCCTATGGCGCCAGCGCCGTTGAAGTCGAGTTACCGGCAGGCGAATACGAGATAGAGGTCAGCAAAGAAGGCTATAAAACCTTTCGTAATAAGATCGACCTAACCCGAGGCGACTCTCGCACCATCAGCGTGACGCTGGATCGCATCACGGTTGTGGAATACAAAGATGGCGTCTGGAAGCATGGCGTGGTAACTGGCGAAGGAACCTATGTCGGCAAAGACGGCTCCCGCTATCAGGGAGAGTTCGTCAACAAGCTGTTCCATGGCAAAGGCCTGCTGAAAATGGCTAATGGCGCGGAATACAACGGAGAGTGGTATGAAGGCCGCAAGCACGGACACGGCTCTTTCAAACAGCCGAACGGCGACCTGTATGTCGGCGATTTCAGAGACGACCAGTTCAATGGCGAAGGTACGCTGACGCTGAAAAGCGGTGACATCTACACAGGCTACTGGGTAGATGGAAAGCTGAACGGCGAAGGCACGCTGACCGGCAAAAACGGCATGCTCTTTGTTGGCGGTTTTTCCGAAAGCAAATATCACGGCTCCGGTTCGTTAACCTATCCGGACGGAACTCATTACGAGGGAGGCTTCGCCAACGGGCAGTTCCAGGGCAAAGGGGAACTCATCTACGCGGACGGAAAAAAGTACACCGGACAGTTCTTTGAAGGGAAGTTTCATGGACAGGGGGAATTACTGAACCCCAATGGCAGTAAGATCAGCGGTACATTTAAATTCGGTAAACCATATGGACTGGCGACGCTGACGACGCCGGAGGGCGAGATATTTACCGCCCGCAGCAGTAACCCCGGCGTTTGCTATCGCCTGAAAAGTTATAGAGCAACTCAATGCCCGCCTTTAGAAGGCTGGTAACAAACACCCAAAGTCAGCTATGTTAGCCCGCTGTGACGGTGACATTGGTATTTGAGGTACACCATGACAATTAAAACTGCGTTACTCGTTGACGACTCCAAAGTAGCAAGGTTTGCGCTCAGCAAGCTACTTGAAAACGTCAGCATGAACGTAAATCTGGCCGGCTCTGCGGAAGAGGCGCTCGATTACCTGAGCAAAAACTCGCCGCCCGACGTGATATTTATGGATCACCTGATGCCAGGTATGAACGGAGTGGAAGCCTCCAAGGCGATCAAATCCAATCCGGATACCGCCGCCATTCCGATCATTATGTGCACGTCGAAAAAGTCCAAGGAATTTGAGGACGCAGCCAAACGCTTCGGCATTTACAACATTCTCACCAAACCGCCGCAAACCGATGGCTTGCACAGCATTCTGGAGCAGCTTAACCGGGATATTGAAGCCGGCAGTCTCGCTTCAGCGCCTATCGACCTGACCGCCATGGATTTCGCCTTCAGCGACCATGACGTAGATGATACTGAGGAAACTGCCGCTACGAACGTCAAGGCCAAAGAAGAGCAGCCGCCTTCACCTCATGACGCCCTGCCCGTAAACGGAAAAGCCTTCAGCCTGCCAATAGAAATGATCGAGCAGGTCGCGCGTTCCACAGTGAAAACCAGTTTGAACACGCGCGTTCACGAACTATTAAGCGACCTGTTCGATGAACAGTACGCCCACCTCAAGCGCTTGTCGGAAGAACTACAAAACAGACATGATGAGCGTATAGAAACTTTTTATAGCCGCATTGAAAACCAGATTACAACCAGCTTCGTCGCACTCAAAGAAGAGGTGTCCGCTGAGCTGGCCAGAGAAATCAGCCAAGAGCTGAACGAAATCAAGGAAGAGCTTAAAAACGCCGCGCCGGCGGCCTCCGCCACAGGCGCTTCCCCCGCCATCACTCAGAAG
This sequence comes from Hahella sp. CR1, assembly GCF_029813005.1. Lineage (NCBI taxonomy): Bacteria > Pseudomonadati > Pseudomonadota > Gammaproteobacteria > Oceanospirillales > Hahellaceae > Hahella > Hahella sp. CR1. The sequence goes on from NZ_JAPELK010000002.1 coordinate 331,436, forward strand.
CAATTGGATGAGCTGAAGGACCACATGACTACAGTGCAGTCCATTGACACTGAGTTCTGGCAAACCCTGCAGGCGGAAGCCATCCAACAAGCGCATGATATCTCCAGGGAAACAGCGGAAGACATCGCTCAACGCACTATTGAGCTGTACGCGGAATCACAACGCAGCGCCAGCAATAAAGCTTATATGATTGCTTTATCGATCAGTATCGGCGTATTCGCCGCGGGCGTCGCCTTTATCTCCGGCATATTCGGCTGATTACTCTCCTGCCATCTCCCGCCCCCCGTTGATTGTTTGGCGAGGCGGGGGAAGCCCCAGGAAAATACTCAACTTTACTGGACTTACACGCTTTTAAGCGATATAACGCAGCATTAATTTCGCACACATAGCTCATTTTATAGCCACCCCTTATGAATCGTCTGTTTGTTGATCACCTTACCGTCCTTGATTTTTCTTACCTTCACCCTCTCCGCGGCATCGTTGGAGAAAGCTGGATTATGGATATTGAGCTTTCCGGCGACCTGGACGAACAAGGCATGGTGTTCGATTTTGGCGACGTCAAAAAAATCCTTCGCCAGGCTGCGGAAGACATGATTGATCACAAGTTGGTGGTGCCCCAGGACCTGCTGGACATGAATGTCGAGCAAAAGGGCGAGCGCATTGAGGTCAGTTGCGGCTTTCCCGGCGACGCGCAGTTCCACATATCCTGCCCCACTGACGCCATCGCCGCTCTGCCCCTGACGGAAATCGATATCGAGTCAGTGGAGCCTCTATTGACCAAGCACCTGCAAAGCGTGGTGCCGGACAATGTGAAGAAGGTAAAAATCCGCTTGCGCGAGGAAAACATCCAAGGCGCTTACTACCACTACACTCATGGATTGAAAAAGCACGCCGGTAACTGCCAGCGCATTGCTCACGGCCACCGCTCCAAGCTGGAAATATTCGCAGACGGACAGCGCAGCCAGCTCACCGAGTATCAATGGGCCAAGAAATGGAAAGATATCTATATCGGTAGCTGGGAAGATGTCGCCCAAGAAGAGACTATCAATGGCGTTGAGCACATTCGCTTCAAATACGTCGCCTCACAGGGTGACTTTGAGCTACTGATTCCGAAAAAGCGCGTATATATGATTGATACTGATTCCACCGTCGAGTGGATCGCTGAACATATTGCGCAGACTCTGAAAAAGCAGCGCCCGCAAAACTGGTTTACTGTGCGAGCGTACGAGGGCGTAAAAAAAGGCGCTATCGCCGAACGTTAGCGCCTCTATATCGAAAAAGCGGAGCGGGCTAAGCCCACTCCCCTCTCAAAGCCTTAACTTTCTCTTCCAGCGCATCGGAACTGACTTTTTCCGGCTCCCAGCTTGCGTCCGCGACCAGCTCGACTTTCGACCAGAAGCGCCGTGGCAGTTTAGCCAACGCCATGCCATCTTTATGACTGAAGAATGAGCCCCACAACCCTCGTAGCGCCATTGGCGTTACAGGCACAGGGTTACGCTGGATAATCAGCTCAATTCCCTTTCTGAACGCATCAATATCTCCCGTCTTTGTCAGGCGCCCCTCAGGGAAGATACAAATCACCTCGCCATTCTCCAGGGCCTCGCTAATTGCCTCGAAAGCGCGGTGATAGGTATCCGGATCTCTCTTTTCAGAAGTGATGGGGATGGTGCGCGCAAGCTTGAAAAACCAATGCAGTCCCGGCATTTCGTAAATACCTTTATCCATAACAAAACGCACAGGTCTGCGCACAGCGCCGCCGATCAGCATTGCGTCGACATAACTGACATGGTTGCACACCAACACAACAGGCCCTTCCTCTGGAATATTACTCAAACCTCGATGCGTAACCCGATACATCGTGTGGCCCAAAAGCCATATGCAAAAGCGCAATGCAAATTCCGGCACTTGCTTGAATATATACACGGCGACAACGGCGTTCATGATCGCCAGCACCAGAAAGTATTCGGGAATGCTCAACCCTATGAGCGTTAAGAAAACAATGGCGAAGGCTGCGCTGAACACCATAAAAATAGCGTTCATGACATTATTCAACGCAATGACCTGCGCCCGTTTCTTTTCTTCTGAGCGCTCCTGAATCAATGCATACAAGGGCACAATATAAAAGCCGCCAAACAAACCTATAAACAATAGATCCAATAACACGCCATAACCGGAGGGATCAGCCAGAAATTCTCCAAACGTTCGTAGCTCTAAAGCATTAACGGCAGGGGTCGCAAAGTAGAGATGAGCGCCAAACAGGGTAAGCCCCAGTGAACCAATAGGAACCAGTCCAAGCTCCACTTTGCCATCCGACAATTTGCTGCACAGCAGCGATCCCGCTGCCACGCCAATAGAAAACAACGTCAATAGCCCTGTAGCGACGGCCGGATTCCCCAATAAATATTCTTTGGTGAAAAGATTGAATTGAGTCAGGTAGCTCGCCCCCAAAAACCAGAACCAGCTAATAGCCATCACCGAGAGAAACACCGCGCGGTTGCCTTTCACGTCACGCACGGTTCCCATGGTCTCGGTAATCGGGTTCCAATTAATTCTTAGCTGCGGGTTGACCGAATCCGCCTGCGGTATCGAACGACTGGCGACATATCCAATGATCGCACAGACAATAATGCCACCGGCGATCAGATTTACGCCCCCCTCACGGCTAAACAAAACGCCAGCGAGGATAGTGCCGAACAATATCGCCAGAAAGGTGCCCATTTCCACCAGCGCATTTCCAGCCAGCAGCTCTTCGTGCTTCAAATGCTGCGGGAGAATGGAATATTTCACTGGGCCAAACGCTGCAGACTGCACTCCCATCATAAACAACAAAAACAACAGTAGAACTTTGGACTCAGTGATAAAAGCAAAGGCAGCCAGCGACATAAGCGCAATTTCCACCAGTTTGATAATCCGAATTAACTTTCCCTTCTCGAACTTATCTGCGAGCTGGCCCGCCAGGGGTGAAAACAGGAAAAACGGAAGGATAAACAAACCCGCCGCCACATTTACCAGCGTTGCGCTTTCTTCTTCGCTCAGCTTGTATGCAAACAGCAGTAAGATACCCTGCTTGAAAAGGTTGTCGTTAAAAGCTCCAAACGCCTGCGTCAAGAAATACGGCAGAAAACGAATGGAGCCGAGCAGATTAAACACGCCTTTATTAGCCATGAAGGAACTCCGCAAGGGCGAAACGCAATCGGATAGCAAGCCGCTATCCGGCGAATTTTTATAACACTTTGTTTTAGCGAAGATTAGCAGCAGCGCTTCTGGTACGCCATGCAACATTCGGCAGGTTGCGAATAATTGCCCATCGAGTATCGATATCCGCATCATCCTATTAATACATAGACTTGTTACAACCTTCAGAAACCAAGTCTATTCCAGTATCGCTCGCATTTCTAAGAGCAACAGGCGCTTCGGGAGCGTTCTCCAGGCCCTTACATTCTGTAATTTTTTGTTGAGAAACAATTCGTTACCGAAATAAACAGAATCCCGTCACAGGCTTAGTTTAAACTCCATCGCAAAATTAGGAGCTGGTATAAGGCGGTACCTACAGTGAAGTCCATGTCATTTGCAGGATTTGCATCAATTTTATCTGCTTGCGTACGTAATAAATCCTTACCCATATTCACAGGCATTTTCTTTCTGACAACGTTGGTAACTGGTTGTGGAGGCGGTGGAGACGGGAAAAATTCCCAGTCAGCATCAGGAGCCAACGGAGTATATGTATTCTGGGATGCGCCTGTTAGCCGAGAAGACGGCACTCTCTTAAAAGCATCAGAGATAGCAAGCTACCGCATTTATCACAGCTTCGCCCCTTCCAAAGCATCCGGGAGCGACAAAGCAGCGAACAGCGACGAGTGGAAGTCAGTCAAAGTTCCAGCCGACGCTGATTCTTATTACTTTGATAATCTTGAGGTGGGCGACCACTATTTTGCAGTCACCGCAGTAGATACCTTTGGGGTCGAAAGCGATCCTTCACAAATTCTCCCCAAAACTATTCGCTAACCAGTTTTACACACCTTCCCCTTAGTCCTTGTGTAAGCGCCGCTGAAGTTTTCGGCGCTCTTCTTCCATTCGCGCTAATAGCTGCTCAAGCGGTGATTTAAATTTCACTGTTGCTGGAGCCATCGCTTCCAAATATTGCTTCTGCCGCTCTCTAAGCTCATTTAGCCTAGCAAGAACACTCTGCATGCCGAGCACAAAGCTTGAGCTTTGTGCATCATCTGAGGACGTCTGAGCGCCTTCTAAATTAAGTTCAGCGCGAGCCTCTTCAATTACTTCTGCAGAAAAGGGTCTCATACTGGCTGGAGCGGAGTGCGCAAGGTCAATTTCCTGCAAGGTGCGCACATCGCCATTTTCCATCAACATTATGCCCGTGGACTTAGTGCGCCCAAGCACCCGACCATAATCACCCACCAATTCAAACGAGTCCGGCGTCGAGCCCAAATATATCGCGCCGACACCGACCTCCTTCAGGGACAATAGCTGCTTATCACCATTCTCAGAAGCCGCCCAAACGCGCAATTGGGAAAAGACAGGATCAGATTCGTCAATCCAACGATTGCCGTCCGCATCATAACGAGAGAGGTCGCCAAGACCATCGCCACTGTAGGCGCCGAACATTTCACCGCCATTATTAATTTTTCCGTCGCCATTTACATCCAGCACTAAATAGCCGCTGCCAACGCCCAACTCCGCAATATCTTCCTGCCTCCCGTCTCCATTCAGGTCAAAGCTGAAGGATGTATTACGCAACGTCGCAGTCTCCGCTCCAAAATTCAGCACCAGCGGATCAGTCATCACTCTTGCGCTGACCAAAAGGTTAGATTGGCTTTCAACCACACTCGCACGCTCACGATTAAGATATAAAGTGAACGCAATCTCCCTACCGTCCTCCAGGTTGATCACACCAGAAGAAACGGTTGTAGAGCTTTGTGACTCAGAAGCAAAGGAATAGCGACTGAATGCGACAACGGCTTCGCCCGCGACCGATACGCCACCTGTCGCCCCGCCTGCGATCACTTGCACCGCCTCCTCTCCCTGCAACCCAACCTGAATAATCTGCGATAAGGCCGAACGCCTATCCAGCACTTCTGTCTGACCATCGCCAGAAAGCACCCTGGAGTACACCTGAGCGCTTTCAGATTGATTGGCGTCGTAGTTGAAATAAGATTGTCGCTGACCAAGCAAATAAGAACCGGAAGTATCTACCGGCGAAGATTGCGAGGAGACAAACAAAAGACGTTCGCGCTCCAGCGTTTTTTCCTGCGAAACACTCTGATTGGTCAACTGAATGGAAGAGGATTGGATCTGCATAAAGCCTCCGCTCAACAAACTGCAGTCGCTAACAGGTTATCGGCGGTGGAGAAAAAAACTTCAGCCTCGAAAGCATAAAAAAAACCCTCATATCTTTCGATATGAGGGTTTTCGATTTGGCGTCCCCTAGGGGATTCGAACCCCTGTTACCGCCGTGAAAGGGCGGTGTCCTAGGCCTCTAGACGAAGGGGACTAGAAACTTGGTGGAGCCAGACGGGATCGAACCGTCGACCTCAACGCTGCCAGCGTTGCGCTCTCCCAGCTGAGCTATGGCCCCGTGTCACAACGGAGGCGTATGTTAGAGAGATCCCCCCATTGAGTCAAGCATTACCTTTGAAAAAATTCTAATTTTTTTCAGCAGCGTCGATAGCGGCTGAAATTTGAGCGAACTCTTTCTCCGCCGCCTTCAGCCCCTTCTTGGACAGCCCGCCCAATACTTCCAGCGCAAACCGCAGTCTGGCGCGGGTCATATCAGGCCCCAGGGTTTCCATAGAGTCCACGACTGACCAAGAATTTGGCGTGCCCGCGATAGATACGAAAATCGGCATCATGAAGTCGCCCATTTTCACACTCATCGCTTTGCTGAGCGCTTTCAGGTCAGCAAAGATATTCTCTTTGCTCCAATGGCGTTGTGCTTCCAGTCGCCACAGCGAATATTGCAGCACCTTCTTGAGCTGCTCAGCCTCCAGCTTGGATGCGGCGAAATCTTCCTCTTTAATCGGCAAGTAGCCGCTGAACATGAAGGCCGCCAACGGAGCCACATCGGAAAATGTTTCCGCTCTGCTTTGCACATGAGGAATCATCTTAGCGGCGTAGTCATTATTGTATGACCAGTGCACCAAACGCTCCAGGAACTGAGTTTCGCTCAGATTCTCTCTCATCCAGAGCCCATTCAGCCAACGTAGTTTCACTACGTCAAAAACCGGTCCGCCAAGGGAAACGCGCTTAATGTCGAAATTCTCGATCATTTGGCTCAGCGTGAATTTTTCGCTCTCGTCAGGCATGGACCAACCCATCCGGCCCAGATAATTAAGCAGCGCCTCCGGCATCACGCCCAAACGCTCATAGAAATTGATGCTGGTTGGGTTCTTGCGCTTGCTCAGCTTGGTTTTATCCGGGTTGCGCAGTAACGGCATATGGCACAGCGTTGGCATTTCCCAGCCAAAATATTTGTACAACAGCATGTGCTTAGGCGCCGAGTTGATCCACTCTTCACCGCGAATAACGTGGGTGATTTCCATCAGATGGTCATCCACCACATTGGCCAGGTGATATGTCGGCATGCCGTCGGATTTCAATAGAATCTGGCAGTCGACCTGCCCCCAATCGATTTCAATATCGCCACGCAGCATGTCTTTCACAACGCACACGCCTTCATCCGGTACTTTCATCCGGATAACGTGCGGCTCGCCAGCAGCCAGACGACGCTTCACTTCATCTTCGGGCAATTCAAGATCGCCTTTTATTCCCGGCGGCAAACCTTTCGCTTTCCGCTCTTCGCGAATGACATCCAACTCTTCCGGCGTGCGGAAGCAGTAGTATGCGTGTCCTTTAGCAACCAATTCTTCAGCATAAGAGCGATAACTGTCTTTTCTTTCGCTTTGACGATAAGGCGCATGAGGACCGCCGACATCCGGCCCCTCATCCCATTCCAGCCCCAACCATCTCAAAGCGCTCAGAATGTCTTGTTCCGATTCTGTCGTACTGCGAGTCTGATCAGTATCTTCAATACGCAGAATGAATTTACCGCCGTGCTGACGAGCGAAGCACAAATTGAAAAGCGCAATATAAGCGGTACCTACGTGAGGATCGCCGGTGGGAGATGGTGCAATACGGGTTCTTACCGTCATGGTAGCAGTTACCTGTTTTATATCTCAGTGAATCGGGCCCGATTTCAGGCCACAGCAAAGTGAACAGGCATTATAAACATGGCGACAGCGACTGCACACACCCTGAGGAAGGTTAGTCGGGGAAGAAACTAAACTCTTACACCGCCACGCTCGCCAGTAGGCAGGTCAAAAATTTTAATGCGGTAATCCACCCTCACATCATCAACAGGAACCGCCTCTGAAAGATAGTGCCCCTGCGCCTGATCAGCGCCGACGGTAAGCGCCTGTTCTACTTGCGCCCGACTCTCCACACCCTGCACCACCACCTTCAGCTCAAGACTACGCGCCAGATCGCAGATCGCCTTCAGGACAACCGGGCTTTCTTTATCCACATACAGTTCCTGCATGAAGTTTGGCGAGACTTTCAGCGTATCAATAGGCGCACGACGCAACGCCGACAAAGAGGAATCCCCAGAGCCAAAATCATCCAGCGCCACAGACACTCCGCGCTCACGCAATCGATTCAAGAGAATCAAGGCGTCCTTGTTTTCCGCTTTTAGCAAATCCTCGGTAATCTCCAGTTCAAGCGTCTCTCCTGGCAGACCGTAACGCTCCAGGCAATTACTGATTTCGCTAAGTACTTCGTTCATCCTTAAGTGATGCGGAGAGAGATTAAATGATACGGTCACGTCATTACCGACGCTTTGCTGCAGACTCTTTATTGCGCTGCAAACGGCCTCAAGTAACTGTTTGCCCAGCTCAATAAGATGACCGGACTCTTCCGCCACAGAAATAAACTGTTCAGGGAGCAATATACCCAGCCGCGGATGATTCCATCGAGCCATCGCCTCAAACTCCGTGGCGACGCCGGTCCTTAAATTAACGCGAGGCTGAAGGTGCACCGTAAATTCTTTTACGATCAGGCCATCCTGAATATCTCGCTCCAACTGCAACCGTTTCTCTGCAGAAGTGTTGAGGGCATGCGTAAAGAATCGGAAGCATGCCCCACCCGCTTGCTTGGCTTCGTACATGGCCAAGTCCGCACTTTTCAACAGCAGCTCTGGTGTCTGCCCGTCCACCGGATATAAGGCGATACCGATACTAACCGACATGGATACGCTGTGTTCATCCAAGGTAAACGGGTGATCGAATGCAGCAAGAATTCGGGAGGCGACCAATGAAACCTGATGCGCTTTACGGATATCTCTCAGCAGCACGGTGAACTCATCGCCGCCGGTACGCACCAACACTCTGTCCATATCGCCAAATTCCGTCATCACCTGTCGCGCCACTTCATCGGAAAGGCGCAGGCTGGCGCTGATTCGGTCAGCCACCTGTCGGAACAACTCATCGCCCACTTTGGAACCATAAGTTTCATTGACGCGCTTGAAGTGGTCGATATCGATAAACAGCACCGCCAACGCCTGATCCTGCCTGCGAGTGTAACTGACCGCTTTTTCCAAAATGCCGGAGAAGGCGGTGCGATTAGGTAAGCCCGTCAGCGGATCTAAATTCGACAGGCCCTTCACACGCTCAATTTGCCCGCGCTGGGTTGAGGCCATTTCCTCAAACTCCGCGCTGAGACGACTTAGCTCATCATTACCGTCGAACACCCAGGCGATTTCAGCGCCACTGCGAAAAGCCGCGATTTGACGCTGGAGGCGATTAATCGGCTCCAGCAGCAGTTTGTTTAGCTTCGAATAAATCAACAAAAACGCCACAATCACCACAATCACCACAAACCAGCCCAAGGCAATCAGGATTGGCGTCACCATCCGGTCCACCACTTCCTCGGTGACGATACCGGTAATAAAAAGCTGCTCATTAACACGATAGAAGCCTCCCAGGTAGTCCTGATCCCCCAGAGTAAATCCTCTCAATCGTCCTATGCCTGAGGTAATAATCTGCTTTACCAGAGGGCCCCATAGCTTCAGTTCCTTATCGTTAAGAAAGTAAGAGGCTCCCTGGGGATCGCTGACCACAACGTAGCCTTCAGGATTATTCAGCTTTTTGCGCAGCATCTGCATCACATCCTCGATCCGCATCACTACCAGAAGGTAGCCTTTGGTCAGATCCGTAGTGCCGAGATACTCCACCGCCTCGTTGCGATGATCTATTCGTTGCGCCTGCACATATTCGATGTACCCGCCCTCTTCCACGAAAAACAATTGCTCCGCGTAGCTTGGGCGCTGGGCCGCTACTCGCTCAATAAAATCGTGGTATTTAGGCGGAGCTTTGGGGTCTTCCGCATCCCTTGAGTCAATACTGCCATCCGGCAATAACAGGGCAATATCGACATATGAAGGAAAGGCTTTACGGTAGTCGGCGAACAACCCCAGCAATGCGGGCTGCATGACTTTGTAGCGCACCGTATCAGGGAGATTCAGGTAACGGCGAATAATGTCATTGGAGACGAACAACTCCAAATTAGCACGGGCGGAGCTAAAATCCTTGTTGAGTTCATCACGCCCACTGCGCAAAGAGAGATCAAGCTGATGCTCCAGTATACGCATGGTGTTCTCGCGAATATAAAGATACGAGAGACTGCCAAACATAAGCAGCGGCAATACGATGAAAGGCAGGACAAATAGAAAGATGCGCGCTCTTAACTGCAGTTTTAGCATGGCGGCGTATCCATTCTAGCGCTTAATTGAACGAAACATCTGGTTGCGCAACTTTAACACCTCCGGCGAAATGACTTTGTAAGTATCCGCCTTGTCCATCACGTTTTTAGGCGGGTAAATATCAGGATTTTCCAGATGCTCCTTTGACAACTTGGAGGCCGTCGCTTTATTCGCCGACGCATAGTGCAGAAACTCAGACAGCTTGGCGGCGTTTTCCGGGCGCAGTAAAAAGTCGATGAACTGATGCGCCTCCTCTTTATGCTGGCTTTTTTTGACAACGCCAATGTAGTCCACCCACAAATTAGTGCCCTCAGCCGGCGCCACGAACGCCACTCTTGGGTCCAATTCGTGCAGACCTACCGCATCTCCGTTGTACATCATGGCCATTACAATATGGCCTTTGATCAGTTCAGAGTTCTCATCAATAAGCGGATAGGCGTAACCCGCCACATAAGGCTTCTGCTGCTCCAGCAGCACGCCGGCCGCTTCAACCTGGGTCAGGTCCGTTGCATTCATGGAATATCCCAACGCCACCAACGCCATTCCAAATGCGTCGGCGGAATCGTCGATCACCATGATTTTTTGTCGCAGGCTATGATGGGGTTTAAAAAAGTCCCGCCAACTGGAGGGCGGCTGCGGAAGCTTGTCACTTCGGTAGGCGATGCCGATGGTTCCCCATAACAGGGGCACACCGTATCCCTCCACCTCTCCAAACTTTCTCATCCAATGCTCATCCACATTGGATAGATGGGGCAATAGCTCCGGCTGTAACGCATCAATCCATTCTGGAATCACATATTCCCGCATAGACGCGCCGGCGCTGATAATCAAATCAAGCCCAACGCCCTGGGTTTCCGCCAGCAACGCTTGCTTGCTTTCATCGGAGGAGTAATAAAGTTCCCGCACCTGAACCCCCGTTTCCTTTTGAAAGGCGTCCAGTAACTCAGGAGGCATGTAATTCGCCCAGTTATACAAAACCAGCTCGACACTATCCGCCCCCCTCACCGCGGGAGGATAGAGAAGGCTAACCCCCCATATGGTCAACCATAGAATCAGGCGATGCTCCATGTCGGCGGTGTCTATCAGTTGTCCGATATCCGTGTTTTGCACTACGCCGGGGATATGACGGTATTTGCCGGAAGCCCTGGCCACTCTCTTTGAGATTAGCAGAAGCCTCGGATATAGAAAGAAAAAAGCCGGGTGACTCTCATCACCCGGCTTCTTTAAAAGATTCTTCCATTAGGCCTTGAATTCAGCGACCCATTCGCCGTTAACGTCAGGCCAGCATTGAACCAGCAGCACTGTGTTGGCTGCTATGAACGCGTCCAGTGCGCCATAAGATGCAAAACGTCTAATCACAGCTGGTACCTATTTCATTAATACAACTTTACTTCTTTTGCCACCCGCTTAAAGAGCCCGGCATGGCTCGACTTCCTGACGACGATCAGCCAATCACCGACAAGTAAAGATGAAGTTTAGTCATATCTATAGGAATAAAAATCCGAGAATCTCCGTATCCTAAAGGGTATACAGGGATTCGCGGGTATTTGAGAAAGAGAGCCTGGCGACATCGCCCGCTATAAGCGGAACCTCACCATATCGTCTTCGACCGTAATTTCTCGCACAGCGCCAACAATTTTACTTGCAATACCAACGGGCTCTTTCAACTTATAGACAGGATAAGCCCCATAATATGCATTCAGCCAATCGCTAATACTGCTCCACAAAGGCTTGCGAACGCCCTCAGGCACGAAACGATTAATAAAGCGAGACTCGACATTCAGCACTTTAATGTTATCCAGATACAGAGCGCCTGAATCCGCATCCCATCGTACCGCCGCACTTCCAGTAATTCGGAGCGGCTCCTCAATACCAACGCTCAAAATTCGGGTGGACAACATCGGCTCAGCATCCAACATGACATATCCGCCTTTATCGCCCAACAACGCAATATTCAGTCGCTGCAAGTCCAGTTGCGCCTGAACGGACAGGCTTTGACGCATAAGATCAGGCAGGATGCCGCCCAGTCCACCCAAATCTTCCGGCGCACGGACCTGCACATTGATAATGCCTTGGATGGGGAGCTGCTTGTTAATACTGGCCTGAATTTCCGCCTCTCTTACCGTAAAAGAATCACAGCCGGATAAAACGAAGCTCAAAGCAGACGAAAGCAGTGCAGCAAAACGCATAAAAGTTCACCAAAATTTCGAGATAACGTTGGAAACGGAGTCAGGCACCCAATATAACGCCTAGGTGCGAGTGGACAAATGCTTAAGGATTGACTGAGTTGTAGGAGCCACTGCGCTTTAAATTGCGCAAATCCGCAGGATTAATCGCAGCGAATCGATTTCGTCCAGACTCCTTGGCTTTATATAAGGCTTCGTCCGCCAATCGAATCCACTCTTCTTTTGTCTCGTCTTCGCCAGGAGAACCTGCTGCGACGCCACAGCTTACGGACACATACTGGGCGACTTGCGAAAAATGGTGAGGGAGTTTCATTTCATAGACGCGTTTAACCAAGCGCTCAGCCACCTGCTCTCCAATATGCAGGTCAGCGCCTGGCAACACGATTAAAAACTCTTCTCCTCCATATCGGGCGACTAGATCAAGCCGCTTGTTAGCGCCTCGACGCAACGCCGAGGCGACCTCCTTGAGCACTTCATCGCCCATGTCATGACCATAGTGATCATTAAAGTCCTTAAAGTAGTCAACATCGCAGATAATAACTGCGATATCCGACTTTTGCTCCAAGGCCAGCTTCCAGCGCTCATCCAGATATCCAATGACCGCTCGACGGTTCGCCAGCCCCGTCAACTCATCACGAAAGGACATCTCGCGCAGCTTTTCGCTTTGCTCCTGCAGCTGGCATAACAACTGATAAAACGCCCTGCCAAGCTTACCTATTTCGTCTCTAGGCAGCTTGGGCAGATCCAGCTTTTCCAATTGCGGCTGACTTTGAACACGCCTGACATAGGCCTCCAGTCGCGCCAATGGGCGCAGCACCAGCATCAATACAAGGAAGGCGAAGATACCCAATACCGCCGTTAATAAATAGGAGGCGTAGCTCATCGCCCGGTCAAACGTCGCTGCGGTCAGATTAAAAAAATCACGGTCGGCGTTGATGCGCACCAAAATGCTAAGATCGCTCTCAATATCTGGAATCAGCGTGTAACCCTCCAACTTGGAGTTGCTGACTTCCCGGGTATAAATAGGTTCATCCACCGTCAATCTGTCGGCGATATCGCGCAAGTCATCATTGAGCTTGGGGTCATGCATCCAAAAGACCGCGAATGGAACCCCCACCAACTGCTGCAGATTCTGCAACAACCGCCCGCGCACCAAGCGGCCAAACAACAACACGCCATTCGCCGGTCCAGTCAGGTTGGAGCGAAACACTGGCCGCACACTGACAAACATCAGCCCTGATTCAGTCCCCATAATCCCGGAGTATCCCGAATACGGGTCCTTAAAGTCACCGAGCGCCACCCCCAGGATAAAACCAGGATCAGGCGGGCCATCCAAGGGCAACTCTTTCACATGTAGCGTCTCCCCGGTTTCCTGGTCCCACGTCTTTCCCCAAACCACCTCGCCATTGGGCTTATAAAGCATCATCGCGTCGATCTTGAGATTAACGAATGTAGCGTCGCCGAGATTGGACTCTATGTATTCAGGATAAGGTGATTCAACAAAGCGGTAGGTGTCGTCCCAGGCGGCCCAGTCCAAGGTATATTGATGCAGATTGGTTAATTCATGGAATAAAGCGCCGGTCACCCGATCTATGTCAAGACGGGCGCGCTGAGATTCCAAGTCCCTGGCCATTGGGGCAAAAAATACCTGCAACCCCGCCATAAAGATCATGATCAAAATCACGGCGAAGCAGACACAAATTGCTCCGAATTTGAACCAAAGCGATCTCAAATTCATGGCGGATTGTTCTGGTGAGTCTAAATTCACCATAGCATAGAAAATGCAAACCCGCCGGGCTAAAGTATGTCGGCATAAATAGTTAAGACTGATTAAAGCTGAGCTGAGAAAAAGGGAGGAGATACAATGGCTAATATTGCTGTGGTTTTGTCAGGCTGTGGGTACCTCGATGGCGCGGAAATTTACGAGTCCGTCATCACTCTTTTGGCGCTGGACAGCAACGACGCGAAATATCAGTGCTTCGCACCAGACATTAATCTGGTGCAAGTGGTGAATCACATCAGCGGAGAGCCTGTCCCTGAAGCGTCACGCAATGTATTACTGGAATCCGCCCGCCTGGCGCGCGGCGACATCAAAGAACTCTCGGAGCTAAATCCCGATGAGTTTGATGCACTGATCTTTCCTGGCGGATTCGGCGCCGCGAAAAACCTATCCACCTTCGCTGTCGATGGCGTCGACATGAAAATCCTCCCCCAAGTGGAGCGAGTCGCCAAAGCCTTCGCCGAAGCTGGCAAACCAGCCGGTTATGTCTGCATCGCACCAACCATGATTCCCCATATCTATGGAGCTGGCGTCAAATGCACCATTGGAGACAATAGAGACGTCGCTGGAGCCATTGAAAGTATGGGCGGGCAGCACGTGAACTGCGCTGTGGACGATGTAGTCGTGGATGAAGAACGTAAAGTCGTCTCCACGCCCGCCTATATGCTGGCTGGCCGGATTTCAGAAGCCGCCACAGGTATTGAAAAGCTTGTTCGACAGATTCTAACCTGGGCCGACTAATCCCCTGCTCTGCTCCCGCCGACTTCAAACCGGCGGGTTTCCCCCAACCTTAAATCTCCTGCTCGACTGTCTGCAAATTAGGATGATTATTCTAATTTTTGCTTCTAGTATTTGATTCAAATTTAGCCATATAACCCGATTTCAAGGCGCTAAAATGTCGGCAAAAAACTCAAAAAGCCAAATGGACCGGCTAACTACTTTAAGGGACCAGCTACAACGCCAACTGCAATCTGGCCTGAGTACGGTTGAGCAGGAAGGGAAAAAGGTTCTGAATCAACTGGGCGCAGATCTGGATAACGAAGATAAGAGTTTAAAGGCCGTCGTCGCCCGAATCAGAGCCAAAAACAACACCCTCAAAGACTTCGCCCGCAACATCGACGCAGCCACCTATGACGTGCGCGGCAGAATACGCTGGAACGCAAACATGATGTCCGCTTACGCCAAAATGCAGGCCGAGAAAGCGGTGGACAAAGAAGTCAAACCAAGACTCGAAACTTATAAGCACAACCTCGAAAGCAGAATCAAATATCTTCTGAACAAGGTCACCTTGTTCAAGGAAAAGATTTCACACTGAGTAAACCTCACTAGTTTAGAGCTAGAGTAGACTCAGCCCCTTCCCCAGGGGCTTTTTTTATGCCTTCAGATAGAATCACTTGTGACTGGTTCCTGACAAACATAATCCCAGAAAGGGATTATGCAAAGGCTACTGTTGATATGTACAACACGCGAATCAAACAATTGAGAGCATCCTTTGAGAACACTCTTATTGAGGAAGTATCAGTTAAAAACTTGAGTGACTTTTTGGAGACATTTTCCGCAAGATCTTCACTTCAAATCAGGCAAGTAGCCACTGATATATTCAAGGTTGCAATATCAAGAGGGCTTCGCCCTGTGGGCGACAACCCCGCTGAAGCAACATTAAAAAGAAAGTATAAAAAGACCCGTAAGCGCCTATCCCTAGAAGAATATAAACGCATTAGATTTCACGCTCCAGCATGGATGAAAAATGCGATGGACTTAGCTTTGCTGACCCTTCAGCGACGAGAAGATATATCAAAGATGAAATTCGAAGATATTACCTGTATGTAATCCAAGAGAAAACAAAAAAACACGACACGGGATATTTGAGAATAGAAATAGGAGAGCAACTTCAAGAGGTCCTAAAAAGATGCCGCACGGACATCCCCAGCCCCTTCATAATAAACAGGAGGCCGCAAAGAAAATTCAAACGGATAAAGTCCAAACACTGGACCCAAGTGCTACCCGATATGATCTCAAGAGAGTTCAAGTCAATCAGGGATTCTCAAGTTGGACTGTACGAAAATTATCAAGAAGGAGAGAAGCCAACCTTTCATGAGATACGCGCATTGGGTGAAAAATTGTACAAAGACCAAGGAAAAGACCCCAAGCAACTGGGCGGATGGGCTTCAGAAAAGATGGTGAAGAACTACGATTCCGGACACAGCGAAATTAGGTGGATAAATGCCGTCGCGGACCTAAAAATAGCTGAAATTTAACGGGAGGTTTTGCAAAACATTTGCAAATCTTTTGCAAGACTAAAATTTAACCGCAAGAAAATAGTGGTGTAACTTATTGATACTAGAAAGGAAAATTGGTCGGGACGGAGTGATTTGAACACTCGACCCCTTGCACCCCATGCAAGTGCGCTACCAGGCTGCGCTACGCCCCGACTCGAAGAGGTGCGTATGATAGATAAAAACACCTCGCCCTTCAACCCCTAAAAACCCAAATAATTCAGTTTTTTACTTTGGGGTGACGGTCCTTGAAACCTGTTAGGCTTCAAGGACCAACAATACTTCTTCTAACTCAATAATCATCTGACGTATGAGTTGCTTGGCCTGTGTAGCGTCTTCCTTGGTTTCGGAGCCCGCCAATTTCTGCTTGGCGCCGCCGATGGTGTAACCCTGGTTATATAGAAGGTCTCGGATCTGACGAATCATCAACACGTCTTGGCGTTGATAATAGCGGCGATTTCCGCGCCGCTTTACGGGAGCGAGTTGAGGAAACTCTTGCTCCCAATATCGCAACACGTGAGCCTTAACACTACATAGATCGCTAACTTCACCGATGGTGAAGTAGCGTTTTCCTGGAATGGGTGGGAGCTCGTCGTTATGACTGGGTTCCAGCATAAGCTTCTACTTTAGCCTTTAATTTTTGACCTGGTCTGAAAGTAACAACCCGCCTGGCGGTGATAGGAATCTCCTCACCAGTCTTAGGGTTACGGCCAGGACGCTGTTTTTTGTCCCTCAGGTCAAAATTGCCGAATCCTGACAGCTTTACTTGCTCGTTGTGGCTTAATGCATCCCTGACCTCGTCAAAGAAGGCCTCGACCATTTCCTTAGCTTCACGCTTATTGAGACCCACTTCCTGATAAAGCCGCTCAGCCATATCTGCTTTCGTTAAAGCTCCCATGACTAACTCCTCAAAGACGCACCGAAACGATTACCAAGTTCTTTCACCACGTTGTCAAATGCCTCCGTGATTTCTTCGTCGCGTAATGTTCTTTCAGGATGGCGCCACACGATACTGATGGCCAGGCTCTTCTTGTCCGCACCGACCGAATCCCCATGATATACATCGAACAGTTCGTGGTGAACACGCCACTCCCCTGCGCTCTGAGCAATCGCCAGGGCGACATCCGCGTAAGGTGTTTGTTCATCTATTACAATAGCAAGGTCTCTTCGGATCTCCGGGAAGCGGGAAACTCCTTTAAAAGAAGGCACTTGCCCGTCTGCTATTGAATTTAAGCATAGCTCAAATAAATAAAGTGGGCCATTTAAATTCAAAGTTTTAGCAATTCTGGGATGCAGTGCGCCTAACACACCAATAGGTTGCCCATCTTTTAGTACTTCAGCCGTCTGTCCAGGATGCAATGCAGGATGCTGAGCGCTCCGGAAACTCAAGTTACAGCCAGGAATTTCCAAAAGCGACTCCAGATCTCCCTTCACATCATAGAAGTCTACCGTGCGCTTTTTGCTTTCCCAGCCTTCCGGCATACTGGCGCCCATAATTAACCCCGCCAACATCGGGTCCTGTTGAATTTGGCCGCCCTTCTTAAGGAAGCGTAGACCAGATTCAAAAAGGCGAATGCGATTTTGTTGGCGATTTTGGTTATATAGCGCAGTTTGCAATAGGCCTGCCCAGAGGGTCGTACGCATCGCAGCCATATCGCTGGCGATAGGATTCGCCAAATTAATGGTATCTTCCTCAGGAGTCAGCAGACTCAACACTTTCTGATCTACGAAAGAGTATGTAATCGCTTCCTGATAGCCTCTCGACACCAAGTGTAGTTTCAAGCGACGCAGAGATACCTTACTCTCCGGCAACGGCTTAATTCCCAACGGAGCCATCGGCTCGGTAACGGGCAGCTTGTTGTAGCCATACAATCTTGCCACTTCTTCGATCAGATCCACTTCAATACTGATATCAAAGCGATGGGTCGGGGCGCTGAAAGTCCAGCCGTCTTTAGCCACCTTGTGTACGCTAAGACCCAACCTTGCAAGCATTTCCTCTACCCTGGTGCGATCAAGGTGAACGCCAAGCAGCTCATCAACACGTGCATGACGCAGGTTTACTAATGCTTTGGCAGGCAAGTGCTCTTTGCTACAGACTTCAGTAACCGGACCAGGTTGACCGCCCACGATCTCAAGCAACAACTCGGTGGCCCGCTCTATGGCGCGCGCCTGATGAGCGTAGTCGACACCACGCTCAAAGCGATGAGATGAGTCCGTATGCAAACCATATGAACGCGCTTTCCCAGCCAGATGCAAAGGAGCGAAGAATGCGCTTTCGAGGAATATGTCCTGGGTTTTTTCAGAAACGCCGCTATGCTCGCCCCCCATAATGCCAGCCAGGGCTAGAGGCTTTTCTTTGTCAGCAATGACTAACGTATCAGGGTTAATAGTTATTTCCTGACCGTCCAGCAGAACTAACTTTTCGCCCGGCGCAGGCATCCGAACAACGATACCGCCCGCAAGCTCCTTGAGGTCAAACGCGTGCATGGGTTGACCTAGCTCGATCATGACAAAGTTAGTGACGTCCACCACTGCGTCAATACTGCGAATTCCGCTACGGCGCAGTTTCTCGACCATCCACTGAGGTGTAGGCGCAGACAAATCCACCCCTTTAATAACGCGCCCCACATATCGCGGGCAGGCCTCTGGAGCGTCGATACGAACAGGGAATACGTCTTCAGTGACTGCCGCCGTTTTCTTCACTTCAGGCGCATCAAAAGGAATCTTATTGAGAGCAGCCACTTCCCGCGCCATGCCCAGAATACTGAGGCAATCGCTACGGTTGGGGGTCAAATCGACATCAATAATATTGTCATCCAGCTTCAAATAGCTGCGAACGTCAGCGCCAACAGGCGCATCCGCGGCCAACGGCATTAAGCCATCGGACTTCTCCGCCAGCGTCAGCTCCTCTTCTGAGCACAACATGCCCTGAGACTCTACGCCTCGCAGCTTAGCTTTTTTAATTTTGAAGTCGCCAGACAACACAGCGCCAATTTTAGCGAACGGAACTTTCATTCCCTCTACGACATTGGGAGCGCCACATACAACCTGGAACTGCTCCTGACCATCCGAAACCTTACAAACGCGAAGCTTATCTGCATCGGGGTGGGGCTCGACTGACAGCACCTCACCCACCACGATTCCACTAAAAGGCTTGGCTACGCGCTCGGCAGCGTCCACTTCCAGGCCCGCCATAGTGATTTGCTGAACCAACGCCTCAGAGCTCAGCTGCGGATCGACCCACTCTCGTAACCAATATTCACTGAATTTCATATCACAAAGCCTATTATTAATCCTTACCGTGTTTTAAGGGGTAATCACGTCCGAGGTTAGAACTGGTCAAGAAAACGCATGTCGTTTTCGAAAAACATCCGCAGATCGTTCACGCCGTACCGGAGCATCGCCAATCGCTCAACGCCCATACCAAAGGCAAACCCTGAGTAGGTTTCAGAGTCCACGCCCGCTGCTTCAAACACTTTAGGATGAACCATGCCGCAGCCCATCACTTCCAACCACTTGATTGAACCGTCTTCGTTTCTTCCCCACTCAATGTCCACTTCAGCGGAAGGCTCTGTGAACGGGAAGTAAGACGGACGGAAACGCACTTCAAGGTCTTTCTCAAAGAACTCGCGCAGAAACTCAACGATTGTACTTTTCAAGTCAGCAAAGCTGACATGCTTATCCACCATCAAACCTTCTACCTGGTGGAACATGGGCGTATGAGTCATATCCGAGTCACAACGATAAACTCTTCCGGGGCAAATCATGCGGAATGGAGGCTTGCTTGATTCCATTACCCGAATCTGCACTGGGGATGTATGCGTGCGCAGTAATGTCGTCGGATCAAAGTAAAAGGTATCGTGCATGGCGCGCGCGGGATGATGAGAGGGGATATTAAGGGCCTCGAAGTTATGATAGTCATCTTCGATTTCAGGTCCCTCTTCCACTGTGTATCCAGATCGCGCGAAGAAGTCTTCAATACGTAACATCGTCCGGGTGACAGGATGAAGAGTTCCCAATGACTCTTTACGCCCGGGCAAGGTTACGTCGATTGATTCCGCAGCCAGTTTGACTGCTTCGTTTTTGCTGGAGAGCTCGCTTTTGGCTTCGTTGATAAGGTCTTGCACCAACAGCTTGGCTTCATTGATCTTTGCTCCCGCCGCAGGTCTCTCCGCAGCGTCAAGACGTCCCAGTTCTTTCAGAAGTTGGGTGATTTGCCCTTTCTTGCCAAGGTAGTCAACTCTTAGTTGTTCAAGGCTCTGCTCGCTCTCCGCCTTGGCGACGGCGTCTTTGGCGCGATCAACAATGCCTTCAAGATTCTCCATTTTTCCGCTCCGAGAAACAAAAATAGGGGAAGAGCAGCCCCTTCCCCTATCAAATATTAATCAACAAAATCAAGGATTTGCTGAAAAGTTAGATTACGCCAGGGCCTCTTTAGCTTTCTGAACTACAGCAGCAAAAGCTGCTTTTTCGTTCATAGCCAGATCCGCCAGGACCTTACGGTCGATTTCGACATTGGCGCGCTTCAGACCAGCGATCAAACGGCTATAGGACAGACCGTTGTCACGCGCACCGGCGTTAATACGGGCAATCCACAGCGCGCGGAATTGACGCTTACGCTGACGACGGTCACGGTAAGCATATTGTCCGGCTTTGATAACCGCTTGTTTGGCTACACGGAATACACGACTACGCGCTCCGTAGTAACCCTTGGCTTGATTCAGAACTTTCTTATGGCGACGGCGAGCCGTTACACCACGTTTAACTCGAGGCATATTTCAATCCTTCCGTATTAATTACTGACAGAGCATACGCTTGATCAATGGAACATCCGAAGGGTTCACTTGCTTCTTAGGACGCAGGTGACGCTTACGCTTGGTGCTCTTCTTGGTCAAAATATGACTGGTGAAGGATTGGCGGTGTTTAAAGCCGTTAGCGGTTTTTTTGAACCGCTTCGCCGCCGAGCTTTTGCTTTTCATCTTAGGCATATGAATACTCCGCATTCATTTAGATATAAATGAGCAGCCTCTATATTGCTGAGAAGGCTACTTTTTCTTTTTCGGGGCTACCACCATCATAGCCTGACGCCCTTCCATCTTGGGCCTTTGCTCCACGACGCCGAACTCCTCCAGGTCTTTTTCGACCCTTTGCAGTAACTGCAGTCCGAGCTCTTGGTGAGCCATTTCCCGTCCGCGGAAGCGAATGGATACTTTGGCCTTGTCCCCGTGCTCTAGGAAACGTATCAGGTTGCGCAGCTTTACCTGATAATCCCCTTCTTCCGTCCCTGGTCGAAATTTCATTTCTTTTACTTGCGTCTGCTTCTGCTTCTTCTTAGCAGCAGCTTTCTGCTTCTTCTCTTCAAAAATCTTTTTCCCGTAGTCCATTATGCGGCAGACTACCGGGTCAGAATCCGCGATCTGCACTAAATCCAAGCCTTCCTGCTCTGCTTTTTCCAAGGCTTCTTTTATAGGAACTATACCGACCTGCTTCCCGTCGGATGCTATCAGCCGGACTTCGGGAGCAGTTATGTTCTCATTTATTTTTGGACGATCGGATTTGCCTTGTGGCGTATTGCGCTTAATCGTGTTTTCTCCGTGTTAATTAATCATTTTTAGCTACGGCTGCGTTTGGCTTCTTCATTTTGAAGCAATTCTTCAAACGCAGAAATGGACATCACGCCGAGGTCTTCGCCTTGGCGAGTCCGGATAGCTAAACATTGAGTTTCGACTTCTTTGTCCCCGACCACTGCCAAAAAGGGGACTCTGTTCAAAGTATGCTCGCGAATTTTATAGTTGATTTTTTCGTTTCTCAAGTCCAGACGCACCCTAAACCCTTTATCATTCAGGATTTCGCCTATTTTTTTACAATAATCCGCTTGTTTGTCAGTAATATTGAGGATTGCCACTTGAGTTGGCGCCAGCCAGGAAGGGAATGCGCCTTCGTAATGCTCGATGAGAATGCCGATAAATCTCTCAAAGGAGCCCAAAATCGCCCGATGCAACATGACAGGCGTTTTTCTGACCTGTTCATCAGATACGTATTGCGCACCTAAGCGGCCCGGCATCGAGAAATCCACCTGCACAGTGCCGCATTGCCACAGACGCCCCAGACAGTCTTTCAATGAAAACTCAACCTTCGGACCGTAAAACGCGCCCTCACCGGGCAGCTCATCCCAAGGCAAGCCTTTGGCGTCCAGCGCATCAGCCAGCGCTTTTTCCGACTTATCCCAGATTTCGTCTGAACCGACGCGCTTCTCTGGACGCGTGGACAACTTGTAGATGATCTCAGAGAAGCCGAAGTCCGCATAAACCTCGTGCAGGAAGTCGATAAACTTGCCGACTTCTTCCTGAATTTGCTCTTCAGTACAGAAAATATGTGCGTCATCCTGCGTGAAACCACGCACTCGCATCAGGCCGTGAAGCGCGCCAGAAGCTTCATTACGGTGACAGGAACCAAACTCGGCCAGTCGCAGCGGCAGATCACGATAGCTACGTAGCCCTTGATTAAACACCTGAACGTGACAGGGGCAGTTCATCGGCTTGATAGCGAAGTCGCGATCTTCAGACTGAGTGGTGAACATATCGTCGCGGAACTTCTCCCAGTGTCCGGACTTCTCCCACAGAGTGCGCTCAACCACTTGAGGCGTTTTGATTTCTTTGTAGTCGTGCTTGCGCAGTTGCTTACGCATGTATTGCTCGATTACCTGGTACAAAGTCCAGCCGTCAGAGTGCCAGAACACCATGCCTGGGGCTTCTTCCTGCATATGGAACAAGCCCAGCTTTTTACCAATTTTACGGTGATCGCGCTTTTCCGCTTCTTCGATTCTGTGCAAATAAGCCTTGAGGTCCTTTTTATTACCCCAGGCGGTGCCATAAATACGCTGCAGCATGGCGTTGCTGGAATCGCCACGCCAGTATGCGCCCGCCACTTTGGTCAGTTTGAAGGCTTTGATTTTGCCTGTGCTGGGAACGTGCGGGCCGCGACATAAATCAATGAAGTCGCCCTGAGAGTAGAAAGACAGGTTTTCTTCGGTTGGAATACTGGCGATGATTTCGACCTTATATTCTTCACCCATTTTCTTGAACAGCTCTACCGCCTCGGAACGAGACATCAACGAGCGGGTGACCGGCAAATCGGCGTCGGATAATTCCTGCATCTTTTCTTCGATCTTAACCAGATCGTCTGGAGTGAAAGGACGCTCAAACGCAAAGTCGTAATAAAAGCCGTCTTCGATAACCGGACCGATAGTTACCTGTGCACTGGGAAAAATGCTTTGCACCGCCATCGCCAGCAAGTGGGCGCTGGAGTGTCTGATCACTTCCACGCCTTCAGGGTCCCGCTCCGTTACAATCGCCAGATCGGCGTCTTTATCAATAACATGAGAGCAGTCGACCAGTGTTCCATCCACTTTACCCGCCACGGCGGCTTTGGCCAATCCGGGACCGATGTCGGCAGCGACATCCAGCACGGTTACAGGGTTGGAAAATTCTCTCTTACTGCCGTCAGGCAATGTAATTACGGGCATAAAAAACTATCCTTCACCAGTGGTGGTCCATACCAAAGACCACTTGCACACAAATTTCAGGGGCAGAGATTCTAGCAACTATGCGTCTGCGTTACCACGCCAAAAGCGCTCAGGCATGCGATTGTTTCTTGATTTTACAGTTAAAGCCTATATAACTCTGACAGAGTAACCGAATTATAAAACCCTGTCGGCGAAGCCTGACTCTCCACACTCACCGGCGCTCCAAGGAAGTATAACGTCGTCGCCGGTTAATAAAGGCTCCAGCCGACCATAACAACAAGGCGCCATCAGACTCCATGAAAACCATAGCGGTATACAATCTCAAAGGCGGGGTGGGAAAAACCGCCACCGCCGTCAACATTGCCTATCTCAGCGCCGGAAGCGGCCAGCCAACACTTTTGTGGGACTTTGACGCCCAAGCGGCGGCGAGTTGGTACTTTCAGGTTGAGAACAGCAAGCGCAAGAAGGCGAGCAAGCTGATCAAGGACAAGCTTGCGCTGGGGGAGTTGATTCAGGGAACAGGTTATGACCGACTGGATATCATCCCCTCCGATATGAGCAACCGTAATATCGACGTCAATCTCACTGGCGTCAGCGGAGGCAAACTCGACTCCTGGTTATCTATGCTGAGCGAGACTTACGGCGTATTGGTTCTAGACTGCCCTCCCACCTTATCGGAGCTGGCGTTACGCATACTCAAAGCCGCCGACGCCGTGCTAGTCACAATGATACCGACCCATCTGTCGTTCGAAACTTATCGTCATGTGTCGGAGATGATGGAGCAGAAGAAAATCGATTTGGCCAAGCTGTATCCCGTGTTGACCATGATTGATCGCCGCAAGAGCATTCACCAGGAGTTCACCGCCAGCTGTAAAAAAACGCTTGGCAAGACGCCTATCGGCTTTATCCCCTACTGTAGCGATGTGGAAAAGATGGGGGAGTTTCGCGAGCCCTTGCCGGTATTTGCGCCCAGGTCGCCGGCCACCCTCGCCTATCAGCTGCTCTGGGACAACATACGCAAAAAAGCTCTACGCCGACGCTAAGGTCGGCATTGGGGGGGGGGGAACAGACTCGACGATCAGTTACCGATCATGCCCATTTCCCGATAGTATTTTTCAGCGCCAGCATGCAGCGGCGCGGTCAGACTATCGAAGATCATCTGTTCTTTCTTTAGATTAGCCAGCGCGGGATGCAGGCGCCGAAACAGATCGAAGTTCTCAAACACCGCCTTAACCACGCTGTAGACCACCTCATCGGACACCGCCGTCGTCGTCACAAAGGTAGCGCCAACGCCGAAGGTGTTCACGTCCCGCTCATTACCCCGATACATTCCACCGGGCACCACAGCGCGGCGATAATAAGTGTTGGCGCGAATAAGCCTGTCGATTTCGTCACCTTCCACCGACACCAGCACGCTGTCGCACAGAGTTGTCGCCTCTTTCACTGCGCCGCTTGGATGGCCCACGATATATAGCATTACGTCAATCTGGCCGGAACATAGCGCTCTCGGTTGTTCGATAGCCTTGATTTCCGAAGCGGACTTGAAATCATTGAGGGACCAGCCATACGCATTCATCAGCACTTCCATGGTGCCACGCTGGCCAGATCCTTCATTACCCACATTGACCCGCTTACCCTTCAAGTCCTTAAAACTTTTCACATTGGCGTCTTTACGCGCCACGATGGTAAACGCCTCCGGGTGGATAGCGAACACGGAGCGTAGCTCCTTATGAGGTCCTGCTTCTTTGAAAATACTGCTGCCATGGTAGGCATGAAATTGCCAGTCGGACTGCACAACCGCGAAGTCCACTTCACCGGCGCGTAATGCGCGCAGGTTGTAGGGCGACCCGTCCGTACTCTCAACAAAGCAGCGAAAGCCATATTCCTTACTGGACTTGTTCACCAACCGACAAATTGCGCCGCCGGTAGGAAAATACACTCCGGTTTCATTGCCGGTAGCGATACTGATGTGAGAAGGCGTGTCTGCGGAATACGTCAATGTGGCGCATAGCGCTGCAATGCTCAGAACCAAGAAGCGCAGCATAGCGTTAATCAATGGCATTGGGAGATGAGTACCTGCTTTCAAGACTGCTTTACGTAAACCGGGTGATGTATAGGCCCGCAAGCCGCTTTACAACCTAATTTACTATTCAATTCCAGACGCTTACCAATTAATTATAGTCAAAGAAGGGCCCTTGACCGGGGCCCGTTCGTTACAGAGATATACGACGGCTATATCGTCTGACGTGTCAGACGCCCCCTTCCGCGGCTTTCGCCTTGGCGACCATCTTCTCTGGATTAAGCAGAAAACGGGCCAATGCCGGCAGCAGCCACAATGCGCCAACCATGTTCCAGAGGAACATAAAGAACAGCAGCAGCCCCATATTCGCCTGCAGTTTGATGGGTGAGAATATCCAGGTGCATACGCCAATCGCCAGCGTAATCCCCGTAAACATCACCGCCTTACCCGTGGAGCGCAACGTTTCGAAATACGCATCCTGCAAGCTTTTGCCTTCCAGGATATAGTACTCAAACTTGGTGTAGATATAGATGCCGTAATCCACGCCAATGCCCACTCCCAGTGCAATCACCGGCAAGGTTTCGACTTTGATGCCGATCCCCATCTGCGTCATCAGCGCTTCGCACAGGATTGAGGTCAAACCAAGAGGCACAACGATACACAATACGGCGCGGATAGAGCGGAACGTGACAAAGCAGAGTACGCTGACCACCGAGTAAACGAAGATCAACATCAGATCCTTGGCTTTGGAAATAACCTGATTCGTGGCCGCATCCACGCCGGCGTTGCCCGCCGCCAGCAGCAATTGGTAGTCTTCATTGGCGTTCTCGCGGGAGAAAGTCTCTATGGTGTCCACCACCCGCTGCAAGGTTTCCGCCTTGTGATCCTCCAGGAAAGCCAACAAGGGCGTCATACTGCAGTCGGAGTTCACCAGCCCGGACGGCGCACGCTGGATGGAAGAGTTGATAATCTGCTGATTACGGGACAGTTCGTACCACTTGAAGTTACCTTCATTCAGCGCTTTGGTGACGATTTTGGATACGGTCGCCAACGAGGCGGTCGACTCGACGCCAGGCGTGTTTTCCAGCACCCACTGCAGATCATCCATTCCTTTCATGACAGGATAACTGGAGCATTTTTCCTTATCCGTCTTCACCATCACCACCATGACGTCCGAGCTGGTGCTGTAGTTGTTGATGATGAAGTCATTGTCCCGGTTGTATCTGCTGTCAGGGCGTAGCTCAGCAGCACCCTTGTCCAGATCGCCGATTTTCAGACCCTGCTTGTAGTAAATCCCCAGGCCAGCGCCGACCAATGCGATCAATAGGGAGACACGCGCCACCGAGGGATGGGCGAAATAAGACATGCGCAGCCATTTACGATCGCGCTCTTCGCCCCGGTTCTTCTGATGCTTGATGCCGGACTTGGTGATGCCCACATAGGACAGAATAATCGGGTGCAGCACCAGGTTGGTGATGATGATCACCGCTACGCCAATACTGGCGGTGACGGCGAGATCCTTGATGACGTCAATCTTAATAAACAGCAGCGTCAGGAAGCCCATCGCGTCGCTCACCAACGCCAGCATCCCAGGGATATACAGCGCTCTGAACGCCAAACGCGCGGAAGTGGTGGCGTCAAACCCGCGAGCCGACTCAATGGACATTGCGTTGACGATTTGTACGCCATGGCTGATGCCGATAGCGAACACCAGAAACGGCACCAGAATAGAGTAAGGATCAATCCCATATCCCAGCAGACGCAAGATCCCGACCTGCCAGATCACCGCCACAATGGAAGCCAGAACCGGCGTCAAGGTGCCGGACCAACAGCGCGAGTACCAGTACAACAGCACGATGGTAAGCACAATGGCGACCAGGAAGAACAACACGACCGAGCGCATGCCCTCGATCAGATCCCCCAGCTTCTTCGCGAAGCCAATGGCGTAGATATGAATATTGGGGTTTTGCGCCTGAAACTTCTCCCGGATATTCGTCTCCAGATCACGAGAGAATTGTTCGTAATTCAGGGATTGCCCGGTATCCGGGTCCACCTCCAGCAGAGGCGCATAAATAATGACTGAGCGGAAATTGTCCGCGACCAACCTTCCCACTTCGCCGGAGCGCAAAATATTCTGGCGCAGCTTGTCCAGGCTTTCCTGACTGCCGTTGTACCCATCGGGAATAACTGTTCCGCCCTGAAAACCTTCCTCGGTCACTTCCACCCAGCGCACATTGGGGGTCCATACAGAACGTACGCCAGAGCGGTCCACGCCGCGCAGATAAAACACTTCATCCGTAATCTGCTTCAGAGTTTCCATGTAGGAATCAGTAAAGATATCCCCCTCCTCGACCGCCACCGCGATACGAATGGAGTTCCCGAGATTCTCCAGGTCGTCCCTGTTCTCAAGCATATTCTGGATGTAGGGGTGCTCCAGCGGAATCAGCCTCTCAAAGCTGGAGTCCGGCTTGATTTTGGCGGCGCTGAAAGCCATGAAAACGGTAATCGCCAGGAAAGCGATAAGAATGATCAGGCGATTGTTAAACACCAGCCGTTCCAGCCACGGCTCCGCCTTCGGCGTTAAAATGAAGTGATCGCCTTGATCGTGTAACTTGTTCGACATTCAAGTTTCCCCTGTCTGATTATTCTACTGTGGGTTGCTATCGAACTATGGCTAGTTCAGCTTGCTTATGCTTTTGAGGACGTTCACGCCGCCCTCGCCGACTAGCAACAATTGGTCGGGAGACAGGAATGTCGCCGCCAACAAGCCCAGGCGGTTCGCCTGCGGATGCACCTTGAAGTCTTCGCCGAAGTTCTGGCTTAACAGCATAACGCCAGAGTTACCGACGACCGCTATGCGGCCACCCTCGCCTACCGCAGCGCTCATCAGCGACTCCTCCACATCGACCCCCACGCGATCCCACGTGGAGCCCGAATCCTGGGAATAGAACAGATGCCCACGCAGACCAAATACAAACACTTCATTAACGTTGCCATTACCGCTCACGCCGAACAGTGAGCCGTCATAAGGCGACTCAAGGGTTTCCCAGGTTTCGCCAAAATCCGTCGAGCGGAAGACGTAGCCCGCCTCGCCGACAATAAACATGGCGCCGCCGGTGATCTGCGCAATCGCATTCAAGTGAAAGCGTTCGGTGTTTTCCAGCCTGGGCGCCCAGTTGGTCCAACTGGCGCCACCATCTTCCGTATGAAAGAAAAATCCATAGGCGCCGACGACAAAACCTTCCTGCGCATTTTTAAACCAAACGTCAAGCAGAGGCTTGCCTGGGCCGACTTCCGCGTCCGCCATGGCGTCTTCAAGAGCGAAGCTGGCGTCTTCCAACTGATACTCCAGATCTGACGCCTCCTCTTCTGGAGCCGTTTCCAGTTGTTCCTTCAAATTCGCCACGCGCTTCTGCGCCTGCGCGATAACCATCTCGTTCGCGGCCACACCGTCAAACTGCTTGCTCCAATTGACGCCGCCATCCTCGGTATGCAGCACCACTGCGCCGTGGCCCACCGCCCAGCCTTGCTTGGCGTCCACAAAATACAGGGAGGTCAACAAGGTCGACACAGGTGAATTGGCCTGCGTCCAGCTGCCGCCCTGATCATCGGAATAAATGATATGACCCCGCTGCCCAACCGCCACCAGGCGCTCGCCGGCCTTCACCACATCCACCAGCAACGTGGAGGACGCCAATTCAGTTTTCATTGCCGGAGTGCTGAGCACATCGCCCGCCAGCGACCAAGGAGAGTTCAGCGACGCACATAACGCGCACGCGAACGTCATTTTCCGCAGAACCGTCGTTAACTTCATTTATTCCTGCCTTTTTCTGAGCCTATCACTGTCTACGCCCACTTCTTCCTTTTGCACATTGCGCCTCACGGCGCCCCTTAAAAATTAGCCGCTATCGCGCCAACTGCAAGCGCTCTAGCGTATGCCGCGCCGCCGCAGCGACTGCGGACTGAAGTAACGGCGATCCGGCACTTCATTGGTGAACACCCGCGTGGAACGCTCTTCGCTGTCCAAGCCCTGAACGTGATACCGGCGCGCCTGCAAATCGTAAAACACGTCCAACGCCGTCCATGTGGAGGGCAGCTCGTAGAAGTTTTTCAGGAACGCCATACTGACGCGCCACAGCTCGCCACGGCCGTCGTATTGATCCACCAAGGCGATATTCCAGCTGTCCTCATCGATATAAAATACGCGCCGGGAATAGATATGCCGTTCGCCCGCCTTGAGTTTGGCCTCAATGACATGCACCCGATGCTTTTCAAAACGGGTGTAGTCAGGATTGATATGGGATACGCCCAGCACGTCCGCATACTTCAGACCGGCCTGGGATATTTGATAACTGTTGTAAGGAATATACATTTCCTTCAGCCCCAGGTAGTTCCAGTCATAGCGATCCGGGGCGCCGTTATACATATCCGTGTCATCCGCCGTGCGCAGATTGTCCGAGGCGGCGATTGGCGAGTCATAGGCCAGATTCGGCGCTCTTCTGACACGTCGTTGCCCGGCGTTATAGCCCCATGCCTGGCGGGGTTCCTTCACCTGATCCAGGGTTTCATGCACCAGCACCGCCCCGCCAGCGAGACGCGCAGGAGAAATGGTGAACGACAGATAGTAGAACAGGATATTCTTCAGATACTTTTCGCTGCCTTCCGGGTTATAAAAGTTCCAGAACACTTCCTGCTGAGAGTTAACCAGACTGAACTCACCGTTGCGCTGCACCGCCGTTTCCGATGCGCGACGGGTGACGAATACGCCGCGCCAGCGCGTAAGATGGTTCCAGATCGCCTGCAACGCCTTGCGCTCGTTCGAACCATGCAACACGGGGAATGGAATGCCGCCATAGGCGCCGGTAACGCCATTTCCATCTTTGGTCAGATCGGCTTTGACCGCGTTTTCATAGGTGTTCTGATTCACCCAGTCCGGCGCGGAATGCGAGCGTCGGGTAACGTACACCGGGATCTTGAATGTGGTGGGATAAGTCTTAAACAGCGCCTTTAACCCTTCACTCAGATACTTTTCGTATTTGGTGAAGTTCTGGGCTGTAATTACTTCTTTAGGTTTATCTTCTTTAAAGGGGTCCGGATGGTGCTGCCCCTCCCGCTGATATTCTTTCGGAGGCTGAGTAATCCCCCCTTCCCAACGGGGAATGTCAGCGCCATTGCCTTCACGAATTGCGCCGAAAGGAGTGAGTTCTCCCGTTAGTTTTTTGGCTTCAGCGGGACTGACGGCCGCCCCTGCGCAGGCGGCGTATAAGGAAAACAGCAATAAGCTTCCAAGCAGTACTTTTTTATTCTGCATCATAGATACTCTTATTCCTAATCGAAGACAGCTGGATTATTGAACGACTCTTTCGGCGGACGCGGCGCTCAGCTGAGTGATTGAGCGCCGGACTTAGAGGTCATCTCCTGCTTTATTCTTATTTTTGCTCTGCTTCAACAGGGCTTTATTGTATGTAAAAGCTTAGTTCAGCAAGTAATTTTGTCTATTCCTCCGGGACTTAACGGACTTTTATCGACATTTTCTCTACAAGTTACGCCTATTTCAGGCTCTTTGACACCACTTCGTACGCATCTCTGGACAGGCCGGGATGCGCCATGATTTCCTGCAGCTCTTTCTGCATAAGCGCAGAGCGCTGTGGCTCCAATTTACGCCAGCGAGTCAGAGGCGTCAGCAGACGGGAAGCGATCTGCGGATTCAGACCATCCATTTTTATGATCCATTCGCGCAGGAAGCGATAGCCGGAGCCGTCTGCAGCATGGAAGTGGCGCCAGTTCTGCCCGCCAAAGGTTCCAATCACGGAACGAACCTTGTTGGGATTGCGCTCAGAGAACAACTCATGGGCCGTCAAAGCCTGAATGCTCTCCAGTGCGCCATGATGCTCGCTGGCCGCCTGCACGCTGAACCACTGCTCCATGACCAACTGATCTTTCTTCCACTTACACAGGAAGTCGGCCAACGCGGATTGCCCCGCCTCAATATCCGGCCCGTTAACCAGAGCAGCCAGAGCGCCGAATTCGTCTGTCATAGTCTGCGCCTGCTGCATCTGCAGCTTCGCCAAGGAGACGGATTCTTGCGCGCCGCCCTGAGCGAGCAGCATCAAGCAAGCGTTCTTATAAGCACGCAGGCCCATGGAAACGCTGTCCAATGCATTGCCCGATTGAGCGTGAAGCTGACGATATTTGCTCAACAACAGCTCCGACAAAGACGCGCCGATTCGCTCATGCACCCGCTGACGGGCGTTGAGGATGGCGTCGACATGGACCACTTCGGCCTGTTCCGCCAGCAGCGACACGCCGGGCGTCTGCACCATTTTCGCCAGCATGGCGTGGTCGCCTTTGTCATCCAGCAATACCTGGCGCATGGCGTCGATGTAGCGTTCGTCGATTTCCGCCTGTTCGCCTTGCAGCTCAGCATTTATCAACTCATTGAAGACGGAAACAGCCAGTTTCTGTCCCGCGTCCCAACGGTTGAAGCCATCGCTGTCAAAAGACATGAGGAAAGTAAGCTGATTTCTGTCATAGGGATAATTCAGTCGCACTGGCGCAGAGAAACCACGCAACAGCGAAGGCGTCGGTTTTTCCGTTACGCCGGTGAAAACAAAGCTTTGTTCGGACTCTCTAACCTGCAGGACTCGGGTGAGATCGCCATCCGCGCCGGAGGCTTCGCCCTGACCTGCTTTCAGCGTCAAGGACATGTCTTTGCCCGAACTGTCCAACAGACCAACCGCCAACGGAATCTGGAACGGCTGCTTTTCCTGTTGCCCTGGCGTAGGAGGACAGCTTTGTTTGACGTCGAGACGGTACTCTTTCGTCTCCGCATCATAATGATCCGTCACTGCCACCACAGGCGTTCCCGACTGACTGTACCAACGCTTGAACTGAGCAAAGTCTTGCCCGCTGACTTCTTCCATACAGGCGACAAAATCATCGGTAGTCACTGCCTGCCCATCAAAGCGGGAGAAATAAAGATCAGAGCCTTCGCGGAACTTCTCCGCTCCCAACAGCGTGTGCAGCATGCGCACCACTTCACTGCCCTTCTCATATACGGTCAGGGTGTAGAAGTTAGAGATTTCCATATAGGAATCCGGGCGCACCGGATGCGACATAGGACCCGCATCCTCGGCGAACTGCATAGTACGCAGCAAGGCGACGTCTTCGATGCGCTTCACAGCGCGCGAATGCATGTCCGCAGAAAATTCCGCATCGCGGAAAACAGTAAAACCTTCTTTCAGGCTCAACTGAAACCAGTCGCGACAGGTCACCCGGTTGCCGGACCAGTTGTGGAAGTATTCGTGAGCGACAATCGCTTCTATACGCTGAAACGCGCTGTCTGTGGACGTTTCCGGGTTCGCCAGCACGCAGGAGGAGTTGAAGATATTCAGCCCTTTGTTTTCCATCGCGCCCATGTTGAAATCGCTGACGGCGACGATATTGAAGATATCCAGGTCATATTCACGACCATATACTTCTTCGTCCCAGGTCATGGAGCGCTTGAGAGAGTCCATGGCGTGGCTGCACTTATTCAGGTCCTGCGGTTCGACATAAATACGCAGTTGCACTTCGCGCCCGCTCATGGTCGTGAAGCTGTCCTCCACCCAGCGCAGATCGCCAGCGACCAGAGCAAACAGATAACAAGGCTTCTTGAAAGGATCTTCCCACTTCACCCAATGACGATCGCCGCTCTCACCAGAAGCGACAGGATTACCGTTGGACAGCAGTACAGGATAGCGCCCCTTCTCCGCTTCAATCGTAGTGGTGAAGGAGGACATGACGTCCGGGCGGTCCAGATAATAGGTAATGCGACGGAAACCTTCCGCCTCGCACTGAGTACAGAACATCGAACTGGAGCGATACAGCCCTTCCAGACAGGTATTCTCCTGCGGCTTGATCCAGGTGACCACTGTCAGCACGAACTGCTTAGGCAAACGCTCCAGTCTCAGCGTCTCGTCGTCCAGCTGATACTCATCCGGGTTCAGCGTGCGCCCGTCCAGCAGCAAACGCTCCAATTGCAGCTCAACGCCATCAAGCTCCAGAACGTCCCGAAACGCATCAGCGTCAGGGTTGCGTCTGATGTGCAGCTGAGAAGTGACTCGGGCCCCATCTTCATAAAGCTGGAAGTTCAGGTCCGTGGCGTCGATCAAAAAGTCCGGTTTACGATAATCTTTCAGATAAATAGTGCGAGGTTGACTTTCTTTCATAGTAATTATGCTCAAGTTTTCCGTAGGCGAGCTTCCATATACGCTCAAGCGGCGACTGAAACTTCGTATGACGTAAATTTGCGAATGTTGATGCAGCCGGTATCCAGGATCAGATACTGCCCTTTGATACCGAGTAATGTACCACTAATTTCCGGCTCTTTTTCCGGATTCAGGCTAACCACCTTCTGCGGATACTGCATCACTGGAAAGGCGATGTCGACCACCTCCGCAGACGTCAAAATTTCCATGTTATCCGCGCCCTCGGCGCAGCGTAGACCTTCCAGCGACCCTTCCAGCTCGGCCAGCAAACGGTCTCTTTCCGCGACCAGGTCCAGCGGCTCAGGATCGCCCTTAAGCATCGCGCGCCAATTGGTTCTATCCGTCACCGATTGCCGGAAGATCGCTTCCACTAACCCGGACATCCGGCGTGTGGTGACCTCCATGATGGGCAGAGCCTGAGTTGCGCCCTGATCAATCCAGCGGGTAGGCGTCTGGGTTTTACGGGTAATGCCGACCTTAACTCCCGATGAGTTGGCCAGATACACCACATGCGGAACCATGCAATGGGTTCCCCCCCACTCAGGCTCCCGGCAGGTGCCGGCGAAAAAGTGGCATTTTTCCGGGCTCATAATGCAGCTGTCGCAACGCGCCAGTTTTTTGAAGCAGGGGAAGCAGAACCCCTGACTGAAGCTCTTTTTAGTCGAGCGGCCGCAATGATTGCAGACAATCTTACCGCTGAATTTAATCTGAAGTGATTTGCCGAGCAGAGGATTCAACTCCACCCGTTCATCGCCAACCACCAGGCTGTAGTTGACGGGGTTATCGAGCTGGCTGAACATTTTCTCCAGACAGCCTTGAGCTACTTCCCTCAAGTGAGTCCCCTTGGTTCTGAATTCATCTCTCAATTATTGTTATTGTCGAAACGCGCGCTCCCGTCGCAACGAAAGCGAAGCTTCGATCAATGCTTGGAAACGCCGCTGTCGGGCGTCCATACGCCGGAAGAAGATTCAGCCGCGGCCGCCTTCAACGCGCAAGGCGTCGGCCGATCTCTTTCTATATACCCCACCCGCTGCTCTTCAGGCACATTGTGGGAAATTTCGTAGGTGATGAGCGCCTCCATGCAGAGCTCTTTCTGTTCCATTGATAATTTTTTGCCGTCCGGCCACTTTCCCAACTCCAAGGCTGTCTTCATGGCCTCATAGATCTCCGGAGTCAGGTTTTTTACTGCATTTTCAAAGGACATAAGGGGTCTCCAGCACAATGTTGCGGACTATAACATAAGGGCGATCCGACATTTCAATAAAATTCTGGTGAAAAAGTGTTGACTTACAAATGATAATCATTATCATTTGCATTGTGTGTTTGATCCCACACAGCTCTCATCAGAGTATTCACAGCTACTTGGGGGATGCGCATCAACGGAGGCTGGATAAATCAGCTCTGCAACTTGGTTTAACCGTTATGCTCCGTTGATGCCTTCCCCATCTTTTTCCCACTTGTTTTTAGCCACAACGCCATTGACGTCAAGCCAAACCAAAAGCCGACGAAGTGCGCGGTATTGGCGAACGACACGCCAAATTGATCAGAGACGCCCAACATCCCCGCCAACATCCACACAATACTGAAAATCACCATCGCGGAAGGCGCCCACATCCGCATACTCGGCGCTAACGCCCAACCCGCCGCATGTGCGCCAACCAAAGCGTAAGCGACCCCTGAGAAGCCGCCGAACGCCGGCCCCGCCACCAGATATTGAGCGAGATTACTGAAGATCGCCGCCCCCAGAATGAACGAAACGAATCCACCCCGGCTGAACAAGACTTCCAGAGAGCGCCCAAAGATCCACAACGCAAGAGAGTTAAACAGCCAGTGCGCCAGCCCCAGGTGCAACCATGCGGGAGACAGCAGACGCCACCACTCCCCTTGCTGTAGCGTAAACAGCAAGGACTGCACACGGGAGGGCAAATCCCCGTAAGGCAACTGGAAACGATCGATAATGAAGAAGTAACGACTGCTCTGAAAGTCGCCGAAGCCGGTGTACAAAGCCGCCGCCAGCAACGTCAGCAGTAACCATGCGATACAGGGGAAAGGCTTGAACTGCATTGTCAGACTGTTGCCGCTGGACTGCGGTTGCTCGCTTACAGCCTCATCCAGTCGCTCGCGAACGCCAGGATCTTCTTTGAAGCGCTGATAACAGTCCAGCACGACAGGTTTGGCGGCCGGATCTTTCACCCATATTTCCTGCCGCCCTTCATTCTCGGTGACCCATATCGCAACGCCTCTGCTGCGCAGATAGCGATACAGCGACTCAATGTCTTCTTCGATAGGGATATCGCAAACTTTTTCCATGTGCTCAGCGCCCGGCGGCGCCCCCCGCTTCACGCATGACATCGACCCAGACAAAGTTGTCCGCCGTCAGTTTGCGGGCTCCCGCTTCGAGCCGGTAGGCCACCAGCTTGCCGTACTTCACTGCGCTGTAATCCAGGCAGGCGATATTCGGACGAATAGGACGCGGCGCGCCTTGCAGCCAGTAATGTCCGACAAACAAGGGCGGCTCATCCAGACCATAAAACAACAGCATGCGCCGCTCTCGCTCCGACAAGCGTCTTTCCGCCACTTCGTCAGGCAGAGCGTCCGGCTGAAACACGACGTCGCCGTAGGTTTCAGGCTCCGCCTTCCAGAACTTGGTGCGGAATGCGGTGCGCACA
This sequence comes from Hahella sp. CR1, assembly GCF_029813005.1. NCBI lineage: Bacteria > Pseudomonadati > Pseudomonadota > Gammaproteobacteria > Oceanospirillales > Hahellaceae > Hahella > Hahella sp. CR1. The sequence goes on from NZ_JAPELK010000002.1 coordinate 367,910, forward strand.
AAGCCATCGCTGCTGCGAATAGACATGCCATCAGGGAGTTTCATATCCGTGCCGCGTAACAGCCGGTCCATCACATGACCGGCAAAACTGTCGCGCACGGTGGAAGCGTGCAGAAAATCTTCCGTAATAAGACCATCGGGGTGATGCTCCAGAAACTGTGAAATCAGATCATGATCCCAGCATGCATGCACAACCCGGAAACTCTGATCGTCAATCACCAGTGGCAGCGTCATGAACCATTCAAGAAATTCATTCCATTCATGCCCGTAATTAGCGAACTGATCCAGCGTTTCCCGAATCAATCGCTCATGACGGGGCGTATGTTCGCGCAAATAGGTGTGGGCGCTGCCTGGACGCGCCCGGGTGCAATAGCCCAGGGCGTTGTACTCATGATTGCCCATGACAATACGCGCACTGCCGTGCTCCACCATATCCCGCACGACATGCAACGCTTCGCGAATACGGGGACCGCGGTCGACGATATCGCCAACGTAAATGGCCTGACGATGCTTATGGCTGTATACGCCGTTGATCTTCCGGTAGTCGAGCTTCTCCAGCAATGCTTCCAGGGTTCTGGCGCATCCGTGGACATCGCCGATGAAGTCAAAGCCTCGGTACTTCTGGCTCTCGGACATTAGACTACTGCCCTCCCTGATCTCTACTGCTTGACCAGCCCAGTTTATCCCGGCAGATCTGATAGAAATTATGATTCATGGGATGAATCAAACGCAGCTTCTGCGGCTTCTTGCAGATCGTGACCGTATCGCCCGGCGCACAGGTGACGTGCGTCTGCCCATCGCAACTGACATGAGGATAGGTTTCGTTGTAATCGCCGATAATGATCTTAATTTCGCTGTTGCCGTCCACCACAATCGGACGGCTGCTCAGGGTATGGGGAAACATGGGCACCAGCACGATAGCGTCCAGACGCGGATGCATAATCGGGCCGCCGGCGGACAACGCATAGGCGGTGGAGCCGGTAGGCGTGGACACGATCAATCCGTCGGAACGCTGGCTATTGACGAACTGCCCTTCAATATAAAGATCAAACCCAATCATACGGGTGGATTTGCCAGGGTGCAGGACAATGTCATTCAGACCGCATCCATAGCCCACGGGCTCGCCATTGCGCTTGACGTAGGCGTCCAACAGGAAGCGGGACTCCTCGACATATTTGCCGGACAACACTTCCGCCAGCTGAGGCTCCATTTCCGTCGGCGTAATATCAGTGAGGAAGCCTAATCTGCCGCGATTGACGCCAAGCACCGGCACATTGCACCCGGCCAGCGCACGCGCCGCGCCCAGCAAACTGCCATCGCCGCCGACCACAATCACCAGGTCGCAGATTTCTCCCAGCATTTTCTTGCTGGACACCTGCACGTTATGCCCTGGCAACACCGCTGCGGTAGCTTCTTCCAGGACCACCGCGTAACCTTCGCCGACCAGATAGTTTTTGAGCCGCTTCAGCGTCTCCACCACCTGCACGCTGCCCATCCGGCCCAGCAAACCGATATTACGAAACTGTTCCATACATGCCCTTAATCAAGCGTTTTTGTTATGTTACCCAAACTGCCCCGGCTTGTATGCGCCCAACGGGCGGTTTTTGTCTTTTTCCTCGCCCTCGCACCCCGCTGCAGCCCAGTCAGTGACTGCGCTCGACGACCAAAGCGCCGGTCGGGGCACTAACGGAAGTTTAATTTGTGAAGCGAACGCCACAACAACTGATCAGAGATTTACAGTGGACCTGTAACAGCCCGGAGCTGGCCGCCAGTGCCGACATGGCGCCAACACAGTTCGATCGTCAGGCGCCCATAGCGCTGAGCGACACAGACCGGACGCTGGCCATGGACCTGCTAAATATGGAGAAAGACTTAAAAAGCCGTTTTCTGGGCCCTTACTTTGAATCACTTTGGCGCTTCGGCGTCGACCGGCTTAGCGCCTGGCGCGTGATTGCCCATGGCTTGCAAGTGAAAGACCGTAAAAAGACTTACGGCGAGTTTGACTTTATCCTGCAGGACCCCGAAGGCAATTATGTCCATCAGGAAGTCGCCATCAAATACTATCTCGGCTTATCCACGCCATCAGCGAAAGGCGGGGACGCCCACTGGTTTGGCCCCAACTACCTGGACCGGCTGGATCTTAAGTTAAACAAGCTGCTCAACAGCCAGATTTTACTCCCGGAAACGCCCGAAGCCCGACAAGCGCTGGCGAGCCTGGGCATTAACGAAGTCGGCCGTCAAATCGTTATGAAAGGCTACCTGTTCTATCCTCTGATTGACCCTGACAGCGTCGCACCCTCCTCACTCGCCGCAACCGGCCACTTACGCGGCAAATGGCTGCCCGTCAGCGCCCTGCCCCAATTGGAGGGAACCGCCACAAACTGGATACTCACCCCTAAATCACACTGGCTATCGCCCCTTTTAATACATCCCGGCGATCAGGCCACAGTCATGAGCTGGGAAAAGTTGTACGGGGAATTGAACTCTACGGAAAGGAGCGGCCGACCACAGATGTTGATCGCATTGGCGGAGTCGCCGGCGGGCGAATGGCTGGAAACGGCCCGCTATTTCGTCGTTAGCGACGACTGGGCGGAATCAGCAAGGGAGACATTGAACAACTAGTCCAAGAACTCAAGGCTGCTCAACAAAACCCCGCGCGCCCTGCATACCGCCAGTGTGCACAAGCACAACGTCTGAGCCTCTGGGAGCCTCGCCCCGGCGCAACCAATCCAGCGCCGCATACGCCATTTTCCCCGTGTAGACAGGCTCTAACCCAACGCCTGTGTGATCGAAAAATGCCTGAATGAAGGTCATCAACTCGGGACTGGTCTTGGCGTAGCCGCCAAACTCATAACCTTGCACAAAGCGAAAGGGAGTTCTTGGCTGCTGGTTATTCAAAGCCAGCAACTCATTGATCTTAACTGCAATAGAGTCCCCGGCGCGCAACACGGGCACGCCGACCAATTCATGATGCGAGTCAGCGGCGACAAACCCCGCCATCGTACCGCCGGTGCCGCAAGGCAAGAATATAGACACCGGAGTCGAGGAAAAATGGGAATAGATTTGCTGCGCCCACTCAGATACTCCCTTCAACGCCAGCGCATTGCTACCGCCCTCGGGGATAACCATCAGCTTTTGCGTAGCGATTAGCTCTGACAGCCTCCAGCCCTCAATGCTTTCATCCACCCAGGCAGAGTCATCTTTGCGGCGATACGCCTCATTGCTGACGAACAGCAAACGCATCCCCCACTTTTGAGCATCCTGCAGAGTTGGCGTCAGCTCACGCCGCCAGGCGCCGCGCACAACGCCAAAGGTGGGTATATTCAGCATACGGCCCGCCGCAGCGAGCGCATGCAGGTGATTGGAATAGGCGCCGCCGAAGCTCAGCAATCCCGACGCCTGGCTTCGCTCCGCTTCCAGCAGGCTGTATTTGAGCTTGAACCACTTGTTGCCGGATACAGACTCATGAACCAAATCACCCCGCGCCATCCACAAACGAACGCCAGCGCGCTCAGCCACAGGGTGACTGAGCGGTTGAATGACGCAATCAGGTTGATACAGCAGAGGGGACACGAACTATTCTTGATGCTTCTCGCAACGGTTGCTTTCGCCTGCAACAAACTCAGCGGGCACGGTCACGCGAGGGACGCTCTCGCCACACAATCCTTTGCCAGGAATTTCGTGTTCGCACACCGCGTTTTCGTAATGGTCCAGCCACTCTTTGTAGTGCCGCTCCGTTACAAAACAACGCTCCGCCGCATAGGAGACAGGATTCTGTATGTAGCGCAAAACATCTTTCGCCGGGATGGTGATATGCCCTGCGCCAGGGTGATACACCACAAACACCACATCCAGTTCGGACAGCTTATTGAGAATATCTCCGCCGCCATCCTCAGACTCATCCTTCAGGGTTTGAATCTCCTGACGCAGCTGCTCCTCACGCTCATCGCGATAAACCAGCTCCGCCTCGCGACGCTGTAATTGCTCTTTGACAATCGTCAGTTCGCTTTCCAGGCGCTGGCGCAGACGTTCCGCCTCCTCGCCTCCGTCTCCTTTACTGAGTTCTTTCTCCAGCATGGATTGACGCTTTTTGAACTGAACCATTTCCTCTTGCAGAGACAGGTATTGATCGCTGCGCTTCTGCAGTTTGATTTTGGTCTGATCGTACAGCACCTTGGTGTGCTGGAGGCTTTGCTCCATATCCTGCACTTTGGTCTTCAGCGCCTGCATCTCCAACCGGTGCTGCCGGTTGAGCTCTTCAATTTCCGCTTCGTGCTGGCTATTCAACGTCTTGATGCGCAGGCGCTGCGCTTTCAGCAAGCGCGCCAGTTTCGTACGATGAATACGCTCCTGCTCTTCCAGCGCAGACGCGGACGCCGCCGGTTGCGGCGCAGCCTGAGTGGGAGTCAGGACAGGAATATCCTCTTCCTCCTCAACCACTTCACCAACTACTTCAAAGCCCAGGCGGTTTTCCTGCAGGGATTTTTTAATCACCTGAAAGTCATTGCCGCCCGGCTTCATGTCCGGGTCCCACAAATCCCGCTGATGCCAGGAGATAGCGCATTGACTGCGACACGCGAGCCTTATAGGACCTGCGCCGAGATCAGGGCCGGAGCCGGAAATTTTCGCCAACCGCTTCAGCGGGACGTTCCACTCCGAATCCGCGATGCCTTCCTCGTCGAAATAGACCGTAAAAAATACCAGCGCTCGAGGCACCAGCTGTTTGTTCAGCTCTGCATAAACAGCCGTTATTTCCGTATCAGCCAGATCATTCAGAGCAACCACGCCGTCCAATATGGCCTCAAATTCCGAATAGCGCATTTGCCGCGCTACATACTGATCCTCCAAGAAGAGAACCGCTTCGTAAATATCATCTTTTTGAGGTTTGGGCATGCCAATGTCCTAGATAATAAGCCCTTCTTTCTTTGCTTGTTGTTTAAGCTGCGTTGTCCAGAAGCCCATTGTCGATGTTGTTATTTTTTGTAAGCGCACCAAAATAACAGAAAATTGTTTCGTTAGCGCTTACCAAGCGTTTAAACACCGATATTTTTTCGCCCCCGGGCCATTTAAAACGGCTCCGGCGCATACGTTGATTATTAATGAAGCTGTTGAAAACTTAGCACGCAACCTTGGAAATGTCAGTTGGGCAGGTCGCGCTCAGTTGGGGAAAGGGCGCACAAATCAGGCCAATCGACCTGGTTTGCACAAAAAATGAAAGGTTGAAATGGACTCAGCTTTCACTGAGTCCAGAGAGGAGAGATCAGATTTCAGCGGCCAGTCGGCTGCCCTGATTTATCGCGCGCTTAGCATCCAACTCCGCCGCCACATCGGCGCCGCCAATCAGATGCACCGACACGCCCGCCGCTTCAAGCGGCTGCTGCAGCTCACGCAAGGGGTCCTGACCTGCGCAAATAATCACATTGTCCACCGGCAACAACTTGGCCTCGCCGTTAACATTCACATGGAAGCCGTCATCATCAATTTTGACGTACTCGCAACCGGCGACCATCCGCACCTGCTTGTTCTTCAGTGAAGCGCGATGGATCCAGCCCGTCGTCTTGCCAAGATTTTTGCCCGGCTTGGAGGTTTTCCGCTGCAACAGATAGACCTCTCTGGGAGACGGTTCGATATGCGCCGCAACGCCCCGAACGCCACCACGATGCTCTACACCCAGGTCCACACCCCACTCTTTCATGAACGCAGAAACGTCCAGGCTGGGCGACTTGCCTTCATGGGTAATAAACTCACTGACGTCAAACCCGATACCGCCAGCGCCGACAACGGCAACCCTTTTCCCTATCGGCTTACGTCCTAACAGCGCATCCAGATATCCCATCACTTTTGGATGATCGACCCCTTCTATCTCAGGTATGCGAGGGGCGACACCGGTAGCGAGAATCACCTCGTCGTAACCGCCAGCCTTCAAGTCTTCAGCGCTCACACGGGTATTCAGGCGCACATCGACATTATGCTTTTTCAGCATACGGTCGAAATAACGCAAGGTTTCATAAAACTCTTCTTTACCCGGAATCAGTTTGGCGACATTGAACTGGCCACCGATCTTATCCGCGCCGTCAAACAGCGTTACATCATGACCTCTCTCCGCCGCCACCGTAGCGAAAGCCAGACCAGCAGGTCCGGCGCCGACAACCGCCAATTTTTTCTTCGCACCGGTTTTCACGTAGACCAACTCGGTCTCATGACAGGCGCGAGGATTCACCAGACAGGAAGTCAGCTTCATCTGGAAGGTGTGATCAAGGCAGGCCTGGTTACAGGCGATACAAGTATTGATTTCATCCGCCCGATCTTCTGACGCCTTCACGACAAAATCTGCGTCCGCTAGGAAAGGACGAGCCATGGAGATCATGTCCGCATCGCCATCCGCCAGCACTTTTTCCGCCACATCCGGCATGTTGATGCGGTTAGTGGTCACCAGCGGAATATTGACGTCTTTCTTCAGTTTCGCGGTTACTTTGGTGAACGCCGCGCGTGGCACCATTGTCGCGATCGTGGGAACGCGCGCTTCATGCCAGCCGATACCCGTGTTGATGATGGTGGCGCCCGCCTCTTCGATCTTCTTGGCCAGTAACACCACTTCTTCCCAGTTACTGCCGTCGTCAATCAGGTCAAGCATGGAAAGGCGATAAATAATGATGAAGTTCGGCCCGACTCGCTCACGCACGCGACGCACGACCTCTATCGGCATGCGAATCCGGCTCTCGTAGTCGCCGCCCCACTTGTCAGTCCGCTTGTTGGTGTGACTCACGATGAACTGATTGATGAAATAGCCTTCCGACCCCATGATCTCAACGCCATCGTAGCCCGCCTGTTGCGCCAGAGCCGCACAGCTTGCGTAGGCGTCTATCTGTTCATCCACCTCGTCAGTGGACAGTTCGCGCGGCTTGAACATATTGATCGGCGCTTGAATGGCGGAAGGCGCCACCAGCTTGGGATGATAGGCGTAGCGTCCCGCATGCAGAATCTGCATACAGATCTTTCCTCCGGCCTCATGCACGGCTTGAGTGATAATCTTGTGCTTTTCCGCATCCGCGTCGGAGTCCATCTTGGAAGCGCCCTGAGCGACCGCCCCTTCAGGGTTCGGAGCGATACCGCCGGTTACGATGAGCCCTACCCCACCTCTCGCGCGCTCAGCGTAAAACGCCGCCATACGCTGAAAGCCATTCGGAGACTCTTCCAGCCCTGTGTGCATGGAGCCCATTAGAGTACGGTTAGCGAGGGTGGTGAAGCCCAGATCCAAAGGGGCCAACAGATGCGGATACTTACTCGCGCCAGATGAGTTCTGTTGCATGAAACACTCCTGAATATTCACTTTAATGAGCGAAATGCCGGTAACTAAGCGGCTTCCGCCTCGAGTTATACGCAGCAATCAAGGCTACGGGATTTGCCGTATAAATTAGCTCTGTCGCGCAAGACATCCAATATCCTTGGATAACATTTTTTTATCTATAAAATACACCTATCCGTCACTTTTAACCCGCCAGGAGAAAGTCCCATGCAGCTCGGCGACATATCCGTCAATTTCGTAGAACTAATGCGCGAAGCCTGTCAACGACTTAACGTTGATCCAATGCCGGTCCTCAACGAATACGGCGTTACGACAGAGACGCTCGCCTCCCCCAAAGCGCGCATCAGCATATCCCGCTTCATGCGCATTGGGCAGGCCCTGATCAGCACCGCCAACCAGCCCGCACTGGGATTATTCATGGGGCAGGCGCTACGCATTTCCCATATGGGACTTTCCGGTTATGCCGCCATGACCAGCCCAAACCTTGAACGGGCGATCCGGCTATGGATTCACTATGAAAGCCTGAGCAGCGTAAACAAACGCGGGAGCAGCCGGTTTTACCTGATGACAGGAAGCGGCGTCGCCCAGTTTTATTCCATCAGTCCCTATAATGAGTTCAACTATTTCGTGGTGGATTGTCTGCTCAGTGGATGGAGCGCGCTAGCGCACTGGATTACCGGACAGGAGCGCTTACTGAAAGAGGTGGAAATTGAATTTGAAGCGCCGCCTTACGCCCAACATTATCAACAGGCTTTCAATTGTCCCGTTAAGTTCGGTCGCTCTCGTAACGCCTTAATTTTTCGGAAAGAAGCGCTTTCACTTCCTTCTGTTTACGCTAATCCGGCGACACATAGCGAAATTGTCAGTATCTGCAACAGGGAGCTCACCACCTTGGTTGGAGCCACCAGTCTGACCGAACGGGTCAAGCAGATTATCACCCCCATGCTGCAAGGACGCGAAGTGGGCCTCACCGAAACGGCCAGGCAACTCGGTCTATCGGAGTGGACGCTACAAAGACGATTAAAAAAGGAAGGCGTTCAGTTTCAACAAGTTTTGGACGAGACTCGCAAGCAGGTCGCGGAGACTTACCTCAAAGCCACAGACTTAACGATTGGCGAGATAGCATATCTACTGGGCTTTTCTTCACCAGCTGCATTTCATCGGGCGTTTAAGAGGTGGTTTGGCGTCAACCCGAAGCCGTTCAAGGACCAGCACACTTCTGGCCGAACGGACGAAGATACAGCGACAGGCGAAAATGCCTGAGCGAGAAAGAAGAGACTGAATTAAAGCTCTACGGCGTCATCGACGAATTCGTCGTCTTCAAACTCTTCGTAATCAACATCAATGAGATCATCAATATATTCTTGCACGGTTACGGCTCCTTGCTAATGGTTAACGTCCAGGCTATCAAACAGCTATGTCAGAAAAATGACAGAATATATCAGGAAGGAAAATAAATTAGTGATTTAAATCAGAAAATTAAGAGATGAAGTTAAAGCAAGAAGGATATAAGAGGGAAAGAGTTGGCGGAGCGGACGGGACTCGAACCCGCGACCCCCGGCGTGACAGGCCGGTATTCTAACCGACTGAACTACCGCTCCGCGAAAATCCATCTTTGGGGAAGATGGTGGGTGGTGCAGGGTTCGAACCTGCGACCCTCGCCTTGTAAGGGCGATGCTCTCCCAGCTGAGCTAACCACCCAGTTCCAGACGAACTGGCTCTTGACTAAATAGAAAGTGGCGGAGCGGACGGGACTCGAACCCGCGACCCCCGGCGTGACAGGCCGGTATTCTAACCAACTGAACTACCGCTCCACGATCTCTATTTCAGAATTTGGTGGGTGGTGCAGGGATCGAACCTGCGACCCTCGCCTTGTAAGGGCGATGCTCTCCCAGCTGAGCTAACCACCCCCACGCCACTCTGAATCAAGATGCGCTTCCGAACCAACCCCGCGAACCGCTTGGCTGCCCCGTGAAGACGATGCGCATAGTACTGATAGCCCCATGGTGTGTCAAGCGCAATGTTTAAAAAAGTTTTCGCAGTTGCTATTTCGCTGAAAAGTCGATCAAAAGCGCCAAATTAAGGCGCTTATTCTATTGAGAAATAAAAGTCTGTGCAGGCAGAACAAAAGTTAGCGCTGGATCAGCTCAATCATATAACCGTCAGGATCTTTAACGAACGCGATCACTGTGGTTCCGTGCTTCATGGGTCCCGCCTCCCGAACTACCTGCCCGCCTTTTTCACGAATAGCGTCGCAGGCTTGATAGGCGTCCTCCACTTCTATGGCGAGGTGCCCAAACCCGGAGCCCAATTCATATGCAGCGGTATCCCAGTTGTGAGTCAGCTCAATGACGGCGTTTTCCGACTCATCGCCGTAGCCAACAAACGCCAAGGTGAAACGGCCTTCCGGGTAATCTTTACGCCGCAACAGACGCATACCCAGCACTTCAGTGTAAAAACCGATGGAGCGATCCAGGTCGCCGACCCGGATCATCGCATGCAATAGCCTCATGATTTTTCTCCTAACAACAATGTGAAAAATGGGGCTACCTTACCATACCCGGAAGCGTGATGACCTCGCGGGCGCAATCTCAAATATCCTGACGCGAAGCGCCAGCGTCGCTGATTCCATGTCGCGCTGCGCACGACTTTTCCTCCAGACGAGCGGATTCGACATTAGAACGTCGGCATTCGGGAATGGCTTTATCCGCCAGCGATTGATTGATGCCATCAAAGAAATGATGGGCCGAGTCGATACTTTGTCGCACCTTGGGCTCCAGCGCCGCACTGATGCGCGTGGCTCCGGCCAAGCCGCCTTTTCCCGTCTGCAACGCCTTATCGTAGGCTCTGCTATATACATCCTTCACACGGTCCACAAAGCTTTTGGTCTTTTGTACATGGTCTTGAAACATGGTCGTCACGCTCATAGTTCAGTAAGTCCTTTTTCTGTTTCCTGTCCGCCGTTGATTCGCCGCCGCTTACATCCAATATTAACCGGCTGAAATCCTTACCCATATTTCAGAAGCGCGGCGTCGCCGCAGCCTCTGCTTCAATCGAAGCCCTTACAGTAAATGATAGATGTTAAACCCAGATGTCACCCTATAGAACCGGGTGACGGTACAGAATTGAAAATTTAATGTGGTGATCGCCCCGCCTTTAGAAGGGCCACCACCAGGATGGGCCCTCACTTTCCGCCAGCTGCGCCTCGTAAGCGTTTTTACGCTTGTCCAGCTCACGCTGCATACGATCCGTCTTCAGCCGCTTGGTCGGCCCGCCGCCGCACATATACATACACCACCATTTATCGGGGCGGTAATATCCCTGCTCCTTCAACCTTTCAATTTCTTCCTCGCGGGCGACCTCAATTTCTTCCTGCTCCCGCTCAAATGAATACTCTATATTTTCTTTCACAATAGAGGTGGCGGCATGATTAGGCGCCAGCAGATCGCTATTCAGAAAGCGGGTCTCCACGATTTCGTTATAAGCGAAGTCAGCGGCCACCAACTGTAAATCCCCTTCCGCCCAGGGCGAGTCGGTTTCGATTTCCGGATTTGGATCTGGTTTGCTGATTTCGGAATAACGCAGATAGTAAATTTTGCCCGCATCGACACTGAGTACCTGATCCGTCATATCGCTCAGGGTAAATCCGCCTATGCCTTCGAAGCCCAACAGAGGCCTGCGCATAGTGATGCGTCGTTCGCCTGGAGCCACCTGCAGCCAGGTATAGCTGTTGTCGCGAAAGTTGAAATATTGACTGTCATCGACATACACGCTGGGAGACTCGACCTCTTCTGACGCCCAGTCACTGTGAGGTCGGTAAAAATAGATAAGCGCAGAAGACGCACTATCCCACTCCGAGTCGGGAATATGCACGAATTTAGGGCCGCTGACCGGATGCACAAAGGCTCCTACGCTCTTCCCCATGGATTGATAGATCTTACACCCACTCATTGCCACCGCCGTCACCAGCAGTAGGACAAGCGTTCTGAGGCTAGGATATCGCTGCATACTCACTCCCCCGTCTATAAGGGCGTCGCTTTCATGACCATTTCACAAATCATGGCTCTTGTTTATTGAAGCGGAAGGTGTTGCGGGACGACTCCCTTGGGGTCAAACCCTCCAGACGGGAATGATTCTAACAACCGTTTGCTTCGTCAGCTGAGAATTGGAGCAAGAATTCGCTACAACGCGTTACTTTGCACTACATTTCTTTACAGTCATTTTGCCTGCATACAAGCGTCACCTGACGAGCAGGTTGAATTTTCAACAGGGAACGGCGAATGACAACAATTAAGCCGTATTTTGAAACGGCTCCACATTCCCGTTCGGCTGAATTGCTACAATCAGTCACAACCAATTATAAAAAATGCGCAAGGGTCACTACTCATGAACGACTCGGATGTCCTCGCCACCGCGCCTGATCCGCATGCGGATCGCTTGTCCACACTCACTTTGATGGCGCTGCTGCTCGGCGCAGCGTTGAGCGTTTCAGCAGAAGAGCTTCCCTACGAGATGGAATGGAAAGCCTTGGATGAGCCCTCCACTGAAGCCAGCGTGCATATCGAGCTTGATGACGGACAAGCGCTCGATATCACCTTCTCTGAAGCGCAAATTAACTACATACCCATTGCCGATACAGTAGAACGCTCAACTCTGGACTCAATTTCACTCGCTCTACTTCAGAATCCACAGCTATCGAGCATTTTTGTGCCTGGCCTGTTCTCTCCGCCAGCGGCGGGCGGCCCGATTTATGAAGAAGCGCAACGAGCGCGAAATGATGAAAGAGAGGCTGCACTATACGACCCCAACAAATTGGCGACGCTGGAAACATCCGTCGCGGCGGCGCTGCTTTTTCGCCAATACGTGGAAGTAAGAATCGAGCCGCAATTTCAAGCGGTGGATTTTGACGCGACTACGATCGTCAACACGCCGCGGCCGTAAAAGAATAAGTGTAAAGATTGATTCATACGCTGCAGGCGCGCGCCTAAGCTTCACTTAGGCGCAATAGCGAGGGCTATTTCTTGATGGCCTTCAATTGCAGACCAATTTCGTTCATGCGACGATCCAGCTCAACATAGCGTTGCACCAGTTGATTGCGGGTGGCGTCGATAGCGCTGACTTTCTTCTCAAGCTCTTTGAGATTGCCGTCCAGGTTCTGCTCATTCATTTTACCGATCATGCGCTCAAGCTTGGCGATAGCCACGGTTTGCTCAGAGATGGATTTCTCCAGCTTGTCGGAGCTCTGTTTCAGAAGCTGCGCCAACTCAGCCTGCTCCCTCTCCAGGGCTTCATCAGTGCGCCCCATATCATCCGCCAACGCAGAAATCTGCAGCGCCTGGGCTTCCTGAGACTTGCCAAGATTTTCACCGATAACCGTCAGGCCATTTATCTCACCGCTTAACGCTTTAATCCGCTCCTGTGACTGTTTAAAGTCACCCTGCAGGGCTGTCAGCGCTTTTTGGTTATCCTCAATCAACTGTTTATTGCGCTTATTGGATACATCCCACAGCTTGCGGATCTCAGAGTCCAAGGTTTTCAGTTCCCTGGCCATTTCATTTCCGCTTTGCGCCATGGTGGCGTCGGTCTGATTGATTTGACCTTCAAGACGCGCAGTCACAAGCTTACTTTGGGATATATACTGAGTCGCCTGCTGCAGCTGGGTTTGCAGAGACAGAATGGTTTGCTGCTGGGTTTTGACCTGCCAATATCCAATCAGCGCAAAAGTCAGCACCAGAATGAATACAAAGACGATCGCCCATTGTGCGGGACGGGACAGTCTGACATAAGCCTCCACCGGGGCCTCCGCAACCGGCGCAGCCTTTTTGGGCTCAGCAGGTTTCGCCGCAGGCGCTTTATGGCGCTGTGATTGAAATCGATCAACCTCGTCTTTCTCGGGCTTAATTGTCTCCATGTATCCTCGCTAGTGGACTGTATTTATATAGTGTATCGGCAAACGCCCGATTCTGCGCGGTTGCGCCATGGCATTTTAGACAATGCCGAAGTTTCCGTACACGCGCCCTTATCCAGCTTTACCATATTTGCGACAGAACAGGCATGAAGCAACCCGCTATTATTCCGTTTTTCCTGAGCCAGATAAAGGCTCCGCGAACGCAGGATCTCCGCCGCCTGCGGCGAGAGTCGGCAAGGGTCCGCTTTCGTTTGCATCCCATGTACCGACTCACTAAACTATGCGCCTCTTTTTTAAACAGTATGCCTCGACCACCCGCAAATTCGCGCCCCATAGGCGAATTTATCCAATAATGACAGGGTTACTAAGGAGAAATCATGCAGCCTTTAGTTGGCATTATTATGGGCTCCAAATCCGACTGGCCTACCATGGAGCACGCCGCCGAGATGCTCGACAAGCTGGGCGTTCCCTATGAAGTGCAAGTTGTTTCCGCTCACCGTACGCCGGACCTGCTATTTGACTACGCCAAGTCCGCCGAAAGCAGAGGCATCAAGATAATCATCGCCGGAGCTGGCGGCGCCGCCCACCTGCCCGGTATGGCCGCGTCACAAACCTCGTTGCCGGTGCTGGGCGTCCCCGTGCAGTCCAAGACACTGAATGGTCTAGACTCATTATTGTCCATCGTACAAATGCCCGGAGGCGTCCCCGTGGGCACGCTGGCGATCGGTAAAGCCGGCGCCACTAACGCAGGACTGATGGCGGCTCAGATTGTGGGCTTGCAGGACAGCAAAATCATGGACGCCGTCAAAGCGTTCCGCAAACAGCAGACAGACACTGTTCTTAACAACGCTGATCCAAGGCAATCATGAAAAGAATCGGCATTCTCGGAGCCGGCCAACTTGGCCGCATGATGGCGCTGGCGGGTATGCCGCTGGGCTTTGAATTTGCGCTTTACGACACCTCCGGGGCCCCTTCCGCGGGCCTTGGCGCGATTTTCAGCGACCCCGACAACACCCAGTCGGAGCTGGATCGCTTCCTTGATTTCGTCGATGTAGTGACCTACGAGTTTGAGCACTTACCCCTGGATCTGGCGCAGAATATCGCCGATCGTAAGCCGCTCTACCCGGGAGTGGAAGCGCTGCGCGTGTGCCAGAACAGAGAGCACGAAAAAGCGCTGTTTACTCAGTTAGGCATCCCTACTCCCAAATATCGTCTGGTCAACAGCCCAGAGGAATTGGCCGAAGCCGCTCGCGAACTGGGAACTCCGGTCGTGGCGAAATCCATTACGGAAGGTTACGACGGTAAAGGCCAGGCAGTCCTGAAGTCCGTCGATGAGGCGGAAGAGGCCTGGAACAGCATTGGACACCCCCGACTGATTGTCGAGTCCTTCGTCAATTTCTCCCGGGAAATATCCATCATCGCCGCCCGCAGCAGCACAGGTGAAACCGTCACCTACCCTCTGGCGGAAAATATTCATCATGGCGGCATTCTGCGTTACACCATCGCCCCGGCTCCACGCATTAGCGACGATCTGGCGCAGAAAGCGGCTGAGTATATTGAAACGCTGATGGCGCATCTGTCCTATGTGGGCGTCCTGGCTCTGGAGCTGTTTGAAACGCCTGACGGCCTCCTGGCCAATGAGATGGCGCCGCGCGTGCACAACTCCGGTCACTGGTCCATGAATGGAGCGCACACAGGACAGTTTGAGAACCATTTGCGCGCCGTCGCCGGTTTACCTTTGGGCGACACCCAGCCTGTCGGCGTCAGCTGCATGATCAACCTGATTGGTCGTCATGCTGACCGCGAAAGCGTATTGACGCTCAGCGACACGCATCTGCACCTGTATGGAAAAGAAGAGCGCGCCGGTCGCAAACTCGGGCATATCAACATTGTCGCGGAAGACTACAAAGCGTTGATCGCCAAAGTGGAAAAGTGCCTCCCATTCGTGCCGGAGCATACGCCTTTCACTTCCTCGCTGGCTCACTTTGACTAGTGTTTTTCCGGCCCATTTTTATGGGCCGGCGCCCCCAACAAACCACCTGTATTTCTTATAACCAACATCCCCTGGCGCACCCCTAGCTTATTAATTTTATTAATAAGTCTGATAAATAATCTTGAAAAACCCTTGATAGCACTCCATATATGCGGGTGATATCATTCTGCGCGATCTAACAAAAGAATTCTGTCGGTCGCCATCTGGCCGGCATCAATACCCAGGGTGATACTGTGATGACCCTGAGCCTGCAGGCTGAATTTCCGGAGATTCGGAGCTATCTCTTCTTACTCAGTCTGTATACTCTAGAATCAGAGACTTACACGGGATTACACACTTAAAAGACGGAGAAAATCTCATGGCATTTGAACTTCCTGCCCTCCCTTACGAAAAGAATGCGCTAGCGCCGCACATTTCCGAAGAAACTATCGAATACCACTACGGTAAACACCACAAAACTTATGTTGATAAGTTGAACGGTCTGGTTCCCGGAACTGAATACGAAGGGAAGTCTCTGGAAGAGATTATCATGGCTTCCAAGAGCGGCCCCGTTTTCAACAACGCCGCCCAGATCTGGAACCACACTTTCTACTGGCACTGCCTGAGCCCTAACGGCGGCGGCGAGCCTACTGGCGAGCTGGCGGACGCCATCAACAAAACTTTCGGTTCCTTCGAAAGCTTCAAAACCCAATTCACTGACAAAGCCGTTAACAACTTCGGTTCCGCTTGGACCTGGTTGGTTAAAAACGCTGACGGCTCACTGGAAATCTTCAACACCAGCAACGCAGGCACGCCAATGACTGACGGCAAAACCGCACTGCTGACCGTTGACGTTTGGGAACACGCTTACTACATCGATTACAGAAACGTTCGTCCTAACTACATGAATGCGTTCTGGAATCTGGTGAACTGGGATTTCGTCGCCAAAAACCTGGCCGCTTAATCCGTTCCAACGTCGGGGCCCAGCGCCCCGACGTGATTCATGCCCTGACAGATCCTGTTCTCCCTCGCCTCATTTCTCCCTCCTCACACCCAATTTCTCTCCACCATTCCCTCTGCACCCGCGCGCCTAAGCTGTTACTTTGTCCCGTATATAACTACACTTTCCATAGCAGGGGATAATAAGATTGACACAAACACCACCGCCGGCGTCGAAGCAATCAATCAGCATGGTTCAAGAAAAGCAAAACGCTCCAGTAAAATGGCGACATAGCCTGTCCGCCAAATTAATGAACTGGGTGTTGTTTACCGCTTTGGCGGTAGGCGTTTTACTCAGCATTGGTCAGATTATTTTTGAATCCATGCGCGCCGTGGAGGAAATGGACAACGAGGCCAGACAAACCCTGGCCATTGTGCGCGACCCCGCCACCCAGGCGGTTTACAGCATCGACCCCGACTTGGCGCAACAGGTTCTGGAAGGCCTGTTCGAAAAACCGTCTATTCGCTACGCAGCTATCGCTCACCCCAATCAGACGATTCTGGCTGAACTCTCCAAACCCCTGCAGGAAACCCAGAGTCGCTGGATGACCGACGCTATCTTCGGCAAAGAGCGCGAGTACGCCATTTCTTTATTCCGCCCAACGCCGCAACCGACTTACTACGGCGAGCTGAAGATCGTCGTCGATACCGCACCCAAATCAGCGCTGTTTTTGGAGCGCTCCATACTGATTTTTATGACTGGCCTGCTGCGCGCCCTGCTCTTGGCGTTCGTCCTGCATCTGGTCTACCACTTCTTGTTAACGGCGCCACTCAAGGCCATTATCAACTCCTTACTGCGCATCAACCCCGCTGAGCCCGGGTTACAATCGCTTCCGGTGCCCCGTCAACATGAAAAAGACGAACTGGGCAGTTGGGTGCGCGCCGCCAACAGCCTTTTGCAGTCCATCGAGGAGCACCAGCAGAAGCGTCAGGCGGCGGAAGCACGGATCATTAAACTATCCCAGTACGACTCCCTCACCGGCCTGCCAACCCGCTCTCTGTTCAGTAATTACATCGCCGCGGCGGTGGACGACTCTGAGGCGCTGAACCAGAAGTTTGCGGTTTTTTGCGTCGGCATTGACGACTTCAAGTCGATCAATGAGCAACTCGGCTATAGTCAGGGAGACAAGCTGCTACAGGCCTTCGCTGAGAGGCTGCTTTCACAGCGGGACGGCGTACACACAGTCTGCCGACTTGGCGGCGATCAGTTCGCCTTGATCCTGTTTAATGTCAGCAGCAGTTACCGGGTGGCGGCTTTCGCTGAGTCACTGCTGCGGGAAATCAGTCGCCCGTTTGAGATTGAGGATCAACTGACTCCCGTATCCTGCACCATCGGCATCGCCATTTACCCAGATGACGCCCGCGATGCAGAGAAAATCCTGCAAAAGGCTGAGCAAACTATGATGCTGGCCAAGTCGGTCGCCAATAATCACTTTCAGTTCTACGTCGCCAGTCTCGACAGCGAAATCCGCGAACGTAAAAAGCTGGAAAAGGATCTCTCCAAGGCCATACAAAACAACGAGCTGTTTTTGGTCTACCAGCCGCAAATGGATCTGAATTCGAAGCAGGTTGTGGGCTGTGAGGCGCTGCTGCGCTGGCGTCATCCTGAACGCGGCCTGGTGCCCCCAGACGTATTCATCCCCATTGCAGAGGCCAATGAGACCATTCTTGAAATTGGAGACTGGGTGCTGCACGAGGCCTGCGCCCAGGTTAACCAGTGGCGCAACCAAGGCTTTAATATCAAAGTGGCGATCAACCTGTCCGCCAACCAGCTCAGACAGAAAGAGTTCGCGCCACATGTCCTGAAGATCATCGAAAGCCGCCAGATCCCCACCTCGCTCATCGAGCTGGAGGTCACGGAAACCAGCTTCATGGAGAACCTGAATCAGGCCATCACTTCCCTGCGCCACCTGAGCGAATTTGGCATTCAGTGCGCCGTGGATGATTTCGGCACTGGCTATTCATCGCTCAGTTACCTGAAGCAGTTACCTATCCGCAAGATCAAAATCGACAAACAGTTTGTTCGCGACCTGATGAAAGACGAAGACGACACCCAAATCGTGCACGCCATCATCCAGCTGGGCAAAAGCCTGCGCCTGGATGTCATCGCAGAAGGCGTGGAAACGCCACGGCAGGAGCGTTTCCTGAAGCATGACGGCTGCACGCTGGCGCAGGGCTACTATTACAGCAAGCCGGTGCCGCCGGAAGAGTTCATTGAGTTCATGAAAGTCAGTCACGCGCCGCAGACCTGATCACCAACT
The DNA here is from genome assembly GCF_029813005.1 of Hahella sp. CR1. Lineage (NCBI taxonomy): Bacteria > Pseudomonadati > Pseudomonadota > Gammaproteobacteria > Oceanospirillales > Hahellaceae > Hahella > Hahella sp. CR1. The sequence goes on from NZ_JAPELK010000002.1 coordinate 386,355, forward strand.
CATCGCACCTGACGCCGCGCGTACGGGTGGAACTTATGTAACGCCCTCATTTAACATGCGGGAAAACATTCTTTTACGGGAGTCTATCAATGAGCATTTCCGCGATTATCGGCATTGTCGTCATCATCGCCGTCGCCTTCTATCTGATATCCATCTACAACAAACTCGTGTCTCTGAAGAATCGCTTCAAAAACGCTTTCGCTCAAATAGACGTACAGTTGCAGCGCCGACATGACCTGATTCCCAACTTGGTGGAGACCGCCAAGGCGTTCATGAAACATGAACAGGACACATTGGAGAAAGTCATGCAGGCGCGTAACCAGGCGATCAATGCGCAACAGGCGGCGGCGCAACGGCCCGAAGAAGGAGACCGCATCAAACAGCTGTCTCAGGCCGAGGGCATGCTGAACCGCGCTTTGGCGAACTTCTACGCCGTGTCTGAAAACTATCCGGACATTAAGGCGAATCAAACCATGCAACAGTTAATGGAAGAGCTCACCAGCACAGAAAATAAAGTTGGCTTCGCCCGTCAAGCTTACAATGATGCCGTAATGACCTATCACACCTATCGGGAACAGTTCCCCAGCAATCTTATCGCCAGCTTTTTCGGCTTCAAAGAAACCGAGATGTTTGAGGTTGAGTCCGCCGAGGCTCGTCAGGCTGTCAAAGTCAGCTTTAACTAGCTCCTGACAAGTCATGGATTTTTTCGCCAAGCAAGAGCGCGCGCGCAAGCTCTCCGGTCTACTCCTGCTCCATTTCGCCGCCGCTCTGATCGGCATAGCGCTCGCCATTAATATCGCCGGGTTCATCGCTTACCACCAGTTCGTGGACGCGCGCATGACCCCAAACATCTGGCTGGCTGGCCCTGCCTGGTGGGTTGCGCTGGCGGTCATCGCTATTGTCGCAGTGGGCGCAGGCAAACGTTTTTTGCAGTTGAGCCGCGGCGGACGCTCCGTTGCGCAAATGGTCGGCGCACGCCAGATCAACGCGACAATTCAAAACACGAATGAGCGCCGTCTGGTCAATGTTGTGGAGGAAATGAGCATCGCTTCCGGCGTGCCCATCCCCAGCATTTACATTATGGACAAGGAAGCAGCCATCAACGCCTTTGTGGCGGGCTACACGCTTGAAGACATGTCTCTGGTCGTCACCGCCGGTACGCTTAACTCACTTAGCCGGGATGAACTACAAGGCGTCATTGGCCATGAATTCAGCCACATTCTGAACGCTGACACCCGCTTGAACGTGCAGATTATCGCCGTTCTCGCGGGCATCCTTCTGATCGGCTCCACCGGAGCCTTTCTGCTGCGAATGTCCAGCAGAAGCGGCGGTAGGCGCTCACGCGACGCACGTGGGGTGATCATTGTCGTAGCGGCGGGATTCACTCTGTTCGTATTGGGTTATATTGGTCTGTTTTTTGGCCGCTTAATTCAAGCTGCGCTTTCCCGCCAACGGGAATATCTGGCGGACGCGTCGTCGGTGCAGTTTACCCGCAACCCAGAAGGTATCGCTGGCGCCCTCTTCAAGATCAGGGAAAGTCAGACACACTCCTACCTGGGACATACGTCCAGCGCCCAAGAGATCAACCATATGTGTTTTGGCGAAAGTCTGAAACTGAGCGCCTGGTTCGCTTCCCATCCGCCGCTGGACGAGCGCATTCGCGCCGTGGACCCGCTTTTTCTGACCAAGCAGCGCGCGCGCCGCAACCAAGGTCAAGCGCAACAAACTGCAGCAACAACCTCAAGCGCTCCACCGGCCACATCAGGATTCGCTCCAGAAAGCGCGCCGCCCTCCACGGAGCAAATCAAAAGCGCAGGCATCGCCAGACAAGTTGGACGTCATACCCAGGCGACGCAAGACTGGAGCCAGCGAACGCTACAACGGTTGCAGACCACCTTTGGCGACGCCCTGCATACGCCAAGCCAGGCGGAAAGCATGATCTATGCTCTACTGCTGCTGGAGTCGCCAGTCAGATTGCCCGTGGGCGATACTATCCTGCACTCATCGGGAATCCCGATAAAGAGCACGCCAGATTTCGACAGTCTTGAACGCAAGATCACGACATTACCGGCCAATCACCGTTTACCGCTTTTAGAAGTCTGTCTTGGCGCGCTGAAAGGAGGCGACATCGCCGCTCGCTCTCACGTCGTCGCTACGGCGCAGCAAATCATCGCCCTGGACGAACGCACGACACTTTCGGAATTCGCCATACTCGCCCTATTACGCACGCAGCTCGATGAGAACTTCGCTCCTCAACGAGACACGCTGACTCGCTACGAACAGGCCAGCGATGAGATTGCACTGATGCTTTCCGCTTTTGCTCGTCTGGGCGTCGCAGCTTCAGGCGCAAGCCCAGAGACCAATCCCAGTCAGTTTTTCAAACAAGTGATGTCGCAGAACTTCCCTCACCTGCAAGCAACCTTTCACTCCAGACTTGCTTCCGATCAGCTTGCGGATGCGCTCAACAGATTGTCACAACTGTCAGCGTTGCTTAAACCCGCTGTGGTCGAGGCTTTCGCACAATGCGTCAGTTACGATGGCTATGTCAGCTTAAAGGAATATGAGTTGCTGCGCGCCGCAACGGCGGTGATGGGGTGTCCGATGCCGCCCCTGGAGCCCAGCGACGAGGTTGATAATTAGAAAAAAGAGGAAAAGGAAGGAATCAGGCGCAAGGCGGCGGAGCCTGTCCGCCGCCTGAACTGAGAAGTACTACTGCTCGAACGCGTTCTCTCTGTATACGCTATCCATAGAAGGCTTGATCATGGTCTCTGCATGCTTATCGCCTTTATGATCGCGTTTGATGCTCAGGTTAAGCTCCCACAGTTGATCATACTTATCCTGGCTCGCCTTCTTGGCTTCTTCCTTGTTGCGCAGAATAGTCGGGCGCAGGAACACGAGAAGGTTTTGCTTGTCTTTTTCGCGCTTGGTGCTGCGGAACAGCGCGCCTAACAGCGGGATATCCCCCAGCAGCGGCACCTTGGCTTCTGACAGCTTGTAGTTCTCGCTCATCAGACCACCCAGCACGATAGTTTCGGCATTGTCCGCCAAGACGGAGGTCTTGATCTGACGCTTATTGGTGATGATATCCGACGCGCTTTCGTTGGAAGGCGCAATGGAAGAGGTTTCCTGTTCGATTTCCAATCTGACCAGATCGCCATCACTGATGCTTGGCGTCACACGCAAGGTCAAGCCGACGTCCTGACGCTCAATAGTAGTGAACGGGTTGCTGGTGCCGTCGGTGCCCGTGCCGGTCTGTCCGGTACGGAAAGGCACATTCTGACCAACGATAATTTCAGACTGCAGGTTATCCATAGTAATGATGCTTGGCGTGGACAACAGGTTAGCCTGCCCGCTGGTGCCCAATGCCTGAATCAAGGCGCCCCAACCTTTCTTGCCGTCAGCCTCGCCAATCGCCACGGCAGCGATATCGCCGCCAATGGAAGGCGTCGAGTTGCTGGCGATCGCCGCCAGTATCGCCGAGGCGGAAATGCCCACGTTAGTGAAGTTAGTAACGGTGGCCGGGCCAGACTTGCCAGTCAAATCCCCAGCGGCCATTTGCACGCCCAACTGACGACTCAGGCCATCGCTGATTTCCACAATCGCAGCCTCGATCAATACTTGCGCACGACGCACATCCAGCTGCTGAACGATCGCCTCGATTTCTTTCATCATGGAAGGCTCTGCACGCACGACCAGCGCATTCAAACCTTCATCAGGATAGATGCTGACTTTGCCGCCGCCAGGAGCCGCTGCCGCGCCCTCGCCTTTTGCAGGGGCAATATCGCCCATCAGGCCTTTCAGCAACTCAGCCAGTGCTTCTGCGTCAGCATGACGCAAATTGATAACCTTGGTGGTGCCGCTTACTGCCGCAGGCTGATCCAGCTTGGCGATAAGAAGACGCATTTTGTCGCGGAAGTTTTCGTCGCCTTTCAGAATCAGACGGTTGCTACGCTCGTCGGCTACAACGCTGAACTTGTTGGCGGGCCCTTTTGGCGCGCCTTTACCCAGCTCGGAAGGGGCCAGCTCTTCTAACAACTTAACCATGTCGCCAACCCAGGCGTCTTTCAGCTGAATGACTTCAAGTTGATAGTTAGAGGGGCTGTCGAGCTCACTGACGATGCGCTCAATACGGGCGATGTTATTAACGTGATCACTGATAATCAGAGCGTTGGCGGCGGCGACGCCGGCAAGGTGTCCATATTTGGCCACCATCGGACGCAGAATCGGCACCAGCTCAAGGGCGTTGGCGTTTTTGACCTGTATGACCCGGGTCACCAACTGCTCCTGCGGCACCGTCTTAAAAATCGAGGTGTTCTCCGCGGTTTGCTTGGCCTCGTTCTGCTGCACAATTTTGATGATTCCCTCGGAAGGAATCGCCGCGAAGCCATGTACGTTCAACACGGAAAGAAACATTTCGTAGACTTCATCACGCCCCATGGCGGCGTTCGAGACCACGGTGACTTTGCCTTTCACCCTGGGGTCGACTACAAAGCTGTAACCGGTGATGTCGGCGATTTGAGTAATGAAGGCGCGGATATCAGCGTCTTTAAGGTTGACCTTCCATGTCTGATCTTCGGCCCCCGCCACGCCGGAGAAAAAACCCGCAATCAACAACCAGGCAAATGTAAAGGCTCTAAAATGTTTCATGTCCATTCAACAATCTTTTTTTGATTTTCATTACTTTGAGGAAGTCGCTTAGCGCAGCGGGTAACTGGCTCAGCGTAATGGGTAACTGATAGTGAAAGTCGCCCCATCCCGTTCTATTTCCACCTCCAGCATGCCGCTTTCATACAGCTGCTGAATCATCTGTCTATCCTGCTCGATGTTGCCAAGGGTATGACCGTTCACCGAACGAATCACATCCCCTTTCTGCAGGTTCATGGCGCCCAACATTGGGTTATTGCCATCATACTGGTAGCCGGACGCTCCTTCGCCGCTACTCACTGGCGCCAGACCCACCGAAGCCAAGGCTCCGCGCGGATCTTCCTCCAATCTCTTCTGCGCGACGCTGACAAACTCTTCGGGAGAGTCAATTCCGCCAGTATTTTTGGGTCTCGCCACCTGTTCGATAGCGCTGCCCGCCACAGCGACGGAATCGTCAAACGCCAACTTCTCCAAGGCGCCATTCCGACTGATCAACACATGATCAGGAAACACTGCTGACAATTTGGCTCCGCCGGGCAGCATTTCATTAATACGATAATATTCGGCCGATTTTCCCTTTTCCGCAATGATAGCGCCCGACCCGCCCTCCTCACCGCCGACTACGACCCCATACAGGTCCAGTCTTAAGGCAGTGATTGGCGCGTCCACTTGGCTCAACGCCTTTTTAGCGGAGGCATCTTCCGCCTTGCCGAATAAATTCCATGCAGGATAGTTGGCCTGCATCGCCTGATTCTTGTTTGCATTCGCCACACCGCCGACCGGCATGACGATAATGTCCGGGGTTCCCACCCAAACGCCCCAGGTCACCCTTGCGGCTTGCCACGCCAGCGTTACGACTATGGCGAGCAAGAGCACCCAGGTTATCTTAGTAATATGGCCTGTCAACATGGGTCGTTAAAGTATCCGTTGCTGTACCCGGAAAACAATGTCGTCAGGATTCGCCTGTTTACTCCAGGGCGCGCCCGCCAGATCCAGCAACCGTTTGCGAATTTGTATCTTCGCCGTGCCGTCCCGCGTTACCTGAGCGCTCATAACGGGTTTGTTTTCCGTGCTATCCAGTACTTCCAGGTGAATTTCCTCACCCTCCTGTTTAATCAGCCCCTGCAACGGAGGCATTGTGGCGGTCTTGTTTTCCCGGCCCATCGGATAAGTAACCGGCCCGCCCGCCCACTGCGCTCGCCCTGAAGCTCGCACAGGAAGACCCGTATTGGTGTCCAGCGTCACGTCCAAGCCGCTTATCTTCAGCTCTCCGCTCAGATTCAGACGATGGCGGCGCAATGCCGGCGCCAGCGCCGCAAGATCCAGAGAACCGTCAGCAAGCACCCGGACTTGATCAAATCCATCCAGTGCGGCTTTGGCGTCAATATCGATTTTGTTGGCGCGAAAATTCAGCGCCAGAGCGTCGCCCATCATTAGCAGGCCAGATGGATAAACATCCCAATCCAGCACGCCGGTGCCCCAAGAATGAGAAATCAGCGCTTTGCCTTCCCAAAGCGTGCCTTGCAGCTTCTGCACCCGCACAGGAAGTTGGTTGGCGGGAACGCCGGCCTGACGCCACACAAACTCTACGGGCACGAGTAATACCAACCCCGCCAGATAGGTCAGGCCGCCAATAATAACCAATCCCACAATTTTTTTTATCACTTCTTTGGCCTACAACCTTCCCAATCAACCACTGAGCATATGCATACGCGCAATGGACTACATTCTAATTGTTGAATCGACAAACCCTACTACGCCAAGCCTCGGCGGCCATTATCACTGACCGGGCTCCGCCTCCGGGAGGTTTAAGACGACTGTCGCGAACAGCAGAATACTTTTATCTTCGCCTCAAAATACAGGCTATAAAATTTTTACATGGTAACAAAAGCATAGCAGTGTTTTCTAAAGAATATTTGCAACATTGGCAACGAGTTTGAGGTTAAACATTCTTAATAGACCCCACCATCCGCGTCAGGTTCTTCGCGCCATAAAAAAACCCGGCCGAAGCCGGGTTTTTTCCGCGGGAGCGTTATGGGGGATGATTACATCATGCCGCCCATGCCACCCATTCCGCCCATGCCGCCCATGTCTGGCATGCCGCCTTTCTTGTCGTCTTCAGGCAGGTCAGAAACCATACACTCGGTAGTGATCATCAGACCAGCAATAGACGCAGCGGACTGCAGTGCGGTACGGGTAACTTTCGCAGGATCCAGAATACCCATTTCCAGCATGTCGCCGTAAACTTCAGTGCCGGCATTGTAGCCGAATGCGCCTTCGCCCTGACGGACTTTGTCCACAACTACGGAAGGCTCGCCGCCAGCGTTAGCAACGATCTGACGCAGAGGAGCTTCCATCGCGCGACGCAGCAGGTTGATGCCTACGTTCTGATCAGCGTTGTCGCCAGTCAGGTCAGAAACGGCCTGCAGTGCGCGCACCAGCGCTACGCCGCCGCCAGGCACCACGCCTTCTTCAACCGCAGCGCGGGTGGAGTGCAGCGCGTCTTCAACGCGGGCTTTCTTCTCTTTCATTTCCACTTCAGTCGCTGCGCCAACTTTGATAACGGCTACGCCGCCAGCCAGTTTGGCAACACGCTCTTGCAGCTTCTCACGGTCGTAATCGGAAGAAGTTTCTTCGATTTGACGACGGATTTGCGCAACGCGCGCTTCGATGTCGCTCTTAGCGCCAGCGCCGTCGATGATAGTGGTGTTTTCTTTAGTAACAACAACACGCTTAGCGGTGCCCAGGTCATCCAGAGTAGCGCCTTCCAGGTTCAGGCCAACTTCTTCGGAGATAACGGTGCCGCCAGTCAGGATAGCGATATCCTGCAGCATTTCTTTACGACGATCGCCAAAGCCAGGCGCTTTAACCGCCGCAACTTTCACGATTCCGCGCATGTTGTTAACAACCAGAGTCGCCAGCGCTTCGCCTTCCAGATCTTCAGAGATCACCAGCAGAGGCTTGGAGGACTTAGCTACTGCTTCCAGTACAGGCAGCATTTCGCGGATGTTGGAGATCTTCTTGTCAACCAGCAGGATGAAAGGATCTTCCAGTTCAGCGCTCATGCTGTCCTGGTTGTTTACGAAGTAGGCGGACAGGTAGCCACGGTCGAATTGCATACCTTCAACCACGTCCAGCTCGTCTTCCAGACCACTGCCTTCTTCAACAGTGATAACGCCTTCCTTACCAACTTTTTCCATCGCTTCAGCAATGATGTTGCCGATGCGCTCGTCGCTGTTGGCGGAGATGGTGCCAACCTGGGCGATGGACTTGGAGTCTTCGCAAGGACGGGAGATGTTCTTGATTTCTTTGACCGCAGCGATAACGGCTTTGTCGATGCCGCGCTTCAGGTCCATTGGGTTCATGCCCGCTGCAACGGACTTCAGGCCTTCGTTCAGGATCGCCTGAGCCAGTACAGTTGCAGTGGTGGTGCCGTCGCCCGCTTCATCGTTGGTTTTGGAAGCAACTTCCTTAACCATTTGCGCGCCCATATTTTCGAACTTGTCTTTCAGTTCGATTTCTTTCGCTACGGACACACCGTCTTTAGTGACGGTAGGCGCGCCGAAGGACTTGTCCAGAACCACGTTGCGGCCTTTTGGACCCAAAGTGACTTTAACTGCGTCGGCCAGGGTGTTAACGCCCGCCACCATGCGCTTACGCGCGGAATCGCCAAATTTAACGTCTTTAGCTGCCATAACAAAATCCCATTACTTGTTAGTTGATGACAAAAGTCTTTAGTTTCGGAGTGTTAGCCTTCGACTACGCCGAAGATGTCGCTTTCGCTCATGATCAACAGCTCTTCGCCATCAATCTTAACGGTGCTGCCGGCATACTGGCCGAAAACCACCTTGTCACCGACTTTGACCGCCAACGGACGGACATCGCCATTATCCAAAATACGGCCTTCGCCCACAGCCAGAACTTCACCCTGTGAAGGCTTTTCTGCCGCATTGCCGGGCAATACGATACCACCGGCAGTTTTGGTCTCTTCTTCCTTACGGCGCACGACAACACGTTCGTGTAACGGACGAATTTTCATTTCGCTTTTTCTCCCAGTTAGAACATTTAACTAGCTGACTTTTTGGTTTTAAACAGCAGCCGGACATCCGGGTTGGACCAGGAACGCCGAGTGCTTAAATTGTGGAGGTTTAAATGGGGCCCGGGGCGAGGATTTCAACACCCCGGCTATAATTTTTTTAAATTTTTTTCCTAGTCCTCTCGGGTGTACTCGCCTTCAATCACTTTATCCCCGCCAGCGCCTTGCCGTGGGCCGCCAGAGGGATCTCCGCGGAAAGCGCCATCCCGTTCAGAGGTCGAAGAATAGGTCGTTTGACTATAACTGCGGCTTACTACTCGCCCGCTACGCAACAACGCGCCGCCAATACGGCCGATGAGCAACTTGCGCGTCAATGGCGTCAACAGAAGAAATCCCATGAAATCGGTCAAAAAGCCCGGCGTCACCAACATGGCTCCGCCAATCAACAGCGCTACGCCCTCCAGCATTTCTCCCGCTGGAGTCTCGCCCGCCTGCATTTTCGCCTGCAGACTGCTCAGCAGAGAAAATCCCTGCCGTCGCAGCATGGTCACGCCGACAAATCCGGTGACGATAAAAATCGATACAGTCGGCCAGAAGCCAATGGCGCCGCCGACTTCAATGATCAGATAAATCTCAATGAGCGCAATGATAGGGATAAGAAAAGGTATTCTGCTTAGCATGATTCCGTCGTTACATCAGCCAGTGTTATGCAGGTGGAAATCGGTTCCTGGACCGTTTGGTGGTCGGCGAAATTACTGCCATAATACTGGCTTTACGAGCGCCTCCCGGCGCAGCCGCAAACCCTAGAAAACCATATAATTCAATATAGTAAGCGGTAATTCAGCGTGGAGGAGTCCCGCCCCTGGCGGTCCGCTCCCCTCTATGAAGCGTATGTATCTTCACCTGTCGTTACTATAGATGGAGTTGTTTATTTCTATTTCAACGCGACGGACAAAGATTATTGTTTTTTCACTATCGAGAGAGTGGGACAAGTTATGCAATTGAAAGATTCTGTGGTTGTGATTACCGGTGGCGGCCAGGGCCTTGGCCGCGCCATGGCGCTGTATCTCGCCGAAAAAGGCGCCCGTCTGGCGCTGATCGACCTGTCAGAAGAGAAACTGCAGGAAAGCGTCGCCAAATGCGAGGAACTGGGCGCTGAAGCCAAGTACTATCTGTGCAACGTCGCCAAAGAGGCCGACGTTGAAAGCGTGTTCGCCAAAATTGCCGAGGACTTCGGCGGCGTCGATGCATTGATCAACAATGCAGGCATCCTGCGGGACGGTATGCTGATCAAGTATAAAGACGGCCAGGTCACTCACCGCATGAGCCTGGAGCAATGGCAGTCCGTCATCGACGTGAACCTGACCGGCGTGTTTTTGTGCGGGCGCGAAGCCGCCGCCAAAATGCTGGAAAGCGGTCGCAAGGGCTGCATCATCAATATTTCCAGTATTTCCCGCGCCGGCAACATCGGCCAGACCAACTACTCCGCCGCCAAAGCCGGCGTCGTGGGCATGAGCGTGAGCTGGGCGAAGGAATTGGCGCGCTTCGGCATTCGTTGTATGGCGATCGCGCCCGGCTTTATCGAAACGGAAATGACCGGCTCGATGAAACCCGAAGCGCTGGAGATGATGACCAAGCAGATTCCTTTGCGTCGCATGGGTCAGCCGAATGAAATTGCGCAAACGGTGAGCTTCATTCTGGAAAACGACTATCTTTCCGGCCGCGTCATCGAAGTGGATGGAGCGCTGCGTATCTAGCAAAAAGGGGCTTCGGCCCCTTGCTTTTTATCTCGCCGTAAAACAAACCTCGGCTTCTTTTTTTCTAGTAGATTCACTTACCCAACCAGCGTCGCCAATATGTCTGAACTTAGCCAACAGGAAAAACTGCAAGCTATCTGGTTCGTTGTCAGCCAGATTCCTCCTGGAAAAGTGGCGACCTATGGGCAAGTCGCCAGCTTGGCGGGGCTGCCGGGGTTGTCCCGGTATGTGGGATACGCCATGAAACAGCTTCCAGACGGCTCCAGTATTCCCTGGCACAGGGTTATCAACAGCCAGGGAAAAATCTCTTTCCCGCCAACAACCAAGTCTTTTTTCCGCCAGCAAAGCGCGTTAACGCAGGAGGGCGTCGAGGTTCACAACGGACGCATCCCCCTGAAACGCTTTCAATGGGCGCCCTGACTGAGCCAGCCGCCCTCGCCTTCACTTCAGAACGGCTTCCAGACGCACCCTCAGGAAAGTTAAAAAGATCAGGCTCGGCGTAATCATCAACGTAGTGATGATAAAGAACATCACCCAATCGCCATTGAGACTGTCCACCAACGCGCCGCTATAGGAGGCCAGCAAGGTTCGCCCCAAGGTTCCGAGGGAAGCCATCAACGCATACTGCGCCGCCGTGAAGGCGCGGTTGCACATGACGGACAGAAACGCCACAAAGGCGACAGTGGACCAGGCGGAGGTGAAGCCATCCACTACTACCGCCGACACCAGCATGGGCACGCTCGGCCCCACCATCGCCAGCGCTGCGAACATCAGGTTGGAGGCGGCCATAGCGATACCGCCGATCATCAGGCCTCGATATAACCCATAGCGGATATTGACCAGACTGCCCAATATTGAGAACACAATGGTCACCCACCAGGTAACCGCTTTGGAATAGATGCCAATTTCTTCGTCCGTGAAGCCCACTTCTTTATAGAAAACCACCGACATCTTGCCGAGAAAGGCCTCGCCGATCTTGAACAGGAAGATAAACAACAGAATCGACGCCGCCAATTGCACGCCATTGCGGCGGAAGAACTCCGCCAAGGGTTCGATAAACGTAGTGAGCAGCCAAATAAGCGCGCGTTGATCCCAGCGAATTGTGGAACTCTCAGGAGTATCCTCCACCGCTTGAGACTCCCAACGCCACAAGGTGCGGATCATCCAGGCCAACGCCGCCAGATCCGCCATGGCGATAAACAATGTCAACGGCGTGGATGCGCGCCACTCTTCCGCCAGCCCTGGCTTGCCGATAATGGACCACACCGCCAGCGCGATCATCACCATCAGGGCGACAAACATGGCGAGCGGCTTCGCCTCGCCTTTTGAGCCCAGTACCCGCGCATAACGGGATTCCGCCGCCTGCTGGCCGCCCTCGCGATTGTTGGTTGGCTCGCTGGCCGCCAGCCAGGTAAACGCCATCAGCAGAACGACTACGGCCGCCATCAACACATACATGTCGGCCCACCCCCAGTCCCAGCGCCCCACCAGAATAAAAGGCGCGGCGCCCAGACCGGCATAGCCTGTCCACCAACCGGCGGTGGCCATGGCGGACGCCGCCGACATCATCTTGCCGTCGCCTTCCGGGACCACATCGATGCGATAGGCGTCAATGGCGATGTCCTGGGTCGCCGCGAAGAACGCCAGCGCCAGGGCAATGGACTTGGCGAGCAGCAAGTCATCCGCCAGATCCACCCCTGACATCGCCCAGCAACATACCGCCACTAAAGCCTGCATCATCAGCACCCAACTGCGACGCTGTCCCAGCGCGCGAGTCAACCAGGGCAGGCGCACGCGGTCCGCCACTGGCGACCACAAAAAGTTGGTCGAATAGGCCAGAAACACCAGACCAAAAAAACCGATATCCGTGCGCGAATAGCCCACGTCCTTCAACCAGGCCGTGACCGCCGAGCCGATCATGACAGCGGGAAAGCCGCTGGAGATGCCAAATACAAAAATGGTCAACAGGCGTTTGTCGAGGTAATAGCGCACCCCGTCGCGCCAGGAGGACGGCGTTTCCAAGTTTCACAACCTTTTGTTTGCGGAAGAAATTCTGGCTCAGGATATAATCAGGCGAGGCAAAGCTCCAGCATCCTGAAGCTTACTATGTAGTAAGAATATGCGGTGAGAAAAGGCCGGCCAGAGACCGGCCCGAAAAAATCAGTCGCGGAAATTGTTGAACTGCATTGGAACGTCCAGGGACTCATCGCCGCGCAGCAACTGGATGGCTTCTTGCAAATCATCTCTTTTCTTGCCGGTAATACGTACTTGGTCGCCCTGAATAGAGGCCTGCACTTTCATTTTGCTTTCTTTGATCTTCTTGACGATGTCTTTCGCCACTTTCTGTTCCAGGCCTTCTTTCAGCGCGTAGGAGCGCTTCACTTGCTTGCCGGATTTTTGATCTGTTGAGTCGCCCAGTACGCGCAGATCGACTTTGCGCTTGGACAATGTGGTGTTGAGGATCAGCAGCATCTGCTCCAGTTGGAACTCCTGCTCCGCCGCCATTTCCACCGCTTTTTCAGCCAGAGTGAATGAAGCCTCGACGCCCCGGAAGTCATACCGCATTTCCAGTTCCCGATTGGCCTGGTCCACCGCATTGGTGAGTTCGTGACGGTCTATTTCTGAAACAATATCAAACGAAGGCATTCAATTCTCCAAATAGTCATTAACGTTTGCGCCCATCATACCCGCCCGCGCAGTAAAGGTCGCGCCTGGCGAGCGTGTTTCGTCGGCTCCGCGACGAATGCGGACTCACAGCAGTCTTCCTGGCCGACACACTAACAAATAGCTTTCCCGGCAACCCCCGCGGAGGCGATCCTGACGCGGCTGCATGCAAAACTGTAAACACAACGTTACACCTGGGCGTGTCGGCAAGATCCGCCATGTGTCCGATAGCAATAAACTACAAGCCGTTTATTATAACTCGCACGAAAAATGCAGCTATACTTCTGACAACTAAGTTATTTCAAATAAAGTCTTGCAAGAACGCACGTCCGGACCAGCCGCCCAGGCCTGACGGCGGGGCAAGCCCGGGCCGATTATCGCGGCCGGTTACGAAAGTTCTCTCTTCATACAACCCATCCCGGCGATCCCATCCGTCGGGGCGTTTATTGAACTATCGAGAATTTTTAAATGTATAACCAATAAGGTTGAACTGGACTTATTCCATGCCGAATCTAGATTTATCCATCCTTGTGGTCGACGACGCCAAATTCAGCAGCGCCATGATCGCCAAGACATTGAGAAACTCCGGTTATCATGATGTGCGTATCGCCCACAACGCCCCCTCCGCTCTGCAAATGCTTGAAGAACGCGCCGTCAGCGTATTAATCGCCGACTGGCTGATGCCCGAAATGGATGGGTTGGAATTGACGGCCAAGGTTCGGCAACTTGACGAGGCCAGTAATCACTTTACCTACATTATTCTGCTGACCGCCAAAGAAGGCGTGGAAGCACTGGCTGAAGCCTTTGATCGTGGCGTCGACGACTTTGTTTATAAGTCAGAGATGAACAAACAATTGCTGCCCCGCGTGTTCGCCGCAGACCGGATTTCCGATATGCAGAACACCCTGCTGGTGGCCAATCAACTGTTAATGGATAACATCAAAGAACTGCAGGAACGCAATGTGCTGGATCTGGCGACCGGTCTGGGCAATCAGGTGCTGGCTCGCGAACGCCTCACCGATACGCTGCGTCAAATGGAATCCCGCGGCGGCGCGGCAAGTTATCTGTTGCTGGGCATCAAGAACTGGCAGACCATCAAGAAGCACTTCAACCCGGCCATTCTTGAAGAAATCGCCAACGGCGTGTCTCGCCGTCTGCGCCATCTGACCCGACCTCTGGATACAGTCTGTCGCATCTCCGAGAATCAGTTCGCGGTCATTGGCCAGTTTTCCAGTCTGGAGCAGTGCACGACCAGCTGCTATCGCCGCATTCACGACGGCATCAACCTGAAGGCGTTCAAAACCACCGCGGGCTTCGTTTCCGTTCAGGCGGGCACCAGCGTGTGCGCCATCGACGGCAGCACCACGACGCCAAAAGCCCAGCAAGTGGAAAAAGTCGCCTTGCGCCGCCTGCAATACGCCTACGAGACCGCCACCATCGCTCTGGCGCTGTGGCCGGAAGTCAGCGACGAAGCCAAAGACGCAGAATAACCTCGTCTCGCAATCAATCCTCGCATGATCCGAGGCGTCACCATAAAAAAACCGGGACAGTTTTCCCGGTTTTTTTATGTCTGCTCGACAATCTTCATCAGCTTGGCTTCGAAACTGCCAGAAAACCACTGTTTACGTAACCCCCTTATTCCAATCGGGTTATAAACTTAAAGCCCTTTCTGGCCGGGCATAACAAATACTTACGTCAATAACAGAAATGTTTCAGCAGCCGCTCCGTTATATTCTTTTGTTACAAAAGCAAAACAACCCATTACTCAAACACAACTGAGATTCGGGCCGGCAGACACTAAGATTAAATCGTGGATTTGAGTAGTATCCCCCACTTAGAGCAGGGGGGTTAAGTAGTACCCCCTGCTTCTTTTGGGATTCAGATCTCCAGGTTTCCTTGCCTTTTTGTTTCATTTTTATCCTTAGCAGGTTTCTTTGGGGTGACGCAGTTTGTCGCCCCGTTTTGTTTATATCTCCCCGCTAATTTTCGTCTTCATCACATCGCAATCTAACCCGGATAGCCCGTTATCTCCCTGATGGATTGATAGAGAGGCTGCAACTGCCGGTACATTTTCAAGTACACCTCGGAATATAAACGCTCATATACGCTTACCACCTCTGGTCGCGGCTGAAAGGTTTCCCCTACCCGGGTCATGGCTGCGATGGCGGTGTCAAAATCCCGATGCACGCCCAGTCCTACCATCGCATCAATGGCGGCGCCCAGCGCTGATGTCTCATAGGTATGAGGGCGCTCCACCGGAAGGTTGAAGATATCCGCCGTCAACTGCAAAGCGGCGTCGCTCTGCGAACCGCCGCCGGATACGCGTAACACGCGCATTTTGACGCCGGACTTCTTCTCAATTTTTTCCCGCCCTTCCCTCAGCGCATACGCCAGTCCTTCCAAGATCGCACGATACATATGAGCGCGGGTGTGCACGTCGCCAAAACCAATAATCGCTCCTTTCGCTTCCGGTCCCGGGCTGCGTACGCCGGGGGACCAATAGGGCTGTAAAGTCAGCCCCATAGAACCCGGCGGGACGGCGTCGACCAGCTCGTCGAACAATTGCTCCGGCTCAATGCCCCGTTCTTTCGCTACGCCTTCCTCGCGCAGACCAAACTCTTTCTTGAACCAGCTCACCATCCAAAAACCACGATAAATCATGACTTCCGTACAGTAGCGTCCAGGAATGGCGGAAGGATACGGCGGCATATAAGGAATGGCTTCCACATACTTGGCGTTAGTGGCGTTAATCGTGGCGGTGGTGCCGTAACTCATGCAGCCGATGTGAGGGGCGGAGCCGCCCGAACCAATAATCTCGCAGGCTTTGTCGGACGCTGCAGCGATAACCGGCAGACCAGCGGGTAATCCTAACCAAGCCGCGGCGTCAGTACTCAACGTTCCCGCTGGCCGCCCCGGCTCCACCAATTCAGGCAATTGCTCCGGGCATACTGGCATCGCGCGCCACTTCCAGTCTCGCGCCGGCGCCCAGCGTAGCTTTTTATAGTCAAAGGGGATGTATCCCACCTGACTGCCGATGGAGTCCACATAATTTCCGGTCAGACGAAAATTCAGGTAACCCGAAAGCAACAGAAACTTGTGCGTACGCCGCCAGAGGTCCGGTTGCTGCTGCGCCAGCCAGTTGGCCTGGGTCTTTTCCCGAAAGCGCTTGACGGTTTCCTCTACCCTGGCGACTTTGAACAATACATCCCAGACGCCGCCCAATTTATCCTCCGCCTGCGCATGGCGCTGATCCAGCCAGATGATAGCGGGGCGTAACGGCGTCCCATCCCGATCAACACAAATGACCGTGCCGCGCTGCGTCGTCACCGTGACCGCCGCGACCTGTTCGGGCGCCACCGGACTGTCGCGCCACATCAGACGACAAGCCTCTCCCAACGCTTCCCAATAATACTCCGGACGCTGCTCCGCCCAACCTGGCTGCTCTGAGAAATAAGGCTCTATAGGCTGCTTGCCTTTAGCGACCACATTGCCAAGGTCGTCGATCAACAGGGCGCGCACACTCTGAGTGCCGTTATCGATGGCCATTACGTAGGTGCGGGCGGATGCGGCCGTGGTCATGCCCCACTCTCCTCAGTCTTGCGTTGTGCCCGCGCCGCCTCATTGTTCGTCGTCATTCCAGGTACGCCAAAGTGGCGCTGAAACAGATTCCGGTAACGGTTCGCCTCGTCACGCCAAACCGCCTCCGACCAGCCGAGATAACGCTGACACCGCCGGCCGATTTCCTCCAGCATGGCCTCTGCGCCGTTCGGCGCCAGCAGGCCCAGACGGGTGCGTCGCAACATCAGGTCATCCAGATGAACCACGGATTCATTTTGCAGCGCGTGATCAATCTCTCCCCAGAGCAGATTGATTCCGGCGATAGGCCGCAGGCGCTCTTTGTCCTTCTCCAACATTGCGGCCCCCGCAGAGCCGTAGCGTCCGCATAACCGCCGATACACCGACGCCGAGACGCCGCAATCCGGGCTGTATGGCGGCGCGCCATTGGCGAATACTCGGGCGTCCGAAGCATTGAAGGCCACACCGTCGAGATAGCAGGCCGCTTCCTGCAACACATCCAAAGCAATCAATCTGAATGTGGTCAGCTTGCCCCCGGCGACGGAAATCAGTCCATTATCATTCCAAATCGAATGTTCGCGCTTTTCCTTGGAGGGGTCCGCCGCGCCGCTGGATACGACAGGGCGAATACCGGAGTAAGTACACATGACCTCCTCCGGCTGCAATCCTAAGGACGGAAACATATGGTTCACGCCGCGCATCAAATACCCCATTTCGGCGGCGCTGATGCTGACATCCTGCTCCATATCCTGCGTGTGATCGAGATCCGTGGTGCCCACCACGGTGACGCCTTCCCAGGGAAACGCGAAAACGGGACGCTTATCATCCGGGTGAAATCCGCTCACCGCATAGGCGACCGGCAGTCGCCAGTGAGGCAGAACCAGATGACTGCCGCGCAGAGGCCGTATTTGCGCATCGCAGCCTTCCTGCACGCGTAATTGATCGGACCAGGCGCCGGTGGCGTTCACCACGACCCGCGCCCGTACTTCGCAATTGCGGTCGGCGATGGCGTCATGCAGCACCACTCCATGCATACGTCCGTTGACGCGCACAATTTCTCTGGCGCCGCAGTAATTCGCCGCCACGCCCCCTTCCGCCACGCCCTGGCGCAGAATTTTCAGCACCAGCCGGGCGTCGTCCGTCACTGCATCGCCAAAGCGGCTAAGACTGCGCAGCCCCTCAGCGTTTATGCCCGGAGCCAGATAAGCAGCCTGTTCCGGCGCAAAGGCTTCGTGATTCCGCGCGCCCGCCATGCGGTCGTATACGTCCAGCACCCGCTGAAAAATAAAACCCGGGGGGAATTCGCCACGATAATGCCCCATCAAAAAGTTCAGCGGCTCCACCAGCCCGGGCGCTTCTTCCAACAGACGCTGCCGCTCGCGCACGGAGTGACGGGTCAGCGAAAGCTGCCCCGAGGCGAGGTAGCGTAGCCCGCCATGCACCATTTTCGATGACTTGCTGGAAGCGCCCCAGGCGAAATCGCGCTTTTCCACCAGCAGCGCCTTCAGGCCATATCTTACGGCTTCCCTCAAAATACCCGCGCCGGTGACACCGCCGCCGACAATCACCAGGTCCCAGACATGCTTGCCAGACTCCAGCATCTCCCAGAGTTTTTCTCGTTGCTGTGGCCGCCAGTAGCTCAGGTTGTCCATACATCACCCCGTTTGGCGGCTTTTTTAGCGGCGGTTTGCGGCTCCTCCACACTGGCGATCAAGGTTCCCGGGTTCATCAGCTGTTGCGGGTCGAACTCGCGACATAAAGCCGCGATCGCGCACATGCCCAGCTCTCCTTTCTCCACCGGCAGGTAAGGCGCATGATCTTTACCCACGCCGTGCTGGTGACTGATGGTGCCGCGATTGTTGACAATCATGTCGGAAGTGGAGGTTTTCATGCGCTCCCAACGCGCCAATGTTTCCTCATAGCTGGAGCCGGATTTGAAAACATAGGTGGTATATATGGAGCAGCCCTGTCCGTAGAAATGCGACAAGTGAGTGAACACATGCACCCGCTCACCTTCCCGCTCCAGACCTGCCCGTAGATTGGCTTCGATTTTGTTGAGCAGGTGATCGACATTATCCCAGTCGGTGGCGGTTTCCAGGGTGTCCACCACATAGCCGTCACGCCATAGCGCTTCGCGCAGGTAAGGCATCAGGAAGCGTTTTTGCGCCCATTTACGTCCCAGTAACGTACCCGTGTTGACGCCCTGCCGACGCTTGATCAGGGCATTGAGCTGGCTCCTGGCGGCGCGACACTGCTCGGTGGTTCCGGTCACGCCGACGGTCATCATGCATTTGCCTTCCCCTGCCCCGCGCCACTTCAGATAGCGCTCCAGCCATTCGATCTGTTTGGGATGTCCCGCCAGCGCCAATTGTGTTTCCGTCTCTACCGCGTTGCTGACGCGCAGCATGGACAACTGCACCTTGCCCTGAACCAGCTCGCGGGCGGCGTTTTTGGCCTGAGTCCAGGAGGGGAATACGATGACGTAGAAATCTTCTTTTTCCGCCAGGGGCGTCACCCGCACTTTCACTTCCGTGAGCACTCCCATGCGCCCTTCCGACCCCAGAATGATTTCACGAATATCCGGCCCCGCCGACGAGGCGGGAAAAGTGGGGATATACATCGTTCCCCGGGGCGTCTCGACGCGACCGCCGGCAAACAGTTGCTCGATACGACCATAGCGCAGGGACTGCTGCCCGCTGGAGCGGCTGGCCACCCAACCGCCCACCGTGGACAGTTCAAAGGATTGCGGAAAGTGTCCAAGGGTATACCCCCGCGCCCGCAATTGCGCTTCCAGATGCGGGCCAGGCGTCCCAGCCCCGAAAGTGGCGAGCTGACTCTCTTCATCCAGCTCCAACAGACTGTTCATACGCCCCATATCCATCGTCAGGATGGGCTTGTCCGAGTCAAACGGGTTGATGTGTCCCGCCACGCTGGTGCCGCCGCCGTAGGGAATCACCACGATGTCTCGCGCCAGACAGAAGTCCAGCAATTCGCGCACGTCTTCTGAGCTTTCGGGAAAGGCCACGCCATCAGGGAAAAACTCGAAATCGCCGCTGCGCATGGCCAGCCAGTCCGGCAGACTTTGCCCCCGCGCATGTCTGACGCGAGTCTCGGCGTCAGTGGTAATCAGAGGATGCGCAGGCAGACGCGACGGCGGCGTTCGCGCCAGCACGCTCTCCAGCGACGCGTCAGCGAGCGGCGTCGCCTTGCCAACGCGTTCATGTAGAAACCCAACGCCGCCCGGCGGCAGCTCCATCCCATTATTTTCGTCGCCCCAGCCATTCCAACGCCGCATACTTGTCTCCCGGTGTGAACCTGTTTCTTACGCTGTCTGCGTCCGTCAATAGCGGCGTCGCTAATTCGACGGACCCCGGCCCTATGATCTGTCGCCATTTCGGGCCTGTTCTCTGCGGCATATACTAATTAAAATCCGTCGTCAGTCACTGTCGGATTAAGACAGCCCCGGTATCATTTGGCGACATGCGTCAATAAACGATGTAATAAACTAAGAAATGAACGCCAACCAGCACTTGGGATTCGCCTCCGTTCCCGCCGTTAATCAATATTTGCGCTTCGCCGCCGACTCTGGCCTGGACTGCGAGCGCGCCCTCGCCGCCGCCGGCGTGGACCCGGTGATCCTGCAAGGCGGACAGAATCAACGCATTAATGGCGATCAATTTCAGTCTTTGTTGCGCGATCTGGCGCAGCAGGCTCAGGACCCATTATTGGGACTGAAGAGCGGCGGCTATGTGCAACCCGGCTCCTATAGCGTGCTGGGCTATATCGTCATGAGTTGCAGCACCTTGCGGGAGGCGGTGGAGCGCATCATTCCCTTTGAAAAGCTGGTTGGCGACATGGGCGTCACCAGTCTGACGCAAGAAGGCGCGCAGACGCTGATTCGCTGGGACTGCGCTTATCCTGATCCAGACGTGCGCCCGCATATGATCGCCAATGTGCTGGCGTCCTGGGTCAACTTCGCCCGCTGGCTCGCAAACGCGGACAACGCCGCGCCATTGCAGGTTCTATTTGAACACCCGTCTCCCGGCCCTGAATTCGAACCCGCCTACCAGCGCGCTTTCCAGTGTGAGGTCATCTTCGACAGCCCCGTGAGCGGACTGGTGGTGAACGACAGGTTGTTGGACACGCCTTTACGGCAGCCGGATCTGTTGCTGCGGCAAACGTTGGAAAGCCACGCCAGCGCTCAAATCAAAACGCTGGATGAAGAAGATCTAAGCTTATTGACCCGTGTGAAGAACGCCATTCGCCACCAATTACGCCATGGCGTCAGCCGTCAGGATATGGTGGCGGAACGGCTTGGCGTCACCGCCCGCACGCTACAGAGACGGTTGAGCGAATCCCACAGCAGCTACCAGCAGTTACTCGACGAGGTGCGCCTGGAGATGGCGCAGGATATGCTGGCCCACTCCGACATCCCCATTCCGGATATCGCCCGCCAGCTTGGATTCGCGGAAGTGCGCTCCTTTCACCGCAGCTTTAAGAGTCATACGGGAGTGACGCCCGGCGAATTCCGCGACAACGCCGGCGCGCCATCTTGATTGCCTCACACCCAGGCGCTAACTGAATCCGCTTAAATTTCCTGCTTCGGTATAGCGGCCAGAGCATCCTCAGGATTCACCTCTAACTGCGCAAACCAGTCAAAGGGGCTCAAACACAGCGTCCATTTTACCGGAACCAGCTGATCCGCCGGCAGCAGCCGTTCGTCCTGATACGCGCTGCGCCGCACCTGGCGGACCAGCTCTTCCATATCCCGTCGCCAGCGCTGCAGGGTGCTTTGCGAGATGCGCCGAAATCCACTGTCAAACAGTCGGTCTTCCTGCTCATATTCGTCCAGAACCTGTGACAGGAAACGGCTGTTCATGCCTTTAATGTGTTCATGCAACGCGCCTCCCAGAGGAAAGCTCAAATGCCCCTCCACTCGCAGCCGAATCTCCAGTCCCTGCTTGATATCCAGAAAGCGCCAGACTTCCAGCGCGCGTAGGAAAGCGTACATCTGCGCCTGCGATAGACCATGACGCGCCTGAATATCGGTGACGCTGTACCCCTGCGTGAGCAGAAACAAAATATTGAAATGGCTGATATGGGACGCCAGGAAGCGCTCCTGTTCCGGGGTGATCTGAGTGAGGGGTTCCTGACGATTGCGCGCCACCAGCATCAGATCAAGGAGAGAGACGCCTATCGCCTCGCAAATTTTCTCCAACCTGCTCAAGGAGCAATCCTGATCACGAAAAAGCCGCTTAACGCTCTGCTCCGAAACGCCTAATATTTCCGCCAGGTCGCGGTAAGTGAACCCTTTGGCTTTCAATGCGGTTTTAAGTACAGCGATCAGTTCTGATCGATCGCTGCTCTGATTAGCTGCCTGTTCTTGCTTCATATGACGCCATCCTTCCTATGTCGCTTCAAGCAGGAAAAAGATACACATACTGTCACTTCAATATCCCGCAGTTTTAAAAAGTCACACAAAAACATAACCTGAGCGCATTCAAACGACAACCTAATTGTTCCGTCTCAGGAGATAACATGCATTCTCGACTTCTCAGCCTGCTCGCACTCGCCACCCTGCCCTTCGCCGCATCAGCGGAGACTGCTGCGCCTTCGCAACCCTCTCTCCAGAATGTCTGGACTGCTTCCGGCTTCGACCAGCCGGAATCCGCGATTTACGACCGTAAACGTCATCAGATTCTGTTATCCAGCATGAATGGGGGCGCTGACGCCGCCAATGGACTGGGTTATATCTCCGTACTGACGGAGAACGGAGACATTGTGAAAAAGCACTGGGTGCAGGGCCTGAATGCGCCCAAGGGCCTGGGCGTCTATGGCGACCACCTTTATGTGGCGGACCTGACCCGGGTCTTGGATATCGACATCACTACCGGAAAAATCGTTCATACCTATGAAGCGCCGGAGGCCAAGTTTCTCAACGATGTGGCGGTCACCGACAACGGCGATGTCTATATTTCCGACCTGTTGGCGCAGCGTATTTACCGCCTGCATCAGGGCTCCCTGGAAATCTGGCTAAGCTCTGCGGAACTGAATTTCCCCAATGGTCTATGGGCGCAGCACGATCGCCTGCTGGTAGCCGCCTGGGGCCAGGATCTGCAGGCGGACTTCAGCACACGCATCCCCGGCCGCCTGAAACAGGTTCAGCTGTCCGACAAACGCATCAGCGATTTGATTGACGACCAGCCGCTTGGCAACCTGGACGGCGTCACCGACGATGGCGCAAACGGCCTGCTGGCCACAGATTTCATGCGCGGCCGTCTGTTCTATTTCAGCTCCCTGGACAGGGCGCCGGCGGAATTCGAACTTACTCCCGGCAGCGCAGACCTGGACTATATTCCGGAACAAAAACTGGTGCTGATGCCGCTCATGTGGAAAGGCGAACTGGCGGCCTATCGACTGCCTTAGGCCTCAATTCCCTACTATCTGGTTGCGCCAGGGCTAAAACCCGGCGCAACTTTGCTTCAGAAAGCGTTACCCAGTGCAGACAAATAGTCAGTATGAGGGAACGTTCAAGATGGTTGACCAAACCGGCCAAACTAAAATCAACTCTTTCCTGCGCCAATTAGGCCAGGATTACAATCTGCCGTTTATGAAGCTCGACGATAACGGCGTCTGCTCTCTCTCTGTAGATGGCCATCTCTATTCCATTGTACAAACCAATGACAGCCCCTGGTTATTGCTGCATGCGGATTTCGGCCATGCGCCCAGCGCGGAAGCAAGCAAAGCCGCTCTGCTGGAGCAACTGCTTGAGTGGAATTTTCTGGGCAAAAGCACTCGCGGCGCCACCCTGTCCCTCAACCCGGAAAGCCATCGCCTGACGTTCCATATGCAATATCTGACAGAGCACGTTAACGAGGCGGTTCAATTAAACAACTTACTGGATTTCTTTATTGAAAGCGCCACCCAAATCCGCGAGCAGCTGGTAGACGCTATCGGCACTAGTCAAAAAGCGCCGACTGCGTCTAATTCCGCTCAGCCGGTACACCCAAGTAGCTTCATGCGAGTATAGGAGTCGTCAGATGACAAATATCCATGGCGTATCATCCGCCAATCAAGTGCAATCAACCCAACAATCCAATCCGACCAATCCATCGTCGAGCCTGAACCATGCCTCGCCGTCTAACGACAGTGCGCGACTTGGCGGCTCTGATCTGGGAGGAGGCTCTTCCTCTCACCCAACGGGTTCGTCAAGCGGCCGGGCTTATCTCGCGGCCAGCACCGAAGGAGCTCAAACCTACTACGGCCAGGCGGTCAACGGGGTAAACAGTTTCCTGCAGCAAAACGGCGTGCCATTGCCTAACGACCAGGCGCATAGCATCGCAAATAACGTGTCTGAGCATGAGAGAGGCACGTTGTCCCAGGGCGAAGCCCATATGCGGGAGGCCAGAATGTTCGCTGGCAGCGCCGTACAGTACGCAGCCCAGGGCGATTTCGGAAACGCCGCAATCAATACCGCTGGCGCAGTAGCCAACACTGTGGGCGCTGGCATCGTGGCGCCGGTGACGGACAACTCTGAGGCAGGCAGAGAGTTGGAGCGCATCAACAACGCCGTCAGCGGCACATTCTAACTTTATTGGGACAGCCTTTTCGGCGATGAGGCAACTCCCTGTTCCATCAGGGCGTCTATCTCATCGTCGCTAAAGCCCAGCTCCGTCAATACTTCCCGGCTGTGTTGGCCCAAGGCGGCGCCGGCGCGACCAGGAACAAAGGCGTCTCCCTCGAATTTGATGGGGGACGCCAACTGTTTTCGACTCACGCCCTCAGCGTCACTCACTTGGCAAAACATTTCCCTGCCGTTGAAGTGTGGATGTTTTTCCGCTTCAGACAAGGTTAAAACCGGCTCTACGCAGGCGTCGATCGATGCGAATATCCGCTCCCATTCCGCCAGAGTTTTACCCAGGAAGATTTCCACCAGCTTTTGCTTACTGGCCTGCCGGTCCTGCTCCCGAGGGCTCAACATCAACGCCAGCATATGAGGAATCTCCAAAGCGCGACACAGCGCCTCGGCGAATTGCGGCTCCAAGGCCCCAACGGAAAGATAGCGTCCGTCCTGAGTGCGGTAATAATCGTAGCACCCCCCGCCATTGAGGATTTCCGCCTCCAGTTGCGGATCTTCTCCGGTCGCCAGATAGCCCGCCATCGCCATGTGATTCATCGACAGCGCCGCATCGCTCATGGAAATATCAATGCGCCGCCCTTCATCATTTAACTGGCGCTGCACGACCGCCGCCAAAATGCCCATCACCGCATGATGCGAGCCTCCCGCCACATCCGCCGTCTGCACGCCAAACGGGGCCGGGCCGCTTTCCACTCGTCCGCTGTAGGAACTGACGCCCGCTAACGCCAGATAGTTAATGTCGTGGCCCGGTCTTTCCCGATAGGGACCGCTTTGTCCATATCCGGTGATGGAGCAATAAATCAATCGGGGATTGATCGCCTTTAAGGTTTCATAGTCCAACCCCAGACGCTGCATCACTCCCGGTCGAAACTGCTCTACTAATATGTCGTACTCAAGAATCAGCTTTCTGACGATATCGATAGCCTGAGGCTGTTTCAGGTCCAGGGTCAGAGAGCGCTTTCCCCTGTTCAGATAAGCGTGACTGGCGGAGACCTCGCCCACCATCGGCGGAACAACTCTCAGTAGATCGGTGCGCGTGGGCGATTCGATTCGCAAAACTTGCGCCCCCATATCCGCCAGCATCATGGTGGCGCAGGGACCGGGCAGCAACGTGGAGAAGTCGAGTATTTTCAGGGAGGACAAAGGCGCAGCCATATAAAGAAACCACCATTTCATTGTAATTATCAACGCGATGACTATCGGATAGCCGGACGCGCCGCTTCAGCAATCTCCATTATCATGCCCCTTGTTCAGGCGCCAATGGGATTCCGCGCCAAATCCATTGGCGAAATCATCCTTGATCATGACAGGCAATTAGTTAAGACTGAGCGAATCAGAGTTTCTATAGATTCCAATAGGTTAGCGCCCCACAAGGGCACGACGAACAGTATTCTCCGCCGGTATACCCAAAAACATGGCAAAACTTACGGTTTCCAGTCATTTTGTTCGCGCCGCGCTTAGCGGCGCGGAAAGACAAGGCAAGGACGTTGCCGAACTATTGCGTTGCGCAGGCATCCCCCTGCAGGCGTACCAAAACCCGCGCAGTCGTGTGGGCGGTCCGCAGTACACTAAATTAATGCAATGTATCTGGAAGGTTCTGCAGGACGAGTTTATGGGCTTGACGGACACCGTCTGCAAAACCGGAACCTTCGCCACCATGTGTTATCTGGTGGTGCACTGCAATAACCTGGAAAGCGTGCTGCGCCGCGGCCGTATCTTTTATTCTCTGTTCGAAAAGCCGGTGACCTTGAAGCTGGAAGTGCATGGGGATCAGGCCGTGCTCATCGTCGACGCCGAGGCGACTTTTCACGACCCTTACCACTTCTTTCAGGAAAGTCTTTTGGTGATCTGGCACCGACTCGCCTGCTGGTTGACCGGACAGCGAGTGGCTTTGGACGAAGCCCGCTTCAATTATCCCGAGCCGGAACACTCCAGTGAATACCGCCACTTGTTTTACTGCCCACTGCAATTTAATCAGCCGGATACACGCATTTACTTCCATAAACGCTATCTGCAGTTACCGGTGATTCAAGATGAGCCATCGCTCAAGGAGTTTCTGAAAACATCTCCCGCCGACCTGCTTGCGCGACCGGACGACAGCAATACTTATACATCTAAAATCCGGGCGCTGGTAGGACGCGATCTTAGCCAGCAAATGCCGGATTTTGAGTTCATCGCGTCCCAGATCAATGTCAGCCCACAGACTCTGCGGCGGCGTCTGAAAGAGGAAAACACGTCGTTTCAGGAGATTAAGGACAATATGCGACGAGACGCGGCGATTTATTATCTTTCGCGCCGGGAAATGTCCATCAACGAGATCGCCTTCAAAGTGGGATTCACCGAGCCCAGCACCTTTCATCGGGCTTTTAAGAAATGGACTGGGATGACGCCGGGAGAATATCGGGAAAGCGTGCTGCGAGAGCGTCAGCACTGATCCTGAGACGACAGTCGCGCCGTCGCGCAGGGCTTACGCTTTTTCTTTTCGTACAAACGCTTGTCCGCCAGCTTCAACAGCGATCGCGCGCTTCCCGTCCCGATCTGACTGGTGGACGCCACGCCGATGCTGACTTTGACGGGAATACGCATGTCGTCAATGACCAATGGATTAGCGTAGAGGTAATCGCACAGTCGCTCCGCAATTTGCTCAGCGCCCTCCTGGTCCTGGTTGGGCAACAGCACCACAAACTCGTCCCCGGCGAAGCGAAACGCCTGATCAGACTTGCGCAGCATCACACACAGCCCTTCAGCGACATGCTTCAGGTACTCGTCGCCCACGTCATGACCGTAAGCATCGTTGACCAACTTAAAATCATCACAATCAATAAATGCGAGCGCTAAAGGCTGTTCATTACGCGCCGCCCGACTTATCTCCACGTCCAACGCATCCTCCATTTCCCTGCGATTGCGTAATTGCGTCAGCGGATCACGGGTGGCCAGGTCAGCGACTTTTTCCCGCGCCACTACCGAACTCAGGCATAGCGACGCCTTGACGCTCAGCTGACGCAAAAAGAAGCATTCTTTATCCGCGCGATAACGCTCCTGATCGTCGGCGGCCAGGTTCAAGCTGCCCGCCAGACGTCCTTCAAGAATCAAAGGCAGTATCGCAATTGAGCGAATTTGCGTGCGGATTTCCGGCGGAGTCATAAAGAAGAAACGATACAGATCGGCGTGATCCATCAGCGGCTCCCGCGCGCCTTTAGTGGCCGCCAGATACTCAACAGAAGGCGCGCTCACCCATTTCCCCACCAGATCCGGCGAGGCTTTCAGGGTTTTTATCAGGGATTCCGTATGGGCGCTTTCAACCATGGCGTACCAGACATGCTTGACGCCGAATTTGTCCTGCACGGTTTGCAACAGATGCTCAAGAAACGGCTGTACCTTGGCGACATTGAGGATCGCGACCTCAATGTCAAACAGGTTACGCGCAATTTCTTCATTTTTACGCGCTCGGGCGAACAGCTCTTCCAGGGAATCCATCGAAGTTCTGACTCACTCTCTCAAATGCCCAATCGGGCTGTTTCTTGACATCACTGATTTATTATTGGCTCTAGAGGCTGCGCCCAACCTCTATACGAAACGCCGAACAGCTCTGCACATAAGAGAGACTATTGGCGTCTGAATACACTGGCTTGAGCTAAATAATAGTCAAACATTCGTAGTTTGTTCACGCCGGCGCCCAACTCCGCGCGATATTTGACCACACCGTTAAGTTTTTCTCACAAGGGGTTGACGGATGCAAACAAGGTCTTTAGTATACGCACCTCGTTGTCGCGGGGTGGAGCAGTCTGGTAGCTCGTCGGGCTCATAACCCGAAGGTCGTAGGTTCAAATCCTGCCCCCGCAACCAGCATTCCTAAAAGCTCGATTTTATATCGGGCTTTTTTATTGCCTGAAAGACGACCTTAGCGGTCGTATGCGGAGGCCCGCCGCGATCAAATCCTGCCTCCGCAATCAGCATTCTTAAAGCCAGCTTTTTAGCTGGCTTTTTTATTGCCTGAAAATAACGACCTTGGCGATCGTATGCGGAGACCCTCCGCGATCTAAGCAACACCCTGTTTAGCTCAAGCATGCTGGCAGCTACATTTCGCAATACCAAAGACACAAATATAGGCTGTGTTCGTATCAGCACCACTCCTCTTTTGCACAGAAAAAACTCAAAACATTAGCCCTCACTCTATATACGGGGATTATTTTGGCGTCCCCACCTACCATAACGACAATGAATATCGCTTCTCACTGCTAAACTCATAAAAATTTCAATTTAATAAAAAATAATGACGGCTTTTTGGGCTTATAGTCGCTACCTGTTTCTAATGTGGCAAACCAAAACAAGAGAGAAAATCTCAGCAATCTAGACCAATTCAATAACATACTTTTATGAGGTAATTATGGATAAAAAATGCGTATGGATAATATTTACAAAAAGTCTAGTCTTGAGCAATCGGTGCAGCATAGCCTTCGATGGTTGCGACTATTACTGCACCGAAGCCTATGTTCCCTCATACGACGAGGGCATCCCTCCCATCGACAAAATGATAACCCAAGTAAAACAAAAATTGTCACAAGACTATTTAGAATTAAAAGAAGTAAAAAAATGCATAAAGTTTATATCAGATGAATGGACTACAAGCACCGAATTAAACGAAGAAGTAATAGTTTATTCTCAAAAAGCACTTTCTGAAAATAGAATAATGTTTGGAGGGTTTAGACCAGAAGAGATAGAAGAAATAACACAATACAATCACATTATCAGTGAGCTAGAAATTTAAATATACACATTAAGGATATATCATGTTATAAGTTTCTGGCGCAACGACTTTGGCAGAAGGCAAATACGAATACAAAACAGATGTGAATTTAATATTTGGCAACCAAAAAGTCGGAAGAACACATGTTCTTCGAACAACACTAAACAGCCTGCCTGTTTGGAAAATACGGAATCCAGAGGTAAGCCTATCTCCCTTTAGAGACAGAACTATTGGAATCACCAAAGATGCTTCAGTCATTGACGGTGAAATGTGGGTTTTTGGCATTAATGCAACACTCTCTCAAGATATAGTAGCTGCAGTAAAAGTAGCAGCCAATTATTTCGACATTACCCCGTCTAAAATATTAATGGATATTTATGCCAAAAACTTAAACGTTGACGGCGAACACGAAATGGGCAACAAAGCACTAATCGACGCAAATAAGGTTTTATATAAGAATATCTGCAAAGCTCTATCAGAGGCAGCAAAGTGGCTTGGGGTATCCAATAATATTAATTTCTATGTATTTAGTAAGAACAATAACAACAAAATACCTCAACCAGATTTACATGAAGCTCTAAAGTCTGGGGGGGCAACATCTGTAACCACAGACACACATATGCCAAAGGTTAAAATTGGAAGCAACGATGGAGAGAAGTTCATACCTCAATTAAGCAACTTTCACTTGGCCACCCTAAAAATATAATACAGCCTCAAGATCATCAAGGGTTCTATTTAATATCGAACCCTTTCATAAATTGCTTCAATAACCTTATAGATATAAACCACAGGCCTCTTCCCATATCATTCATTTTTGATAGTTAGCGCTTTAATTCGTCGGGGCAATTTCAATAGTCTCTTATGCCTACATTTCAGTCTAATGCATCGCCTGTAGAGCTACACAGACCTCGTTCAAAAAAGCGTCAGCAATCACCGTTTCAGCATATCCTATAGACTTTCGCTCTGTACACACCAATAAATAGCGATTCCTCAAAAGTTTTTTTGCAATTGCCATTGACGTACGCCACTCGGATCTTTAGTATACGCCCTCGTTGTCGCGGGGTGGAGCAGTCTGGTAGCTCGTCGGGCTCATAACCCGAAGGTCGTAGGTTCAAATCCTGCCCCCGCAACCAGTATTCCTAAAAGCTCGATTTCATATCGGGCTTTTTTATTGCCTGAAAGACGACCTTGGCGGTCGCCACCGGATGGCCGGCCCGTTCAAATCCTGTCCGCCTCAACCAATATTCCTAGCCGCTTGTCTCCTCTGTCACAGTTCACATTCGACCACAAACAGTCCGCCTTGTTTCAGCCATGTCTTTCTTTCTTCAGACCGGTAGAAGGCGTCGGCCACTATTTCCAGTACTTGTTCCGGGGCGATTTTGTGGGAGCAGAATTCCAGTTGTTCCGGTCCATTGGCGTAATCTTCAAGAATGGTGGGGGTGAGTTCATCGTGGCGGTATACGCCAACCACGGCGTCAGCAGCGAACTTCACTCCGCCCTGCTCCAGTTGGCGCTTGACGTCGCCCAGGGAATGCAGCATTTCGTATTCAATCGCGGTTTTCAGCATCGAGATCAGGTCGTCGGTGATTTGAGAATCCTGTAGGGCGGTGAAGTCGTCGGAAGCGCCGATTTTGTTGGCGATTAACGCCGCCAGATTGAGAATGAAAAGGCAGCGATGGCCGTCGTTAACGCTCTCCGGAAGAGCTATCGCAGCGCCATGGGGATCTTTATCTGGCAGGCCGATTAGAGCGGCCCTCTCCTCGCCATCGCAAATCCACTCAAACCCTCCCAGACACATCTCCACATCGTCGCCAGTGGCCAGCAAGCGAGATACCTGTTGTCCCGGACTGATTTCAATTGCGAGGGCGTTATACCAATGCGCCGCCAAAGCGGTCCCAATCTGCTCGACACAGTCGAATTGCGGTGCGTTCATGATTTCTGTACGTCTCAAAGCAGTTATCCAAGGCA
This sequence comes from Hahella sp. CR1, assembly GCF_029813005.1. Taxonomy (NCBI): domain Bacteria; kingdom Pseudomonadati; phylum Pseudomonadota; class Gammaproteobacteria; order Oceanospirillales; family Hahellaceae; genus Hahella; species Hahella sp. CR1. The sequence continues at coordinate 417,386 of NZ_JAPELK010000002.1, forward strand.
AGTCGAAGTTCCGGCATCGTCGCTGATGATGGGAATCTTCGCCTCCTTAGTCTCACGCCTGATTGAACAGGCCCAACTCAACTTGTCATCCCTATACAAGCAACATACTCTCTTTAATCCCAGCACACCGGCAAGCGGATCACAAATTTCGCGCCTCGTCCCGGCTCCGATTCACAGGTTATTTCTCCCCGATGCGCCTGAATGATCTCGTACGAGATGGATAAACCCAGGCCGGTGCCCTGCCCCGCAGGCTTGCTGGTATAGAAAGGGTCAAAAATATGCTTCAGCCGATCCTGAGGAATACCCGGCCCATTATCTTCGATAACCATGCAGAGAGCGCCCGACTCAATCCGGCTGGAGACGCTTATCCGCCCCCGATAGCCAGTCTCGGCCTGTGGGTCGACGCGCTTTTCTTCAACCGCCTGACAAGCGTTGATTAACAGATTCATAAATACCTGCCCCAATTGCGCAGGGAATGCCAGGATCTTCGGGTCCGCCTGTAGATCCACGTCAAATTCGATATCGCTGCGATGGGCCGACTGCACCAGCCGCAACGTTCCCTCCAATTCCGACATCACACGCGTTTTGCTTTGCTCCGCGCCTTCGATGCGAGAAAAGTCACGCAGGCTGTCCACCAGACGTTTAATGCGGCTGGAGCCTTCCATGATAATGGAGAGATGGCGATAGAGCGTAAGAAAACGCTGATCAAACTCTTCCCGCACGGCGCTTTCCCCCTCGGAAAGCTCGAAAATCAGTACTTGCAGATCGAACAGCTCCTTCAGCAAATTGGACGTACTCACATGAATGAAGTTATTAGGATTATTCACTTCGTGAGCCACGCCAGCCACCAAACTGCCGAGGCTGTTCATCTTTTCCGCCTGCACCAACTGGGACTGCGCGGACTTGAGTTCCTCGTTGCGCTCGGTCAGCTCATTCACTGCAGACTGCAGCAAGGCGGTCTTATGGCTGACCTTGCCCTCCAGCTCTTGCGTGGTCTGCACGTTCTTCAGGGTCAGCAACACAAACTGCATCAGCGTCGGCAACAATTCATATTCCTGCTCGCCTTGAATGCGCGTGGTATCTATCCCGATGAGTCCCAGATAGAAAACAGGCCGCCCCTCTTCTTCCCAAGACAGTTCCACAGCGTCGCCACTAATGCGAATACCCGCTCCTTCAGGCATCCACTGAAAACCGCCAAAATCTTCGACTGGTGAATGGTCCAGATATTCCACGCTGAAATCCGCCGCGCCACGCTGCAGCGGCGCTACAGCGGTTAAATGTTCGAAGCGCACACGCCCCTGCTCGACGCCTTGAAAAGGAACAAACGCCGCCACCCTGGCCCCTTCGCGTGGATGTGCTTTGCGCAACAGATACTCCGCCGCACAGGCCAGCACAGCGCGCTTGTCGTCCAACCCCGCCATTTCCTGCGCCAGCCGAATCAAACCTTGCTGGCGCTCCATATCCTGCAGCAGGTTCGATCGCATGGCGTTGATGGCGTCCACCAACGATTGCAGCTCATCTGGGGCTGATTTGCGCCTTAATAGCAGCGGTTGATGCAAACCTTCCTTACTCAGACCTTTGGCGTAGCGCGCCATTTTCGCCAGATGCCGCGTCACCAATAGCTGCGCAATAAACAGGAAGAAGGCGGAGGTCAAAAACGTCTTTATCCCCTGGGAGCCCAGAATCACCAAAACGCGACTGAACAGGCGCTCATAAACGCCTTCCAGCGAAGCGCACACAGTCAGCTGCCCGAGGATGACCGTGCGGTCGTCGCGATGCAGCTCCAGCATGAATGACTTAACTATGGCGCTACGCTCCGCTTCCGGCGTCGCGCCCCTCGACACCAGCACTTCCTGATCCTGACGCACCATGGCGCACACCATATCGGGAAGGCTCAGAATCGCGTCCAGGTGGATTTCCGCCGCCTGGTAATTAAAGTTCCAGATGGCATCGGCGATAGGACGCAAATAGCTGCGCTCCACCTGGTCAAAGCGGCTCTCTATGAGTTGAACGTCCGTCCGAAAATCCAGATACAACTGCAATGTGGTCACGATAAGCGTAATCACAGAACTACAAAGCAGGATATAGAACAGCAGGCGAAATCGCAGAGAGGTATAAAACGAACCTTCAGCCATACTCACTCAAGGTCCTTCGCTGGCGCGCATCAGCTCATCCAGACTGAAGCGATACTGCGTCAACTCAGGGTGATGGAAACGGGAAAATCGCCGGAAATTCACTTTCTTCCAGTCCATATCACCGAATAGCTGCAAATAGCGCTCGACGTTGCCTGCGTTCAGCTCGTCCATATGCGTACTCAAACTCAGATGTTCGCCGACGGGCAACGCTCCTCGCAGATAATCGAACATCACGACAATGGACCAGCCCGCTTCCATGTAATGGCCGCCGTAGCTGGCCTCGATTTGATGATCGGCAATCGCTTTCAACGCTTCTCCAGCCCAGTCGATGCCTCCCGCCAGCAGGTCTTTCCCCATGGTCAGTCCATGTTCTCCCACCCAGTCGACGACGCCCAGCGCCATGGAGTCACTGGCGGCCCATACGACCTTGACGCCCGGATAGCGCTTATATAGTCCATCCATTTTCTGCGCCGCTTCCTCGCGTCGCCAATTGGCCGCCAGCACCTGATGCAGGATGACGTCCGGGTTGGCGGCGACATAATCCTGTAACCCGCCAACCCGGCGCAGCGAGGCGCCAGAGGAAGAAAACCCTTCCAGAGCCACGACCTCAATCATGCCCTGATCATTGCGCATCCCCAGGCTGCGGGCCCGCTCCACCAGCGTCTGCGCCAGACTCCTGCCCGCTCGGCCTCCATCCGGAGTGACTTCCCCCACCCAAAAAGTGGAGCCAGCGACATCGTCCATCATATTGACGTCATTGAAGAAGAACATGGGCGTCTTATAGCGCTCGCCAATACTGACGTAGCGGGCGCCGCCGCCTTTGAAACTTTGCAGAATGATGGCGTCCGCGCCCTCCTCCCCAGCGGCTTTCTCGATGTTGGAGGTATATAGAATGCGGTCGTCCTGGGCGTAATAGACCTTCAGGGTGACGCCAAGATCTTCAGCCACGGCTTCGCTAAAGCGCACCAATGGCTCATAAAACAAATCCCCTTCGCTACGAGACACCATCAGGGCGAAGCTCAACTTCTCCTGCGCGAGGGCGATAACGGATAAACCTGCAGACAGCATCCCCAGTACAAGCAAAATGATTGCGCGCAGCCTCATCGCGCGTCTGATCCAAACCAGCGTTGAAACCCGGCCGCCTCAGAAGAGGAGATCACCTTCGCCTCTCCCCGGCTCAACATATCGTCAGGTCCGGCCTTGAAGCGACTGAGCCAGTCTTTGCCGGAAATTTCCGACCAGGGCTCCTCGGCGTTGTTGCTGAACACGCCCACCCAGCTATTGCGGCTACTGCGTTTGGCCGCATATAAAGCGCAGTCGGCGATATCCGCCACCTGTTCCCAGGACAAGTAGCCAGGGCGCTGAGTAAAAAACGGATAACAGGCGAAGCCTATGGAGCAGGTTTTGTTGACGCTTTCATCCAGGCCGATTTCAAACGTCGCCTGCTCCACTTCCCGGCGAATTCTCTCGGCAATGAAGCAGGCTTGCTCACGACTCACAAAGCGACTGACCACCAGGAATTCCTCGCCGCCCCAGCGCACCAGATAATCGGACTCGCGAAACAACGACGCCAGCAGCTGGCTGAACCCTCTTAACAGCTGATCTCCCGCCATATGACCATACACATCGTTGACCTGCTTAAAATGATCAATGTCGATCAGGTAGAACAATAGATCGCGCCGGAGGCTCCGTACATCTTCACTGGCTTTCGCTTCCGACGGAGCAACAGGTCGATTTTCCAGATTCAGATTTTCCCGTGCGGCGAATGCGCTGTCCTGGCGCAGCACGCTATGGATAAAGCGACGGTTTTTGAGGCCTGTCAGAGGGTCGGTGACGCTGAGCGCCTCCAGCTTGTCATAGGCCTGCCGCAGCTCCGTATTCTTACGCTCCAACTCTTGGGTGCGCTGCGTCACTTTCTGTTCAAGCTTATGCACGTAGCCATTAAGCTCCTGACGCAGGTCGAAGTGCTCCGTCGCCCGCTTTACGGTGAGGAGAAAATCATGCCGGTCAAACGGCTTGATAATAAACTGATAAATGTGGGCTTGATTCACCGCTTCCAAAATAGCGCCCACATCCATATAAGCGGTGAGAATAATGCGCACCGCATCTGGAATAATCAGGCGAATTTTTTCCAGAAATTCCACGCCGCTCATTCCCGGCATGCGCTGGTCGCTGATGATAAGACTGATGCTGGAGGGGTCCGGCAGTTCCTGGGCCCTGTCGAGCGCTTCTGCGCCGCTGCGGGCTTCGATAAGCCGATACTGGTCCGCTAACAGGCTGGCGAGCATCTTCAGGTTGGCGGGCTCATCATCCACAACCAAAACAGTATGTCGCTCGCCAGAATCGTTGGGTCGCTCTTCTTTCCTTTTTTTGATCGCATCCAGCTTTACGTTGGAAAAAAGCGCCATAATCTGCTCAATTATTAGCCACAACTTTTCTTCAATGTAAGACTAACTTATTGCAAATAGCAAACATTCGCCCTTGCCCGACGCAACCTTAAAAAACTTTTTTACATTGCCGTCCCAGTGATCATATTTTGGACTATATTTAATACAGAGGGCCAACCGCCGCGTTCGCGGCTCCTGGACAGGCCCCTTGCGACTAGCCGGCAGTATCCGGGAAGCGGGTGAGTTCAACCAAAGCGCCTGCGCCGGGATTACGGTGGAGATGCTTCGCGAGGACGGTCGGTTAGTGAATTTTCCACACATTGAAAGTGCATTGTGTTACAGAGGATTGTTGCATCCGCTGCTCTAATAACTATTGCAATTTCAACGCTGATCCAGATTTTCAACTTCCGAGAGTAGTCGCAACTACAAAAAGAGCCGTCCTATGAAAGTCTATATTGATGCGCCACTGGTCGCCGTCGCCCTGTTCTGCGCCGTCGCCGCAAGCATCGCCTTTGAAAGGGTGTCCATCAGTGACGATAAACATCCTCCTGTAATCCAGACCAATGCTTCCGCACTGGAGAATGCAATCGATCAGGACAAAGCCCCCGGAGCCCTCCCAGGCGTACAGCCCGGACTGCGCCCGGTCGCTTTAACCACCGATTACCTACGCTACCCGCCGCTGATCAGTGACGAAGCCATTCTGGAGCTATGGGCGCAAAACAAAAGGACCGCCACGCCGCTAATAACGCCTTGAAGGACGAGGAACTGCGCGCGCCGGCTCAGTAGTGAGCTGGCAGCGCGTCGTTAATGACGATTTTCTTTTTCTCCACCTTGATATATCCGCCTATCTCAAGATCTTTCATGATGCGCGAGACCATCTCCCGACTGGCGCCGACCCGGTTGGCGATCTCCTGCTGGGTCAGCGGAATCTCCGTAATCAGGCGGTCGCCTTTGCGCTCCGACAGCTGTAGCAGAGTGCTGGCGACCCTGCCGTAGACATCCATCAGCGCCAGGTTTTTCACATTATTGGTCAGTGCGCGCACGCGTTGGGTGAGGTGAATAATCAGGTTGTAGGCAAGATCGGGCGTCTGCCTGAACGCTTCCAACAGGCTGGATTTGTTCAACATCAGAAAGCGGCAAGGTTCGGTAGCCATCACCGAAGCTGAGCGCTCTTTGTCATCGAACAGGGCCAATTCGCCGAAATATTCGCCGGCTTTGAGGTCGTTCAGAATGACCTCCTTGCCGTTCTCATCGCTACAGAACACTCGGACCCGTCCTGAGACAATGATATAAAGGGAGTCGCTGCGGTCGCCTTCCGTAATGACAATACTGTTTTTCTGGAAACACCGAAAAACAGCATGCTTTTCCAATTGCTGGAGTTGTTCAGCGTCGAACCCGGAGAAAAGTGGAATCTGCGATAAAAGACTCATACTGTATTAGCTCCGACATCATTTTTTCTTATTACGCCGTCCCCGGCTATGTTTTATATGTTACGCGCTAGTGAGTGATTTTTCCGTAAAAATTAATCAGATGTCCGAACAGCCACGATACCGTTCGCCTCTTCGGCAGCACTTGAAAATGTGGCTGCCGCCCTTGCTGCTGAGCCTGCTTTTAGCGCTTGGCCTGATGACGCCAGTTGGTCAGAGCATGGAGGAAGGTTTCGGACTGGATACCTTATTTCACCTGCGTGGCGAGCGCGCTCCTCCTCCCAAAGTAGCGGTGATAGCGATCACGGAAAACACCGCTGCCTACCTGCAGGCGCCGGCCCGCCTCACCGAATGGCCCCGGTCGGTTTACGGGGATCTGGTGGACACATTGGACGCACAACAGGTCGGTTTGATTGCGTTCGATATCTATTTCAGAGAAGCCCGTGACCCCGCGGCGGACGCACGCTTCGCCGACGCTATGACCCGCAGCGGCAAGGTGGCCCTGTTCGCTTTCAGCATGCGCCGCATCACCAACGTAGATGGTCGCCGCATTGTCGCGGACAGCATCAGCGAGCCGCTCCCCCTGTTTGCAAACGCAGCGGCGACGACAGCGCCTTTCGCACTGCCGAAAGTATCTTCCAAGATCAGCCGCTTCTGGTTACGTCAGCCCGCCAACCCGCCACGCTGGGCGATGCCCGCGGCGGCGCTGTTGCAACGCGCCCCAGATCGCGAGGCCGCCATCGCCCGCCTACAGGAGCTACGACCAACGCAGCTATATAATTTTTATGGCCCACCCCGATCCATACCGACCATTTTTATGGAGCATCTCCTCGCCAGCCCCGATGATTACGCCGACCTCTTACGGGACGCCACGATCTTCATCGGCTATGCAGCGGAGTATCAGCCCGACCAGCGCGACGGCTTTTACACCCCCTTCACGCCAGACACCGGCCTGGACATCAGCGGTGTAGAGCTGGCCGCCACCGCTTACGCCAATCTGCAGGAAAACAGCGCGGTGCGTTATCACCTGGGAGTCTGGTTCATCGCAACGCTGTTTTACGCCGCGCTGGCGTTCGCATTAAGCAATATCGCCTCTCCCGGTCGCGGGTTACTGTTGCTGGGTTTGCTCGCCGCAGGCTACATGACGTTGACCTACGCGTTGTTTGTACAGAGTTATGTCTGGCTTCCGTGGATGACGCCTATCCTGGCGCTGACTCCCGCTGCGGCGCTGCATGGGGTATGGCGGCGCGTGCAGATTATCGACCAGCAGAAGCGTCGTCTGGAGCTGGCTTTTGGCCGCTATATTCCGGCGCATGAAATTAAGCGCCTGGCCAGCCAGCCCGGACTACCGCAACAGCAAAAACTATTCGGCGTGTGCCTCGCAACCGACGCCGCCGGCTATACAGCGCTGTCTGAAAGCGTGTCCCCGGAGCGACTGAGCCAAATCATGGATAGCTACTATCAGGCGGTGCTCACGCCAATTCGCCAGCACGGCGGCATCATTTCCGATGTGGCGGGCGACGGGGTGATCGCGCTTTGGCCGCACATCTCGACCGATAAGACCTGGACGACAATCGAGCCCGCATTAAAGGCGTTGCGCGCGTCCATCGACCTGTTCAATCAACAGTATCCAGACTCGCCGCTCCCCACCCGCATCGGCCTGCATGCGGGCGAAGTGGTATTGGGGCATTTCGGCGCTTCCGACCACTTCGAATACCGGGCGATGGGCGACATCGTCAACACAACGTCGCGCATTGAAAACGCCAATAAATTACTGGGAACGGACACGCTGATCAGCGAAGCCTGCGCGGATACCCAGTCCCATTCACTTCGCACCCTGGGACGATTTCTACTACAGGGCAAACAGCATCCCGTCGCCCTGTTCAGCCTGATGCAGGACAACTGGAGTCATGACAATGAACTCGCATTTCGGCAAGCGTTGCATTGCCTGGACCTCGGAGACATCGCGCAAGCGCGAGTTATTTTTGCGCGCCTGCACGAAAATAGCGCCGATTCCGTATGCAAATTTTATCTGCGCCAATGTGATGCAATATCTTCACAGTCAACATATAAAGGCTCACCGGAATTTGTCTCCCAACTCACTAAGGCCTAGTCCATTTATATGAGTTTATTGGAATTTTTCCACTGAATTACCGGCACTAATGCCTGGATTTATTGCTAGAATCCTCTCAGAATAATTACATGACTATGCGACACTTTCATAAGTGTTGAATAAGCCAAAAGACAGATGCGCGTCTCTGTATCCGGATTTAATCCTTAGGGATAATTTCCAAACGTTGGCGCCGCATCGATATAAAAACATAGTCATATATCTGGGCGGATATTGAGCTTGCCGGAAGCTGTTTATTAAATCCGGCGCGTTGTCCTCACGCAGTTGTCAGCCTGAACATCAATAATAAATGCGGTACCCGTTAAGGAGTTCGCCGTGGGCCTATTGCTGCGTGGCCAGTTGCTGTGTCGTGTTTCATGCGGAGCATTGTTTTCCCTTAGCCTGACGCTGTCAGGAACCTCCGTCGCCGCCCCTCCCTGCGCGGACTGGATGGGCAAAGTTATCGCCGTACAGGGAACGCTGGAAAAATCACTCCCCCAACAAGCCTGGACCTCGCTGACGCCCGAGCAATATCTCTGCCCCGGCGATACCCTGCGCACAGGGCAAAACAGTCGCGCCTCCATCTATCTGCGCAACAACACCTACATGCGCCTGAACCAGAGCGCCATCATGCGCTTTCCTGACAACGTCGAGAAACAAAGTTTCTGGGTGCAGCTCAAGCAAGGCGTCGCGCATTTTCTCAGCCGAATCGTCAACCGCTTCGAAGTCGACACCCCCTATGTGAACGCCATGGTGGAAGGCACCGAGTTTGTCGTAGAAGCGACGCAAGGCGGCTCCGTCACGGTAATCGAAGGCAAAGTGCTGGCTTTCACCGACACGGAACGCCTGCGACTGACTCAGGGCGAACAGGCGCGCAGCGATACAGGCGCGCACTTGCGCAGTTTAAAGGTGAATACGCATGACACGGTCGCCTGGGCGATTTATTACCCTCCAGGCACAGTGCTGAAGGAGCTAGCCGCCATGAGCGACAGCGCCGGCGCCGCCACACTGTCTCAAGTCCAGGAGATGATTGATCGCAATCGCCCGGATGCAGCGTTACAGGCGTTACGCGCCGATTCCGGCAACGGACCGTCCTTAAGACTTGCGCAGGCGGCGATACTGTTAACGTCCGGTCAACAGCAGGAAGCAGGCAACCTCTTAGAGCCTCTGCAAAATGATCCGCGCCTGGGGCATCTCGCCCTCGCCATGCAAGCCGTGCTCGCTGCGGTCAACAGTCAGTCGCAACAGGCATTGCAACTGGCGCAGAACGCCGTCGCCCTGCGCGCTGACAGCCCGTCCGCACAGCTCGCCCTCTCTTACGCCTGGCAGGCAAACTTAAATCTGCCGGAAGCCATTGCCGCCGCGGAAAGAGCGACGGTGGCCGCCCCTCAGAGCGTCATCGCGTGGACCCGTCTGGCTGAGCTTGAGCTTACTTCCGGCGCATATAGCGACGCCAAATATGCCGCCGGACGCGCAACGGAAATCGCTCCCACGCATCCTCAAGCGCAAATCGCTGCAGGATTTATCGCGTTGTTCGAGCACAAACTGGCTGACGCAGACGCTCATTTCCAAAGCGCGATCAAAGCTGACCCTGGCGTTCCTGACGCATGGCTGGGTCTGGGACTGAGCAAATTGCGCGGCGGCAATCTGGAGGGCGGACGCAACGACCTCGAAGTCGCTGTCAGTCTGTCCCCCAACAACGCTGTCTTGCGCAGCTATCTGGGGCGCGCCTATTTCGAAGAAAAACGCAGCGACGACGCCAGTGAGCAGTGGCTACTGGCGAAAGAGCGCGATCCGCAGGACCCGACGCCGTATTTCTACGATGGCGTCAACAAACTCTTCGGCAATGACCCCGTTGGCGCCATAGAAGAATTGGAGCGATCCAAACAACTGAACCGCAATCGCGCGGTCTATCGTTCAGACGGGCTGCTGCAAAGCGACTCCGCCGCCCGTAGCGCAGCGTTGGCCCGCGCATACGGTGAAGCAGGCTTCGATCAGGCGGTGCTTTTGGAAGGATGGGAAGCGCTCAGGCAAGATCCGACCAGCGCCGATGGCCATCGGTTGCTCGCGGATCGCTACCTGTCGCAACCCAATCATCAGGCAGCCCGGGTTTCCGAACTGATGCAGGCGCAGCTCTGGCAACCTATCACTGCTTATCCGCTGCAACCGCAACTCTACGAGACTGGACTGCCTATCGTGGAAGGACTTGGGCCCTCACGCAGCGGCGTCAATGAATACCATCCCTTGTTTCTACAAGATGGGGTTTACGGCCTGACCAATGGCTTCGTCGGCAGCGACGACACCTGGGGAGAAGACATCGTCGTCTCCGGTTTGCAGGGCCCGGTGAGCGCCAGCTTCGGCCAGTATCACTATGAAAGCGATGGCTTTCGCAACGGACTGGATCAGGAACAGGATATCTACAATGGGCTTTTGCAGTGGCAGATTCATCCTTCCATCAGCATTCAGCTGGAAGCGCGGAAGGCTGAGAAAGATGATCATCTGTTTAAACTGAAAACGATCGCCCCAGACGCAGATCCAGAAAGCCGAAGTATAGATACGGAAACATACAGAATTGGCATTGCAAGCCGCTTGAATATTCACAACAACCTACTGTTTTCAGCAATTCGGCAGGAATTTGATGAGAGACAACAGTCAGCCTCCGGACGCTCATCATCTGAACGTAGTCCGTCCACGTATGAAGCGCAATATATCTATAACCAAGAAAATTTTTATGCGCAAGTTGGCGTAGGTCGCTCTAATACCGATGCCTCAACCAATGTTGCGGACAGCGGCTTTTTCAAGCTGCACCAAAAAGAAGATGTTGTTTATAAGAGCGCCTATGTTTATTTCGGTTTTAGGCCGAATGAAAAGGTATTCGCTATATTAGGAACGGCATTTGACACTGTTGAGAACAACGCAACACGGTCAATTACATTCTCACCTTTTCCTTCTGAACTCTCGGAAGAAAACAGGAAGTTTCAACAGTGGTCGCCTAAACTAGGCCTTGAATTCAATCTTAGCGAACCAATCACTCTGCGAATTGCGGCTTTCAGAAAGTTAAAGCGAGACATTGCGGCAAACCGCACAATAGAGCCGGCCCAGATTCTTGGCTTCAATCAACTCTATGACGATCCTAACGGATCAGACGTTAAAGTCTACGCAACTGGCTTGAACTACGCTTTTTCTGATTCAGGAAAAATAGGCTTCGAAGCCATCAGAAGAGTGGTCGACGTTCACGTTGAAAGTTTTCAGATGGAACCCGACAATCCATACCGCGAATTTGAAACTTACCGTCTGTATTATTACCACCCTCTAACTCAATCCATAACGTTGGACTTTGGCTATTCCTTCGAAGATCAAGAAATCAAAGATAATTTTGGGTCTAGAGGAGGAGCCGTCTATCGAACACGCACTAATACTGCGCCATTCGGAATAAACCTGTTTCCAGGACGCAGGATTACTGCAAGAGCTGAAGGAATTTACACCGACCAAAGAGTTCAGGCTTCGATGGCCTCTGCCGACCAAAGAAGCTTTGATGTAAACATGTGGATATTTAACTTCCGCATGGGATTAAAGCTGCCTCGACGTTTGGGAGAGCTTCAGTTCGGCGTCGACAACCTCTACGACAACAATAAAGAAGTCCTGAACAGTGAGAGGAATTATCCAGCCGTTTACCCAAAAAGATTCCTATACAGCCGCATACAGCTGTCTTTCTAAATAAAAAAATAACGCAATTGAACAAGGAGATAATAATGAATGTAATAAAGCTGTTTTCTACCATTGTTTTGGGGGCATCTCTATCAATGAGCGCATGCGCTCACACTCCAGGCCAAAAGCCAACCAAAGACGACCCAAACTTTCCCAACCACCCTAATACAGGGGAAAGGCATGTTAAAAAAACGGATGATAAATACGCGCCCTTCAGAATAACTATGACCAGCGACGGCCGATTAGTGATTCTGAATGAGAAAGGGGATGAAATGCGCCCCAACGCAAAACTGCCCTTAAAAGTTGAAGCCCACTATATCGAATCGATGGAAACCATGACCATTATGAGGTACCGAGGTTCACCGGAATATGACGTTCTGGAAATCGGCGGCAACATCTATCATATTCCTGTGCAACACACTCATTGACAGCTAACTTACGTATTTAAGAGGCCGGCTCAAACCGGCTTCTTTTTACCACTAAATCATATCCTCAACACGCTCAATGTGCTCCTTGCGCCCAGCGGGCATCGGCAGCAACAAATTCAGAATAATGGCGACGAAGGCGCAAAGTGAAATGCCTTTCAGACCCAGATCTTTATCTCCGATCACCATGCCGCCAATCCCGAACACCAACGTGACGCCGACGATCACCAAGTTACGGGCTTCGCTTAAATCCACCTGATGACGAATCAGTGAATTCATTCCCACCGCAGCGATAGAACCGAACAGCAAACACAATATGCCGCCCATCACCGGGACCGGAATCGTCTGCAACGCCGCGCCGAATTTGCCGATAAACGCCAGCGCGACAGCGATAACCGCCGCCCAGATCATAATTTTAGGATTGTAGTTTTTGGTCAGCATGACTGCGCCCGTCACCTCGGAGTAGGTCGTGTTGGGTGGCCCGCCAAACGCCGCCGCGACAGAAGTGGCCACGCCATCGCCAAGCAGGGTGCGATGCAAGCCCGGCTTTTGCAGGTAGTTTTTACCAGTGACCGAGCTGATCGCCAGAATGTCGCCAATATGCTCCACCGCCGGCGCCAAGGCCACGGGGATCATGAACAGGATCGCCCCCCAACTGAACTCCGGCGCCACAAAAGCGGGCAATCCGAACCAGTCGGCGTTGACTACCGCCGTCATGTCCACCACGCCAAAAGCCAACGACAACGCATATCCAAACGCCACGCCGCATAATATCGGCAACAAACGCAGTAGTCCCTTGCCCATGACCGCCACTATCAATGTCAACGCCAGCGCGGGCAGAGAAATCATCAACGCCGTTTCATAGGGAACCAGTTGCAGAGCGCCATTGCCGCTTTTACCCATCGCCATGTTGGCGGCCACTGGCGCTAACCCCAAACCGATGGACATGATCACCGGCCCCACCACCACGGGCGGCAATAGCCGATCCAGAAAGCCGGTTCCTCTGAACTTCACCGCTGCGCTCAAAATCATGTAGGTCAAGCCGGCGGCGATCAGCCCTCCCATGGTGGCGGGCAATCCGAAAGTGGATTTCGCCGCCATAATCGGCGCGATAAAAGCAAATGAGGAGGCGAGAAAAATGGGAACCTGCCCGCCGGTAATCAGGTGAAACAGCAAGGTGCCTACGCCGGCGGTGAATAATGCGACATTGGGATCAAGTCCGGTAATGAGAGGCATCAACACCAGTGCGCCGAATGCCACAAATAGCATTTGCGCGCCAGCCAGCGCCTGTTTCCAAAGCGGATCGGTCGTACTCATCATGGATATTTTCCTACCTGAAAAAGCGAGTGTGTTTTTTGGCTTAAGCAAAACCCGTGCAATATAACGAAAGGCGCGCGCAAGGTCACGGCGAAACGCCTCTCCAACAAGGACTTTCCCGTTATCAGGCATTCACATTTCGCTTGCCAAACCCCAAATTCACTATAAAATCTGCGCACCTTTCATCTGATCAATTATTAAACTAAATGTCAGTCGCTGTTCCGCTGCATCCTGACGCCGCTTCTGAGCGGGGCGATCTGGATCTACTTCAACGCTTCCAGTCCCTCGACGCCCTGCTCGCCGAGCATGACTATTTTTGGAAACCACGCCCCTTTGAAACAACTCATCCGAGTTGGCGCAACGTGCATCCAGGACTCTATAACGCGATCAATAGTTTGTCTGATGCAGAAGTCGATACCTGCTCCGCCGAGCCAGCCCGGTTTCAGGAAATCGCGCAACCATTTCTGCCCTGGCTGCCGGAGTTGTCGCGGGCCAGTGAGTTAGCCGCCGCATCAAGTCGTCCTTTGACGTTTTCGCCTTTTGACGCCTTACATGCGCCCGGACGCAAATGGCGTCAGGTTACCGCCTTCGCCGCCGCCCTTCCGCCGCTGAGCGGACACGTTCACGACTGGTGTTCAGGCAAAGGGCACCTCGCCCGAGCCATCGCCGGCGCCAACGAAGTAACGTCGCTCTGTTTCGAATTGGACGCGCAATTATGTGAAAGCGGACAGGCATTGGCGGATAAACAACAATTGCCGATCCGCTATGTTCAACAGGACCTGCTACAGCCGTTCGATTCCAGCACGGAAGCGTATCGCGGCGGGTGGCGCCTGGGCCTGCACGCCTGTGGGCAGTTACACGTCAACCTGTTGCGCGCCGGTGTGGACAGTGCGGCGGATGGCGTCGCCATTGCCCCATGCTGTTATCACAAGCTCTGTCTTGGCGAGCAATACCAGCCTCTCTCCGAGACCGCCCGTCGGGCCAGTCTAACCTTGTCCTTGAAAGACGTATCCCTGGCGGTGCAGGAAACCGTCACTGCCTCAGCGAAAGAGCGCGCGCAGCGAGAGAAAGAAAGCCAATGGCGTCTGGGATTCGACGTACTACAACGTCAGTTACGCAATAAAGACGAATACCTCCCTACGCCATCGCTTCCCAAAGCAATGCTGAATGGCGACTTTACCGCCTTCTGCGCATGGGCCGCACAGGAAAAACAACTCACCCTGCCCAAGGACATCGACTACGCCCAGTTCGCAACAGCCGGCCGTTCACGTTATCGCGAAGTACGCAGAGTAGAACTGGTGAGACATCTGTTTCGCCGCCCACTGGAAATCTGGCTGGCGCTGGATCGCGCGCTATTTCTGCAAGAACGGGGCTATGAAGTGACAATGCGGGAGTTTTGTAGTCGCGAGATAACGCCGAGGAATATATTGCTTGTGGGGCGTCGGCGAAAAGACGCCGCCAATGAATCGGGACTCAGCGCCTGCTGAGCCCCAGAGACGCTCAAACCGGCTTCAAGATAGTCAGCAGGGCCTGGGCGTGTTCCGCCGCGTCGTGGCCGAGGCTGGTAAGGTAGCCGCCGTCCGCCTGGGTGATCAGCCCTTTCGCATGCAGCCTTTTCGCCGCCGTCACCATTTTCTGCCCTGCAGTCTGGTGCACTTTCAACCCTTCCTGGGTCGTGGTGAGATTGTATTTAGCGAGGATCTCGATTTCATCAATCAGCTC
This sequence comes from Hahella sp. CR1, assembly GCF_029813005.1. Lineage (NCBI taxonomy): Bacteria > Pseudomonadati > Pseudomonadota > Gammaproteobacteria > Oceanospirillales > Hahellaceae > Hahella > Hahella sp. CR1. The sequence goes on from NZ_JAPELK010000002.1 coordinate 432,617, forward strand.
GGGCGTGTAGGCCATATAAGCTCCTGGTTATTATCATTCAGCGCAATTGCGGGGACCGGTTTTCCGGATAATACAACGAACTGCCTGAAGTGAAAAACGGTCTGTCGGGAATGAAAAAACAACAGTTCCGAAAATGGCGAGACAGGCTTCGTGTTGAGGATTAGCATAGCCTCTATGAAGACAAACGCCAACCTCGACCACGACACCTGTTACAACGCTCTGATCAGCAGAGATCACCGCTTTGACGGCTGCTTTTTCGTCGGCGTCACCAGCACCGGCGTATACTGCCGACCTGTCTGCGCCGTCCGCAAGCCGAAGAAAGAAAATACACTGTTTTTCCGAAGCGCCGCAGCAGCGGAGAACGGCGGCTTCCGACCCTGCTTGAAGTGCCGGCCGGAACTCGCTCCCGGGCTCGCGGCGGTGGATAGTAAGCGGCAGCTCGCCCGCGCCGCCTCCAACCTGATTGAGCAAGGATTTCTGCGTGGACGTTCACTGGCGCAACTGGCTGCGCGGATTGGCGTCAGCGACCGCTATCTGCGCGATCTGTTTCAGAGCGAGTTCGGCGTATCGCCCATTCAGTATTCCCAAACACATCGCCTGTTGCTGGCCAAACAGCTCCTGACAGAGAGCGACCTGTCCATGACGGATGTGGCGTTGGCGGCTGGGTTCAACAGCACCCGCCGCTTTAATGACCTGTTTCAAAAGCACTATGGTTTGATCCCATCCAAAGTGCGGCGTCGTTCAGCGCCAACACAGAGCGAGATGATCAGCTTTGAGATGCCCTACCGTCCGCCGTACGCCTGGGACGCTCTGCTCAGCTTTCTCAGCGCCAGAACCATCGCCGGCGTAGACGCGGTCGTCGACGGACGTTATCGCAGGATTGTCCGAGTCGAGGCGGGAGAGGACTCCGCCGTGGGCTGGTTTGAAGCCAGCCATGAAGCAGACGCCGCCCGTATTCGCATTCGTCTGGACAGTACGCTCAGCCGCCACATTGGCTATCTCATCAACCGTCTGCGCGCCTTTTTCGATGTTTCCTGCGTCCCGCAGGAGATCAATAAAGTGCTGGGGACCTTAGCGCAAAACGAACCTGGGCTACGCATTCCCGGCGGCATGGACGGATTTGAAATCGCCGTACGCGCCATTCTCGGACAGCAAATTACCGTCGCGGCGGCGCGTACATTACTGGCCAGGCTGGTGGACAAATTTGGCGAGCCTATTGAAACCCCATTCCCGGAAATTCACCGCGCCTTCCCCAGTGCAGCGACGCTGGTCGACCTGCCCATTGAGGAGCTGGCCTCTCTTGGCGTGATCAGAACGCGGGTTCGCGCCATTCAGGAGATCGCCGCGGCGATGTTGCGAGGGGAATTGACCCTGACTCCAGCCACTAATGTGGAGCAGGAAATACAACGGCTGCACGCCATTCCAGGCATTGGCGACTGGACAGCCCAGTATATCGCTTTGCGCGCCATGTCCTGGCCCGATGGCTTTCCGGCCTCCGATGTGGGCGTACGTAAAGCCCTGGGCGGCGTGGACGCTAAACTGGCTGCGCTGACGGCGGAGGATTGGCGGCCATGGCGAGGTTACGCCGTCATGCATTTATGGAGAAGTTTGGAGACCCCCCATGATTGACTATATCGATATCGACTCGCCTTTGGGGCGCGTCCGTCTGGCCGCTCAGAATGGCGAGCTTACCGGCTGCTATTTCGATGGCCAGAAATATTACCCGGAGCTGACGCCAGCGTGGCGCCATCATCCCGATTGCATCGTTCTGCAGGAAGCGGCGCGCCAACTTGAGCTCTACTTCGCCGGCCAGTTACAGCGTTTCGATCTCCCGCTGGCGCCTAAAGGCACTGCGTTTCAGCAGGAGGTATGGCGCGCCTTGTCGGATATTGAGTCCGGGCGACTTTCCACCTACCAGCAGATCGCCAACTTTCTGGGTCGCCCCCGCGCCACGCGAGCGGTCGGCGCGGCGGTGGGACGCAACCCTCTCTCCGTCATTATCCCCTGTCACCGCGTCATCGGCGGCAATGGTTCATTGACCGGTTACGCCGGTGGATTGAATAGAAAACAGGCGCTTTTAGAGCTGGAAAAAGCACCGCTCTGAGCCCTCTCAAAAACCGGATATTTCCACCTATATCATTGGCTTGCAAAAGAAGGCATGTTGTCATCTTTAGCCGTATCAGTATGAGCGTCGACTATGGAAAAGAAAGACTTGATCAACCTGCTCGCCCTCGCAGGATTATGGGGCGCCTCCTTCCTGTTCATGCGTATCGCAGCGCCGGAATTCGGTCCGGTAGCGATGGTGCAGTTGCGCATAACCATCGCCGCGTTCTGCCTGGCGCCCATTATGCTGATCAAATATCGACATCAAGTGCGCTGGGCCCATGTGCCTCACTATATCTTTCTGGGAGTGAGCAATTCCGCCCTGCCCTTCGTCCTGTTGGGATTCGCCACGCTGCACGTGAGCGCCGGTTTCACCTCCATTCTGAACGCCGCCGTGCCTTTATGGAGCGCCATTATCGCCGCGCTCTGGCTGGGGGACTGGCTTAACCGCTGGCAAACAGTCGGGTTGTTAATCGGCTTTCTTGGGGTATCCATTCTGATCGTCAGTAAAGGCGAGTTCTCACTGAGCGGACCAACCCTGGCGATTATGGCCGCTTTGGCCGCCACGCTCAGTTACGGCTTTTCCGCCAATTACACCAAGCGTTTCATGACCGGCGTGCAGCCCATGGTGTTGGCCGCCGCCAGCCAGATCGCCGCCGCCCTGGCGCTGGCGCCGTTCACCTGGAGTTATATGCCGCAAGGGGATATTTCCACGGCCGCCTGGACTTCAGTGATCGTTATGGGGGTCTTCTCCACGGCTCTGGCGTACATTATTTTCTATGGCCTGCTCTCGCGTATCGGTCCTACCAAAACGGTTACCGTGACCTATTTGATTCCGGTGTTCGCGATGTTTTGGGGTTATGTCATTCTCGACGAGCCAGTCACTATTTATATGCTGAGCGGCTGCCTTGTGGTGTTCGCTGGCACGGCGCTGACCAACAGTTTGATCAAGCCGAAGCTGGCGACGGCGCAGTAGAGGCTGAACTTACCTCCGGGCGCTCGCAAGCAGCGCCCTTTCTTTTTACCTTTTCACCTTTCTATCTCTTTTTATTTTCCATCTCATTCTACTTTTCATCTCCCTTTGCTTACTCTCTTCTCCTCTTCTCCTCTTCTCCTCTTCTCACATACCTCACGTTTTGCGACTTTCCGTGTTTATCTTTCCAGCTCATTGGCGTTGACACATATGAAATTTCATATATATGATATTCCGCATATACGAAACAGGAAATTGTCATGTCTCCCGTCTCATTCTTTAAGTGTCTGGCGGATGAAACCCGCTTGCGCCTGATGCTGCTGATACAAAGCGAAGGCGAGTTATGCGTGTGTGAGTTGACTCACGCCTTACAGGAAATTCAACCGAAGATCTCTCGTCATCTGGCGCAACTCCGCAAGTCCGGCCTGCTGCTGGACAGCAAGCGCGGGCAGTGGGTCTACTATCGACTGAATCCAACCCTGCCCTACTGGATAAAAGCCACCCTGGAACATACCGCTTCAGGTAATGAGGCGTTTATGCAGGAGGTCAGGCGCAGACTCGCTGACATGTGCGCAAGGCCCGGCGTCAGTTCCGCCTGCTGCGACTAACGCCCGTTACTATTCAGACAAGCATATGTTTTTCTATATATGATTTTACATACATAAGGAGAGCGACATGAAACGACTGCATGTACACCTGAGCGTCGAAGACCTGCAAGCCAGCGTCCGCTTTTATTCGCGCCTGTTCGCGGCTGAACCCACTATCCTTAAAGACGACTACGCAAAATGGAAACTGGATGATCCCCGGGTCAACTTCGCCATATCCAATCGTTCCGCCAAACAGGGGTTAGACCACTTGGGCATCCAGGTGGAGAGCGAAGCTGAGCTTGATCAGGTGCGACAGTTAATGGAAGACGCAGATCGCCCCATGACGGAGGAAGAAGGCGCCGCTTGTTGCTACGCCCGCTCCAACAAACACTGGACCATCGACCCAGACGGCGTCGCCTGGGAAGCTTTTCATAGTCTGGAAGACATTCCCACCTATGGCGACGCAAGCGCCGCCAAGCAGGAAGCGGTGGCTACATCAGCGCAAAAAAGCTGCTGCGCCAGTACGATAAAACCCGACAGCGCCCGTTCCTGCTGCTAAAGTCTGCAGACATCGCCATACCGCTGGATAAACAACACAAACAGGAGTTGGTTATGACAATAAAAATCGGCATCAACGGCTTTGGCCGTATTGGTCGTCTGGCGCTTCGGGCCGCCTGGGATTGGCCCGAGGTGGAGTTTGTAAGGATCAATAACCCCGCCGGCAATGCGGCGACCCACGCCCACCTGCTGAATTTTGATTCCGTCCACGGCCGCTGGGCGCACGAAGCCGTAGCGAGCAATGACGGTATCGACATCAACGGCAAGCACATTGCTCTCAGTGCGGAAAAAGCCATTCCCGGCGCAGACTGGTCCGAGTGCGACGTTGTGATCGAAGCCTCCGGCAAGATGCGCAAGAAAGAGTTACTGCAGGCCTACTTTGCTCAGGGCGTCAAACGCGTCGTGGTTACTGCGCCGGTAAAAGAAGAAGGCGTCTTGAATGTGGTGATGGGCGTCAATGATCACTGTTTCATTCCGCAAGCGCATCGCATCGTCACCGCCGCATCCTGCACCACCAATTGCCTGGCCCCCGTGGTGAAAGTCATTCATGAAAACCTGCATTTACGCCATGGCTCCATCACCACCATTCACGACATCACCAATACGCAGACTATTCTCGACGCCGCTCACAAGGACCTGCGACGCGCCCGGGCTTGCGGCATGAGCCTGATTCCAACCACCACCGGCTCCGCCACCGCCATCACGGAAATTTTTCCCGAGCTGTCGGGTCGCCTCAATGGACACGCCATTCGCGTCCCGCTGGCCAATGCATCAATCACTGACTGCGTATTCGAAGTAGAAAAGCCCACCACAGTGGAAGAAGTGAATGCGCTGTTTAAAAAGGCGGCGGAGAGCGAACTGAAAGGCATCCTCGGTTATGAGGAGCGCCCGCTGGTGTCCATTGATTACCGCACCGACCCTCGCTCCAGCATCATCGACGCCTTATCCACCATGGTGGTGAACGAGACGCAAGTGAAAGTCTATGCGTGGTATGACAATGAATGGGCTTACGCCAACCGCACGGTAGAGCTGGCGCGCATGGTCGGCGCCGCATAGCGGGACATTGGGAGCGGAAGTCGTTATGTCCGTCATCGCCAGCCTGTCGCCGCAGGTGCGTCAATATTTATTGATCACCGGCAATTACTGGGCGTTCACTCTGACCGACGGCGCGCTGCGGATGCTGGTGGTGCTGCATTTTCACCAGCTCGGTTATGCGCCTCTGGACATCGCGCTGCTGTTTCTCTTTTATGAGTTTTTCGGCGTCGTCACCAACCTGTTCGGCGGTTGGCTCGGCGCCCGCATCGGCCTTAACCGCACCATGAATCTAGGGTTGGCGTTACAGGTCATCGCCCTGGCCATGCTGACGGTTCCGTCTTCCTGGTTAAGCATTCCCTGGGTAATGAGCGCCCAGGCTCTGTCCGGCGTCGCCAAAGACCTCAATAAGATGAGCGCAAAAAGCGCGATCAAGCTGCTGGTTCCCGCCAACGCCCAAGGCAAACTCTACAAGTGGGTGGCGCTGCTGACTGGCTCCAAAAATGCGTTGAAAGGCGTCGGATTTTTTCTTGGCGGCGCCCTGCTGGCGCTGGCCGGATTTCGTGGGTCCGTGGCGGGCATGGCGATAGCGATCATGGTGATCTGGATCGCCAGTCTGTATTGGCTGAAGCAGGACATGGGCAAAGCGAAGAACAAACCCAAGTTCAAGGATATTTTTTCGCAAAGCCGAGCGGTCAATATTCTGTCCGCAGCGCGCTTGTTTCTGTTTGCCTCCCGAGATGTGTGGTTTGTGGTCGCCCTGCCCGTCTTTCTCAGCGAGCAACTGGGATGGGATTTCTGGGGAGTGGGCGGTTTTCTCGCCGCCTGGATTATCGGTTACGGCGTCATACAGTCCATCGCCCCCAGGCTGACCGCAGGCGCAACGCCTGACGGCGTCAACGCAACCGTCTGGGCCGCTGCGTTGGCGGCGACGCCTGCGGTTATCGCCGCCGGTCTGTACTTGCAGTTTCCACCCGGTCCAACCATCGTCGCTGGTCTGCTGGCGTTCGGCGCCGTCTTCGCCGTCAACTCCTCGCTGCACAGCTATCTGATCGTCAGCTACGCCAAAGAAGACGGCGTCTCCCTCGATGTCGGTTTCTACTACATGGCCAACGCCCTGGGACGCCTATGTGGAACCCTCCTGTCAGGCTGGCTGTTCCAAACCGCCGGACTGGCCGCCTGCCTGTGGACCTCCGCTGGATTTATCGCGACGACTGCGGTGATATCACTGTGGTTACCGCGACATAAATCCTATAAGACGGACAACGCGGGTTCGGGCGTATCGGAGTGATCAGTCCTCCATGCCCAGCCAAAATTTGAAAACATCCAGGCTGATTCTTTCTCTTTCTGTCAGTTCCGTCGCAGCCAGTTCATTCACGACCATCACAACGCGTTCTATGCCGCAGAGCAAGACTAGGTATAGCGGCAGCTCTTGCACACAGATGTAGTAGGTCGCCAAGCAGTCTTTTATCACCCGTCGCAGATCTAAGTGCAACCGGGGGTATAGCTTATACAGCAGCCTGCCAGCCAGTTCTTGCCGATTTTTGTAATTGCTGTCGTCGGATAGAAACAGGCTGTACAAACCATTAAATAACTCGGAAGGATCGCATGGCGTCAGCTGCGACCGCAGTTCTTTTATTAATAGGCGATTGGTGTAGCCTCTGGCGTCGGCGGATTGAATAATCAGCTGGCGGATTTCGTCTTGATTCATTGCCTGTCGCGTATAGTTGAGTGCTTATGACGCCGCCACGAGGCTTGTGTTCAGAACCTGTGACAACAGAGCGGGCAATATACCCGCTACAAGCTCAACTTATCCACCAGTTGCTGCAATTGCCCGCTGATGGCGACCAGTTGTTCGCTGCAGCGTTCGCCTTCTTCGGCGGCGCGGCGGCTTTCATCGCTGAGGCCGGAGATTTTCTGGATGTGCTGGTTGACGCTGTCCGTCACTGTGGATTGTTGTTCAGTGGCGGAGGCGATAACGGTGCTCATTTGATAAATTGTGGCGACGGCGATCTCGCCCTCGCGTAACTGTCGGTCGGATAATTGATTTTTCTCCGCCGCAGCGCGAGAGATGGCGTCTTGCCGGGTAATGAGTTCTACCGTCGCATTGGCGCCGCGCATCACTTTCTCGATGATGCTGCGAATTTCGTCGGTGGAACTGGAAGTACGCTGGGCCAGTTGGCGCACTTCATCCGCGACGACAGCGAACCCCCGCCCCATTTCGCCTGCGCGGGCGGCCTCAATCGCCGCATTCAACGCCAAGAGATTCGTCTGCTCGGCGACGCCCTGAATGACCGCCAACACTTTCTCAATATCCTGACTGTCCTTCTGAAGCTGTGCGATAACGGCATTGCTATGACCGATGCTGTCCTGCAGATCATTCATTCCCTGGATCGCCGCCGCCATGGCTTGCTGCCCGGCTTTCACCGTCTCCGTCGCGCGGGAGGCGGAATCAGAAGCGTCCTGAGTGGTCTGCGCAACATCGCGAATGGAGGCGCTCATTTCGTTGACCTCCGTGGCGCACATGGCCGCCAGGTCATTCTGCGCATCGATTTTATCCGTCAACGCGCTGGACAGCGCCTTCATCTGTGCGCTGACCGCCACCACACTGCTGGCTTGATCCGTAATGGTCCGGGCCAGTTGCGACAGATAATCGCGCAACTCGCTGCTGGAGCGGCCCAGACTATCAATTTCCTTCACTCTGGAAGATATCCGCTGTTTATCCGTGAAGTCCCCATTCGCCAGCGCCCTGAGAGAAGGTGTAATCGCTTGGATGCGCCGGGCGATGCGCGCCTGAATGAATGCAAACACTAATGCGAGAATCATTACTGTCGCTACAGAAACGCCCAGGGCCCAATACACCGACTGCACAATGCGTTCGCGCTGAGCGTCGATAACCGCGCGAACGTCGCTGATCGCCGAGGTTAGCGCGGTCAGCAGCTGTTCCGCCCGCACATGCGAGTTATGGATGTTCTCAATGATCTGACGGGTGTTATCCAACTCTCGCAGATAGCGTCCGGACAAACTTTGCAGCTCACTGCGATAGTCCTCCACCAGATCGTATTGCTCAGCATCCGACCCGCTCTCGCCCGTCAGCATACTGAGAAAGTCGTCTGCTTCCTTCTCACTCATCACGCCAAGGGGCTCCAGTCCCGCGAGCGCAGCGATGTTATCCACCAGTTGGCGATGGCTGTTGGTGACCGTCTCATACAGACTGGCGTCAGAAGTTCTGAAGTAGTTTTCGCGCTTTTCGCTCAGCCCCAACAGGCTTTCATAGGCGGCGGCGATCTTGACGAAGTATTCCCCCGCCGCCTCCGGCTTCTCTTCCATGCCCTTTCGGGCGTATCCGGACAGCAGTGACAGTTGATCGGAAATCTCCCGCTCATTCTGTTGCAGTAATTGCTGGGTATTGCCGGAAAGCTTGCCCGAGGCTCGCAGATCCGTGCGCATGAATTCGGACAACGTCTGCAGCGGCGCCGCAATCGCCGTCTGGATATCCGGAGGGAACTGCGCCAGCTTTACCTCATTTAGCTCGCGGACCGTGCCTTCCATAGCGGTCAGCAGCGTCGCCTCCCCCGTGGAGAGATAACCGTTGAGTTGTCCCGCCAGGGTTTCGTTTACCGTGGCGCGGGTATCCTGGTAGGCCAGATTCAGTTGCTCAGGCAAAGACAGCCGATACATGCTGAAAGCCAGCACGCCAGCCATCGCCAGCAACACCACCATTAACACAAAGGTGTTCAGTCTACTGATGAAAAGTATGGAAAATTGACGACCAGGCAAAACAACGACCCTATGAGCAATCACAAGATAAGACCGCTTTACTGAAGTTTCATCTGTCACATGAACCTTCAAAATCGCGGCGTGTTGGAAAGAAATAATAGTACAAGCAAGCCTATATCAACATACAAACGGATTATGACAAAAGGATTACAAACACCCTTAATCCTGCCATTGCAGGCGACTTCCGAGTCATAGAACAGCTCGCCATTACCCGCTTGCAACCGCAGCGTCCAATTGAATTGCGTCCGGGTTGACCTAGACTTTTAAACACACTCAAGGAACCCGAGAAGGTCGCTCTAATGCTGAATACGATCTCCGTGCGCCAAAAGATGTACGCTCTTATTGCAGTCGCCATTGCAGGCACGCTCATCCTGTTGATTCTGGCGCTTTACACTCACTACAAAACGCTGGAAGAAGCCCGTAAAAAAGAACTCCGCCATCTGGTGGAAAGCGGGTATTCCATCATTGAGAGCCACTACCAGTCTTTCCAAAATGGCGTACTCACAGAAACCGAAGCGAAGTCCCGAGCTCTGGAAGACATCTCCAAACTGCGCTACGACAATGGCAACTACTTCTGGGTGAATGACTACCACCCCCATGTGGTGATGCACCCCATCAAACCTGAACTGAACGGCAAAGACGCCACGGGAATCAAAGATCCCAACGGCAAAGCCCTGTTCGTGGCGTTTGCGGAGAAAGTGAAAGCGGACGGAGAAGGTGTGGTTGACTATTTCTGGCCCAAACCCGGTTTCGACAAACCCGTGGAAAAATTCTCCTTTGTGAAGGGATTCGCTCCCTGGCAGTGGGTATTGGGGACCGGCGCCTATGTGAACGATATCAAAGCGGAGTTTCAAAGCAGCCTGATTGCGGGCCTGATCATCGCGCTGGCGATCATCGCTTTGGTCATCGCCTGCTCCCTGGTGATCATACGCAGCATTAGCCTGCCCCTGTCCCAGATTGAAAAAGTGCTGCTGGACGTAAAAGAGAACGGCGATCTGTCCCGTCGTATCGAGAGCGTGCGAGAAGACGAACTGGGCAGAGTGGCCAACGCCACCAACCACTTGTTCGATCGCTGGCAAAAATTCATCGGAGAGGCGGGGGATTCGGTGAAGAAACTCGGCGACGGCGACTTCAATTCTCCCATCATTTCCGAATACAAAGGCGATATGCAACAGTTGCGCGAGCACATCAATCACTCCATCGCCGTCACCGGGCGTTCCATGGGCCGCATCAACTCCGTCATGGAGGCCATGGCCGCAGGTCGCCTGACCACACTTGAAGAGGACCATCGCACCCAAGGCGAATTTGCGCGCACCCTCACGCTGGTCAATAAAGCCGTGGAGCAGTTCCAGCACACGATTCGCCTCGTACAGGAACGACTTCAGGCGATGCGCGAAGGGGCTTTCGACGACCGTATTGAAGAATCCTTCCCCGGTGACCTCAATCACCTGAAGATAGCGATCAATGACACACTGGAGACGCTGGCCTCCAGCTTCGCCAGGCTGGAAGAAAGTTTCCGCCGTCTGAGCCAGGGTCAGTTGGACCTGAAGACCCGGGACAAGCAACCCGGGCAGTTCGGCGAATTACAGGAACACCTGCGCCGGACCATCAAGTCACTGCATGAGATCGCCATTCAATGCCGCTCCGACAGTAAAAACCTCACCGCCAGCACCGGCGAGGTCTCCAGCGCTTCCAGAGATTTATCCCGCCGCACCGAGGAGCAGGCCTCTGCGATTGAAAGCGCAACGCGTCTGATTGGAGAGCTGCGTGAGGAACTGGACAACACCTCTGAACTGGCCAACGCCACGCGCAATGTCTCCGAAACCGCCGCCAAAGAGGCGCAGCTCGGCCTTAGTGTATCCGCCACCACGCTGGAGGCGATGTCTTCCATCAAGTCATCCAGCGAGAAGATCAACAACATTATCCGGGTTATCAACGACATCGCCTTCCAGACCAATCTGCTGGCGCTGAATGCATCCGTCGAAGCGGCCCGGGCGGGTGAGCAAGGTCGAGGATTCTCAGTGGTGGCGGCGGAGGTGCGCGCCCTGGCGCAGCGTTCCGCGGACGCCGCCAAAGACATCAAAAACCTGATTGAACTGGCGGTGACTGGCGTGGGCAATGGCTCCGATCAGGTTTCTCAAATGGCGGAGCAGTTGAAAACCATCGCCGCAGGCATCGAAGAAGTCAGCGGCAGAATTTCCAGCGTATCGCAATCCAATGCAGTGCAAACCACCCGGATTCGCGACGTGTTCACCCAGCTGGAACAGCTAAAGGATATCACCCATCGCAACGCCTCCATGGCGGACAAAACCGCCGCCACCAGCGAGTCGTTGGTCAATATGGCGGACTCGCTGGATGACAAGCTCAGTTTCTTCAAGACTTAGGGAGTCTCTGAAAAACGTTGGCGAGGCCGTCAGTGCAAGGAAAAAGTCGGCGAAAAAGCGCAGTTTATCGTGAATAAATGAGCATTTTGAGCCGACTTTTGACGCTGCAATGGCGGCCGCAGGTAGTTTTTCAGAGGTTCCTTATTCGGGACGTGGCTTTTCAAATCTAGACATAAGCTGAGCCAGAAAGTCAGCGCTGATGCCTTTCGAATAACCGGGTCTGGAAAAACTGCCAAAGGCCGCTGACCAGACAGCCGATAATCAACGCGATGGACAGCGGCAGCTTGAACTGCGCGTATCCGGCAAGAAAAAAGCCGGCGTGAATCAGGAACGTGAGCATGCCGAGGCCCGCGCAGGCATAAGAAAAAAGAGGCGCGTTGCGTTTTTTCAGCAACACCTGTCGGTATCCGTATAGCAGGATGGGTAACGCCAACATGTTGAAAATCAGATATCCCTGTACGCCTCCCGGAAGTTGAAACATCTCCCACTCCTTCCAGTAAGCGGCGTCAATCTGGTGGAAAATCAACAAACATAAGGTCGTCAGATAACTACGCTCCATGCTCTATCCTCCCGCAACGGTTCCCGTCCCAGTTTTATTTTTATTGGATCTCTTGTTTGCTTTACAGGCTGAACGTCATTAACCAGCGCCGGATAGTGTATGGCCGCCGGCTCGGCGATAACAATACTTGATTGATTTATCCTGCGAACCGCCTTATAACTGCCGAAATCCCGTCCCTGGGAGCTTATTATTCCACTTGGCCAGCCGTTCCGCCTATGCAAGACGATTTCGTTTATTCTCCCCCAACCGAGCCCTGGTTGGAGACGCTGTATGAAGACAAGGACATTATTGTCGTCAACAAACCCAGCGGCATTCTTACCACTCCCGGGCGCGGCGCGCATTTGTATGACAGCGTCTGGAGCCGGGTAAAAGAGAAATATCCCTTATCTCATGTGGTGCATCGACTGGATCTGGCGACCTCCGGCGTGCTGGTGCTGGCCCTGAGGCGCAATGCGGAAAAAGAGCTGAAACGGCAGTTCATGGAACGCGAAGTGCGCAAAACCTATATCGCCAAAGTCTGGGGCGTGATCAAGGAAGACCAGGGCGAAGTGGATCTGCCGCTGATCTGCGACTGGCCCAACCGTCCTAAACAGAAAGTCTGTTTCGAGCACGGCAAACCGGCGGTGACCGGTTATCGCGTGTTATCGCGGGAAGATAACGCCACCCTGGTGGAGCTCTACCCGGTTACTGGCCGCTCGCACCAACTGCGCGTGCATATGCTGTCCCTTGGCCATCCCATTCTCGGCGACCGTTTCTATGCGTCTCCGGAAGCGCTGGCCGCCAGCGACCGCCTGTTGCTGCACGCGCAATCCCTGAGCTTTAAACATCCCTATTCTGGCGAGGACATGACTTTCCAGGTTCCTGCCGATTTCGCCTGAAGCTTCTGATAACAATTCACGCTCCAGCCGATACAAAATATATTTAAAATCAATCACATAACAATTTCATCCTCGCGCCATGCTAAACTAAGGGCGCGCCGGGCTGCGTCCCGCCATGACGGCGGGTCAGTCTGGCGCCGAGCCCCTTAACCTCACATCTTCGGAGTCCATATGCCACATCGCGCGCATTTGCGTTCGGTACGTCTGGCTAGCGCCTTTGTCGATAGCTGCATCAAAGAACCCTATAACCTCCATCGCTTTCGCAAGGATCTGATCGCCGGCGTGACCGTGGGCATTATCGCCATCCCCCTGGCCATGGCGCTGGCTATCGCCAGTGGCGTGCCGCCGCAACACGGCCTTTACACCGCCATGATCGCCGGGTTCCTGATTGCGCTGACCGGCGGCTCCCGTCTGAGCATATCCGGCCCCACCGCCGCGTTTGTGGTGATCCTGTTCCCTATCGCCTCGGAATTTGGACTCGCAGGCCTATTGATGGCGACGCTGATGTCCGGCTTCATTCTGGTTGGACTGGCTTTGGCCCGCCTGGGCAGACTGATCGAATACATCCCGGAGCCCGTCACCCTGGGCTTCACGTCCGGCATCGCCATCGTCATCGCCACGTTGCAGGTGAAAGACTTTTTCGGGCTCAGCCTCGCCGAAATGCCGGAAACCTATATTGGCAAAGTCCATGCGTTGGCGCTGGCGCTCCCGACGCTGGACTGGGCGAACATTCTGGTGGCGTCTCTCACCCTGGCGTTACTGATACTGTGGCCGCGCCTGAAGATGCCGGTCCCGGGCCATCTTCCCGCCGTTCTGCTCGGCGTCGCCGTTTCCCTCGCGCTGGCGTCGGCGGGCCATCCCGTAGACACCATCGGCTCTCGTTTTACCTATCCCCTGGCGGACGGCGGCGTGGGGCACGGCATTCCCAGTTTATTTCCGGATTTCACCTGGCCCTGGCTACAACCGGGCCCGGACGGCCAGCCGTTGGCCTGGACCTGGAGCACCTTCGAACGGCTTCTACCGGCGGCGTTTTCCATCGCCATGTTGGGCGCCATTGAGTCGCTGCTGTGCGCCGTGGTTCTGGACGGCATGACCGGGCGTCGCCATCAGGCTAACGGCGAGTTGCTCGGCCAGGGCATCGGCAATCTGGTGGTTCCCTTTTTCGGCGGCATCACGGCGACTGCCGCCATCGCGCGCTCTACCGCCAACTACCGTTCCGGCGCAGAGTCCCCGGTCTCCGGCATGGTGCACGCGGCCGTGGTTCTGGCGGGTTTGATCGCCCTGGGCCCTTTGCTCGCCTATCTGCCAATGGCTTCCATGGCGGCGTTATTATTAATGGTGGCCTGGAACATGAGCGAAGCGCATAAAGTTGTCGCGCTGATCAAGAAGGCCCCCACCGGCGATATTCTGGTATTGATGACCTGCCTCACGCTCACCGTGCTGTTCGATATGGTGTTGGCGATCTCCGCCGGCATCGTCATGGCGGCGTTGCTGTTCATGCGTGATATATCAATGATGACCAAGGTCTCCGATATCTCCAGCCACCCCAAGCTGATCTCCACGCCACTGCCGGACAATTGGGCGGTGTACAAGATCAATGGCCCCTTATTTTTCGCCGCGGCCGACAGGGTATTTTCCGAGCTGGACATGCTGACGGAAACGAAACAGGGGCTGATTCTGTACATGGACGCAGTGTCCCTGCTGGACGCCGGCGGGCTTTCCGCCTTTAACAAGTTCGTCCAGTCGCGCCACCAACGTGGATGCCAACTCATCCTGGCGGACTTGCAGTTTCAACCTTTGCGCACCCTGGCCAAAGCCAACGTCAAACCCATCGAGGGCGCTCTGCGCTTCGCCCCTACCCTCAGCGACGCCTTGCAATTAATTAATAATCCCTCCACCTGACTCCTGCTTCTTGTGCGCCGGGACTTCCCGGCGTTCGCCCCAGACGCGACAAGTGGTTAAATTTCATTAATTTTGCTCGGTCGCGGTATTTTTTTCTTATATTTAAGCCCCTATTTTTATCGCGCCCGGGAATCGGGCTTATTGGCGTTTCGACATTGAAAAGTCAAAAGCCCACGCCCCCCGGAATCATCTCGGCGCAATGCCGAAACATAACCAATAAGCATTATTCGTTGTAAATGTCAGAAGGGAGACATGATTCCATGATCAATGTCCAGAACCTCAGTCGTCATTACGGCGACTTCACCGCCGTCAATAACGTGAGTTTTAATATCGAAAGCGGCCGCATCGTCGGCTTACTTGGCCATAACGGCGCCGGCAAAACCACCATCATGAAAATGCTGATGGGCTATCTTGAGCCTTCGTCAGGCGACATCCGCATCGACGGCAAAGACCTGCGCGAGCACTCACTCGCACTGCGCGCCAATATGGGATACCTGCCGGAGAATCCACCCACTTACCCGGAAATGACGGTGGTGGATTATCTGGACTACGCCGCGCAACTCAGAGGAACCCCTGCGGACAAGCGCCGCCAGGCGGTGATAGACGCCGTCGCCCGCACCGATTTACGGGATAAGGCGCTCAACCCCATCAGCACCTTATCCCGGGGATACCGGCAAAGAGTCGGCGTCGCCCAAGCCATCATCAACCGCCCCAAAATCCTTATCCTCGACGAACCCACCAACGGCCTTGACCCTTCGCAGATACAGCACATGCGCGACCTCATCACATCATTGCGCAGCCACTCCACCGTGATACTGTCCACGCACATCATGCAAGAGGTGAGCGCCATGTGCGACCGCGTGCTGATGATCCGTCACGGCGAACTGGCGCTGGATTCTTCTCTGGCGGACCTGCAAAAATCGCAACGTCTCTTGCTGCGCAGCAGTTCAGGCCAGGCGCAGATCAAGAGCGCACTGACGGATCTGGGCGCCTTGCGGGACATCCAGCCCATCGCTACTGATGGCGGCACGTCCACTTACGCGCTCAATACGTCTCTATCGCAGGTGGACGAAAGCTTTGTGTCCGATGTCGCGCGCAAACTCATCAACGCCAATGTGCCTATCCTGGCGCTGCACCCGGAAGTGCGCGACCTGGAAACCGTGTTCAAGGAAGTGAATCAAGTTGCGGAGGTTCCCTATGCTGCCTGAAAAAAGCGTATTACGGATGGCCGGTAAGGAAGTCTCTCAGTTCTTCTCTTCGCCGGTGGCGTTTGTTTTCCTGGCCGCTTTTCTGGCGGTTAACCTGTTTATTTTCTTCTGGGTGGAAGCCTTCTTCGCCCGCAACATCGCGGACGTGCGCCCCTTGTTTGAATGGATGCCGCTGTTGCTGATCTTCCTGGTCGCGGCGCTGACCATGCGCATGTGGAGCGATGAGAAGCGCATGGGCACCATCGAGTTTTTGATGACGTTGCCGGTGACGCCATTGCAGTTGGTGCTGGGCAAATTTATCGCCTGCTTCATTCTGTTGCTCATCGCCCTGGCGCTGACGCTGCCTATCCCCTTCACCGTGTCTTATCTTGGTCATTTGGATTGGGGTCCGGTTATCGGCGCTTATGTGGCCACGCTGTGTCTCGGCGCCGCCTACCTCGCCATTGGCCTGTATGTCAGCGCCAAAAATGAGTCGCAAATCGTCAGTCTGATCGTCACGGTGCTGGTTTGCTCGCTGTTGTATCTGTTGGGCTCAGACACCCTGGTGGATCTGTTTGGATACTCAACGGGCGAAGTCCTCAAGCAACTGGGCACCGGCTCCCGCTTTGAATCCATCACCCGCGGCATCATTGACGTGCGCGATCTCTATTACTACCTGAGTCTGGTCGGCGTATTCCTGGCGCTGAACGTGCTGGCGCTGGAGAAACAGCGTTGGTCCAGCAGCCATGGCGCGCGCTCTAACCATCGCGCCTGGTACGCCGTCTCCGGCCTGATGATCGCCAACCTGTTCGCCGCCAATCTGTGGCTGAGCGAAGTCAAAACACTGCGCGCGGATCTCACCGACGGCAATTTGTACTCCATTAATGACGCCACCCGCGACTACCTGAATCAATTACAGGAACCGCTGTTGATTCGCGGCTACTTCTCCGCCAAAACCCACCCTCTGCTGGCGCCTTTGGTTCCCCAGCTGCGGAATCTGATCAAGGAATATGAGGTGGCCGGCGGCGATAAAGTGCGCGTGGAGTTCGTCGATCCGCAAAGCAATCCCGAACTGGAAGACGAAGCCAACAACAAATACAGCATCCGCCCGGTGCCTTTCCAGGTGTCTGACAAGTATCAAGCGTCGTTGGTGAACTCCTATTTCAACGTGCTGATAAGCTACGGCGATCAATTCGAAGTATTGGGCTTCCGCGACCTGATCGAAGTGAAGGATCGCAACGAGTCGGATCTGGACGTGCGCCTGCGCAATCCGGAATACGACATCACCAAAGCCATCAAGAAAGTGCTGTACGCCTATCAGAGCCAGGGCGACCTGTTCGCCACCATTAACACCCCGGTAAAACTGAACGGCTACGTCTCTTCCACCCAGCAACTGCCGAAAGAACTGCAAACGTTGGCGCAGGAGCTGAATGACGTGCTGGCGGAAATCAAACAGGAATCCAGCGGCAAATTCAGCTATGAACTGCAGGACCCGAACGCAGGCGACGGCTCTCTGGCGCAGAAGATTCAGCAGGATTTCGGCATGCAACCGATGGCCACCAGTCTGCTGTCCAATGACCGTTTCTATTTCTACCTGTTGATGAACGACAGCAAACAATACGTGCAGATCGCCCTGCCCGACTCTCTCGACAAAGACGGTCTCAAGCGTAATATTGAAAGCGGCCTGAAACGCTTCTCGGCGGGCTTCACCAAAACGCTGGCGCTGGTGGTTCCAGAAAGCGACGCCAACCCTTACATGCAGCAGCTCGGTCAGCAAACCTCGCCCAGCTTTAAAACGTTGCGTGACAAGCTGATGGAAACGATGACGGTTAAAACCGTCGACCTGAAAGACGGTCTGGTTCCTGAAGACGCGGATATCCTCATGCTGGCGGCGCCGGAGTCCCTGTCCGACAAGCAACTGTTCGCCGTTGACCAGTTCCTCATGAAAGGCGGCACGGTCCTGTTGTCCACTTCGCCCTATCAAACCCGCATGACCTCCAACTCCCTCACGGCGGGCAAACATACCTCCGGGCTGGAGACATGGCTGCAGAATTACGGGATCAACCTCGCGCAGTCCATGGTGCTGGACCCACAGAACGCCAGCTTCCCCATTCCGGTCACGCGTAATGTGGGCGGCATGTCGTTCCGGGAGATACGTCTGCTGGATTACCCCTATTTCGCTGACATTCGCGATACCGGCATGAATCAGGATTCCGCGATCACGTCCGGTCTGCCTAACGTCACCATGAGCTGGGCTTCCCCCATTGAGCTGGATAAGGAAAAAACCAAATCGCTGCAGATCACGGAACTGCTGCACTCTTCGCCGCAATCCTGGGTCTCCGACAAGTTGGACGTAACGCCCCGGGTTTCCTCCGACGGCCGCGTCAGCCCCTGGACCAGCGAAGGCGAACCCGAGTCCTATCTGGTGGGCGTCGCTTTGGAAGGGCGTTTCGAGTCCTCGTTCAAAGGCAAGGAGTCGCCTCTGTTGGGCAAAGCCGACGACGCGCAAAAAGCGGATCAGACTTCCACTGACGGCGATAAGGCCGGCCAGAAGGAAGACAAAGCAGAGAAAACGCATTTCGGCGGCGTTATCGATAAATCGCCGGAGTCCGCGCGCATCATTCTGTTCTCCTCTAACGAGTTCCTGAATGATCAGACCATCAGCCTGATCAGCTCCACAGAACGGGCGCCTTATCTCAACTCCATGCAACTGGTGCAAAACGCCGTGGATTGGTCGCTGGAAGATCGCAGCCTGCTGCAAATCCGCTCACGCAGCCATTTCGCCAACACGCTCTACCCGATGAGCGCAGAGCGCCAGCAGTTCTGGGAATATCTGAACTACGGTCTGGCGATCGCTGGACTGGCGTTGTTGTACGCATTGTTCCGCTTATGGTTCAACCGTCGGCAGAGCTATTACGCCGGCATGCTGGAATTAGGGAGGGCTTGATAGATGAACGCCAAGTGGACCAAATTACTCTCCATCGCGCTGGCGGCGCAGGCGGCGCTTATCGTCGCCCTGCATTGGCCTGGCTCGCAGCCGGCCTACACCCACACCGATCAGGCGCTGCTCGACCTGGAGTCCAGGCAGCCTGACGCCATTCATATCTACGGCGAAGAAACGGCGAAGGTCGACCTGAAAAAAGACCAAGACGGCTGGGTAGTGGCCAGTTACTACAACCTGCCTGTCGCCAACGGCAAAGTGGACGCCATGCTCACCAAGCTGAAAGAGCTTAAGGCCAGTTGGCCGGTGGCCACCAGCGCTTCAGGGGCCAAGCGCTTTGAAGTCGCCGAGGATAAGTTCCAACGCAAACTGGAGCTGGCCCAGGGCGACAATACGCTGGCCACGCTCTATCTGGGCACGTCCCCGGGATATCGCAAAGTGCACGCGCGCCTGAATGAGCAGGACGCCGTGTTCGCGGTCAATTACGCCACCCATGAGCTTCCCATGGCCGGTAAAGACTGGGTGGACAACAAGCTGACCGCCGTGCCCGAAGAAAGCATCAATCAGGTCAAGATCAAGGATATCGTGCTGAATAAGAACGGCGATAAATGGGATCTGGAAGGCCTGCAGAGCGACGAAGTCACCAATGAGGAAGCCGCTCACAAACTGCTGGCGTCCCTGGCGGACATGCGCTTCGAGGATGTGCTGGGCGCGGAAGTGAAGCCGGAATATAACCTGAGCGAACCCAAGCTTCGCTTTACACTGCAGTTAAAAGAGAAGAACGCCCAGGGGGAACAGTCTCTTGAGCTGAATTTCGGCAAACCGGCGGAAGGCGACTATTACATCCTCACTCGCTCTGATCGCCCGCAAGTGTTCAAGATCGACGCCAGTCATGTCGACTCACTGCTGGATCTGGAGCGCGCCCGTTTCGTCAGCGCGGCCCCGGTGACCGAGCCGGAACAAAGTGAAGTCAACCTGGGGCAACAAGGCGACGCTAGGGAGACGACGGAAGCGCCCGCCTCTTCCTGATCAGCAAGCTGCTACCATAAAAAAGGCCCCGAATTCGGGGCCTTCTCTCATCGTATTTTATTCACAGCCACTGACTGTTTTTACTGGTTACGCCTGCGGTTTGCGACGCAGTGCGCCAGCGCCTACAACCGCTAACGCGGACAACATCAGGCCAAAGGTCGCCGGCTCAGGCAGCTCCACATTGTGCTCATAAGGATGCCAGTTCAGCTGGTTGGCGCCTTGCCAGGAGTGCGCAATCACCTGACCGTCAACATGACCGCCGTTAGCGAAGATATCCGCGCCCGGAGCCAGAATGGTTCCATAGAAGCCTGCAGCCAGGTTGATCTGCGTCGCTTCATAGAAGTTGAAGATCACGCTGGTTTCATTACCCACCCAGGACCAGTCGCTGGCTTTGATTTTGTAGTCTGCGGGGTCAATGTCGATAACGTCGCCCGCCACGTTGATGATCAGCTCCTGGTGCTGGCCGATATCTTTGGCGAAGAAGCCCCAGACCGATTCGAAGTCCTTCTCGCTGATATTGAAAATCTGCTGACCGCCAGAACCGTCGCCATTGAAAGTCAACGCGCCCCACTGCTCAGTCACGCCAAGGGAATCCGCCAAAGACAGCTCTTTTGACAGTTGCGTCAGCTTGGCGAATTCGGCGTCGAAATTAATCGGCAATACCGCATGATCCTTCACGGTTCCAAAAATGCCCGCGCTGGCGGTGGTGAATTGCCCGCCAACCAGAGCGTCGCCGTGGATATCGCCGCCAACATGGCTGTAATCGCCGCCGACGACAATCGCCAGTCCATCATTTTCGCGGAAAGAGTTCAGCGTATAACCGGTAAGGCTGGCGTTACCGCCCACCGCCAACGCGCCTTCACTGTCATTTGGGGAAGACGTGAAATCGCCATGGAAGAATCCGTTGTAGTTCGCCGCCGCGCCGAGATTGACCGGCGTCGCGTAAGTGTTAGCTGAAATAGCCGCACTGAAACCGACAAGTGTGATTGCGTAAAACTGTTTTACTGAGATCATTGACCACCCTGACACATCAAAAAGAAATCCATATGAAAAAGAGGGGAAAGCGCCTGCGGCTAAATGTTTGACACTTCTAAAAGAAACTACCTGTCACCCTTTGCTAAGGCATGCGCATCATACCGGAGTCAACCCGCCAAACCCACGAGGAAGCCGTTCCCAAGGGTAAACAAATGTAAAAAACTGTAAGTGATTTCAACGCGTTAAATGCCCTAGGGTTATATCCGGCAACCGTGGCGCAAACTTGTGTCTATAATCAATCTGACGCTGATCATTTTTTAGCCCAACAGGAGGTTGCCTGCGCCTATGGCGAAACATCAGTGGCCATCGCAGCTCAGCGTTCTGGCTCCGGCGTGCGCCCTGGCTATTGCCTATTTCCTCACTGCCCGCGCCGGTTTGCTATTGTCACTGCCCGGCAGCAACGCCAGCCCGGTATGGATACCCGCAGGCATCGCACTGGCGGGCATGATCCATTATGGCCGCAGCATCTGGCCCGCCATCTGGCTGGCGAGTTTCGCCGCGGAGCTGGTATCGCAGCAGGCGGACTCCTTCAGCAAGGTCATACTGGCGCTCGCCATTTCCATCGGCGCGCCGCTGGAGGCGGTCATCGGCGCCACCCTGATTCGCATGCGCGCGGACTTCAGTCCCTCTCTGGAAAAAAAGCAGGATGTGGCGCGCCTGCTCATACTCGGCGGACCGGTGGCCTGCGTCACCAGCGCAACTCTCAGCATTGGTCTGATGGCCAGCCTGGGCGTCATACACATCCAGGACGCAGGCGCTCACTGGCTGGCGTGGTGGTTTGGCGACACCTTCGGCGTCCTGATCTTCGCCCCGATTTTGTTACTGTGGCTGCAAAAGGAAAACAGCACGCTGAAGCGGCGATTGCTGGTGACGTTGCCTGGACTGGCGTCTTTCACTCTCGCGGTGATTTCTCATTATTATCTGGTGCAGGCGGACCAGAAACAGATTAAAGAAGACGTGCGCCAGCAGGGCGTGCAACTACGCTGGTCCACCTTCAACCAGATACAGGGGATCACCAACGCCGTCAGCGCTCTCGCCCTGCTGTTTGAGGGCTCCAAGGTCATCGTGCCGCAGGACTTCGAGCGTTACGCCTCACAGTTTCGCAACTTCCATCGCGACATCAGCGGTCTGGGTTGGGCGCCCTATATTGATAAAGCCAGTCGCTCTAATTTCGAGCATTGGGCGACATTGTTGCTGGAGAAGGACTATCAGATACGCGAGACCCTGGGCCAACAGCAGATTCCCGCTTCGGAGCGCAATTTCTATGTGCCGGTGTTGTATGTCACGCCCAATAATGAAGTCACCCGCGCGGCGCAAGGCTTCGACCTGTATTCCAACGCCATACGCCGCAGCGCCATTCTGGAGTCCATGCGCAAGGGCGAACTGACGCTCACGGCGCCAATCACGCTAGTAGGAAATTACGGCAAAGGCGCCATCTGTATTGCGCCGGTTTACTCCAGCCCGCCGCAAAGCGCCAACTCAGATCAGAAGCGCCGGATTATGGGATTTGTCGTAGGGTCGGTTCAGATCGGCAATCTGATTGATCGTTTATCCCAAGACATCAATCTTGAACTGTTTCATATCGAGATCTTCGATATCACTGAACCTGAACAACCCGAAGCGCTGTTCATTTCCCGCCAGAGCGAGCCGGACAATCCTTTGGAGGATATGTTCACGCAAACCATGCAGATGGATATATCTGGACGAGTCTGGCGAATATCCATAACGCCGACGCGTTTATTCATCAAACAGGACGCATCCATCACCCCCTGGATCGCATTGATACTGGCCGTCCTGTTCGGAAGTCTGCTCACCGCGGTTTTACTGCTGGAGACAGCGCATACTGTAAAGATAGAGAAAGAGGTCATCGATCAATCACAACGACTGGTCAAAGCGGAAACCCGTTATCAGGAATTATTCACGGGGTTAAAACAGGTGATCTTTCAGGCCGATAAAGCCTATCAATGGCGAGTGCTCAACCCTGCCTGGAGCGGCCTGACCGGGGAAAATCCTGACGACGCCGTCGACCGTGAAATGTTTCACTACTTTCACCCCGATGATTGCGACAAGCTGAGAGATGCGCTGCAGAAAATCGCCCGGCTGGAAGAGTCCAGCCTGTTTCTGGAGCTGCGCCTGAACGCCCTGCAACTGGAGCGGGCGCCCTGGGTGGAAATCCATCTGCAGCGCAGCAAAGACGCCAGCGGAAAAATGGATGGCTATAGCGGTTTCATCGCCGACATCAGCGAACGCAAACGTCTGGATATCCTGAAAAACGAGTTTATTTCTACGGTTTCCCATGAACTACGCACGCCGTTAACCGCCATTAACGGTTCACTGGCGCTGCTGGATTCCGGCCGCCTCGGCCTGCTTCCCGATCAGGCCAAACAAATGCTGCATATCGCCTACAGCAACTGTGAACGCCTGCTGCGCCTGATCAACGACCTGCTTGATATCCAGAAAATAGAGTCCGGCGGTCTGGAGTTCAGTTTTGAACGCCTGGACCTAAGAGATCTCATTGAGGAGGCCTTAAGCGCCAATCAGCAGCTCGCGGAAAAAGCCTCCGTCACCCTCGCCTTTGATCCACCTGCTTCGCCCGCGCTGGTGAAAGCAGACCGGGATCGTTTGCGGCAAGTACTGGATAACCTGATCTCCAACGCCGTCAAATTCTCTCCCGCCGATGAAGCCGTGTCGCTGACATTGAATGCTCACGCCCACTATTGGGAAGTCTCCGTGCAAGACCAGGGGCCGGGAGTGCCGCCGGAGTTCCGCAATAAAATCTTCCAGAAGTTCGCCCAGGCGGACAGTTCCGACACCCGCCTCAAAGGCGGCACCGGCCTGGGATTGAGCATTTCCAGAGAAATCGTCCAGCGTCACCACGGCCAGATCGGCTACCATTCCGAACCTAACTGCGGCGCCACCTTTTACTTTCGCCTGCACGCCTTAACTAACGGCGCGGTGTGGGAAGCCCAAGCGTCCTCTTAGGGCGAAAATCTCGTAATATTCTTGCTGAAACGACCTTTCTTTGACTTTCAAATGCTTTAATTTTCTAATATTTCCCTTTTATCAGCCCAATATCGAAGGATAGGCCGCATGCCGTGGACCTGGGGATTTCTACGCGTTTCTTTTTTCGTCTGGATTGCGCTAAGCATCGTGCTGATCGCAATGATCGTCAGCATTTTCAGTTCACCGCTGCAGGATATCCTGCACCCGGAAGCCGGCAAAAGCTGGATCGCCGCCATTGATCCACGCATCGTCGCCGTGGTGCTCGGCGCCATCCTGATTCAGATTCTGATTCCCGCCGCCCGCTATTACCTGACCTTGATCAATGCGCAGCAACAGGCGCTGGCGCAAATGGACGCGTTGGTGGAAATGCTGTTCGAAGACTTCGGCCTGATGTTGTCCACCCGCAAGGAAATCGATGAAGCCGTGAAAGCCATCGCCCGTAAGTTACAGGTCAGTCGTTGGCGACGCTGGCTGCCGCTGGGCCTGACGCGGCCGTCGGAAGATCTCAACATCGACAGCAAACGCGCGCTGATGAACGGTTATTTGCAAACGCCTTTCGATAACTATGTGCGCCACATTCGCTCCCAGTTCGAAGCCTTCCGCAACGAACTACCGCAATATCAAAGCGACGCCAGCAAAAAGCACAAAGGGCTGCCCTATCAGTACTATCTTTCCACCTCAGAAGGCCTCATGGACTCCTGCAATCTGGAAAGTCTGCCCAAACATCTGAAGCCAGCGGCCATGCAGTTCATCGCTCATGACAAGTACTGCATTAAGTCCTGCAACGACCTGTACAGCGACCGCTATATGAAAATATCTATTGAGACTGGCGACTACGACAGATTCGAAAAAGCTCAGGTCGGTTTTATCGAAATGGAATGCCGCAAAGTGCTGGAAACAGCGGTTTATCTGAAGGCGTTGATCAAACTGGCGAGAAAAAGATGGACGCTGTTTCTGGACTGAAACGCGAAAGTTAAAGCTAGATCAATTAAAAAGTTAAGCGAGTATCAATTAATTAGGCGAGGCCCTGAAATCAGGGGAGACAAGAATAACTCGGCTGGCGGAAGCAGGATGCTTCAGTTTATCTTTCACGGGGCATGCGCATAAATCAGCTCCAGAAAACGTCAAAACCTAAGTTCTTAAGCGAGTATATAAGCATGCCGGACGATCTTCAATGGCGCAGGCGATGAGTTACGTCTCTATTTGTTTCATACGCTTATTCATACGTCAGTCATCAGTCAGTTTATTCACACGGGTCGTCTATCAAATCATGAGTGAACAGCCGTCTAAGAACGCATCAAACACGTCTGCAGACCTGCTCTGGGTCGTGCAAAGCAACCTTGGCGACAGCGATGACGCAGCGAAGATAGAATCCTCCTGCCGCGGGCTGGGCTATGACTGCGCCATGACCCGGGTCATTCCGTTCGCGACGGACCTGCCTGATATCCCGAATGACAGACCGGCTATTTTCTATGGCTCTTCCAACTTCATCACGCCCGCGCATCGCTCCGGCAGATGGAGCCCCTGCGCTTACTTCGATGAGCGCCAGTTTTTGTTCTCCGAAGCTCTTCGCCATTATGGCGACCGCCTGTTAAACGCAGACGCCCGGATTCTGACCATGGAACAGTTCGCACAAAGCGGCGCTGACGACGAGGAAGTCTTTTTCATCCGACCGGATGGCGATTTAAAAGAGTTTGCAGGAGCGATCACCACCTTCAAAGCCTTCAAGGAGTGGGCGGATAAACTCAGACCCGGCGGCTTCACGGTGGATTTGTCGTTGCCTATGGTGGCGGCGAAACCCAAAGACATTGAACATGAGTGGCGTTTGTTTATCGTTGCAGGAAAGGTCGTCACAGCCAGCCATTATCGCGCTGACGGTAGAATGCAGGTCTCGGCTGGCGCGCCTGAGGCGGTAATCAAATTTACGGAAGCAATGGCGGCCACATGGAGTCCGGCTCCCGTATTCGTCATGGACGTTGCGGTCTGCGCCGGAGAGCTTTATGTATTAGAAATTAACGGCTTTAACAGTTCCGGCTTCTATGCCTGCGATATCGAAACCATCGTGCGGGAAGTCTCCGCCTATACACTCTCCCACTAACAGACCATGCTAGCTGGCGGCGTGAATTCAACCGCCGGTGAACGCACGCCAGATAAAGACGGCGTAGGCGCCAATCCAACTCAACGGCAACAGCAGTCCCGGCAGGATCAGCCAGAGTATCCATTTCGGCTGTGCTTCCGTTTGACGCGGCTGGCGCAACGCCATCAACGCCTGTCCGCCGTTCATATGAGGCAGCGGCAATAGATTGCAGGCGGATAGCTTGGTCGCCACCAGGGCGAATAGCAGGATGAAGTTATTGCTGGCGGCGAAAGCGGCGCCTTCGCGTAAATATTCCTGTGCAACGGACAAGGGACTGAACGCCCCCAGAAAAATCTCTACGAAGGCGGCGCCGAAACTACGCCAGCCGTCCTCGTAAACGCCCAATGCGAAAGCCAGCACAAAGAAGCATCCAGAAAGCGGGATGACCGCTCTGATCCAAGCCGGCTGGCAATCGTAGGCGTCAGGCGCCGGTTTAACGTCATCCCTCTCACCTCGCTCTTCTCGCGTATCCTTGAGTTTGACGTAGCCCGCGAGAAGAATTGCTCGAATGCTGACAATGCCCGTCTGCAGCAGGAGAGGTCCGGAACCGATACTGATCTCCCTGACTCTGACGCCAAACGCTTTTGCGCACACAGCCATCAAGGTCAGGTGTAGAGGCATGTAAAGCAGAACGGCGAGCAGTAGGGCTATCTCAGGCGGCATCGATAAACTCCGATCACAGCTTTATTTATGATCGGCTAGAGTACCGCCCTGGCTGACCAAAGCAACCCGAGAATGGCCTCCTCTTACTGAGAGGGGGCTCCTGCGGCGGGAGCCTGGGTCGGCGTCTCCACCAATCGGAACCCGTTCACTTGATAGCGGACATCAACGCCATTGGCGTCGCGACTGACCAACTGCATTGACTTAGGCGGACTGTACCAGGAGCCGCCACGCAGGACGCGGCGTCGGCAGTCTCCCGCCGTGCGCGCGGAGCCATCCGCTGGAACGCCTTTCATGGACTCACTCCAACAATCCTGCACCCACTCCCACACATTGCCATGCATGTCATACACGCCCCATTCGTTAGCGGGGAATGAGCCAACTGGCGAAGTGAATTGCCATTTATCGGCGCCGCTCACCAAGCCGCCACAACAATCGTCCTTACCGTAATTGGCGAACTTGTGGCCAACCTGATCCCCCCAGGAGAAACGCTTGCGACTGCCTGCGCGCGCAGCGTACTCCCACTGCGCTTCCGTGGGTAACTGAAAGCTTCTGCCGGTTTTGGCGGTCAGCCAGGCGGCGAATTCTTCCGCGTCATTCCAGCTCACGCTGATCACCGGATTACGTCCCCGGCCCCATCCGCGATCATCCGCTTTATTCGTGCACCCGCCATCGGCGACGCAGGCGTCCCACTGCTCAAAGGTCACTTCATAGGCCATGATCTTGAACGGCGTCAGCGTCACTTCCTGCCCCGGATTGCCGCCCCATAATACGCCGCCGTCATCAAAGCCCATGCGGTACTTGCCGCCAGGAATATCGACAAAGGCGATGTTCAGGGATTCCAGCGCATCCTTCTCAACCAAAAACACCTGTTCGGTAAACTGCTCTCCACTGATTTCCGTCCATCGGGTCAGCTTCTCATACCCCGGCGCGCTGACTTCCAGCAAATAGCGGCCTGGGTCCAGCGGAATACCCTCTTCGTACTTAGGCTGAATATTGAGAATACGAATTTTCGCATCCACAGGCGTCACATCCACCGTGAAGGCGGTTTTAGCCGGCTTCAGCGACACATAATGCGAACGGTGGTCGGCGCTGTGATTCAACATAAAGGTTTTCGGCCAGAATCCTTTAGCGGTCACCTCAACCTCATAGTCACCCTCAGGGAGCGAAGCGCCCGGCGTATAGGCGCTCTCCTCGCCGGCGAACTTCACTGTCGCCCCTACCGGCTCCGTCACTACCACAAAGGGAAAAGTCGGTGCGGGCCGGGTCATATTTTTATACGCCCCATATCCCACTACCGCAGCAATCATCAAGGCGACGCCTAACGCGCGCCAGACGCCGGAAGACACAGAGCCGCCCCTTTCCGTTCTGCGCGTGGAGGTAGGACTCTCCTGCGCCGCCGTTTCGCCATGAGCCGTTTTTAACGACTCGACGGTAAACAGACAGGTTGCTTCCGTATCCACCGGGACATTTTTAATCGCTTCCAGATGGGCGCGAAACTCGTCCAATGACGACAATCGGCGCTCTGGCTCCTTCGCCAGCAGCAAGTCCATCAACTGCTGATACATGCGCAGATGCAACGGCAACGGCGGCGGCGGTTCCTGTTTGTGCTTGATGCCCAGACTGATCGGATCGGTGGCCTCGAACGGTACGGCCCCCGTCAGCATCTGATAGAACACGATGCCCAGACTGTACCAGTCGGCGCGATGATCAAGCTGTCGTCCCATGGCCTGCTCGGGGCTCATATAAGGAGGCGAGCCCAGTATCGAGCCTGTCGTGGTGAGGTCGCCGCGATGATACAGGGATTTGGCGATGCCGTAGTCCGACAGCACCGGCGTATCATCCGCGCGAAACAGAATATTGCCCGGCTTGATGTCGCGATGAATATAGCCCAGCTTGTGGGCGTAATTCATGGCCTCCGCCAACTGCAGAATAATGCGCGTCGACTCTTCTCTGGTCAGGCGACCGGAACGGATACGCTCCGTCAGCGAGCCGCCTTCCATGAACTCCATGGAAATAAAGAACGTGTCTTCAAAAGGCGCAATGTCGTATATCTGGATGATATTCGGGTGATTCAGCTTGGCGGTGATTTGCGCTTCCTGAATAAACCGTTGACGAAACTCTTTGTTGAGACAGATAGCCGGAGAAATAATCTTGATGGCGACGATGCGGTCCGCGAGAAGCTGTCTGGCCTTAAACACTTTGGCCATTCCGCCTTCAGCGACTTCATCAAGCATTTCATAGTTGGGAATTTGAGGAGATACGGTGATCACGCTGCAGCTCCAGTCCATTAGTCACTTATCGGTCATTCGATGTTCAAGCATACCGGCGTAAACGGAGCTTGAGTCCTTTCCTTCAGAAAGCGCGTGTGCACGCATTTTCAGGGTATGTCGGGCGCGAAGCGCGCCGCTGATGATCCGCGCCCTAACCAAGGGCGACATGCCCGCATTATGACAAACAGAATTTAGAACGTGAAGCATTGCGCCTGAAAGCCCTCCCATAATTAATGCAGTGATCATCATGGCGACGGAAATTGACTGGGCAGTTAGGATCCGCATCCATAAGCGATAAGTTATCACCATTACTTTCAACAACATGGACAACGCGTCGCGGGACCTTCCTCCGCACGCTATTTCAAGGGCGACACCTTAATCAGTTTCGGCGCTGAGCTCGATTGGCCGTTTACCCTAGGGACTGTGGACAATCGTTAATTCCGTCGTTATATCCGACAAAAACGAACTTATTGCTTTCGTTAATTGGACATTTAATGGCCATATGCTATCCCTTATAACTGTGATGCGACTATCAGTCATGTTTTCTTCATTCGAAGAAGCGTGAGTCAGATGTAATCCCAAACGACCGGATCGAACGACCGGCCGGACAGGGACCAGCGCCCTGCCCCGCCCAAGGTTATGCACATGGATAAGTTGGATCGCCCCATCGCAATATCCTCTTCATGTCGCCTCGCCCGGATTGAATAACTACGCCGTCTATTAACTACGGAGAACACCATGCCTTGTTCATAGGGCGCCCAGCTCTTTTTATTTAACACCGTTCATATTTAACGTTTCTATTCATAACGCACAGGGAAAGAGCATGAATCGAAGAGATTTCATCAAGACAGCCGGAGCCGTCTCACTACTGCCTAATGCGGCGCTGGCGTACTATCCCTCTTTGCCGGAGTCCTCATTTCCGACTTCGATTATGCAAGGAGATCTGACCCCATCCGAGGGGGTGCTGGACATCATCGCCGGCGCCCTGCCTGGCGACATACATGGCCATGTATTTATGGCGGAAGGAATTCCGCTGGAGCGCAATCAGCTGACGCCCACGGGCAAAGGCGCCCTCACCCGCCTCGACTTCGGCCCCAATGAGACAGCCTTCAAACGCAAAATGATCGAAACCCATTCGTCCATCATGCAGGAGCATGTCAGCGGGTTATTCGACAAATTTTATTTACTGGGAGGCACGGTCTATTACAGCCCGAATCTGGGCTTTATGAACTACTGCAACACCGCGCCGAATTATATGGGAGATAACCGCTTCGCACTGAGTTACGAGGGCGGCCCTCCCTATGAGTTTGACGCCGTGAGCCTGGACTTGATTACGCCTGTCGGCAATCCCGGCGAGTGGCGCACCAGCCTTCCGCCCATCGCAGACGCTCTGACCCCAGATAAGTGGCTATTCCCTCAAGTGCGCACCACCGGGCATCCGTTCTTTGATCTGGAGCGCAGCGAATGCTTCACCATCAATTACGGCGGAGTCATCGGCGAGCTGGGAACTTCCGACGGTTATCTACGCCTGATCAGGTGGAATCTGCAGGGGGCGCTGGAGGCCTGGAACGTGGTCAGTCGTCAGGGCGCCAACGCTTATTTGACCGCCACCGCCCACTCCCTTGGCGTCACGCGCAACCATATTCTCATCTTCGAAACCGCGGCCAGGGTGGAAGCCACCCGCATCATGGGAACCCGCATCGTCATTCCGCAGAAGCACCGCACTCCCGTGTGGATCATCCGCAAAGCGGATCTGGCCAGCGGCGCGGAGCAGGTCGTTGCGGATTATATCGAGCTGGACTTCGATACCTCCGACATCATGTGCAACTACGACGACTACGATGGTGAAGTCACCCTATACGGACAGTATCTGGGAGCGATGGATAAGTCCGAACAGCAGTTTTACCTTGAGTTGCTGCACTTCGGCGGCTGGGTTCCTTCCGAGGTAGCCGGGTATCCCACCGCGCCGGTGGATGTCGGCGGACTGGTGCAGGCGCGCATTAAAGTCAGCGCTGATTCCGCCTGGGAGATCAAAGAAGATTTTCGCCTTATCCGCGATGAATATCTGTTGTGGGACATGAACGACCCGGCCTATCGGGGGCATTTCCAGTTCCCAGAAACCTTTGACCATATTTACTGGGCCGCTATTGGCTATCGTCCCGAACACCTGGTCAAACGGGTGGCTGACGCCTATCGCAAATATCCCAACCGTCTCTTCAATAACGACAACCTGCCGCAAACCGCCATTCCTTCTGCGCTGGTGCATATGGATTGCCGCAACATGCTCATTGCGGACGCCTATCAGTTCCCCGAAGACTGCGTTATGCGCACGCCGCAGTTTATGTCGCGGCCAGGCTCTCTGGCTCAGGATGACGGCTATATCTTCACCGCCGTCGTTCGCAAACACCCCAGCGGCCCTCAGTCCAATGGCAAAGAGTTCTGGCTGTTCGACGCGCGCAATCTGGCGCAGGGACCGGTGTGCATACTCGGACACCAGGATCTGAGCTTCGCCACCACCAACCACGCCCTATGGCGGCCGGAAATCGGGCCGCGCCCGGCTGACGCCTACAAAGCCGATTACGCCGACTTTTTCCGCGAAAAAATGCCATGTCACTCACAACAAGTCAGGGAGGTCTT
Source organism: Hahella sp. CR1 (assembly GCF_029813005.1). Classification (NCBI taxonomy): domain Bacteria; kingdom Pseudomonadati; phylum Pseudomonadota; class Gammaproteobacteria; order Oceanospirillales; family Hahellaceae; genus Hahella; species Hahella sp. CR1. The sequence continues at coordinate 464,275 of NZ_JAPELK010000002.1, forward strand.
AGAAACCTACATTCTTCCGAGATTCAGCTAGACGCATATCAGGCAGTTCATGAATGCGCTGGTTCGGCCCACAAAAAATAAGCATAAGTTTTTGGAGAACGAACATGACGCGTATAAAAACCAGTCTTTTATTGCTGATCCTAATTCTTGTTTCCGGCTTTTCCGTATCCTTGTACTCCCGCAATCAGGAGTCCGAAAAACTTCAGAACTACCAAGGCACCTATGAGTGCTCGCCTGGGGCCATTTATGACCCCGCATCGATAGAAGAAGTACAGGACATCGTCCGCAACGCGCTGGCCGAAGGCCACACTGTGATGACCGGCAACCGCAAGTTCGCCAGTCAAATTGACGCCGCCTGCACGCAGGACGGCGAGGTCCAGATCACCTTGAAAAACATGGACAAGGTCGTCTCCTTCGACGCCAGTTCCAAAACTGTCACCGTACAGGCGGGCATGCGCTTCAATGACTTGAACGAATTCCTGCGCAGCCAGGAGTTGGCGGTGAATATGGTGACGGAGCTCGGCACCTTCACTATCGGCGGCATGCTTGGCAGCGGCACCCATGGGTCCACCCTGGCCAAGCCCAGCAATATGATCGCCGATTATGTCACGGAGCTGAAAATCGTCGACGGACTTGGCGATGTGCGCACGCTCACAGGCGAACAACTTAACGCCGCCCGGGTGAATCTTGGCGTTCTGGGCGTGGTGGTGGAAGTGACCATCCAACTGGAAGACGCCTTTAAAGTCGCCGCCAGCGTGCAAGGCTTTCGCTTCGACGACAAGCTGGAAGACGTTATCCTCAATATCGCCCGCAGCAACTATTCCGCCAATATCGCCTGGTTCCCCGGCCTCGGCAGATACACTGTCACCACCTACAACCCTGTGCCGCTGGATACTCCCGGAAACGCCTACAACGCTCAGGCCGACGTCTCCGACGCCCAGGAATTCTTCTTCGGATTGCTATTTGACGCACTGCACGAAGTGCCAGGGTCCGGCTTGCAATGCCTGGCGGCGGCGGTGAGATTCAGCAGTCGCTCCACCTCTTATTATCGCGATGTGGACACAGGGAAAGTGCTGGAGTCCCCCATTGGCCACTCTGATCGCATGCAATATTTCAAATGCAGAGACCCCAATAAATGCATCTGGGATCGCTTGCCAATCGCCCTGCAGGAAGTCGCAATCCCTATTGACGATTTACCTTCATGGATCGCTGACGTTAGAAAAATACTCGCTGCGCATCCACGCACCTGCTTTCCTCTAAACGGCATTTACTTTCGTTTCGGCAAAGCCTCTCCAAGTTATCTCGGCATGAACGCAGGGCGCGACTCCGCCTATCTCGGCATCGAATACACGCTGAGACAGGAAGGCGCGGCGGTTCCCAAAAACTATTTCGTAAACCTTGAAATAGAACAAATGTCCTTACGTAAATATCACGCGCGACCGCATTGGGGGAAAAACTCCGTGGCGATATTTGAGGATATGCCGACTCGCTATCCTAAATGGAATGACTTCCTCGCGTTTAAAGCGGAAGTAGATCCTTACAATATTTTCACAAATCCATTCTGGCGCAGAGTCAGCGGCGAAGATCCGCTCAACAATTATTTAACTCCAGGCTGTAATGCAAGAGGCGAATGTTATTGCCAGGCGGATGAACATTGCGCAACAGGAACCTCCTGCACCTCCGGAGCCTATTACGGCGACGCCAATATATGTCGATAAAGAAATATATATAACGATGTATTAATTCGGCAAAAAGACCGCCAGCTACGTCAGTTCAATATATGTACGCCGGCGGTTTTTCAACCTACCTGGAACTAGACCAAAAGATATAAATCTTTTTATGGATAGCAATTTATCCGGAGATTGAAAATGATATTACGCGCCTTAACCGTATTAATGACTTTGTTCATTAATTATGCTGTCGCCACCACTTTGGACGATATTAAGCCACATTCACCAACACAAAGCCCTTGGAATGAGCAGTGGTTTTATTACATAAACGATCCAGCCGTAGGCTATATAAAGGTGAGCCTGCAGACTTACATCATGGGCGACGCACCCAGCCTGCAGGAAAAAGGCTATATTCACGTGGTGTTTACGCCTCGGGTGGGGGCGACCAGGGTCTATGACTATTTTTTTGACGATGTGCAGCTATCTGACGGGGACCCAGAGGAACCCTACTCATTCAGCTATAGCATTCCAGGTGTGGTGGAAGCGAATCAGAACCGCATTGAGCTGACCCTTCCGGACCTCTATTTCACGTCCGAGAAGCTAGGCTCCGACAAGCATTATTGGGGTTGGCCAAACCCAGGAGCGAGCCCCTTTGGATTATTAGCTGCGCTACCTTTTATTGAAAATCAATGGTTCGTTTTCAGCCTGGGAACGCCGACCCGTTATGTTTACAGCGACCCTAATAGTAGTTTTTCTGGTTCAGGCACGGCTTATATTGATCGGCAGTGGAGCGTTGATCAAGCTAGTAGCTTTGCCTTCATTATGGCTACAGATAAAGACGTGAACCTTTTAGTTTCAGGCGGGCGCGATGGAGCGCTGCCACTTGAGCTATGGGCTGGTAGATACCTATCAGACACCCAAAACGTGACACTTCATCCATCTTTACAAGGTTTAAGCGTACATAGAACAATCAATGCGTGTGAAGGTAAAATAACAGTTGAATTTAGTAAACTTACGCATAAACTTGTGGTCCAGGCCGAGGCCGACCCGGCAGACTTTTATGTTTCCGAAATGCCGTCCACAGTCGTTTTTAATTCAGCCCAACCTGCTATGAAAACGATGAATGCAGAAATATCCGTTGACTTATACCGCTTTAATAAACTGGTGGAGCAAACGCATTTGCCGCAGGGAATTTTAGAGTTTGGCGGAGATTGGTATTGCGGTCGCAAATAAACAATCTAATTGAAAATATGGCTAAATGTCCGATTTACGGAATACAAAATAATCGTTAGTTTAGTCGCCGATCCTCGTTCTTAGTTTTATTTAATAAAAAATATGTAATCTGATCACTGTATAGTTAGCCGAACATGTACGGAGTTGGGTCACAACGTAATAAGCAGTCACCAAATCAGTGCATTTATAGCACTGTGGAATGTACGCATATATATAAATAAGCGCAGTTTATGTTGTGGCCCGGAAAATGCCTTTATAAAGAGAGTCTAGCAGGCCGGAATCCTGTTTCGCCGGCGTCCAGGAGGAGTTACTGATCATGGGAATCTTTCAATTTAGCGGTTCGAAGACTGAACCGGAGCTAAGCTCTGGCATGTCGCCACTTATTCGGCCGCAATATTCAAAAATTCTCGCTCTATTTCGCGCAATAGATAGCATAGCTATCCATTTTTGCTTGCTGGGAACGTTAGCGCTTTTTGACGTGGCCTGGAATGAATCTTATTCCTGGTTGAGCATCATGTTCGTTATTACGTTCGGCTTTTGTGCGGAAATTAGCCAGATTTATTATCTTATGCGCGGACTGACCACCGGCAAGCTTGCATGGTACGTCGTTAGATCCTGGATGTTCGCATTAGTGCTGATCTCGCCTTTCGCCATCCTGGGCCTGCTGCCGAATATTAATTTGGAAGCGCTGGCGTATTGGGCGATCGCGGTACCGACAGGCCTGGTAAGTCTGCACTTGTTGCGGCGCGTAGCGCTGTTCAGCATCCGCAGACGCAACGTCAGCTCCAAACGGGTAGGTATTGTCGGCGCCACAACTCTGGGCGTCAGACTGTACGACTCTTTGAGCAACATGCCCTGGCTCGGCTATAAAATCGCCGGCTTTTACGACGACCGCATAGATATGACGGATTTGACACGTCGCGTCACTATTGAAGAAAAAGCCCTGTGCGGCGGCTTCGACAAGCTCTATGAGGATGTCCATAGCGGCAAGGTGGACACGATTTACATCACTCTGCCCATGTGCGCTGAGCGTCGAATCAAAGACATGATGGACAGACTCGCGGACACCACCGTCACCGCTTACGTCATTCCTGATTTCTTCAGCTTCAACCTGCTGTACTCGCGACTGACCACCATTCGCGGCATTCCCGCTATCAGCGTTTACGACTCTCCGCTGGTGGATCACGGCTTCGCCAAGCGTATGACGGATATTGCTATGGGTCTGTTCTTTATACTTGTGACGGCCATTCCAATGCTGATTATCGCTGCGGCGGTGAAGCTGACTTCACCGGGCCCCGTGCTCTTCAAGCAGACTCGCTACGGCATTGGCGGCGGCCCGATCAAGGTTTGGAAATTCCGCTCAATGACGGTCTGTCAGGACGGCGACAACATTCAACAGGCCACCAAGAATGACTCCAGATTGACCAAGATTGGCGGCTTCTTACGTCGCACTTCTCTGGATGAATTGCCGCAGTTTTTTAATGTTCTTGGCGGAAGCATGTCTATTGTCGGCCCTCGCCCTCATGCCGTTGCGCACAACGAGTATTATCGCCAACACATTAAAGGCTATATGCTGCGCCACAAGGTCAAACCCGGCATTACCGGTCTGGCCCAGGTCAACGGCTTCCGCGGAGAAACAGCGGAAATGAAAGATATGTCCGGCCGCATTTGGTATGACTTGGAGTACATTCGCCACTGGTCTCTGGGCATGGACTTCAAGATTATATTCATGACCGTCTTTAAAGGTTTCGTGGGCAAAAAAGCTTACTAAGACCACTCCGAATTCAGGCCTTTCCCACCAATCCGGGAAAGGCCGCCCTCTCCTCTCCCCCACGCTATTTTCATTCCTGCAAAGCTTTGTAATTTCAACAAATAAGCATCAAGAAACACAACGCCAAACTGGTGGTCCAATGATGGATTGGAAGGACGGGCATTACCCGCCAGCTTATGCTCACACACCTCAATCTGCACATCAGCCCAGTCATATCTCAACATCTCTATCCATGCCCGCCAGCCCTTAGCAACGTCTCTCTTATTTCTTACTTCTTAATCCTTCTCTACCCCAACCACACTGCCGCCTCCTGCGGAACAAACAAAACTATAACTACAGCTAAGACATAGTTTATAACGGTAGTTTTCAGGCCCTGATGACGAGAAAGGGACAAACGATAAAAGAAGCGCCTTCCTCTATATAAGTCTCATAAGGCGTATATGGATTGATATATGACGAAGGAGCAGCAAAGAGCTGAGCTCCTCGCAACTCCAGCCCATGCATGAATGCTAACGATAGGATGCTAAACGACAGTGTTCGATAGGGCTTAATCTCACGCACAAAAAAGCCCGCATATAAGCGGGCTTCGCGTGATTCAGATTACTGGAGCAACTACACTCCGGTTGGCTCAACCCGACGCTTGGTTTTCGCCGCCGTCACGCTCGTTTCCTTAAGCGGATAAGTGTTGTAGGAAGAATAATGAATGTACTCATGCTGATTCTTACGCTTCGCTACATCAATCTGATTCAATACCGCGCCTACAAGGTTGGCGTTAACTTCACGCAGACGCTTGATGCCTTTCTGAATGAGCGGCGCCGGCGTATCTTCAGACCTGATGATATAAACCACTGCGTCTGAATAGGAAGACAATACCAACGAGTCACTCACCGCCTGAGTAGGCCCAGAGTCGATGATAATGCGATCATAACGCTTCTTGAGAACAGCAAGAACCAAGTGGAAACGATTACTGGAAATCATCTCCAACGGATTAGTGGGCTGCGTCCCCGCTGTCAAAACACTTGCCTTGGTGCCATTGAGGCGGTGCAGACAGTGCTCCACTTCCGCAGTGCCAGCCACCAGGTCAGACAGCCCAGGCGTGTCTGGCGACAAACCAATCGACTTGGCCAGCATAGAGCGGCGCATATCGCCATCTATCAACAGCACTTTTTCGGTCTGCCCCAGAGCTTCCGCCAGATTCAACGCCACAGTGGTTTTACCTTCACCCGGAACCGTAGACGTCACCAGAATCACCTTATACGGCTGATCCACACGGGATAGAATCAAGCTCGTGCGCAAGCTGCGAATAGATTCCGCAAAGTGACTATGCATGGAGGACAGGAAACCCTCAAACGCCGCTTTCGACTTCTTACTTTTCACTAATGGCAGCAGCCCCAATACCGGCAGACGGAACTTCTCCTCGATATCAGCAGTACTGCGAATAGTGTTATCCAGAGCGTCACGAATGAAAGCGCGCACAATACCCAAACCAAAACCGGCCATGATCAGCATAAGGAAGATCATTTTCTTGTTGGGCTTGTAAGGTGAGCCAGGCGGAATGGCGGAATCGATGATGCGCGCATGCGCCGCCTGCAAGCCTGTCGCCTCGTGAGTTTCCTTAGCGCGCGACATGAACAGATCGTATAGCTTGCGGTTGGTCTCCACCTCTCTTTCCAGTTCACGCAACTGGAACTCCTTCCGGTTTACGCCCTGCAAACTGTTCTTAGCCTGATCAAGCTGTCTGGCGATAGAGCGCTCGTTTTCCACCGAAATCTTATAGGCGGATTCAATGCCCCGCGCAGCGCGCTGCAACTGAGTTTCCAACTCTGATTTGATGGACTTCAGCTCCGCCATCGCAGAAATCATTTTCGGGTGCTTCTCGCCGTAACGCTTGCTCAGCTCATCCACTTTACGCTGAGCATCGTCCTGCCTTTCCTTCAGAGAACGTACCAACGGGTTCTCCAGAATCGCCGGCAACTCCAACAGATATTCAGGAGGCGGCGTTTCGCCAAAAATAGTCATCTGCTGATATACGTTGGCGGCTTCCATACGCACCCGACGCGCTTCAACATTACGTTCGGTCAGTTTGGACAGCTCTTCCGCGTTCAGGGTTTTAACCCCTCTTACGTCCACCAGTTTCTCCGCCTCACGGAACTCCTGCAAACGCTTCTCCGACTCACGCAGCTTCTCACGCAACCCTTCCAAACTCTCGCCCAGCCACATGGTCGCCTTCTCCGTCAGCGCCATTTTCGCCGCCAGATGACTTTCAATAAACTGCGTCGCCGTAGCATTGGAGATCAACGCCGCCACCTTGGGATCTCTGGCGTCAAACCGAACTTTCACCAACTGAGTATTGCGCACAGGATCAATCGTTAACCGCGACATAAATATGCCGACAACGGCTTCAAACTTGGCCTTTTCAGACAGCGGTTTCTTATTGATGCGCAGGAAGTCGAGCGTTTCAGGTTCAAATGGCCACACAGACTCAATCTGCTCCAGCGGCACCCACTCTTTCCAGTTGAAAGCCTTTTGGCGGAATGGATCAAACTCCGGCATATTGACCAACTCCAGCCGCTTCACCACTTCTTCGGCCAGACTGCGGGAACGCAGAATCTCGTATTGGGTTTGCAGGTATTCCTGGTTATTGCTGTTCAGGCCATATACATCCTGAATGTTAATAACTTTAGGCTGGTTGTTTTCGATCAGTACAGTGGTGGTCGCCTGATACATCGGCTTGATGTACTTGAGCGCCACATAGCCGGCGCCGCCCGCCAGCAAGACCAGAAACACGATGCCCCACTTGTATTCAAGAATAGCGTTCCAATAACGTCGAAGATCGATGATCTCTTTGTCGCCGGGCGTGTCCGCCAGATGTCGCGGCGGCGTTGATCTTAAGTTATCCATTTAAAAGAAACTCTCTTCCACAATAATAATGTCCCCTGGATGCACGCGCGTGCTCTGGTCCGCGGGACGCTGGGTTTGATTCGGATCGTTTTCGGTAATGATAAAAATCTTGTTCTTGTTTGCGCGGTTGGTGAAACCGCCGGCCAATGACGCAGCCTTACGCACGGTCAGCCCGGGCTGATAGGAAAATCCGCCCGGATTCTTTACTTCGCCGTTAATAAAAAACTTCCTGTACTCCAATATGGTGACGCTGACCTTGGGATCGACCAAATACCCGTCCCTCAAACCATTTGCGATAAGCTCCTGCAATCGACTCACCGTCAAACCAAGCACCTTAATCTCGCCCAAAAAGGGATAAGAGACCGTACCTGCATCGCTGAGCCGCGCCTCCAGCGTCAAATCGCTTTCGCCATACACTTGAACACGCACATAATCTCCTGAGCCAAGCGTATACTCAGACAACCCCTCTTCCGCAAAACTCCGTTGCGCCGGAATCAATATTGAAGCCAGCAGCATCAAAGCGGATAGAAACACACCGCTGACCATGGCTACCCAATGCTTCCTGTAATGATTCATCCAAACACCACACCTGTATAAATTTCGACACGAACAAGATACTTTATCCGCATTTAACTTTAAAACCCTGCATTAACATATATGGTCGCCAGATTGCGTGTATGCGAATAGCTGTCCAATGTTGAATCTCTGTCTTTAAAGTTCCATGACGCGCCGACGTTCAACCATGCCCTGAATGCGTAATCCAACGCCAGCGTCGCTTCGGAGGTATCGTCCTTACGGGACTCTGGGTCATTTTCGTACACATCGCGGGTCCAGTTGTATGCGACCTTGCTCGTAATCCGATCGTTCCAGTTGTGGGTCCAGGATGCGCCAACGCGCTTCTCGTCAATAAAGTCGCCTCTTCCATATGACTCTTCAGCGCTACGCTCTACTGTGAATCGCAGCTTTGAATAAGGCTTCAACGCCCAATCGACAATGGTCTCCCAACTGGCGCCGGAAAAGTCTTCGCGACTTTCATCTTCAAAACGCTTTTCCGCGCGGCCGACTTTAAACGTGGCCTTGGTGATATCTGTAGCGGCCCAGGAAACCCCGGCTAAAAACTTGTAGTAATCGCTGTCTTTGCTGCCGCCCGCGCCATCTGCAGGAGACGGGTCATTCATGTAATCCGTGTGTGTCCGCGACACATCCAGCACCAGACCGGTCTTGTTCCCCACCCGCCAGAAAAAGCCAGCTCCGGTTTCGAGAGTGCGGCGATCACGCAGACGGGTTTCGTCCCGCTGATTGGTGTATTCAGTCTGTGCACCAGCCAGCTTCAGCGTCAGGCGGCCATCAGAGGTCTTGGAGCCGAAAGTATAGGTCAACGCAGCAGCGGAGCGATCATACTCAATCAGGTCTTCCAGTGGCGCCACGTCAGGGCCCTGCTTAATACCGGTGCCCCGATCTTCATGCCCTGCTTCAAAACGACCCAGCAACTCCAGCGTGTTGCGATGGTTCAGGGTCCAGAACGCCTTGCCGTTGACGAAATGGTCGATGTAGTCGTCGGTGTGGGCGCTGGCGTAACTGCCAGAACTCATTTTATAACCGAGATAGTAGCTATCATCGCCTTTCAGCGCCTCCAGCATCACGCCGGTGGAGACGATAGTGACGAAGGACTCTTTCTTGTCGTCCTTCTGCAGATAGATGTTATCGTTATACTTTTCTTCCACCTTCACCTGTGGGTAAACATTGACAGGCCCGGCGGAGAAAGAAAACGGCTCCGCAGCCGCCCACGCCGAAGAGCCGCTCAGTGCGGCGATGCAGGCAGCCAAAATACGAAGCTCGCCGCGACGATCGCGGACGGATTTTTTTATATGCTTGTTAAAGTTAAAAAGAAGTTTAGATTTGGTACTACCGCCAACTGTCATTCTTCATAGTCCTTTAGCATTACTTGAGATTGTTAGCACTTAAGAAAAACATGATAATTCGTTTCGTCTTGATCATCAGATGACTAAGCAGGAAGCATGCCTGCGGCAAAAAAACGCCGCGCGCATTAAAACATGTCCACTCTTAAGTTCATTATGAAAAATTTTATAAGGTTCCACTTCTGTGAGTGGGTCGCATTATATCGTTTAATACGGATGAAACCTTATAAAATTCAGCAAGAATGTACTCCTATACGTATAAAATGCCGGAAACACACACATATATTTCCTTTGTACTAGCCAAAAAGTTCTATAAATAACATGGCAGTACTTCTGGTATTGTAATAGGGGTCTGTATTCGTCCGTGAAGCAGCTTTTAACACAATAATGTTTCGGAAAGACAATTTCATTTCATGAAAGGAATTTAATGTATCTTCGCGTATTACAGCTTGGTTACGGCGGCTACAGGCCCCGCGCCGCCCCAAAGAGGAGCGGTCGCGACAGAATGTATTCTCTGGGGCTCCATTTTGATGCAAAAAGAGTTTACATCTCAAATTCTTTAAGCAATTTTATGGCGGCCTCAACCTGATACAACCCCGACTCTACTATTCCGGGGTGCGATTAATGAACAATTTCATGCTGTAAGTAAAACCTGTAATAAATCTGGCGTATTTTTTGTAAGTCTTCATTTAAGCGGAATGTCGAATATTATTTACGCGCCGCCGAATACAAAAAAACAGCCAATTGCTGAATTAATCTTCAAGGAGAAGAGAATTGAAAGTAACAGTATTTGGAATCGGTTATGTAGGCCTTGTTCAGGCGGCCGTGCTTGCCGATGTCGGACACGATGTAATGTGCGTCGATGTCGACGAGGCGAAAGTTGAGAACCTGAAGAAGGGGATCATTCCAATTTACGAACCTGGTCTGACGCCTATCGTAGAGGCTAACTTTGAAGCGGGCCGGCTAAAATTTACGACCGACGCCAAGTTGGGCGTCGAGCATGCTGAAATTCAGTTCATCGCTGTCGGCACGCCGCCGGATGAAGACGGCTCCGCGGACCTCAAATACGTTCTGGGCGTCGCCGCCACCATCGCCAGCTACATGACCTCGCCAAAGCTGGTAATCAACAAAAGCACCGTTCCAGTCGGCACCGCGGACAAAGTAAGCGCCGCTATCGCTGCGAAATTGAGCGAGCGTGGCGAAAACATTGACTTCGACGTCGCCTCCAACCCTGAGTTCCTGAAGGAAGGCGCGGCGGTCACCGACTGCATGAAGCCTGACCGCATCGTTGTAGGCTCTGAGAATCCAGGGTCCGTCGAAAAGCTGCGCGAACTCTATGCGCCCTTCAACCGTAACCATGATCGTATGATTGTTATGGACGTACGCTCGGCTGAACTGACAAAATACGCCGCCAACTGCATGCTGGCGACGAAAATCAGCTTCATGAATGAAATCGCCAATCTGGCGGAAAAGCTCGGTGCGGATATAGAGAACGTACGTAAAGGCATCGGATCTGACCCACGTATCGGTTACCACTTTATCTATCCAGGCTGCGGCTACGGCGGCTCCTGCTTCCCTAAAGACGTGCAAGCCATGGTTCGCGCCGCAGACAGCATCGATTTCGACGCGCAGTTGTTGAAGGCGGTGGAGTCGGTCAACTACCGCCAGAAAGAAACGTTGTTCAAAAAAGTCAGCGCCTATTTTGATCACAAGCTGGAAGGCAAAACCATCGCGTTATGGGGACTGTCTTTCAAGCCCAACACCGACGACATGCGCGAAGCCTCCAGCCGCGTGCTGATGGAAGCACTGTGGCGCGCAGGCGCGAAAGTCCGCGCATATGACCCGGAAGCCATGGAAGAAACCCAGCGTATTTACGGGGCCCGCGACGACCTGTCTCTGGTGGGCACCAAAGAATCCGCGCTGCAGGGCGCCGACGCGCTGGTGATCTGCACCGAATGGAAGTCTTTCCGAGCGGCGGACTTTGCAATGATCAAACAAACATTGCAGAGCCCGGTCATTTTCGACGGTAGAAACTTATACGATCCTGAAACCGTGAAAAAGTACGGACTGGATTACTACGGCATCGGCCGCGGTCTCAGCATCGCTCGCTAGTCGTATACGCCCACGCCCGCCTGTAACGGCGACGTGGGCGCGGTTCGCCTCAGGGCGGCGACACCGGCCTGTTATTAACTCAAACACCAGATATTGATCTCAAAGTTTTAAGGGACTGTCAGAATGCTTAACGAAGCCACAACCACCAACGTCGGCGGAATCAGGACCAGTTGTCTCGACCGCAAACAACTCGCGTTGCTGGTGGGGGAAATCTGCCAAAACTACACTCCGGACCAGTCGGCGTTTTTGATTTTCTCCTCGAATGGGCAAGCGATTTCATTGGCGGGCTCCGACCCCGCTTACCTTGAACTGATGAACAATGTCGATCTGGTGCATGCGGATGGACAAAGCGTCGTAACCTTGTCCCGTTGGTTCTCTGAGCGCCCTATCGCAGAACGTTCGGCCACTACGGACATGATTCACGACATCCCGGTTCACTACGCCCCTACTCTCAAGCACTTCTTTTTGGGCGGCCTCAAGGACGTTGTGGAACAGGCGGCGAAAATCTACAGCGACACCTACGCCAACGCAGAAATCGTAGGCGTACGCGACGGTTATTTTTCAGCGGCGGACGAATTGAACATCGTGGAGGAAATCAACCAGTCCGGCGCAGACGTGCTTTGGGTTGGTCTGGGCAAACCCAAAGAGCAAGAGTTCTGTATTCGCCACAAAGACAGATTGAAAGTACCGGTGGTGATCAGCTGCGGCGGTTGCTACAACTTTTTAACTGGACACTATAAAAGAGCGCCGGAATGGGTGCAGAACAACGGTCTGGAGTGGGTGCACCGCATGGTCCTCAATCCACGCAAACTGTTCTGGCGTTACTTGATTACCAATCCTCATACGATTTATCTGGCCTATAAAAACCGCTACCGCGGCGACAGAGATACGGAAAGCAAGAAAGTGCTGTTTCTGCTGAAGACGTTCTCCAAAGGCGGCGGCGTGGAACGCGTATCCGCGAATCTGGCCACCAGCTTAAAAGCCCAGGGATACGATCCCGAGTTTTATGTTTTCTTCTCTGGAGAAGAAGACATCAGCCAACTACGTCAGGATTGGCCCGTCACCTTGGTGGAACCAAGCCGCAAGAGCCCGCTTAAACTTATCGGCGAATTTTTGAGATTTCGCCGTCATGTGAAGAATAATCGCATTGGCGTGGTTATCTCATCAAAAGAGACCGCCAACCTGATCAGTCTGATCTCGCTCATGTTTTTGCCGCGGGTCATGAAGCTGTTCACCCGCCATTGCGCCTTTGACGTTTCAGACCAAAAGCTGGCGCCGCGCAGCATCAAAGCGCTGTACTGCATGTACGCGCTGACCCGCAGTCGCATCGTTACTGTCTCAGAAGATCTCGCGCACCAAATCAAGGCGTTCCTGCCCTATAACCGCAACAAGGTCGTAGCGCGGGCCAATCCGATTATTGATGAGCGCATCTTTACCCTGGCGGAAGAGTCCGCGCCGATACAGGGCGACTATCTCTGCGCAGTGGGCAGATTGTGTGAACAGAAAGGCTTCGATTTGCTTCTGGACGCTTACAAACAAGCGCTGACTATACAGCCTGCATTACCCAGGTTGGTTATTGTGGGCGAAGGCGATGACCGCGCAGCCCTGGAAAAACAGGCGGCGGATCTCGGACTGACCGACAAAGTGATCTTCTACGGTTTCACTCCCAATCCATACGCGATCATCAAGCACGCCAAACTGTTTGTCATGTCGTCTCGCCATGAGGGCCTGCCTACCGCATTGGTGGAAGCCATCGCCCTGGGCGTGCCAGTGGTTTCCAGCGACTGTGAAACCGGCCCCCGTGAATTGCTGGACAATGGTCGTTACGGCGGCCTGGCGCCCAACCAGAACCCGACTGCATTGGCGCAAGCCATCGTTGATAACTTAACGACACCCATAGCGCCTGAAGCGGAAGCAGTGAGCAAATACCGTTACGCCGACGCCGCCGACGCTTACATCAAGCTGTTCGGAGAGCGGATGGCATGAAAACCCAAAGCGTAGCCATCGTCCTGCATGACCTGCGGGGCGGCGGCGCCGAAAAAATGATGGTGCGTCTCGCCAATGCGTTGGCGGAACAGAATACAGCGGTGACCATGGTCCTGCTGACAGAGGGCGGTGTAAACAAAGCGGAGCTATCCTCAGCCGTAAAGCTGGTGGAGCTTGGCTCCCCGCGCACCTTGAGTTCCGTACCCAGACTGGCGGCTTATTTGCGTGAAGCGCAACCAGACAGAATTCTATCTGCGCTAACCCATGTGAACGTGGCCGCCGCCCTGGCCTGCGCCATGACCGGCATGCTGCGTCGTCTGGTGGTGAGCGAGCGCAACACCTACTCCCTGGACAAGAAGGTCAACACTGGCGCGGTGATGAAATTCACCTACTGGCTGGCCCCCAAAATTTATCGTCGCCTGCCAAACCCGATCATCGCGGTATCCGGCGGCGTCGCACGTGATCTGATTGAGACTGAGTCGCTGCGTCCCAAAGACATTGTCGTGGCGCCCAATCCGGTTTTAACCGCCAAAGTTCTTACCATGATGGACGAGCCCGCCAGCCACCCGTGGCTACAAGATCCCGCCATACGCGTCGTCGTCGCAGTGGGAAGGCTCAGTCATCAAAAAGGGTTCGACACGCTCATCCGCGCCTTTGCGCAAGTCGCAGATATCGCCAACCTGAAACTGGTCATCTTTGGCGAAGGCGAGCTACGTGAAGAGTTGAGCGCGCTCGTCAGCCAACTGCAACTGACGGAAAAAGTCGATCTACCCGGTTACGCCGCCAATCCTTTAGCGGAAATGAAAGCGGCGGATCTGTTCGTGCTGTCCTCGAGGTTTGAAGGAAGCCCCAACGTCCTGGTGGAAGCCATGGCCACAGGCGTTCCCGTATTGGCGACCAACTGCCCCTCCGGACCGGATGAAATTCTGGACCAGGGTCGTTTGGCCCCGCTGGTGCCGGTTGACGACGTCAACGCCATGGCGCAGGCGTTGCGCAAGTGCATGGAGCACCCCAGCGACAACGCTGAATTGAAAAACCGGGCTGATCGCTATCGCGACGCCCTATCCGCTCAAGCCTACAGTGCGGTATTAAACGGTTCTGTCACTGTCTGGGGGCGTTGAATTCGGATGTCATCGGTTAACTGCGAAAACGGGCGTATCTTGTGACGATTACGCGCAATCAGTTAAGAGATTTTTTTCTCGGCTTGGTCATGTTCTATTACTCCGGCTTTATGTCGTTCCTGACCGGATTAGTGTCCGGAGGCGGCAGAAGCGGCCACGGCGGCGCGGAAATGATCGCGGAGTCCGCTAGCGGCAACATGGTGCGCCAGTTAGTGGGGCTCAGCATACTGGGCATAGGCGGTTATTTCGTGCTGCATCTGCGCGACCGCTCCCTGGGCACCTTTGTGTCGCGACATATTTACTGGCTGATATTGCTCGGCTATATCGTGCTGTCCATTCTGTGGTCGGTCGAGCCCAGCGTGTCGGTGCGGCGTATCATCAGTCTTATGATCGTCTTTGTCGCAGCGCTGGCGCTGTTGCAAGAATACACGCCGGAATACCTGCTCAGCCTCATTGCAAGAATTCTGGGGTGCGCCGCCATCGCCGGGTTGATATACGCAGTGATATCTCCCCAGAACGGCTTTATTCAGGGCGGTCTGCGGGAAGGCGCGCTGCTGGGCATTTTCGGCGACAAAAACGCAGGCGCCCGCTGTTACGTGTATGCGCTCATGACGTTCTATGGCTTGCGCATGTATGAAAGCCGGCAGGATAGAGTCCTCATCGGCGGCCTGGTGGTGGCGATTATTCTGAGTAATTCCGCCACCGCGCTGGCCATGGTGTTTGGCGGCATGGGCCTGACCACTATCTTCAACGGCAGCCGGGTGATCGGCAATTCTCAAAAGACTTTCAATCGCCTCATCGTGGTGACGGTGGGTCTGTTGATCGGCGCCGTACTGGCAAACTATTTCTATGAACTGATTCTGCTGTCCCTGGGACGCGACCCGTCGCTGACCAACCGCACCATCATCTGGGAGCTATTGGGACCAAGTCTGGATGACCGCCCCACCTTTGGCTACGGCTACGGCGCATTCTGGGCCAGCGTCTATGTCGAATCGTTCGTCAAAGTCTGGGGCTTCATCGGCAACGCCCACAGCGGTTACGTCGAGACGCGCCTCAACGGCGGTTACGTCGGACTAATCATTTTGATCGCTACCTTCATGATGTCTTTCTGGCGCATCGCCCGCGCCTTTACCTTCCATCCTGAGTCATCCGTATTCGCATTAATGGCGAGCATGCTGCTGATTCAGGCGGCGGTCAACTATATCGGTTTCATCATCCCGAACCACGTGAGCTTCGACATGTTCATGTTCTCGATCATTGTCATCGTGGCGGGCAAGTACGGGCTTTCGCGAGAACTCTCGCCCACTCCGCTGTACGAAGTGCAGCCGGACCCAGCGGAGGCGCGCGCATGAGTCGCGTCATCCATAGCTGCGCAGGCTTGCGCAGTCGCGTTTTTGATTTGACGCCAGAATGGAGTTAGTCATGGTCTCACATGAATTCAAATGCATTTTTATCCATATCCCCAAATGCGCCGGCACCAGCATTGAAAGCGCTTTGGGACATCTTGACGGATACCAGGGACGCAATGGCCAGGATCACAGATCAATCAGGCTGATGGCGAAACCGCGACTTAACCTGCGCACGTTGACATCCAAAGCGCGCCTGCTGGATATGGCGCGCAGCGTAAGACATCAGCGCCGCAGCGACATGAACCCGAAAAACAAAATCACCGTTTCCGACGAGCAGTACAAAAACTACTTCAAGTTTTCGTTCGTTCGAAATCCTTGGGCGCGTGCGTACTCCATGTACAAAAACGTGATTCGCGACGAAGCCCACAAACGCACTTTTGGCATCGAAGGCGACATGTCTTTCAAAGACTTCATGCACGCTTTCGCCGGCAAAGGCATGCTGCGTCCGCAAACCTATTGGCTCAAGGATGACAACGGCGACATCTCCCTCGACTACGTCGGCCGCTTTGAAAACCTGGAGGCGGATTTCAAAGAAGCCTGCCAGCGCATGGGCGTTCAACACATTGAACTGCCCCATAAAATCAAGGGCGACGGCGAAGATTATCGGCAGTATTACGACGAGGAAACCAGGCAGCTGGTAAGTCGGATATACAAGGACGAGATCGAGTATTTTGGCTACACGTTTTAAGAGCCGACGGCAGCAATCAGGAATACTATCGTGACAACAGCAAACTCCGACATGACCGCAGAAGCGCCACTGGTCTCCGTCATCATGCCCGTCTACAACCGGGAAAAAACGGTTGCTCAGGCGATAGAGAGCGTGCTGACGCAAACCTTCGCCGACTTTGAGTTAATTGTGGTCGACGATGGCTCTACGGACCGCTCAGCGGAAGTCGTCAACGGCTTTTCGAAGGATACGCGCGTGCGTTACCACCTGCAGGAAAACTCCGGGCGCCCTTCCCTTGCTCGCAACAGCGGCCTGAAACTGGCGCGGGGGCAATGGGTGGCGTTTCTCGACTCCGATGATCGCTGGACGCCCACCAAGTTGGAGCGTCAGATCGCACTGCTGGAACAGTGCGCAGCCCAGGGCGTCAGTCTGGATCTGGTGATCAGCGACTACGAGGTCATGGAGAACGAGGTTGTGAAACATTCGTCGTTCTTCAAAGCCTATAGCGTTAACCAGCGTCTCGCGGGAGCTGTCGAGCAAACCTTTCCAGACGGCTGGACTTATCGTCAGCGCCCCTTCCTGCAAGCTCTGTACGGCCTGGGCTTCGCCGCCACGCAAGCGGTGCTGGTGCGCAGATCGCTACTGGAACGAGTCGGCGGCTTCGATAGCGAACTGGTGTTCGCAGAAGACAACGACCTGTGGATGACCATCTCTGAGCAAGGCCGGGTTGGCTGCTCCAAAGGCATCGCCTATACCTACGTGCATCACGGCGACAACATCACCAGCGTTAAATCCGACCGATTCTATACCGACACCATCAACGTGTTGTTTAAACATCTGGCCACCGCCAGAAAGTTAGGGGTGCCAATGGAGCCCCTGAAAGAAAGATACGCCAACTACTACTTATCTCTGTGCCGCAACAGATTGCGGGAGCAGCGCTGGAAGGAAGCCGCTTCGGCCTTTTACAGCGGCCTGCCCGGGCTGACCAGTAAACGCAACTGGAAAATGACTGCGCGTATTGGAATCACTGCATTGCAGAGCCTAACGACGAAACGCGCGCGACGTTCGGCGCAGCTGAGTTGAGCGTAAACATGACGCATCGAAGCCAACAAAAGCAAATCAGCGTAGAGAAACCTGGTATACGGAATGCCTGCAAAAAGGCGGTTCCGCTTGAACATTTTAGACAACCTCACACCATGGAGCTGGGCGACTTATGACGACAGTGGACATAACCATACTATCCTGGGACCGGCTGGAAGACACCAAAGCCGCGATCGCCAGCGCACTGACGCAAACCGGCGTGGAGCTACGCGTAATCGTTGTGGATCAGGGCTCAAAAACAGAGAGCCTGAATCAATTGCGCGCATTCTGCCGCCAATATCCGAACGTGGACCTCGTTTGCAACGTTAACAATCTGGGTGTTCCAGGCGGACGCAATCAGGCCGCCTTTCAGGGCAACGGCGACTATATCGTCGCATTGGACAACGACGCGGAGTTCACCGACGAACACCAAATCGCCAATGCGGTTGAAATCATGGAGCGACAAAAAGATCTCGCCGCCATTGGCTTTCGCATTCTGCGTTTTGGCACCCGCTGCGAGGACCTGAGCAGCTGGAGCTATACCCAAAACGCCCACGAATGGGGCGACAAACCATTCTATACCACGCATTTCGTTGGCGCGGGACACATGATTCGTCGTAGCGTGTTCGATCAGGTAAACGGCTACGACGACTCGCTGTTTTTCCTGCAGGAAGAAGCGGAGTTGTCGCGTAAGCTGATCAACTGCGGCTACAAAATCCGCTATTCGCCAGAAGTGGTGATCGGTCACAAGGTCGCCGCGGAGCGTCGGGTCAACTGGAACGGACCCCGCTGGCGTTTCCATGTGCGCAACCGTTTCTATATGGACGTTAAATTCAGAACGCCTTTCGCCTCTTTGTGCCTGGGCACACTGCTTACGTTATACAAAGGCTTACGCGCCGGACTGATCCTCGACTCCACCGTCGGCTTCATGCAGGGGTTAGGCATGCTGCCGCAGGCCATTGCCTCCTGGAAACTTCCCGGCGTCGCGTCAACGCCCGCGTCCAAAGCCTATATCGCCTCCTGTTCCCAGAACCAGGGCGTATCCAGATGGCGTCGTATTCGACATCGGTTCAAGAAGGCCGGCGTGGCGCCGGGCCAGCAAGCAGCGGAGAGCAAATAATGGGACAAATGATGGAGCCAACCGGAATCAATTCACTGCAACCTAACCGGGCGCGCTGGCGCGAACTGAAAGCGCAGTTACTTGAAACCTTCGGCTCGGAGCTGCGCGGCAAGAAAGTTGTCTATCTGGATTATCCGTTGCACCTGAATCTGGGCGACCTATTGATTTACAAAGGTACGCTGACGCTGCTGGAGGAACTGGGCGCGCAGGTGGAAATGAGCTTCTCCACCAGCAACGCCGACCGCTTTTTCCGCACGCGCATTCCAGAGGATCGAGTGCTGTTGTTACATGGCGGCGGCAACTTTGGCGACATTTACAGTATTCACCAGGCGTTGCGGGAAAAAGTAATTAAACAGTTTCCCAACAACCCTATCCTCATCATGCCGCAGTCCGTGCACTTCAATGAGCCTGAGAAGTTCCTGCAAAACTGCGCGCTGTATCGCGAGCATAAGAACCTCAAAATGTATGTGCGCGATCAGGAGTCCTTTAACTTCATGGCGCAGGCACTGGCGCCGGAGCAGCTGTTCATGGCTCCGGATCTGGCCACCATGCTGATCGACGAGTGGACCTGGCCGCAGCAAATGCCGGAACGCACGCTGATGTTCCGCCGTAAGGACTGCGAGTCCGTATCCAGCGCAGCCGCGGCGGACGCTTTCGACTGGAACTCCTTGTACACCTCTATGGATATGAAGAAGTTTCGTCTGTTCAATCGCGTTTCAGGACTGGAGCGTAAACACGACGTCAATCTGTTCACGTCGCCGCTGTGGGTGCGCTTCAGCGACGCCTTGATCAATAAGGCCGTGAATTTTTACCAGAGTTATGGACAGGTCGATACGGATCGTCTGCATGGCGCAATACTGGCTCTGCTGTTAGGCAGACCGGTGCTTTTATCGGATAACTGTTACAACAAAATCGACCGCTACGTGCGTTGTTGGCTGGTGTAATGGCGTTTTCGTCAGTTTGTAATACGGAGTCAATAGTGTGTTAAACCATCGGGCATGGAAGTTGATGTGGGTTTTCGTTGAAAAATTCAGCATCGTACTCATTTCCGTTTTCACTTTCTTCATCTACGCCAAGCTGCTGGGACCCGGCGAGCTGGGTCTGGCGCTGTTCGCCCTTTCCATCGGACAAGGCATCGGCGTTATTTATGTGGCTTTTCTGGAAGACCCGTTGGTGCGGCAAAACGATGTTCAGGCCGCTCACTTTGACTCCGCCTTCTGGGGCGGATTAGTAGTGAGTCTGGTCACCGCCACGGCCGTCATGATCGGGAGTCTGTTCGCCAGCGACGACGTACGCTTCCAATGGCTGATGTTCATCTCCGTGCTGCACATTCCCCTGCTAACCACCGGCCATATCTATGTCGCGGATCTGCGCCGCAAGGGCAAGTTCAAGTCTCTGGCGAAACGCACCATGGGCGGAAAGCTCATTGGCGCCGCAGTGGGCCTGACTCTTGCCTGGACCGGATACGGCAGCTTCGCCATTATCGTCCAGAGCGTCATTATGGCCCTCGTAAGTCTGGTGATCATGATGCGTACAAGTGAGCTGCATATTGGCTCCCAGTTCCGCATGTCCGTGTTTGGAGAGCTGTTGTCCGTCGGCTGGCCGCTGGCGTTGCGAGGCGCCAGCTGGGACGCCATGAACCGCGGCATCGCGATTATTTTGGGCCTCACCGCCGGTTCTGCGGCGGTAGGCGTATACGGTCTCGCCCGCAGAATGATAGACATGCCTCGCAGCGCTATTTATGGCGGCTTGCTCAGCTACGCCCTCCCGGCGTTCTCCAGAAATCAGCATGATCTGCCCAATTTGCAGAAAATGTTCTGCTTCACCACTCTCACCACCTGCTTCATCGTATTGCCGATGTTCGTAGGACTGGCCCTGGTGGCGCCGTACTTGATTCCCACATTGTTCGGTGAAGAGTGGCGTCCGGCTGCGCCGCTGATTCAGATTCTGGCGCTGGTGGCGGCGGTGGGCAACACCTTGATCTATGTTCCCACAGCACTGACGGCGGTCGCCAAGAACAAACTGACGCTACCGTCTGAGTTGATCGCCGCCGGTTCCGCCCTGGTCTTTACGGCGGTTATGGGTGCGGAAATGGGCGCCCTCGCAGGAGCTTGCGCCTTTATCGTGCATACACTGATCGCCTCGCCGGCAAAAGTAATTGGATTGAAGAAGGCGCTGCATATCGAGCCCAGCGAATGGCTGCGGACAGTGTACAAAAGCATCGTCGCCGCCACCTGTATGGTCGGCGCCGTCTACGCTTTCGTCACCTATTACTCCACACTGCATCCAGCGTTATTGTCAGCCACCATTATCGCCATCGGCATGATGACCTATCTGACCATGTATACACTGTTGCACAAAACCTGGGTCTCCGATCTGAAAGCCTTCCTGATGAAGTCTTAACGATCACGCTCAAGGGATACAAAAAAGCCGTTCCGGGACAATCCGGAACGGCTTTTTATTTGGGTCTTGAGTCGTCCTGAGTAGCGAGTCGGCGCTTAACTTTTGCCTGTGATCGCCAGCAGTTTCTGACGCCCCATCACCAGAGCCATGGCCGCCAGTGCCTTAGGGTGCGAAGCTAGAAGGTGCAGATCTCCACATGCCCACATCTTGCCGCCCATTTCCGCCGACTTCACATAGTTGCCGCGACGGCGATAGGCCATTAAAAAGTCAGCGAACATCCATAGTTTCATCTTGGCGACTTCTTTCTTGGGCAGCTGGAATTCACGCTCCACATGACGAATAAACTCCAGCTTGTGCTGCAGATTTTTCTCCATGTCGTCAGTGAGATTGTCGCCTTCATGGTTTTTGATCACCAGAATTTCCGGGACGGTATAACAGCCGCCCGCACGCGCCAGCGCCAGCCAGACAAACCGGTCTTCCGCAAAACGATAAGTCTCGGGAAATCCACCGACCTGCAGCACAGGGTCTTTTTCACAAATCACACTGGAGGTGCCGTTAATGGTGTTCTCCAGAATCAGGCCCTCAAAGCTGGGGCCCGTCTTCACGAGCTTTCTATGCCACTTCACTACACCGTTACATGACGATGACGTAAAGGTATCCAGCATCACGCAATCTTTGCCTTCCCGCACCAATTCATTCCACTTGGCGATCTGCATCTCCAGCTTGGCCGGCAGCCAATCGTCGTCGGAGTCCAGAAACGCCAGAATACGGCCGGTCGCCATCGCCATCGCGGTATTTCTCGCTGCGCCGGGACCGCCGTTCTCCTGACGCTTGAACTTGATGCGCGGATCATTGAATTCTTTTACGACCGCTTCCGGGTCATCTTTCGAACCATCATCCACCACCACAATTTCTCCGGGCAGGACGGTTTGCTTGTAAATGCAGTTAAGAGCTTCTCTCAGCTTATCGGCTCTGTTGTAGATGGGAATAATAACGCTGATATCAGCGGCGGATATTTCCTTACTCATGCAGCTCTCTCGTTTCCGTAATTCATGCTTTACCGGAATGCAGTTTTGTCGAATGGGGCACACTTTAAGTGCATTAACGATAATTTTCTAATGTTTCATTTCGCGTAAAAAAGTGACGACATGGTGTCTATTAACAAGTGAAACATTAGAAAATCCAGCATTGGCGCGGCGGGCTTGGGGCTCTTAAGCAAAATGCGCATAGATTCTCTTACATAAATTTAAGTTTCAACAAGCCTTATACCCTAGGCTTACTGGCCAGGACTATGCCAAGCGGGAAATTTAAGCATTTTTATCAATGGCTTATAGTAATTACCGAAGCAATAAAAACGCCATACATGATACCGCGCCGGAGATTTTTTCGTTGTACTCGTCGCACCTGTCGGTTGACACCCGCCACATGGCTGGCGTGATAGGTCGCGCATTAAGCTCCTTGTTAATGTTGTCTCGTGGAAAATCAGGTTTTGGCGTCCTATATTGACTGAAGGTTCTGTTTTTGCAGGTAAGTCGGGAACCAGCCGGTTCCTGTTTGATCGTTCCGCCAATGAAAGCCGGGCTCAACCCCGGCTTTATACATTCACCAGGGAGCCGGCCGTCTTTCCGACCGCCAGCTTCGGCATAAAGGGATATTTGATCATGAGACATCGAGTAAACAGCTCCTTCCGTCAGACGATAAATTCACATCGTTTTCGCGGTATAAGTATGTTGTTGAAACTGTTTTACATCGCAGCCATTTGTACAAGCTGCGCATCGCCACCACTCCAGGATGAATCGACGGACAAGGAAACCGTCCCTCCTGTCGTCATCGACGACCTTGAGCCGCCCTCCGCCGGACTGGATGCGACTATTACCGCAACCCCTTTGCTGGAATCCGTCAGTCTGGTTCTGGACGGCAGCACCGATCTACAACAAATGAATAACAAGGTGTACTACCGCAAGAAAGGAAACGGGAACTGGCATGACGCCTATTCTCTTGTTGCGGACCCTACCGATGACGCGCTTGCCGGCGGCATTATCGGCCTGGAGGAAAATACCGAGTATGAGGTAAAGGTATCTTTGCTGGAAAACGGCTCGGTTATTCAATCCTTCCAGGCGGAGTTTAAAACCTGGCCAACGGACCCGCCCATCAATCCGGAGAAGGTGTATTCCATTGCGGACATCTACGATGGGGGCATGCTGGATCTGGAAGCGCTAAATATCTCTGGGACAGCGGATGGATGGGCCAAAATTGTCGGCGACGGAAAAACCGTGATTGATGGCGGTTACGACAATTACACCGCCATTAAAATCGGCGGCGCCAGCTACGTGATGTTTGAAAACCTGAAAGTCAAAGGCGGTAGACTGCATGCCATCCACAGCCTGAAAGCTCATCACCTGCGCTTCCGCAATCTCGACGTCGCTGGCTGGGGCCGCACTTCCGGGGCGGTTAACGACGGTATCTCTTATGAGAAACCCAGCGATGATGACCCCATCAATTATGATTCCGCGTTCTGGCTGGAATCAACTGGCGTTGTCGTCGTCGAGCGCAGCTATGTGCATGACCCAAGAACCGGCGCCAACACCTGGGAGTTCGGACATCCATCCGGTCCCAATGCCTACCTGATCTCCACTAAGCATTCCGAACCGGCTTACCGCGGACAAGTTGTGTTGCGTTACAACGACTTCGTCGGCGGCGACAAGCATCGTTTCAATGATGTAGTGGAAAGCCGCTCCAACGGCTCCCGGGACGGTGGGTTTATTCGCGACAGCGATATTTACGGCAACTATTTCGCTTTCAGTAACGACGACCTGGTTGAGCTGGATGGCGGGCAGCACAATGTGCGCTTTTACGGCAATCGTTTAGAAGCTGGTTACAACGGTGTCAGTATCGCTCCCAACATGCGCGGCCCCAGCTTTATCGCCGGCAACCTGATCCACGACCTGGGGGACGAACGCGGCATGGCCTGGACCGCCTTCAAAGCGGGCGGGTTGACGGTCAAACCGGAAGGCACAACCTACCTGTTCCACAATACCGTCTACGCCAAGGCCAATAGCCTGCACGGCACCGGTTACTCCGGCGATCGCGCCTTCAACGCCGTCACTCGCAACAATCTGCTGGTCAGCAGCGCCGGGTGGTCAGAGCGTCAGTACAGCATTCGCGATATTGCCCAGGAGCCCGGTTCCGACTTCGATTTCGACCTGCTTTACAGCACGCAGGCGGCGACGGCCGTAGTACAAGCCTACGGCGGCGCGGAGGAGAACGGCGTAACCAATGAAACGCCGCACTTCCGTGACGCGCCTGCAGGCAAGTTCAATTTGTTGGAAGAAAGCGCAGCCATCGACAAAGGAACATATATCGCCAACTACTCCAACGAAGTGGTCGGGACCGCCCCGGATATCGGCGCCTTCGAGTACGGCGTGGCGAAAATGATCCCGGTGCGCCCAATCAAAATCACGTCGGATGCCTATCGCGTGGATCTGGACGCCCAGTCTCCCGGAGCCCAAACCATCAAGCTCAGCAACAGCGGTTCAGACACTGACTTCAAAGTATTGATCAATCAGCACGCGGACTGGATAAAAGTATCGCCGTCGAATGGAACGATATCCGGGGATGGAACCAAAGAGCTGGAAATCAGCATTGATTCACAAAAGATGGGGGGCTCCGATTCCAGAGCCGGCGCCATCATTATCAAGTTTGATGACGGCTATTCAATTCCTGTCTCTGTATATGCGGATTAACATGACAAGTTAACAACTTTTAATATACAAATTTTGCGAACCAAAACAGGGCGTTAAATATATAAAATGCGCCCTGATTGCACGCTTAATTATGAAAGTCTTCTCACTCTTTGATAAGTGAGAGGACTTTTGTCTCTAATGGTCTTTTTATTGCAGCAATCTGCTCGTAAACTAACGCCCGTGACGCATTCCTCACGCCGCCGCACAAGAGGAAAAGCGGACACTTTGTTATTAATTTCATAAGGCGCGGAGCAACAGGCGGCGCTCTGCTCAATCAGAACAACACCAGGATTTAATCCAACTTCCGCAACCATCAAACCTTGTTTTGACGGCGGCTTCTTATGGATTGAATTTGCTATTGTTTCTGCCTGCGCCCAATTAAATAATGCAGGGACGTTATTTAAGTATGCTATTTAATTCAAACGAATTTTTATTTGTATTCCTGCCCCTGTCGTTGTTGCTGTTTTATCTGGCGCGTAGAGCGCTGGGGAAACGCCCGGCGTTTATAGTTCTGTTTATTCTCTCCCTCGGCTTCTATGGCTGGTGGGAGTGGCGTTATCTGCCGTTGCTGATCGGCTCGCTGGCGGTCAATTTGTGGATCGCCGAACGCATACGCACCCGCAAGCAACGCAGCGACCTAGTGGTCGGCCTGTGCTTTAACCTGGGGTTGCTGGCCGTTTTCAAATACCTCGGATTCATCGAAGGCAATATCGAAGCCCTGTTCGGCATTGAGCTGGACTGGCCGAAACTGGCGCTGCCCATTGGTATTTCCTTCTATACCTTCCAGCAGATCGCCTTTCTGGTTGACGTTGCACGCAGCGACAGCGATGAAGCCACCGACCCCGCCCGCTATGGCCTGTTTGTGAGTTTCTTTCCGCAGTTGATCGCCGGCCCCATTGTTCATCACAAGGAAATGATGAACCAGTTCGAAGCGCCGCCGTCCAATGACAAGTTAATGCGCCTCGCCGCCGTCGGTCTGGCGATATTCGCTATTGGTCTGGCGAAGAAAACCATGATCGCCGACCCCTTGGGCGCATTCGCGACGCCATTCTTCGCCCGGGCCACCGAGGGGGGAGATATTCACTTCTTCATCGCATGGGCCGCCGCCCTCGCCTACACATTCCAGATCTACTTCGATTTCTGCGGCTACTCAGAAATGGCGATCGGCCTGGCGATGCTGTTCGGGGTGAAACTGCCCGCCAACTTCAATTCCCCATATAAGTCGCGCTCCATTATCGATTTCTGGCGTCGCTGGCATATGACCTTATCAAGGTTTCTACGAGACTATCTCTATTTCCCGCTGGGCGGAGGACGCGTATCGCGCTGGCGCCGCTACATCAACCTGATGATTGTCATGCTGGTGGGCGGACTCTGGCATGGCGCCTCCTGGACTTTCGTCATCTGGGGCGGCCTGCATGGCTCCTACCTGATGATCAACCACGGCTGGCGCGCCATTGCTGACAAACCGATGCTGAAGCCGCTGAAAGGCCTGATCAGCAACCTGTCTCTGCCAATCACGTTCTTCGCCGTGGTTATCGCCTGGGTGGTGTTTCGCGCAGAAAGCTTTGACGCCGCCATGGCGTTCTATAACGCCATGTTCGGTTTCCACGGCCTCTCCGCGCCGGAAGAATTCCGCCCGCTGGTTGAAGCATTGGGACTGCAGAACTCCGTTTTCCTGTTCGCCGAAAACTACCGCACGGATTTCTACATGGGACTGATCTGGACGTTTGGCGCCGCCGTCATCGCGTTCTTTGCACCCAGCACTTTGGAGCTGCTGCGCTCGGAGCGTCCCACAGCGGATTTCGACGAGATCGAAAGATCCTTGCCGGCGCCGCGCCGCTACCTGCCATCGCTGGTCAGTATGCGGGCGTGGAGTTCCATCGCGGTAGGCGTGCTGCTGTATATTTCCCTGCGCGCCATCAACGCGGCAGCGGAAACAGAATTCCTTTACTTCCAGTTTTAAAGCATCAGGACTCGTAACACGGAAACGACGTAAATCATGACCAAGATGAGTAACGAGACACCAGGCTCGCACGTACAAACTGATTCGCAACAGGAGCGCGGCAATCCGCTTAAGTTTATTATCGGCGCGCTGGCGACCGCGGCCGCCCTGATGGCGATAAACACCGCGATTACAGCCAGCACTATCGGCCGTCCGACCGCATCGTCGCAGACACTGTGCGATCAAGTGAACGCCCGCATAGACCTGGCTGAGCGCATGCAAGGACCCAATCTGTTGCTTATCGGAGGCTCCGGCGTACGCGCCGGATTTTCCGCGCAAATGCTAAGCGACGAACTCAATCTCAATGCGCTGAACTTCGGCCTGCAAGCCTCCATGGGTCCAGACCTCACGCTGAGTGAAGCCAAGCGCGCGCTGAAGCCCGGAGACACCGCATTACTGGCGTTTGAGTATCCCCAGTATAAGCACGATAGCTGGAATCCTATTGAGCTGAACTACGGCTTGGGTTGCGCAGCGACCTGGTTCAAACAGAAGCCGCTGCCGGAGATTGTCGAAGGACTGATGGCCACAGACCTCACCCGGATTGTTGATGTTTGGCGCTTTGCCTCTAAAGAGAACAAATCGCTTAATACCTTCGACTCCAACGAGCATGGCGACAGACTGCCGGAAAGTTTCCCCGCCGTTTCAGACAAAGTGAAGCGCCGGTTGTCCCTGTATCAGCCAGTGAACATCGGCATAGATACGGAATCCCGGGGGGCTCAGGCTATCAAAGCGTTTGTTGAATACGCCAAGGCCAACAACATCAAGGTTTACGCTACTTGGCCAAACACCATTGATTTTCCCGAGTATCGCAAGACATCCGGCTTTCAGCAGATTAAAGAGTTTTACGCCAACTTGGGCGTACAGATGATTGGCGAGCCGCAGTTGGGCCTGTATCCCACCACTGCCTTCTATGACACGCAGTATCATCTGGACTACGCCTCAATTAAAAAGCGTACCCAGGATTTCATCACCGCACTCAAGCAAGAGCACATCAATTTCTCCGCCGCACAGGGCGGTTGAGTTCCCCTATTCTTCTCTCCCGTTCTCTCTGGCTACGTGATTGCTTCATGCAGCCGGAGAGAAGCTTGATCACTTACTGTCACAGCCCTCCGCCTTACCCGCCTACTAAGCCATCAAAAATATGAATGCATAGCGACATGGCTATCTGAGCCGTGTCACTCCACCCGATATTAGACCAGCGCAGATTAGTTCCATTTAAAAAACCTATTCTCAGGCTATGCGCAATCAATTGGAGCCTCTTTTTTAACGATTTTAATCTTGTGTCTGATACGCCGCCGTTTGTTTTTATTCTGCCGCAGTCACACCAGCGGCGCGGAAGTCGCCACACCTCATAACAAAAAAGGAGCTCCTGATGACGCTGAAGGAACTGGCCTACATCGTAGCGGTCGCAGAGGAATTACACTTTCATCGCGCAGCAGAGCGCTGCCACGTCACGCAATCCACTCTCAGTATTCAGTTGAAAAAATGTGAGGATTACCTCGGGGTCCAGATATTCCGACGTAACCGGCATTTAGTGGAAATCACACCGGAAGGCAAAGAGATTGTGCGCCTTGCGCAGAAGGCGTTAGCAGCGGCGGAACAGATACGCAGCCTGTCCAGAGACCTGCGAGCAATACGGTAATTTAGACAATCAATCACGCGATTTGGGGGCAATGTGTAGACTGGCTTTCACTGGTTTGGATAGGGGATAAGTCATGAAAAAACACAATGGATGCGCATTTGCCGCGAGCCTTTTAACCTTAGCTTTGGCCTCACCGTTAAACGCCGCGGTAGGAAACTCATATGCGCCAGTCGTGGACTCAGAGTCCTTCGACAGCGTCAAACAACGCATGGAAGGCGCCAAGGATGAAGTCGTCGCACGTCATAAAACATTGCTGGAAGAACGCTACGATCTGGCGGACAAACCGTCATCAGAGATAACCATGTCCAGAGGCAAGCCAGTGCAAACGGGCGTGCGGGTGAAGCTGGCCAATGGCGTGACCTGGGAGCAGCTCACCACGATGACGCCGGCGCAGATCAAACAGAAAGGCGTGTTTCCAAAAGGATTCCTACCGCTGCCGCATCCGAATCACAGTGAAGGTGGCATGCTGTTTCCGCAGTTTCATATTGATGAAATTAAAAAGCAGGAAGGCCGGGACCTGGCGCGTTTCGATCTGGATTTTGTCATGCCGACTCATTTTCTACCGGAGTTTCCTGCGCCCATTTATCTCACCACCCGCCCGGACCTTGGCGATGTCTCTCATGGCGAAGAGGTGACCCTGCAGAACTACTATGAAATGTTTTCCGGCGTTCTCAATCCCAAACAGCTGGAAGGGTTGCGCTTATTAGTCACGCCTTTTCCGCAACAACAGTTCAACGCCACAACGGATCGACGTTCCGCTCAACCCAGCATGGGCGTCGCCTGTTTTGACTGCCATACCAACGGGCATACCAACGACGCCACTCACTTGGTCGGAGATATACGCCCGCAGGAGCGTCGCCACCGCATCAACACGCCCAGCCTGCGCGGCGTCAATGTACAACGCCTGTTTGGATCGCAACGCGCGCTGAAGACGGTTGAGGATTTTACCGAGTTCGAACAACGCGCCGCCTATTTTGATGGCGATCCGGTCATCGCCACCAAGAAAGGCGTCAATATTCTGGAACGAGGCAGCCAGGTTCATTTCATGGGCGAGTTTCAGGCGTTACTGGATTTTCCTCCTGCGCCCAAACTGGACCTGTTCGGCAAGCTCAATCCTGACAAGGCCACGGAGTCCGAACTGCGAGGACAGGAAATTTTCTTCGGTAAAGGCCAGTGCGCGGCATGCCATGTTCCGCCTTACTACACCGACAATCTGATGCACAATCTTAAAGTAGAGCGCTTTTACAACGAAGAGATGATCAATGGCATGCTCGCTGGCGCTGATGGCCCCATCAAGACCTTTCCGCTTCGGGGCATAAAAGATTCGCCAACCTACCTGCACGACGGCCGCCTGCTGACATTGGAAGACACAGTAGAGTTTTTCAACCTGGTGCTCGGCGTTAAATTGAACAAGCAGGAAAAACAGGATTTGACGGCATTTTTATACACCCTGTAAGAACCTTGCGGTTTTCGCTTAACCGATCAATGGTTTATAGGGCTGACGCCTCCGCCATATAAGAGTGTTTACGGTGGGTAATCTCAGCGCGGAGGCGGTTATAACTGGACTCTGGCCTGCGATGAGGGGTACAGTACCCCCCTCCCTCTCATTAACCCACCGTGGACACCACACCTATATGGCAAGAGAATTCCAAGACACCCACTTCCGCGTAAAAAAACTGAATGGTTATAAAGTACGAGAATTTAAGGCTTTATTGGAAGCCAACAGCGCCGACGATACGCCGGTTCTACTCAACCTGAAAACAGACCACAAGCTTTGGTTCCGCTTTTTCCTGGATGAAGGCAAAGGTTTTTGGGAAGAGTGGGAAGATTTTGACGATAAGCCAGGCGATGGAGAAAGAGAAGTCGACTATGCGTCGCTTTTCAACATCAAATCCAAGACTATCAAAGATATCTGTTGTGAAAACGCCAGAATCAAAATCAGATTCGAAGGCGGCGGCGAGTTCTGTCTGAAATCGAAAGACGAGAGCAACCACGACGCCGAAAGCCAGGCGACATTCCGTCGCTAAGCGGTTAACAGCACTTCTGTTCGATCCCTTTCTTTTTAGCGCTTTTCGCCCACAGGGCGCGCGCCCTACGAAATTCCGGGATAAATCAGTCGCCCACCGTCACACAATGCCGGTTTGTATCCGGTATGACTTACATTAAAAATAAATCGCGGCCGTTAAGGCATGAGCGTATTTGCACGCTCAGCATACTGCTCTAAACGGCCGCCAGACTCTACCTTTAACAGGACGCAGTCGGCTCCCCGCAGACGCAAGTCGACGGACTCGCTCATTGGGGCATGAGTTAAAGCGACTACGGAAAAGGAAAGTGCTAGAAGGTGTACGTAATGCCGGTAAGAAAGACGTTAGAATGCGAGCCTTTAGGCAAGCCTATATATTGATATTCCAGAATCGTCACCCCGAAACCACCTTCTTTTCTCTTCCAGTTGAGACCCAAACCACCATACGGACGCACGCCAGTGTATGTCTTGTCTTCATCCTGCTTATCGCGATCCTTATAGTCG
This sequence comes from Hahella sp. CR1, assembly GCF_029813005.1. Taxonomy (NCBI): domain Bacteria; kingdom Pseudomonadati; phylum Pseudomonadota; class Gammaproteobacteria; order Oceanospirillales; family Hahellaceae; genus Hahella; species Hahella sp. CR1. Next base: position 495,581 of record NZ_JAPELK010000002.1, read on the forward strand.
ATACTCACGCCATAATCAGTGTAAGCGCCGCCGACTTTGGCAAATGCATTAAATCTCTCTGAAAGCGCCGTCTCGCCTTTGATACTCAGAGCAAAGCCATCATATTCGGTAGATTCGGTATACTCACCAAGGCTGCCAATATAAGAAGTAAAGCCGGAAGTGATATTTTGCTGGGCGAACCAAGTGGCTTCCACCGCCAGAGACGGATGGAAATAATAGCTATAGTTCAGCTGTACGTGAAAGCCGACATCAGAGTTGTCACCACGGGTATCGCCAAAACCCAGAGAAGCGCCTAATTGGTGCTCGTATGCGTTCGCACAAGCTGAACTTAAAGACATAACCACGGCGAAAACCACGCTTGTGGATCTAGACATAAACATCCTCAACATAAAAATACAATCAATACAAAGACCTGGCGGTCTACGCTCCATTAAGCGCAGCATTTTACCCTAACGCTACAGGCGCCACCGTTACTGTATTTTACCTACGCTCCCCTGCGTAAATTACGTACGCCCCGGCGAGATGAGAACGAAGCACACCCGGCTATTCCTGGGTTAGAGCCCAGGAAACAACGTTAAAATAACTTATCGAGACCTTTGTCAATCGGGGCATGTCCTCTGCTCAAATGATGGTCCTGAGCGAACGCTTACTGTAAGCTGCACGTCCGCCAGCGAGGCTGGCTCCAACACTGTATCAGCAAGAAGAAGTTATCCTATATGAGCTTTGCCTCCCTCGGCTTGTCCGCCCCCATTCTCGACGCTATTTCTGAACAAGGCTACACATCGCCCTCCCCCATCCAGCTGAAGGCGATACCTGTCGTACTGGAAGGCAAAGACGTCATGGCGGCCGCGCAGACGGGAACCGGTAAAACCGCCGCCTTCACGCTGCCCATTTTGGAACGCCTGTCTAAAGGCGAGCGGGCGCGCTCCAACCAGGCTCGCGCCTTGATCCTCACCCCAACGCGGGAGCTTGCAGCTCAAGTCGGCGACTGTGTGTCCCTTTACAGCAGCAAACTGCCTCTGCGCTCCACCGTGGTTTTTGGCGGGGTAAAAATTAATCCGCAGATGATGCGCTTGCGTCGCGGCGTAGATGTGCTGGTGGCGACGCCTGGACGCCTGCTCGACCTGTACAATCAAAACGCCGTGCGCTTTCAGGATCTGGAAGTGCTGGTGCTGGATGAAGCCGACCGCATGCTGGACATGGGCTTTATCCACGATATTCGCAAGATTCTGGACATTTTGCCGAAGCGTCGGCAAAACCTGATGTTCTCCGCCACCTTCTCTAACGATATTCGCAAGTTAGCGAAGGATCTGGTTAACAACCCGGTGGAGATTTCCGTGAGTCCGCCCAACACCACGGCCAAAACGGTCAAGCAGTGGATTCACCCGGTAGATAAAAAGCAGAAATCCGCACTATTGGCGCAACTCATCCGCGACAATAACTGGGATCAGGCTCTGGTATTCAGCCGCACCAAACACGGCGCCAACCGCCTGACGCGGCAACTCAGCGCCAAAGGCATCAATGCCGCCGCCATCCATGGCGACAAAAGTCAGAACGCCAGAACCAAAGCACTGGCGGATTTCAAAGCGGGAAGCGTACAGATTCTGGTGGCGACGGACATCGCAGCGCGCGGCATCGACATTGATCAACTGCCGCAGGTCGTGAACTTTGATCTTCCCCAAGTAGCGGAAGATTATGTACACCGTATCGGACGCACAGGCCGCGCTGGCGCGGAAGGACAAGCCGTATCGCTGGTCAGTGCGGACGAGTTCAAATTACTCGCCGATATCGAAAGACTGATTCAAAAGCGCCTGCCCCGTGAAGAAATCGACGGATTTGAGCCTGAACAACGGCTGCCGGAGTCGCGTCTGCCGACTCAGCCCGTGAAGGCGCGCAAGCCGAAGAAACCTAAAGTAGCCAAAAATGGGGATCAGCGCGGTCAAGATAGAAAGGGCGAGAAAAAAGGTCCTCGACAAGACGGCGCAGCGAGAAATAATACAAACGCGCCTCGCAGACAACGCAGAAGAGGCGCTGGCGGCGCTGGGAGACCTGCGCCACGCAAAGAGGCTAAGAGTAACTAGTCGCTTCTTAGATCTCAGACTTCGGGGCTGACTTGTAACAGTAAGCCCCGACTTCTCATCAATTCCTGATCTTTCTAACCCGAAACGATCGCCCTTTCATTTTTCCTTTGCCCAGTTTATCCATAGCAAGTTTGACGACGCTGCCCGCGACGGCGACATATGCGCAGTTGTCAAAAATGTGAATTTTGCCAACCAGTTTGCCGTCAACCCCGCTTTCCCCTGTCAACGCGCCGAGAATATCTCCTGGACGCACTTTCTGCTTCTTACCGCCATCGATCTGCAGGGTTTCCATTGGCGGTTTATACGCCGTGTTCTTCAGCAGACTGGTTGCTGGCGCAGGTTCTGCGCTGACAATAATCTCCTGATACTCTTCCAGACGAGCAATTTTGTACATCTCGGACTCACTATAGAGAGTACAGGCAACACCGCTCGCGCCAGCGCGGCCGGTGCGCCCGATACGATGCACATGAACCTCTGGGTCGCGGGCGATATGGAAGTTGATGACGGCATCCAGAGCGTCGATGTCCAGCCCGCGGGCGGCGACATCGGTAGCAACCAGAATAGATGCGCTTTTGTTAGCAAAGCACACCAGCGTCTGATCGCGATCTCTCTGCTCCAGATCGCCATGCAAGGCGACAGCGCTGAAACCGTGGCTCACCAGCATATCCGCCACTTCCTGCGTCTCGCGCTTGGTGTTGCAGAATACGACGGTGGATTCTGGCTTATACTGCAGCAGTAACAGTCGCAATACTTCCAAACGATGCGCATCGCCTTCCACCTTGTAGAAATACTGCTGAATACTGGTGTCGTCATGTGAAGACTCCACCTTGACCATCACGGGGCTGAGCATGACTCGCTCCGCGATGGACTGAATCTGGCTCGGATAGGTAGCGCTGAACAGCAGCGTTTGCCGCTGCGCCGGCATCTTTTCCACGATAGCGTCCAGCGCCGCCTGAAACCCCATGTCCAGCATGCGGTCCGCTTCGTCGAGCACCAGGGTATGCAGTTCGTTTAGAACCAATGTTCCTTTACGCAAATGCTCTTCAACACGTCCCGGCGTCCCTACAATGATGTGCGCGCCATGTTCCAATGAACCAATTTGTGGCCCAAACGGCATACCACCGCATAGTGTTAATACTTTGATGTTATGAATCGCTCTCGCCAAACGGCGAATTTCTTTGGCGACCTGATCCGCTAATTCCCGCGTGGGGCATAAAACCAGCGCCTGGACGCAAAAGCGTTTTACATCGAGTTTGTTCAGTAATCCCAAGCCAAAGGCCGCCGTCTTGCCAGACCCGGTTTTACCCTGAGCGATAACATCCTTTCCCGCCAGTATCGAAGGCAGGCTTTGCGCTTGAATAGCCGTCATAGAGTGGTACCCAAGCGTGGACAGGTTCTGCAACAGTCCTGGATGCAATGAAAGAGAGGAGAAAGCGGTGGCGCTCAAGGTGAAGTTCCTTTGGATGGTATAACTGCGGTGCGTCGCTGGCGTCGATTAGTCACCGCGCGATGTGATGTATCAAACAACAAAAAAGGGCAAGGCTACAAGCCCTGCCCTTTGTGTCTCATCTGTCGATCAGACGGCGATCCCTTTGCAGTATTTGCTCAGGTTCGCAAAAAATACGCCGCTTACAGCGGAACGATGTTCTCTGCCTGAGGTCCTTTCTGTCCCTGAGTAATTGTGAACTCGACTTTCTGGCCTTCGGTCAGAGTTTTGAAACCAGAACCAGTGATGGCGCTGAAGTGAGCAAAAACGTCAGGACCGGATTCTTGCTCGATAAAACCAAAACCTTTGGATTCATTGAACCACTTTACAGTGCCGGTAACAGTATTGGACATAGTCATATCCTAAATAATCTTGAGTAAATCAATGCCTTGCATAAGGCCGCTTTGCTGGAAGTTTTTCTATTACTTATGAAAACAGGACGAGGACTATAGACAGGACTTCGAAATGGTATTGCATAAATATCAGATTTACTTACAGACTGCTCAAAGTATATGCAGGGCGATTTCGGTGTCAAGATGGAACAGACATATCCTTTCGTCTTCGTGGCCAAGTTTTCTAATTTTTGATCTATTTATAGCAAACGAGACGGAATTCCCCCCACTTTTACCCCGGCGGCGCCCTTGCCAGACAGATAAACGCAACGGCTGACTCATGATCAAACTAAATACAATCTGGATTGTCTGACATTCATGCATAGAGGCTTCAGAGGCAAGAAAGTATTTAGTCGTCAAGAAACAATTCTACTCTCCAAATAATTGATCGTTGTTCAAATAAGCAAGCACTTCTATTTCCTGACCGAATGGACAGATATAAATAGAAACAGCGTCAACGTTTTTTGTTACGTATAGATTTCGCCAAGCATTCCTGCAGCCTGAGCGGGCTGAATTGCATCAGCCGGGATATAGATAAACGGACCATAGCTTTCCATGCGAACAAACATACCTGTTTCGGTTTTAAACACCGGCTCAGGCCACTTTTTCTCATCACCCGCTCCGAAACCAATACCGTCTTGGTAAAAACGAACCTTGATTTCAGCAACGCGCTTCCCGCTCTTCATTCGATGGGTAATCCATCGCTTTTTTTGAGCGGGAATTGCAATGAAAGCGCCCGCGCCATAAATCAGCGCAACCACGCCAAAAGATAAAGGGTAAACGCCGCCAATCACGCATGACACAGCGCCTGCCGCAAGCAGGAAGCCCGCCCATAAGGGGGCGAACTTCCTCCAACGGTCAATGTGTTTGAGCCACTGACTATATTCTTCTTCGTAATAGCGTTTTGACTTGCTGAAATGCGCTTCGTCGATCATTTACCCAACTTTGCCAATTAATCGGCGTTCTGCTGCTGGGTGACGTCATAGCAGTTCGGAGCGGAAGCGCCGATATAATCGACGGAGATAGTGACGCCCTGCATGCAGAATGAATACTCCGCCGCTTCGCCCGTGACATACACATCATCTCCCGGGCGATATCCACTCAAATCACCGCCCAGAGTGTAAAGACGCCCTTGTGTGTCCCTGAATGCAGGACACTCAACACCCTCCTCGGTAAGCCGCCCCTTCAGACAGACTTTCTTGGATTGCGACACGTCAGATTCCCCCAGCATGGCCGCCTTCGAGTTACTCTCCGCATGAACGCGAACGCCTTTCAATCCATCCGGTATCACCGCCATACGATATGTCACGCTCATAGAGGAAATGACTTCCGCGGCCGGCTGATCCGGGGGCATGGCGACAAACCCAAAGTCGTAGATTCCGTCTGGGGGCGCCTGTATGTATTGGAAAGCAACCAGCTCAGCATTGCTCCAGCCTGCGGTAGGTATCATCCCTTCCGCCCGAATCTCCAGCATAGGCGGATAACTTTCCAGTATGTTCACCTGTACGTTATCGACCCGGTATACCATGGATTTCGCAGCAGATTGTCTTTGGTCTGCGGCGTCCCCATCCGCCCAAACCTCCGCCGGCGCCGCCAAAAGCAGCGGCAAACAGACGGCCATATGTCTCAGATTTACTCGCGCCCCAGTGAAAAGACTGACGCCTTTATTTATTCCATTCATTTTTTCGTCCTTTTTGAGTCAGTATGAAAATACTCTTTCATTCCCGCCAAGTTCTCGTCAGATCTTCAGAATAAAGAGCGATGGCTCTTCGGTATTCCTGCACATAGGGGTCCTGGGAGGTAGCGGCGATCACTTTCAGCAGCGTTTCAACAGACTGCCTGGATTCCCCTACATTGAACAAAGCCATGGCTTTGAACACGTGCAACTCATGCGCTTCAGGAAACTGCGCCAGCCCTTCATCAAAGGTATTCAGCGCCAGCTCATATTCTCCCAGTGCGCGATAAGTGCTGCCCAACCCCAAATATGCGCCTCGCAGCAGCGTCTCCGATAACTCTCCGGAGATTGCGTTGAGATAGTACGGAACAGCTTCCGCCTCCAATCCCAAATAGTCATGAACGCAGGCGGCCTCGTACTGTAGCTCAGCGTCTGTAGGAAAATCTTCCGTCAATTGCACGGCAAGGTTACGCGCATCTTCATGACGCCCTTGCTCCCGTAGATATCTAATGGACTCTGCATTCATCATACTTTTTACTGTCACTCCGTCTGAAAACTCCCCTTCAACATCCCGGAAGGAGATTACGATCACCCGGCTTCACGCCGCATTCTGCTGTATTTCATTTTCCCCAAAACTGACTGGGAACAATTCACGCTTAAGCATGAATAAAGTTTTCTTTCCGTAATACCGACTCGCCACTCCAGCGGTACGCCACCAACTTCCCCTGCTTGGCCACTGAATAATCAAGGCAAGCCACATTGGAAGCCAACGGCTCCGGTTCGCCCGCCAGCCAATAATGACCAACAAAACAAGGCGGCCGTTCTTCTCCATATCTGGGCATCGTTGCCGGAGCCGGAAGTTGTGCGGCGTCGCCAATCTCCAAACCAATAGGCAACGCCACCTCTCCTAAAGTCTTCGCATCGCGCCGCCACCACTGCACGCGAATAGCGCCCCTTTCGGTTCCATCTTTGTCATGAAACACGATTCCATCAGGCAACTCTACCTCTACCCCCTTAATCAGGGTTTCAACGGCAGTGAACATCTGGTGTCCTTCAGTGGAGGCGTCAATCAGCATGTCCAGATCCAGCAACCCGGAGGGCGAGCGCGTACGAACGATGTCGATGTAGTCATCATGCCAACAGGCGTGAATAACTCGCAGGCCGTCCAACTCCAGCCAGAGCGGCAAGCTATGGAAAAACGCCAGCACGTCTTTTTTCAATTCAGGCTCAGATTCAAACTCGTTCAGAAAAGCCTGATGCTGGCGGATATTCTTTTCCGTACGACGGCGCAGATACTCTCCCTGGTGTAAGGTGTGGAACGCCAGCGCATTAAATTCATGATTCCCCATCACCGCCAACGCATGACCATTACTCACCATTTTCATGACCAGCGCCAACAGTTCACGGTGTTGCCGCAAGTGTTCTCCGCGGTCAATAAAATCTCCGAGAAAGATGACTTTGCGCTCTGGATGCGCATAACCATCGCCAGTATCCACATAGCCAAGCAGTCGCAGCAATTTGATCAGTTCATCCGCATGGCCATGAATATCGCCAATAATGTCGTAATACTGCCTTTTCATATTCGTTCTCCCTCTCCAGTAGGGTGACGGTTCGCCTCTCGCTCCCTCTCCTGCAATAACGCAATAAACGCCTTAACCACGGTCGACTCTCTGTTGTCCGGCGAAATTATCCACGAGAACTGGCGCGTCAGATTAAGGGGTGTGCTCAGCTCAACCAGCAGACCCTCGCGCACTTCGTCCACAATCGAAAGCCCTGACAGACAGCCTACGCCCAGCCCCGCACGCACAGATTGCTTGATCGCCTCCTGTCGGGACAACGCCAGAGCAATGCGCGGCCGCACGCCCATGGCTTGCATCGCCGCATCAAACACCGCCCGCGTGCCAGACCCAGTCTCGCGCACGATCCACGGAAACTGCTCCAGCGCTTCCACTCCAATGTTATCAACCTGCGTCAAAGGATGTCCCGTCGCGCAGAAAATCGCCAACCTATCAGACTGCCAGGGTGCGATGTGCAATGTGGGGTGCAGGGCTGGCCCCTCAATCATGCCAATGTGCGCACGCCCTTTTTCAAGTAAAGCAAGCACCGTCTCTGTATTCTGTATCTGCAAATCGGGCTCTACTTCAGGATAGCGTTTGACGAACTCCGCCAACAGTGAAGGAAGCAGATAGGAAGCAATTGTAACGCTGGCCGCCACACGTAGAGGACCAGCCACTTTTTCAATGTCAGGCAGCGCCAATCCATCCACCAAACCAAGAATTCGTCTTACGCGCGGCAGTACACGCCTACCAGCGTCACTCAGCTCCAGCTCCCGCCCCACTTTATTGAGCACAGCGTAACCCAGCGCCTTTTCCATTTCCCGAATGGACTGGCTTGCCGCTGACTGACTGAGACATTGCTCCTCAGCCGCCAGAGTTAATCGCCCCAATCTGGCGGTAGCCTCAAACACTCGCAATTGCCGCAGACTCACATTCATCGATTTTTCTAAACTATTACTTAAAAAACATCCAATATACTTATCATAGACGTTTTCTTAAAGTCCCCTTAACGAAAATATAAAGGGGCTCACGCCATGCTAATCCGCCTGATCGCGCTTGCTGTTTGCGCTATCCTACTCGCTCAAATTCCCTTTATCGCCGCCTTGGGACTCAGCGCCCTTCCCCTGGCCTCACTGCTGGGTCTGCTTTATGGCGCAGCGACTACCCACAACACCCAAAGCGCCGCCACTACCCTTAACTTCTGCCAACAGAAACTGCTGCGCCTGGGCATCATCCTGTTCGGCTTCAACCTCAGTTTTCAGCAAATAGCCGCTATTGGCTGGCGCACTGTATTGCTCGACGCCATCGTTATCATTTTCGTGCTTTCTGTCGGTATTTATCTGGGGGTCAAGCTCCTGCGCCTGCCCAAGGAGATAGCAACGCTTACCGCCATAGGCAGCGCAGTTTGCGGAGCTGCCGCCATCATGGCCGCCGAACCTGTCGTTCGCGCCAAAGAGCAGGATGTCGCGGTCGCAGTGGGAACAGTGGTCGTTTTCGGCACTCTAGCCATGTTTATCTACCCCGTCATATACCGCTTTACTGCAATGGAACCATCGCTATTCGGGATTTATATCGGCAGCACCGTACATGAGATCGCCCAGGCTGTCGCAGCGGGACAATCGATCAGCGGAGAAGCCATGCAATTCGCGGTAGTCGCCAAACTCATCAGAGTGATGTTGTTGGCCCCGGTCATCATCGCTCTCAGCGCCCTGCTATTCCGCGCACCCGCCGGAGCCCAGACTCAAACAAGGATCGCCATTCCCTGGTTTGTCTTGGGTTTTATCGCCGCGGCAGCCATCAACAGCTTGATCACCCTACCTGAGTTTGTATTGGAAGCATTGAAATGGACCTCCCAGCTCGCCCTCACCCTGGCCATGACCGCTCTTGGCGTCAAAACCCGCTGGAGCGACATACGCCAAGCTGGCGCAAAGCCCATCGCATTATCGTTGATTCTGTTCATCGTATTACTGGCAGGCGGATTTGGATTGAACGCATGGATGCTTGAAGCGACGATTTAGAGGTTGCTATCGCCCTCATGCGCACCAGTCATTACAAATAATTATTTAAAGCCGATTTGCATGCAGGGCGGAGCTCGTCTGCGATTATACTCCGAGTCCAAACTTCGCCTGTTATGTCTGCTATTTCACTGGGGCTTACAGGCAGTCGAGCTAGCGCCCAAACGCCAATCCGGCAAACTTGCATAGGTTCATCCACCCACTAACCACATGACTCATTTAGCCAGGATCACACAACAGATTCGCAAAATATTCCAAGGGGTTAAGAGCGCAGAAGAAAGTGTTATGAAGAGCTCAAGCTTCTCACAATGCATGCGAGGGCTCTTTTATGGCGTCTTTCTTATTCCATTAACCGCATGGGCCATTTTAGACAACCTGACCTCCAACGAGACGCCTGGCGATCCCTCCACTTGGTCAGATGGCTTGTTACTGATGGTCCTCCCCATTCTTCTGCTCGCTATCCTTTTAGCTGCAATGACGATAGAAATACTGATTTTTTCAATCCTGGAGAACATTGCCTTCAGGAAAAACACACCGCATCCACTTTACGCACGCCTGGGAGTCGTATCCTACTCCATCATTGGCATTTCTTATTCTTCCTTTACTTTGCTCTATTGCCTCAATGGTCTGTTTAGCCTCGCGATAGCAGTCAATCCAATTACCGCCAGATTAGTCATCATGCTGGTGAGAAGCAGTTATGAGGGTAGACGTCGATTGAGTCCATCTGGATACCTTTTCGTTTTTATATCTTCCCAAGTCTTAGCGAGGAATATTCATGGGTTCGTGGAAGGACATATTTAACAGAGCTGTTTCGCTATGGAGTTCAAGGAATAGACTCTTAGAAAATATCTACTCCGTAGACGACGAAGAGGTGGGCCAGCTAGTAAGTACAGAAGCTGAGTATGAAAACAACATTCAGGAGTTAGCAAAAGTCTCTCATGCAGAGGAGTGCCGATCTGTTATTGCTGATGCCCTGAAGGGAAATGAGCTTCGTTGTACAGTTGCCTGCCATATCATAATCGAATCCCATAACTCTGATCTTGAGAGCCTTCTGCTAGAAAGGATTCAAGACAAAAGCTCCTACACACATCGAAGAATGGCTGCAGCTTTACGGGTTTGTACAAAAGACACAATCCTAAGATTTGGTCAAAAGGCGCTCGAACTCAATAGGCTTTGGATTGACGAAGCTCTATCCAGTCTTGTTGCTAAAAACATGCTGCATGAACTGTTACCTTTCTACATTACAGATAACAGGCTAAAGCACGTATCCACAGACTTTGTCTCCATGATCGGATACTTGGGAGCAAAGAGTTGCCTCTCCCAAATACGAGCACTCATGAATGATAGCTCCAACGACATCTATACAAGACTAACTTGCGCCCAGAGCCTTCTAATGGCAGGCGATGACGAAGGCCTGCAGTTTTATATAGAAGCACTTACAAACAAGCTTGATGATGGAACTCTTGCTTTTACTATCGCTGAGTTTTCCTCTCCTCGTATCTCATTGGAGCTATTAGAGAGAGAGGCCAACACTCACAGCGCTATTGAGAGCGATCTCGTTAGTATAGTTAAAGCCCTTGGCCTTACCGGAAGCATCAACGCAATCGATAAGATCAAACCTTATCTGTCGCATCATAGCGAAGAAGTTCGAGCCACAGCGAGTCTAGCCCTCACTGAGATTACCGGTGAATGGGACATTGATGAGTACTCCGATGCCGGCGAGCTGACTAGCTTCTGGAACGATTGGCTAAATATCAATCTTGCTAATTTTGATCCAAAAGTGCGTTATACCAAGGGAGAAGTATTCTGCCTGATGACAAAGGCCGAAAACATGCTGGATTCAGACCAGGAATCAAGGTCAATTTTTCATGACGACTTAATTGTTTACTCAGGTCTACACTTGCCATATGACTCAAAGAGCTACTTTATTATCCAACAGCAACATGTTGAAGAATGGAAATCTGCAATTATTAATGGAACTCCGATAACTACAGGGCTGTGGCTGAGGAACGGAAAGAAAGCAGAGTAATGCAAAAAAGCGTTAGAGGTCTTTATGCTGCCACAACAGCTCGTTAGCCACTTGGATCAGGCCAAGCAGTACTTAGACAACTCCATTGATGGCGACCTTCCCCTTCACCAGAGAGCGCCAATACTAAAACTAATGGGAGAAGGACGCCCGGATTTAGAGGCATCCTACCCCAGCTATGCTCCAGGCCATGTTCGACGCTATAGATTAATGAAGGCATGTGCGGAAAAAGTTCTTTTTATTTGGGAAGACATAGTCCCTATTGATAAGACACCTCATTTAACACTTCAAATCGCCGACGAGTTTATTCAAAGAGACTATCCTCCAGACGATGGCGAGATGAAGCCTTTACTGAGTCGTATTATCTCTTGCGTTGAAAGCAATCCTGACATTGGTCTGGTGACCCTTTCTGGCTGGTCTATTATTAATGCTTTCCAAATTTGCCAATTGGACACTGATATCTGGGAAAATGAAAATGCTGACGCAATAGAAGATATTGATGATGAAATTTACGGTTGGAGTGCGGACTTCTCCGCAAGTCTAGCCTACGCAGGGGGCTTCTCAGGAAATCCCGGCGCAAACAACAATAAGCGTCGCGAGTTCTGGGAATGGTATTTAAACCAAGCTGCTGAGGAAGCTTACAAAAGCGTATGCCAAAAGTAGCACAGGTTATCTTCCCTATGCATGTTGGTAATGAGCAAGCCAAGCTTCGATCGCCCCAAGTCAAAAGTAATAAGCAGGAGGTAAGCTAATGACAGCGCACTACAAAACTGCCGAAGCTCTTATTCACCTGGTTAAACGCTCCCCTTTCATGAGCTTTGTATCAAGCGAAGACGTAACTATTGGGTTCCGATTCGATAACAAGGACGCATATGTGCTGGGTTTTGGGGATGAGGATGAGCCAGAGATCAAGCACTATCTCGATTATCGTGATACTGATGCTGTCGATTATTGGGCTTATTTGCAGCTGGATGACTTATTCAGTTCGCTTGAAAGTGGGACCGGGCTGAGCGAACTCAAACTCATTCGCTCAGAAGGGGTAAATGATATTCACCCAAAAGTGGACAGCCTTGTGATGAAATGCCTGGCGGAACTGGGCCCTTACCCTCTCTCTGACAGAGAAGACTTTGTTTATGGGTCTCTTTTTGGCTATGACGATCCACAGGTGATTTGGCAATCAGAGCACTCGCCGCTCAGGGTCCTTCGCTATTGTGACGAGGAAAACGAGCTAGACATCCTGGTCACATCTGGCTTCAGCGATCAAAACTCCGAAAATTGCTTTGAGCTTTTGATGATCACTGACCCTGATTCTGCGCCACTTATCAGGCAGTTTGTTGGCTGGGCGATTAATTTTGAACATCAGTTTGATACCCTTGAGGTCGGAGACTTCCTTCAAACCAATGAGGAGCGAATTCCAGACACCATCTACGGCGGCTTTTTGGTCCTTCCTCCCGTATCCATTAATGAAGAGTTTCCGGTTGGAAATCATATGAGTAAATGGCGCGTGCTTTTGGGCGCCACACCCAGCGAACTTGCTATAGCAAAAACTGAAGGACCACTTCATATAGCACAAAAAATCTTTGAGGCAGGCTACTATGACACAACTCCAGATTGTCGCGAGCCTGTTGCATAACGCAGCAACCGTATAAGCGCATTAATTCAGTAACGCCATGACCAAAAACATCAAGGCCGTTTTGTGTTCATGCATCAGACTTTTCGCCTCCTTTCGTTTGACATAATCAAGCCACGCGCAATTTCAGACACTCTGTTCCATCGGGATTATTGAACGTCATCTGAATCCCGGTAATCAAAAAAATCAGGAAGCTCGCATCCAAATGCGTCTTCGTTGTCGTCTTTGAAAGTAACAAAGATTGATGCACGAAAGCCCATTTAGGAGACGATCATGATTTACGGTTTAAACAATTATCAAAGTATCGGCCACACAGCGCAGTTTGGATTCCGCAATTTTCAATGGGTTCTACCTGGTGTTCTGGTGCGCTCATCTCAGCCAAATTATGCAGGGCATGACCAACCCCATACGCTTAGCTTTGTTCAAGTCGACTTCTTAAAGAAGAAAGGCATTACTTGCATAATCAGCTCTAACGAATACGCGTTAGAGGAGCACTCAAAGACGCTTTTGAAGACTTACGGAATCTCTTACTACCACTTCAAAATCGCAGACTTTAAAGCGGCCACTCCTGCACAACTTCTAAAGGCAGCAGAAATCATTGAAGCAAACAGGAAAAGAGGAGCCACTCTCGTGCATTGCGGCTACGGAGAGGGTCGGACAGGAACCATCGTCGCCGGCTGGGCGATGACCAAACACATGAAGACCCAGACAGGCGCGGACATCAATGCAATGTGTAACTCGTTGAGCTTAAAGGGGAACTTTGGCGTCGAAACGGCAGACCAGGTCGAATCGATTCGAGCAGCGGCAAAGCTACCAAGTAATCCTGCGACAACGCCTCTTACTCTGGGGTTAGGTTCAGGCGCCAGCTTTGGCGCACCAATGGGGTCTGCCCCAAGCTTCACGGGTCCAAATGGGTCAGGCGTTGGATTTTTCGGCCCCTCAGGATTAGGCATGCCAGACGATGCGAGCATGCCAGGGTTCTTTTACGCCAACTTTAGTTCGGGCAATAGTGGTGGGTTTTAGCCATACACCCTCACCGCACTCAGAGAGATAAGGGGGGCACTATGCCCTCTTGCTCAACAACTGAATCTGAATGGCGCTGATGCTCACTTGCTCCAGCCAGAAACAGCTAAGAGAACTCTCAGATTCGCCCAAAAATAGCCCAGAAAAAAATCAGATTTTTTCTTAGTAATCAGAAGGTTATATGGGACATAGAAGATCTAGAAACTTGCTGTATTAGCCCAGAATTAGCCCAAGCCGCATACGTTAATTTCTAAGTGATTGAATTAGAAGGGAATTCAATGGCGGTGAGGGAGGGATTCGAACCCTCGATACGGGGTGACCGTATACACGCTTTCCAGGCGTGCTCCTTCAACCGCTCGGACACCTCACCAGAGAACCAAAACAGGATTATTGCAACCCGTGTTTTGAGGTGCGCTAATGTATACGAATGCCCCTCGAAAGGCAACCTCTAATATTCCCTATCGCGCAAATATTTCACTGCGGCTTGCGGTGGGCTACTTCGCTCTATAAATGATGCCCGGGCTGCAGTGCACCATCTCGAACTTATCCGGGAGATTCCCCAGGGACTCCGAGGCGCCGAGTATCAGATAGCCGCCCGGCTTCAGAGCGGAGTGCATGCGGGACAGAATGTCCTTCTTCAGCTCCGCCGAGAAATAGATCAGCACGTTGCGACAGAAAATCACGTCGAACTTTCCTAATAATGAATAGGAGTCCAGCAGGTTCAATGATCGAAACTCCACGCAACGAGCAACCTCCGGCTTGATTTTCCAGGAACCGTTGGGGGTCTTGGTGAAGTAATTCGTCATGCGCTCCTTGGACAACCCTCGCCCAATGGCCAGCATTTCGTATTCGCCCTTGCGCGCGGCGCTGAGCACACTGGCGGACAGGTCTGTCGCCACAATGCTGAGGGAAGCGCGCATGCCGCCCAGGTTTTTACGACGGTATTCATCCGTCACCATGGAAATGGAATACGGCTCCTGCCCTGTTGAGCAAGCCGCCGACCAAACGCGAATCTGTGTGACGCCTTTGTTGGCGTTCAGCTCTGGGAGTATTTTTTCTTCCAGAATCCGGAATGGATGAACATCCCTGAACCAAAGGGTTTCGTTGGTGGTCATCGCATCGACCACCGCCTCCCGCAAAGGTGAGCGCATGGATCGACTCATTTTGTCGACCAGCTCGCCCACGGTCTCAATCTTTTCATCCGCCATAATTCGCCGCAGGCGGCTTTGCACTAAGTATTGCTTGTTATCGCCTAGTACAATGCCACATGCTTTTTGGAGGAAATCCCGAAACTTATCGTAGTCTGCGTTATTAACCAGAAAATATCCTGCCCTGACCGGTTATGCGCCAAGCGCGTCGACAGCTGAAGGTAATTACGCCAGCCGGTGTTATTGTCTTCTTTCTTCTATCGTTTTCAGCACAGATGTCACTCGCTGCGCCAGCTCATCGGGGTTGAACTTGGCCATGAAATCATCTGCGCCGACTTTCGCCACCATCGCCTTGTTGAAAACGCCGCTTAAAGACGTGTGCAGCATGATGTACAAATCCTTCAATGAAGGATCATTTTTGCAGTTGGTCGTCAGCGTATAGCCATCCATTTCAGGCATCTCTACGTCTGAAATCATCAGACTGAGATGATCGTCAATGCGACTGCCGTCGGCGACCAGCGAACGAAGATAATCCAAGGCCTGGCGACCGTCATTTTTGGTGACTACCTCAACGCCCACCGCATCCATACAATGTACGATCTGGCGGCGCGCCACAGTGGAGTCGTCCACCACCAGCACTTTATGCTCAATCGCCTTGGCGGCCAGTTCCTTATCGATGAATTCATCCGCGACGGTATCCCGAGTTGGAGAGACCTCGGCGAGAATCTTCTCCACATCAATGACTTCAATCAGCTTGTTTTCCAAGCGGGTCACCGCCGTCAAATAATTGTCTTTGCCTGCGCCTTTTGGCGGCGGATGCATATCTTCCCAATTCATATTGACGATACGCTCCACCCCGGACACCAGAAAGCCCTGGGTCTTACGGTTGTATTCCGTGATGATGACAAAGCAGTTGTTGACGTCTTTTTCAGGAACGGGCATCTGCCCGGTGGCCATTCCCATGTCAAGTATAGGGATGGTTTCACCGCGTATATGAGCCACTCCCCTGACCACCGGATGTCGTTTAGGCATCATTGTCAGCTTCGGGCATTGCAGAACTTCCTTAACCTTAAAAACGTTAATTCCGTATATCTGCTCACCCTGCAGCCGAAACAGGAGCAACTCCAGGCGGTTCTGTCCGACTAACTGAGTACGTTGGTTTACGCTGTCTAATACCCCGGCCATAAAGGGCGCTCCGCTGTTTGTTGTAGATTACCGAACTATCGGATCGGGGCGCTGACGAGGTGGCGCCCCGCATGAGCTCGCCAGCCCGGCACAGACTTTGCGTGCCTTGTCGCACACCGTCATTTTATTGGCGACGCGCAAGCGGCTACCCGGTAGCTAAGTAAAGCATAGGACAAAAAATGAAAATACGCATAACCGGCTTGATGTATATCGGCATTCTCGTTTTTTCAGCCCCGGCCTTATGCAATTCCATTCCGGTCTGGCGGCAACAAACTTCCGTTGCTGTGGAAGAATTTATGATGCGATTCGCTGCAGCTGCGGCTGAACAGCTTCAGGAACGGGTTGTTTATGAAGTCTCCGAACCTGACTCCCGCCTTAACTTCTCCCCTTGTGAACAGACGCCAGCTGTCAAGGAAGCCAGCTCCAACGGCGGAAGACTGACGCTAAAGGTAAGCTGCGACACCCCAAGCCCCTGGCAGATCTACGTGCCCGTACAAATGGAGCGGTACAGACAAATCGTGACCATCAAATCCGGCGTGCCGCGGGATTACGCGCTGGCGCCAGAGGATCTGGAAACCAAAGAGTTGAATATCATCGACTTACGCTATGGTTTCTACACAAATACCGAAGACGTGGTCGGCATGATCACGCGACGCCCTGTCACAGCAGGCTCCGCGCCCTATCCAAATATGCTGGAAGCGCCTAAACTTATTAATAAGGGCGACATGGTGGTGATAGAAGCGGCCACTTCCCACTTCAGCGTGAAAATGCCGGGGGTCGCCATGGCGGATGGCAGACGCGGCCAACAGATCATGGTGAAGAACAGCTCCAGCAACCGCATGGTGCGGGCGGAAGTCATAGGATCAGGCCACGTCAGAACGCCCCTGTGAACGTACAGGTCGCGCTGTTTCGGGTAGAATGGCGACATTCATAAAATAATTCTGAAAATCTCGCTAAAGTTTCCCTGCATTGAGCCGATAAGTTAGGTAATTAAAGTTTTTAAGAGAGTAAGGCCATGAATATCAAGGGTGTCGGTTCACCTCCAGTGAACGATATCAAGTCCCGGGAAAACCTGCAGAAGACTGAGAAAGTCGATGTAGACGCCGGGAAAAATGCGGCGGCTCCCGAAAAAAGCGGAGATTCGGGGGATAAAGTCGTCCTCAGTTCGCAGGCTCAGAACATCAGGAAAGTCGAACAGCAACTGGCGAAACTGCCCGACGTGGATAGTGAACGGGTGGAAAAGATCAAAAAAGCGCTGGCCGACGGGTCCTATCAGATCAATTCACGCAGTGTGGCAGAGAAATTGCTTAATTTTGAGCAAGACTTCTGATAACACTGTGAGGGCATCATGTCCGCCGATCTGAAAGTATTTATTGATCTGCTTAAACAGGATCTACAAACTCTCTCCCAACTTGAAGATGTGCTGCAGCAGGAACGCGACTCTCTGGAGCAAAGCGATATTGAAACGCTGCAGCGCATCATCGAATGCAAGCTCCCTCTCCTGCAACAAATCGAAAGCCACGCGCGCACTCGTACGCAGTGGGTCAGCAAAACCGGTCTGCCCATCGATCGCTTTCTCTCTCTGCTGAAGGAAAAAGCGCCTCCCGTGATGAAGCTTTACCGCCAGTGCGAAAGCAGCCTCGCCAACATACACAAGCTGAATGAAGTCAACGGACGCATTATCGCCCGCTCACAGCAGCGCACGACCAAGATGATGCAGATCATCCGCGGCCAGTCCCAGCAAATGCAGCTGTACGGCAAAAACGGCGTGGAGAAAAGCGTTGGCGACGCCCAGGCCATCGCGCAGGCTTAGATTCCTGGACATAAAAAAGGCCGCAAACTGCGCGGCCTGAAACAACATCGTCTAAGGAAAAGATCCGCAACCGGCGGAGCGCTCTAACTACCTCGCCCGCCGTGCGGAGGAACCGTCTACTCAGTAGGGTTTCACCACGATATACGAGTTATCGCTGAACTCGATCCCTTCCAAATGAATACTGCCCATGGTGGGACCATCCGCCGATACCCCCATCGGCCGAATATTGTTGAAACTGACCCGCTCGATATGATTCGGAAGCGTCACGTTCATGCCGCCGTCTTCATTAAACAAAGGTTTGATGCGGGAGGGATCGATTTGCACGCCGACCACTTCAACTTCGGCGTCCAGGACATTAGTGATTGGAAGCAATAGTTTTCCGAGAGACCCGAGCACCTGAACCCCGTCCAGCCCAGGCAATTCATCAGGATTATCAGAATTCTGACCTTCCAGCTGGGCCTTCGCGGCCATGTTGTAAAATTGCTGGAACTCTTCAGTGAAACCCTGCGCGCCGACATTGCTCATTTCACTGTCATCCAGCGCCTGCAGCCCCGACGCATTTTGATACAGGGTTTCAGAGGCTACCGGTAAAGATTCATTTTCAGACTGGGAGGCGGCGAACGCCACCATGGGCTGGAACGGCGCCACGGCCATAGCGACGAACGCCGCGGCGTAGCGATACCGGCTTTGGTGCCGGAGGGTACGTTGCAGCTCCTTGTCAGTTATCCAGCCAAAATCTACTAACAATTCACCAAGGCGTTGACCATTAACGGTCTGCGCCGTTAATGCTTCATTAAGCTGACCTTCGGTAATGTATCCCCGGTTCACCAGGAGGCGACCTAGGCGGGATCTTTCAATAGCTTGCTGCTGAGTCGCCATGACTATAACTCCTTTTTTATTGAGTAGTAGCTCTTTAATAATGGAAGATGTTTAAAACTTGTACACCCGAGATAGGTTAATTTTTGTATGGGTTTTGCTATCGCCTACAACCAAGTATTAATGACTTACTACCGAGTATTAGCGGCCAACGCCGCAGCCTCTCTCGCTATGACGCCTAGATGCCTGAAACTTTTAAGGAATTTCTAATAATTTGTCGCTTATAACGCTGGCGGTAAAAGCATGGTTGGTTACACTTTTATAGAAGAGCCGGTTTTCAATACCTGAGACGCTTGCAGCAACCACACCCCAGGGGGCGGATTTGTCATTACCGAACAGTCACCAGGATATGTCCGCAGATACCGCGACCTACGTTCGCAGACTGCTGGACAACGGCATGCACGGACTGCAATTCGAAGGCGAATTGGAAAGCGAGTTTGAGCGTTATCACTTGAACCGTTATCTGCATCTGAACCGGGTATACCCACTACTGGGCGCGCTGGTGCTGGTGTTCTTCACATTCGCCGATCATTTAGTGATTCCCGCTCTATTTGAACAAACCCTGCAAATCAGAGTGGCGGACGCTCTCGGCATCATTCTGGTGACGCTGGCCAGCCGACTCGCCTGGGTGCGCAATCGTTATCAGATGACCCTGTGCCTGGGGGCGTTGTGCATTCACCTAAGCCTGATCGCCATAGCCATGAAGGCCGCCGCCATTGATCAGTTTCATTACCAGACCGGCTCGATCATCTCCGTCATATTCGTCTGCACGGTGCTGCGCCTGCAGTTCCACTACATTTTTCCCTTTGCCCTATTGATGTGGCTGTCCCAGGTGCTGGCGATGCACTTTCTCATGCATCTGCACGCCTCGCAGTTCACTGAGCTGCTGTTCCTGCACACCTTTGTCACGCTGATTTCAGTATTGGTGTGCTATCGGGTGGAATACGAAACCCGTAAAAACTTCCTGCAACAGTTGCTCCTGCTGTATGAGCAAGAAGAGCTGCGCGCCGCCCATGCAGAACTGGAGCGGCTTTCCTTGATGGACAGCCTGACCCAGGTCGCAAATCGCCGCCACTTCAACAAAAGTCTGGAGACGGAATGGAATCGATGTCTGCGCGACGACAAACCTCTGGCGCTGTTGATGGTGGATGTGGACTTCTTCAAAGCCTATAACGACGCCTACGGACATCAGCGCGGCGACGACTGCCTCATTAATGTCGCCGACTGCCTGACGCAAACGTCTCGTCGCGCCGCCGACTTGGTCGCCCGCTACGGCGGCGAAGAGTTCGCCGTCATTTTGCCCCATGCGGATCAGGCGTCAGCGCAGCGTCTGGCGGAACAGATTGTGCGCCAGATCTACGAACTCAACATAGAGAATGAAGGCTCACCGGAGCTGAAACGCCTGACCGTCAGCGTAGGTTTCAGCGCGCTCGCCCCATCCCAAGGCGACGCCCCCAACACATTGATTTCTCAAGCCGACAGCGCGCTTTACATGGCAAAACGAAAAGGTAAGAATCGTGCCCACGGTTTTCCCGCCAACGAGACCTCTGAGACAGCGGAACCCGCCAGCTCAGAGGACGAAGGCGAACCGAACATCCACGACGAATCCGAAAGCAATGGAGAAATCTAGTGAGACACAGCGTAAATGCGGGCAAAAGAGGATTACTTGGCCTGGCTTTCTGGGCAATCAGTTTGACGGCGATGGCCGCCGACCTGCCGACAGCCACCATCAGCACTTCCGAGGGCGACATCAAGATCAAGTTGTTCAGCGACAAGGCGCCGGTCACCGTTGAGAACTTCGTCGGCTATATCAAAGACGGCTACTACGACGGCTTGATCTTTCACCGCACGATTCCCCAATTCATGATTCAGGGCGGCGGCTTCAAGCCCAACATGGAGAAAAAAGACACTAAAGCGCCGATCAAGAATGAATCCGATAACGGCCTCGCGAACGATCGCGGCACCCTGGCCATGGCCAGAACCAATGATCCTAACTCCGCTACGTCGCAATTCTTCATCAATGTTATCGATAACGCCTATTTGAACGGCGCCAAAGGCAGACCCGGCTATGCGGTATTCGCCGAAGTTGTGTCCGGCATGGATGTAGTGGACAAGATCGCCAACGCGCCGACGCAGAACACAGGCCCTTATCAGAACGTGCCAGTCAAAACCGTCACTATCAACTCCATCAAACTGGATGAGGTTGCAAGCCAGCAGTGAAAGGTCCGCAACTTGATTACGCAGACCTCTCCTGGTCCGACAACGGCGCGCCGATCTCCAACGCTTACGGCGACATTTACTTCTCCAAGGAAAGCGGCCCGGAGGAAACAGATTATGTCTTCCTCACGGGCAATCGCCTGAGAGAGCGTTTCAGCAAGGCGCCGCCGGGCTCCCTATTCACCATTGCGGAAACCGGCTTCGGCAGCGGCCTCAACTTCCTGATGGCCTGGGCGCTCTGGCGAGAATGCAGCCCTGCGGACGGCCACCTGCACTTCACTTCCGTGGAATTTTGTCCGCTGACGCTGGAAGATCTGGCTCGATGTCATCAGGCCTGGCCGCAACTGGCGGAGTTCGCCCGGCAGTTACAAGCGCAATACCCCGCCCCTATGCGGGGCGTGCACCGTTGTCGCTTCATCGATCAGGGCGTCACATTGACGTTATACCTGGGCGATGTCGTGGACTGGCTGTCCGATTGCAGCTTTAAAGCCGACGCCTGGTTTCTGGACGGTTTCTCGCCAAAGCAGAATCCCGAAATGTGGAGCGAGTCGTTGTTTCCGCTGATCGCCAGCCACGCTGCGCAGGGTTGCACCGTCGCCACGTTCTCCGCCGCAGGCTTCATCCGTCGCGGCTTAAAAGAGCACGGTTTCAATGTCAGCAAAGCGCCGGGGTTCGGCTATAAAAGAGACATGACCGTCGGCGTATTCCAGACGGAAGAGCCAAGCCAGCCCTCCGCCCTTCCCCGCAAGGAAGCCGTGGTGGTTGGATCTGGCCTGTCTGGCGCTAATGTCGCCTATGCTCTCGCTACGCGTGGCTGGAAAGTAACCGTACTGGAAGCAGCGGATCAAATCGCCCCGGACGCATCAGGCAACCCACAGGGTGCGTTGTACATAAAGCCCGGCGTGGAATGGAGCATCAACACACGCATTCACGCCAACGCCTTTTTGTACGCCAAACGCTTTTACTCGCAGATCGCCAACCTGCCTGCGCCCATATGGAATCCCTGCGGCGTGCTGCAACTTGCGCATAATGACAAGGAAGCCGTCAGACAGCAGAAGTTCTTCCAACACAATCACTACCCAGAAGAGGTTATCCATCCTCTCACCCAGCAGGAAGCGTCGGAACTTGCCGGCGTCAGCCTGCCAGCCAGCGCCATGCATTTGCCCGGCGGCGGCTGGTTGATTCCGCCGCAGCTATGCGCTCGCCTGTTGCAACACCCTAACATTGAGGTGAGATTGAATTCGCCGGTCAGCAAATTAGAGCGCACCAGCGAAGGCGACTGGCGCGTCCATATCGATTCCGGTGAATCCGCACAGAAACTGGAATGCGCTACCGTGATATTGGCCACCGCCAACAATCAGGCCATGCTACCGACTGCAGCGAGCGCCCTCCCCCTCAAACCCATTCGCGGACAAGTCACCACGTTACAGATGGAGCCTGCCGCATTACCGCAGCTGAATACGGTCTTATGCGGTGAGGGCTATCTGATGCCGCCTATTGAAAACCGACTGGTTACAGGCGCTACGTTTAAGCCCAACTGCGCCGACGCGCTGGTGACTGAGGCGGATAACGACGCTAATCTTGAGCAGCTGTTCCAGCTTACTCCCGCCTTGCGCGACGAGCTAACTGAACGCCCACCCAGCCTGCAAGGACGCGCCTCTGTCAGAAGTGCGCTGCCGGATTACCTGCCCGCCATCGGCCCACTTATCCCAGAGCAGGGAGGGAAAGGTTTTATGATCGTGACTGCAATGGGCTCCAAAGGTCTGGCGTTGGCGCCGCTTGCCGGCGAACTGATAGCGGACAGGCTGGAGGGAACGCCAGCATCCATCGAGGACAGTCTTATCCAGCGCGTTTTGCCAACCCGCTTCAGCCAGGAGTAGACTGATTGCATTGGGGCGCCAAGCGCGGCGCCCTGTCGCAAGGAGCTTCGTTCATGCCGATCTACCTGGTCGACGCTGGTCACCGCATCATCACGCCGTTGAGCGTGGACCCTCGGGTCAAATCCGTGGAAGAGCTTAAATCCATCTCCGCCATTCACCCCATTGGTCCTCAAGATCAGGGTGCGCGAGAAAACTTTCCCTACTCCGGCAGCGAACAAGAGGGCGCAGCAGAAGGCGATATTTCCCGCCTTAGCGCCCAGGACGTCATGTCATCGCCCGTGCTTTACGGCAAACAGGAATGGACTCTGGATGAGGGATTGCGCTTTTTACACGAGCACAAAGTAAGACATCTACCGGTGCGGGACGATCAGGAAGTGGTGGGCTTTCTTGTAGAGCGCGAGCTATTGCAGGCGAAACTGGAGCAGCCAGAAGCGACGCTGGCCGCTCTATGCGCGCCTTACCTGATGGTCGGCGACGACGCCGATCTACGCCGGATCTCTCTGGTCCTGGTGGAGAGAGATCTGGACGGCGCGTTGGTGCGCAATGTTCAGGGCGATGTGATTGGCGTACTGACCGCCACCGACATCCTGAAAGCCATCGCCCATTTCGAGGTGGAAGCCTGGGCTTAACCCAGGCCGACCATCAGCAGTCTCCGTTAGGGTCCGCCCGGCAGGCGGCGTTCAAGTCCACGCCATCGACAATGGAGAGCGGCTTCAGGGTTACCGTCACGCCGCTGTCAGTCTGGGCTTCTTCCACCGAGATCAACTTAGCGCTGCCGAAGGTAGCCAGATTAGAAAGCTTTTCGTTAGCCGCCGCGCCGCGCTGGAAACGCCAAATATTCTTCAGCTTGTTCACCTGCTCGCCTTCGCCCGGCTCTTCCCCGTCATCCAACACTTCTTCTTTCACAATGTCATAACGGGCCAGCCAGCCGTCATCGCCGCCCTGAGCTGCGCCAGCGTCAAAAATATCCCCCGCCGTCACGCCGGACACATACACTTCATTGCCCAGGGACTTAACATCCAGCACAGAGTCCGCCGCCGCGCCGCCGATTTGCGCATAGGCCGTAATCTCACTGGCGTTTTGATGGTAGGCGAGGTAGCCGTCCTGGCCGCCGCGATTGCTCTCTCCACTAACCAGCACGCCATGGGTGTAGCCAGCGGAGACGAAACCTTTACTCACCGTACTGACATCAAGCGCCGCATCGTTAAAGCTGGAGCCGATCTGCGCCACACGGCGAGGATCGCCATCGTCGTTATAGGACACAACAACGGCGTCATAGCCGCCAAGACTGGAGCCGTTATCCTCCACCGCGCCATCGCTGAAACCGACGACATTATGATTGGAGGAAGACTCTGGGGACGCTCCCAGCAACACATCGTCACCAGAAGAGCCAAAGGTTTTGGCGAACATGAGAGCGCCGTTTTTATCAAACTTAATCAACATGGCGTCGCGACGCCCGGAGTTTTCCCCTTCGCCAACCAAGCCTGACGTTGCGCCGACTACCAGCACTTCCTGACTGAGGTCGACAGACAGAGCGCCGGGCTCGTCATCCCAAACGCTGCCAATCTGCTTGGCCCACTGTAGTTCGAAAGCGCCGACATTATTGATGCGCTGATACTTCTGCACCACCACATCCTTACCGCCCAGGTCGCTTTCCTGCAGCGGCTCCACGGGAGGCGCGAACAAACCGCCCACTTCCAGTAGCGCGTATATATCCTGGGTGATCTCATCCTCGTTGGCCGGATTGATCTTCTCATACAACCAGATGTCTTTGATGTGCACGGCGTAGGTCGCCGCTTCCAGCTTAATGCTCTGATGCAAGACGCCAAAGCGGTCATAGATCATGATGTCCGAGTTAACAGGTTTGCCGCTCTCTTCACCATTCACTCGTGCGAGAAACAGTTCCGACTGCGACCCCGAAATCGCCTCGGAGACGCTCGCGCCGCTATTGAGCGGCAACTCCACCGCATTCAACCATTGGTTTATGTAGACAGCCAGAGGCTCTTCGCCAGGATTCACCGTGCCGCTGCGTCGCCAATTAAAGGTCACTTTCTCATCCCGCAACGTAGCGTCGCCATTCGCCGTCGCCTGCAGCTTGACGGTTTTACTAGTTTCGCCCGCCTCAAAAGGCACGCTGACGCCGTCCGTAATCAGGCTGCCTGCCCCACCGTCCCCGGTATAAAGACGCAAATCCGCATCTGCGCCTTCAAAGTCGCCGTCGCTGTTATCCGCATCCACGACAAACTCTGCATAAACCGTCTGTTCCGGCTCCTTATCCAGCGTCACTTCCACATTCAGATAATTGCCTTCCGACACCGACGCCTTGGACACCTTAAAGCTGGCGACAGGCTCATTGTCCGTGATGGAGATAGTGGTATTGACCGGATCAGCGAACTCAAGCAGCCCACCTTCGTAGTGAGTGATCGACACCGCAATGTTCTCAGTTTTTTCCGCATCGCGATCGTCATTAATAAATACCGGAATATGACAGTAACGCACACCCGGATCATAGGTCAGAAAGCCGTCCGCAACAGGGACAACCAGCCCGTCTTTTCTCGCTGTCTCAACAAGAAAGTCGCTTCCCGGCGTCGCGCCGTCGCCGGAACCGCTGGTCAAAGAGTAGCGCAGTATGACGCGCTGAACCGAGGGTTGCTCCAGAAATACCGGCAGGTAGTGGAGCTTGGGACGCACCGCCAGCGAATCATCCTGCTGACGCTGTTCAAAGAAAGCGATGTCTTCCTCAGAGAACAGCGGCGTCCCTTCCGCGTCGGTGAAGCACAGCGGAATGACTTCCTTTTCCTCGCCCTCGTCTTCCCGACCGTTATTGTTAGCGTCGATCAACTTCGAGGGACGCTCGCCAACGTCGTTTTCCGCGACCGTCAGCGCTTCCGATTCATAGGTATTGGTGTCGACGAAAATAGAAAAGCGGGTCTCTCCTACACTGGAGCCGTCAGACACCGTCAGCGAAACTTCCTGCGCCTCGCCAGGCGTCAGCGCGTCTTCCGCCGTTCCGCCTCCATTAACGCCGGGAATCCCCCGCATAATAATGCCTTTGCGGAAGGTATTGTCGACGTACTCCAACGCCAGCCAGCGCGGCTGGTTGGTCATGGAAAAGTCCACCAGCCCATCGCCGCCGTCCACACCAAACTCATAGGTGTATTCAACGCCCAGATAAGCGGTTCCCGGTGGTTTTCCCAATATGCGAATGGCTTCGGGCGGCGCGGTATCGCTGCCGCAGGAGGCGAGTAGTAGAGAAGTGATAACCAGCGCAGGCGTTTTCAGCGCCAACTTAACTCCGCTGCGCTGGGCCAGACCCAGGTGACCCATAGATGTGCATTCCACGCTTTATTATTCAAGTTTTACAAAATCTTATAAAACTTTGTTTTTTGTAACCACAGCAGGGGGTCAGAAACCCAACCGGGATCACACTGCCGCCTTTTTATTTGCATCCTATTATTTGTATCAGGCAGATAATTCTATTTCTTTGAAAGCGACTAGCCCTGTGCTTATCAGCCCCTGGAATGCAAAACGGCCGCAGATGCGGCCGTTGCAGAAAATCAAAGGTCAACGGAATCAGGCGTCGCCGCCCAAATGCGCTTGATGCTCTTCCAATAGCTGCTTGAATGCGTCTTCATCCAGCACCTTCACGCCAAGATCCTGCGCCTTGGTGAGTTTGGAGCCCGCCTTCTCTCCCGCCACCACAAAACCGGTTTTGGCGGACACGCTACCAGACACCTTGGCGCCGAGACGGGTTAATAAATCCTTCGCTTCGTCACGGCTATAATCCGCAAGCGTGCCGGTAACCACAGCGGTTTGACCGGACAGCGGCAGCGTCTCAGTGCTGCGCACGACCACTTCAGGCCAGCTCACGCCCTGATTCAACAGCGCATCGATCGTTTCCAGGTTATGCTCCTGTTGAAAGAAGGAACGAATATGGCCGGCGCTGATAGGACCAATATCCGGCGCCTCCACCAAATCCTCCTCCGTGGCCTGCTTCAGCAGATCCAGGGTTGGGAAATGTTGCGCCAACACCTTGGCCGTGGCTTCTCCCACTTCCCGGATGCCCAAAGAATAAATGAAGCGGGCGAATGTCGTCTGTTTGGAAACTTCAATTGCATTAATCAGGTTTTGCGCCGACTTGTCCCCCATGCGCTCCAACCCGGCTACATCCGGCGCTTTCAGCGAATACAGGCTGGCGGGTGAGTCGATAAGCTCTTTCTCCACCAACAACTCAACCAGTCGGTCGCCCAAGCCGTCGATATCCATGGCTTTGCGGGATGCAAAGTGCTTGATCGCCTCCTTCCGCTGCGCAGAGCAATAGAGCCCGCCGGAGCAACGGGCGACCGCTTCGCCTTCCAGTTGCAGCACGTCGGAACCGCAAACCGGGCAATGCTCGGGACGATCCACTGGAACGGCGTTTTCCGGGCGACGATCCTGCACCACACTGACCACCTGGGGAATGACATCCCCCGCGCGGCGAATGATGACCGTATCGCCCACATGCACGTCCAAGCGGCGAATTTCATCCATGTTATGCAAGGTAGCGTTGCTGACCGTGACGCCGCCGACAAATACCGGTTTCAAACGCGCCACTGGCGTCACGGCGCCGGTTCTGCCAACCTGGAAGTCCACCGCCAGCAGCTCGGTCATTTCCTCGTGGGCGGGGAATTTATGCGCGATAGCCCAACGCGGCGCCCGCGAAACAAACCCCAACTCCTGCTGCAGATCAATACGGTTAACCTTGAACACCACGCCATCGATTTCGTATGGCAATTGGTTACGAACGTTCATGATATGACGGTAGTAATCCAGGCACTCCTGCGCCCCTGACGCCAACTTCATCTGGCTGTTTATCTTCAGGCCCCACTGCTGCAGTTGAGTGAGGATATCGTGCTGCGTACCCGGCAATTCACCTTCGAAATAGCCTACGCTGTAACAACACATTTCCAGCGCCCGCTTGGCGGTGATGCGCGGATCAAGCTGGCGCAGACTTCCCGCCGCCGCGTTACGCGGGTTAACGAACGTTTTCTCGCCCTTCGCCGCCGCGTCTTTGTTGATGGCGTCGAAAGCGGCCTTGGGCAGATAAATTTCACCGCGCACTTCTAATTCTGCGGGATACCCTTCCCCACGCAATTTAAGCGGAATATTTTTTACCGTCTTAACATTGGCGGTAATGTCTTCACCTGCAGAACCATCGCCGCGAGTCACGCCACGCACCAGGTATCCGTCGCGATACAGCAGGCTGATAGCGATGCCGTCCAGTTTCGGTTCACAACAGTAGTCAATGCGCACGTCTTCCGCTTCCTTGAGGCGCTCACGCACGCGACGATCGAAGTCCAGCAGATCCTGCTCTTCAAACGCATTGTCCAAAGACAGCATGGGCAGACGGTGAGATACGGTCTCGAAGCCATCCGCGGGCGCAGCGCCCACGCGCTGAGTCGGCGAGTCCGGCGTAATCGTCTGCGGAAATTCCGCCTCGATTTCGCGCAGCCGACGCATAAGACGGTCGTACTCCGCATCGGGAATCGAGGGGTCATCCAGTGTGTAATAACGGTAGTTATGATCGTTGATGGTTTCGCGAAGCGTATTCAGCTCTTCCTGAATGGCGGCAGGGACTTCCGACATGAGTTCATTCTTCCGAGGCAGATTATTGAATAATTATCAGACGACTCCGCCGCACGGGAACCCCAATGCGGCGGAATTGCTAAGTCTTTGATTCGGATTAAAGTATAGCGAATATAACGACAGCATTTTTCGTTACAAGCCAATACTCCGGGACATTCCCGAAAGCGGCGCCCCGGGTTTATACCCGGGACGACAACATGCGACGCTCAAACTCCCTGACGCGTTGACGGCAGTGCTCAATAGTCTGCGCCGTCATGACGCTGCGATTTTCATCCTTGAGTTCGCCGCCCAGATTACGCACCAGGCATTGCGCGGTTTCCACCATGTAGTCGAAGGCGCGCATACTGTTATCCGGTCCAGGCAAGCGCACAAAGAAGCAGACGCCAGGAAAGCGCTGCGACGCCATGTCTTTTCCGAATACGCCGGGCTCCATAGCGTTCGCCATACTGAACTGGACAGGACCCTCATCGAAGTCATGTTCGTAACGATGAAAGATCGCCATATCGCCCATCTGCATGCCGCAGGCCTCGACCAGATTGCGTAACGCAACGCCTTCGAAGCCTTCTTCGTCCTTGCTCAGCACATTGATCACCAGTATCTCTTGAAGCGTCTTGGACGACTTTCCTGGCGAGCCTGCCCTGCCTCCTTTCTCCTCACGACTTTTCGGCGCTTCATCGCTACGCGGGGTTCCTGCGTGGAGCCCAGTCTGTTGCTGAATCGCGCTGATTTTCTTCAGAAACTTGTCTTTAAACGCAAGCATAGGTTCATGTTGGGATTCCTCATGGGCGACCGGCCTGTCTATCGGCTCCGCATGCAGATCCTCTTCCTTTTCAACTTCATCCTGTGGCTCTTCCTGCTCGAACTCCACCTCAGGCTCTGGCTCATGTTCATGCAGACTGTCGTATCCGCCCTGATATCCCTGCACGCGGAAATTATCCCGCTTCAGAAACTCTTTATAGGGGCTGTCTCTGTATGGGCCGTCGTCATCCGCTTCCGCGTCTTCTTCGACGTACTCCTCTTCATACTGTTCATCCCTAACCTGCTCGAAGCGTTGATAAGGCGAGAAGCTTTCCTGCTCTTCCGGCAGGCGCTCTTCTATCTCGTCCTCTTCCACAAACTCCGGCTCTCTGCGTCCATAGCCCTGATTTGACATGGACTCTTCCAACCCCTCATCCACTTCCAGAATCGGCGGCTCCGCCATGTCCTGGTCGTAGGGCTCTTCGTCCTGCCGACGCTCTCTTTCTTTAAGCTTCTCAGAGGGTTTGAAGGTAGGTTTGTATTTGACTTCCTTAATCGGCCGAGTGTAGTTCTGCTCCGCAGCTGGCTTGCCGTCTTTGATCACCCTGAAGCCACTGCCTGGCAGTTCTGGATTAAAGTCATCATCGATAGGCGTATTTTCGAAGTTGCCTCCCATACCCTGGGAGATTTCCAATGAATCCTTGCGCGCTCTTCTGACTCGGCGAAAACCATCTATAACCACGCCCAGGATTATGAGCAGGCCTATCATGATCAGCCATTCACGCAAACTGATATCCATTAATCTAATATCCCCAACTAAACATCATCATGGTATTCG
Source organism: Hahella sp. CR1 (assembly GCF_029813005.1). Classification (NCBI taxonomy): domain Bacteria; kingdom Pseudomonadati; phylum Pseudomonadota; class Gammaproteobacteria; order Oceanospirillales; family Hahellaceae; genus Hahella; species Hahella sp. CR1. The sequence continues at coordinate 525,785 of NZ_JAPELK010000002.1, forward strand.
CCAACCTGATCCCGCCTGTATTTCTTATCGATTGGCGAGTTAATTTATTCAATTCGCCGCTGCTTTACAATCCAGCGCGCCCTTACAACGCAGCCATTGCGGCCGCTTCTTCAACATCCACGGAAACCAGTCTCGACACGCCGGGCTCATGCATAGTAACCCCCATCAAGTGATCCGCCATTTCCATGGCGATCTTGTTGTGGGTAATGTAGATGAACTGCACCTGACCCGACATTTCTTTCACCATTCGAGCATAGCGCCCCACGTTGGCGTCGTCCAATGGCGCGTCCACTTCGTCCAACATACAGAACGGCGCGGGGTTGAGCTGGAAGATGGAGAAGATCAGCGCAATGGCGGTAAGCGCTTTCTCTCCACCCGACAACAAATGAATGGTGCTGTTTTTCTTGCCCGGAGGCCGCGCCATAATGGCGACGCCGGTTTCCAGCAAGTCTTCCCCGGTTAACTCCAGATAGGCGCTACCGCCGCCAAAGACACGGGGAAACAAATTCTGCAGACCTTCGTTGACCTGATCGAAGGTTTCCTTGAACTTGTTGCGGGTTTCGCGATCGATTTTGCGAATCGCGTTCTCCAAGGTCTCCAATGCTTCCTGCAAGTCCTCATGCTGACCATCGAGATAGACTTTACGTTCGGACTGGGCTTCATATTCCTCAATCGCCGCCAGGTTGATCGCGCCGAGACGCTCCACTTTACCGACGATTTGCTCAATGTCCCGTTGCAACTGTCCTTCGTCCGCATCTTCCGCCAGCAGTCCGATCACATTCTCGAGGTCGTACTGATCCTCCGCCATCTGGTCCCGTAAGGCGTTTTTACGAATATCCGTTTCCCGATGCTGCATGCGTAAAGATTCAATCCGGCTGCGCATGTTCTGGATCACCATTTCATTACGCTGCCGAGACGACTCATCGCCCTGCATCAACTGCTCCAAATCCGCGAGGCGGTTACGTTCGCGGGTCAGGATGTCCTCTTGTTGCATGCGCAACTCAAGATAACCTTCGAGACGCTCCTGCAGTGCGTCATCCGGATCTTGCAGAGTCTGCAGACTTTCTTCCACCCACTGCATGCGTTCACGGTTGCGCCGCAAGTTGGCGTCGCTTTTTTCCAGCGCCTGCCGTATCGACTCTCTCCGCGTGCTGAGCGCGCTGGCGCGCAACTGCATCTGGTGCGCATGCTCTCGATCCAGACGCGCCTGAGTGCGCAGACCATCCAGTTTCTGCCGGACGTCATCGCGGCGATTGAGCAACTGCTCCTTCTTTTCCACGCTGCCTTCCAGGTCCATCAAGGCGGCGTTCCACACGCCTTTGCTTTCCTGCAGCCCCATCTGTTCTTCGTCGATCTGGAACTGAATCTCCGCAATCTCTGCGGCGATGGACTCCACCCGGCGCTGGACCTGTTCGCGTCGCGCTTCTTTAGCGCTCAAATCGGATTTGGTCTGCAACAATTGCTTGTTGATCTCAACCGATTCCTTTTGCAGCGTTTCCCTTTCTTCATCAAAACGACTCAGGGCCGCGTCAATGGTTTCCTTATCCTGAGACAACGACGCCAACTGCGCCGCCACCTCTTCCATTTCCTGCTCGATTTCCGCCAACCGACGATTGCGCGCGAGCAGGCCGTCGCCAGTCTGTTTCGCCGGCGGGGCCATGATCCAGTCCCGGCCGACCTGCATGCCGTCTGGCGTCAAAAAGAAAGCGCCATCAGACAGCTCAGAACGACGACCAATCGCCGCAGCAAAACTGTCGGCGGAACGAACGCCGTCCAGCCACGCCGCCACCGCACTGTTGACGGAGCTGGCGCTGGCGAACCGCAATGCCTCGCTGGCGACCTCGTCCTCACACACCAGCGCCACGCCTTTGGGCGGGGCATCCTGCAGGCGAGTCAGAAATTCACGGCTGACCACGCGCGCGGACAAGCGAGCGCCCAGCACCGCTTCAAGCGCTGGCTCCCATTGCACCGCAACGCTCAACCGCTCTCCCAGCGTCGGCGCGTTATCAATTTCATGCAGCGCCAGCCACTCCAGCGCCTCCTGTCGGGAAGCCTGGCTATCGTGCTTTTGCAATGCCAACAGCGACGCCTGTTCGCCCTTCAGGGTTTGTTCACGGGTACGAGCGTCATTGATTCTGGCGTTGAGCGATTCTTTACGTTCCTGCTCTCCCTGCTCACGCACCCTCATTTCCTGATGAGACAGCGCCTGTTGATCCGCATGCATTTCCAGCTCCAGCATGCGTTCGCGCAAAATCTCCAAATCTTCATCATCATGAGCGCCGCCGATGAGGCTTTGCTCATCCGCCAGCTTACGCTTGCGCTCCATCAACTGCTGAACCAGTTTCTCCGCCTGCTGAATACGGGACTGCTCCACTTCCGCCGTTTTCTGCAGGTGCGCGGAGCTACGGGAAAAGTCATCCCACTCCTGTTGCCACAATTGCATGGCGTCTTCAGCCTGGGCCAACAATTCCGTGGACTCTTCTGATTTGGCCAGATGCTCTTCCAGCTCCGGCTCAATCATCATCAACTCTTCTTCCAGCTCCTGAAGATGTTGCTGCTCGCGCTCCAACTCTTCATTCAGTTCGCGATTGGTTTCCTGCAACTGCTGCATTTCCGCCTGCAATTGCTGCTCGCGTTCTTTCGCGTTGCGAATCTGCTGTTCCAGTTTGGCGATCTCCGCGCCGCTGCCGTAATAATCCGCCTGCGCCCGATTCACCGCTTCATTGGCGTCCGCCCGTTTCTCACGAAAACCTTCCAGACGGCTGTCGAGAGAGGTGCGTTCGTACAGCAGGCGCTCCAGCTCAACCTCTTGGCCGCGCAATTCTTCCTGCACGCTGGTGGCGTCTTTATCCAGCGTTCGCCATTTCAGAGCATTTAACAGCGCACGCTTGTCGCGTTCTTCCGCCTTCAACTCTTTGTAACGCTCCGCCGCCTTGGCCTGACGATGCAGATGCTGCAGCTGTCGATCCAGTTCTTCCCGAATATCAGAGAGCCGCTCCAGATTTTCCCGCGTCCGCTTCATCCGGGACTCGGTTTCCTTGCGTCGCTCCTTATACTTGGAGATCCCCGCCGCCTCTTCTATAAAAACCCGCAACTCTTCCGGCTTGGATTCAATCAGACGGGAGATCATGCCCTGCTCGATAATGGCGTAACTACGCGGCCCCAGACCGGTGCCTAGAAACAGATCCGTAATGTCTTTACGACGACATTTGTTGCCATTGAGGAAATAGAGTGACTGCGCGTCACGGGTGACTTTGCGCTTGACGGAAATTTCGTTGTAGCTGGAGAACTCGCCCTGCAGCACGCCACCGGCGTTATCGAAGATCAGCTCGATGGAAGCCTGTCCCACCGGTTTTCGGGTGTTGGAGCCATTGAAAATGACGTCCGTCATGGACTCGCCGCGCAGGTGCTTGGCGGAACTCTCCCCCATCACCCAACGCACAGCGTCAATAATATTAGATTTGCCGCACCCATTAGGTCCCACCACCGCAGCCATATTGCTGGGGAAATGCACGGTTGTCGGGTCTACGAACGACTTGAAACCGGCAAGCTTGATGGATTTTAGTCTCATGATGCGGAGGCTGCAGGAGCTGTCACAGGGTTTGTCCAGATATGGAGCGGGAGTTTAACGGATTAAACCCGGGCGGACCAGCGCGAAGCGCAGCGCTCCCGCGGCTCTAGGCTAAGCGCTTGTATCCGCTGAAGTTGTGATGTGACAAGGGCTCAGCAGCAATGATGGGACAGAGCGTCGCAAAAATTATTGATTGAAAATCAGCCAACATGTCACTAAATTAATCTTTAGTCGAACAGGAGTTGTACGCAATGGAAATCAGCAAACGTAGTAACGACCAGCAATCGAACAAACATCACCGCTCAGACCGCTTCTTCGCTGTGGAAGGCAAGTGGTACTACCGCACGCGGGAAAAAATCCATCTAGGGCCTTATGAGGCGCTGGAGGAAGCGGAAGACGGCCTGATCGCCTATCTTCGCTATCTGCATGTAGCGGAACGCAGGGAGTAGTTCGCCCAGGTATCGGGGGTCAGGAAGATTCCTGCAGGATACTGATCACCAGATTCTTTTGATGCTCCGCAAAGCTCTCGATAACCAGCTTCACACCGGCGAAGTCCCGCTGCTGCACGGCTTGTAATAAGCCGTTGTAGAAGTTCATTGATTGGTAAAGCTCCCCTTTCTTGCGCCTGATCGCCAAATGGTAAGTGCGACTAATCGCCGGGCGCAGATTTTCCAGAATTTCCTCAAGATAGGGATTGCTCACCAGCGTCAGGCAGTAACTCATCACCGAAAAACCACTGTCGATGACCGATTCGAATGACGCCTCCTCATTCATCACTGCCCGGTTGATTTGCTGCACTTGGTTCATAACCGGGGCCAAATCGCTCTCCCGCCAGCTCTCCGCCACTTTACGGGCCAGCATCACCAGCAATGACGCATACACGTCATACAGACTTTCCACCTGATTGACGGTGAGGTCCGACACCACTGCGCCACGACGCGGATAAATTTCGATTAAATGACGACGCTCCAGAATCAACAATGCTTCGCGCACTGAGCCGCGACTGACTTCCAGGTCGCCAGCCACCTTAAGCTCCTGAATACGCTCATTGGCCCGCAACTCTCCAGTAATGATCAATCGACCTAAATGTTGCGCAATTTGTTCGGCCAAGCTTTCCGGCGCCTGAAACTTCATATCGGTGTGTTCCTAAAAACTCAGTTTAAGCAAAGAGTTGCGGTAAGAGACACGATTCTAGCATACCCCCGCCCAATGAAAATGGAGGAGTAAAAGTAAAAACCTCTTGATCAAATTGTTTGATTGTCCAACAATAAAACAGAAATCACCCCTCAAATAACAAGAAAAGGAGCCTCCTATGCCTGGACCTATTCGTCCACAACTTATGCTACAAATAAAGAAGTGGGGGTATCTGATTTTCATGATCCCCCTGGGTCTCCCTATTCTGAGCTGGGCGCTGACTTCCCATTTCGGCCTGGGTGACGCAAGCGCCTGGATGACGATATTGTTCGTATTTGGCATTGTTCCGGTTTTGGACACACTTATTGGCAAAGACGCCAGCAACCCGGATGAACAACTTCACACGCCCCATTTGGAAAAAAGTCTGTACTATCCCCTACTGACCTTATCCTGCGTCCCCGCCTATCTATTCCTGATCATTTGGGGAGCGCACATATTCAGCAGCGATCTCTATCACTGGGCGGGAAAGATTGGATGGCTGCTTTCCATTGGCGTCGTCGGCGGACTGGCTATTACGGTCGCTCATGAGCTGATCCACAAAAACTCCGTCCTGGAGCAAACAGCAGGCGGCTTACTACTCGCTATGGTAGGTTATGGCGGGTTTAAGGTGGAGCACATTCGGGGACACCATGTAAATGTCGCCACTCCGGCGGACGCCTCGTCATCCCGTTACAACCAGTCCCTCTACCATTTCCTGCCTCGCGCCATTTTCTACAATGTCAAAAATGCATGGTTGCTGGAACAACGGCGGCTGGCCAGGAAGGGTCTGTCGCCACTCTCTCCTTACAACGAGTTGATCTGGTGGTATGGCGTCTGCGCAGCCTTGTTGGCGGGTTTTACTTTAGTTTGGGGACTGATGGGCGCGCTGTTCTTTGTGGGTCAGGGATTGGTCGCCATCTTACTATTAGAGACCGTCAATTATCTGGAGCACTATGGTCTGCATCGGCGCGCCAAAGACGATGGGGGCTATGAACGCGTCACCCATCAGCACTCATGGAATTCCAACTACCTGCTCACCAACCTGATGCTGTTTCAGCTGCAGCGGCACTCAGATCATCACGCCAACGCCAAACGCCGCTATCAAGCCCTGCGGCATTACGACGAATCTCCGCAACTACCGGCCGGCTACGCCACTATGGTGTTGCTGGCGCTGGTTCCGCCACTCTGGCGTAAGGTTATGAACCCCAAAGTGAACCATTACTATCAGCAGGACACAGGCGCAGCGGAGAATCCTCAATAAAGTTAAGGTTTTTCACTCTCTTGCGGCCGACAACAATTTGACGCCTGTTGCCGGTCGCCCCCTTCTTAGCGCCGAATCCCCGTCACACCGGCAAGTTCCTGCCTAGGTTCAATTGACTACATATTGCTGTTTTTCAAAGAATTAAAATCCGCTGGCATTGAAATGGCAGAGTTAGCCTTGCAAGCGCCGTTTTCGCCGTTGACGGCGGATATCTCAAGGCATAAGCAATACGCATGTAGTATCTATCGACGGGAGCATTCCATGTCCAACCTGACCACAGAACGAATGAGCGCTGATAACAAGGTTGTTGCCCTCGCCACTTCCAATGACTCGCTGACTCTGCGGCTGGAGCACGTCGCCGGGACAATGCTGCGCAAGCTGCAAACGACGCTTGAAGTTGAAGAGTTACTGCAGATTTTCGTGGGTGAAGCCAGCGCGCTGGTCGCCATAGACGGCTACTCCCACATTTATAACAATCGTACTTGCGGAGCGCGTAAACGGGGAACGCCGCATCAATTGAATTATCGCCTCACGCTGGCGGAAGAAGCCTTGGGAGAAATCACTTTCTATCGGGGCGAGCGCTTTACAGACAGCGATATCCATATCATCGAAACATTGCTTGGCAGCCTGGTGTACCCTCTGCGCAACGGTTTGCGCTACCAGGAAGCCATGAACGCCGCGTTGTCCGACTCCCTGACCGGCGTCGCCAACAAACGGGCTTTTGACTATCAGTTACATAGAGAAGTGTCTCTGGCGACCCGTTACAAATACAAGCTGTCGATGCTGTTTTTCGATATCGACTACTTCAAGAAGGTCAACGACACCTATGGGCACGCCGCTGGCGATGCATTGCTGCAACAGTTGGCCAAAGTGGTTCAGGATAATTGCCGTGATTCGGATCTGTGCTTCCGTTTCGGCGGCGAAGAGTTCGCCATGTTGCTGGCCAAAACGGAATCAGAGGGCGCCTACGCCATTGCAGAGCGTCTTCGTGAGGCCGTTGCAAACACCACATTTCAACATGAAGGCCATGATATTTCCTTCACGATCAGCATTGGCGTAGCGACCTACGATGGCGTTGAGAATCGGAATGACTTTCTGGAACGGGCGGATCAGGCCCTGTACGACGCCAAGCATGCGGGCCGCAACAGGACCAAAATTGCGCTTCAGGATCAAGAAGAAGCGCTGACCCAGGCGGCGAACTGAGTTCGCCGCCATTCAACCCTTACTGAGGTTTACGTCTGCCAGGGCCTGGTTTACGACCCGTTGTTTGACGTGAGGGCGCCGATCTGCGCTCATCCGAAGCGGCGGCCGGTTTGCGCGCAGGGGCGCGAGTTCCAGTACGGCCATTGGAGGGTTTAGGCTTGGAAGCGCCGCTCTTGCCCTGCTGACGCTGCAATTTTTCCTTTGTATGCGGCGTCAGAGACGCAATCGTCTTCGGCTGCATTCCCGCCATTTCATACAGTACATTGACGTCTTTTTGTCCCGCCATCTCCCAATTGCCCAAGCGAACACGGCTGGGCAGGAACATGTACCCATAGCGCACCCGCTTCAAACGACTGACGGTAACGCCTTGGGACTCCCAAAGGCGACGCACTTCGCGGTTGCGGCCTTCCTGTAATACGACGTGAAACCAACGGTTGCTGCCGCTACCGCCGGCTTCCTTGATATCCGAAAATTTGGCGAGGCCGTCTTCCAGCAGCACGCCGTCCTGCAGTCGGGCCACCATTTCTTCAGTCACTTCGCCATGTACGCGCACCGCGTACTCACGGTCAATCTGTGAAGAGGGATGCATCAATCTGTTGGCGAGTTCGCCGTCTGTCGTGAAGATCAACAAACCCGTGGTATTGATGTCCAGACGTCCTACCGCCACCCAGCGGCCGCTTTTCAGCTTAGGTAAGCGCGCAAATACGGTGGGACGACCTTCCGGGTCCTTGCGGCTGGTGACCTCACCTTCCGGCTTGTTGTATACCAGCACCATGGTTTCCTCAGCGTCCACCATGGAGATCTTGTGGCCATCGACCGAAATCTTGTCCTCAGCGGTGACGCGGTCGCCCAAATGCGCGACTTTGCCGTTGACGCGAACGCGACCGCCGCTGATCCACTCTTCAGCCTCTCTACGGGAGGCAAGCCCTTGCCGGGCGATCACTTTCTGAAGTTTCTCGCCCTGCGCCTTTTCACCGGAAGGTTCTATCATCTATTTCGCCTTAACTGTAATCACCAACACCCTCATCAATGCAATGTGGCGTCGGAGGATGGCGGATCGGCTTCCATCGTTTCGGAAGCGTCCGCCGCATTTGCTTGCAGATCCAGTTCCAGAGCCCGGCCGATTTCCTCCAGGCTTCTGACCTCCGCCAAGGGCGGCAACTGATCCAATGTCTTTAAATTAAAATAGTCGAGAAATTGTCGCGTGGTGGCGAATAGCGCCGGTCTGCCCGGCACGTCCTTATGACCAACGACGCGCACCCATTCTCTTTCCTGCAGTGTTTTCATGATCTGGCTGCTGACCGCCACGCCGCGAATGTCTTCAATGTCGCCTCGCGTAATGGGCTGTCGATAGGCGATGATCGCCAACGTTTCCAGCATAGCGCGGGAGTATCGCTGTGGACGCTCTTCCGTCAGGCGCCCCACCCAGGGCGCGAACTCATCGCGCACCTGGAATCGATAACCGCTGGCCACTTCCACCAGGTTGACCGCACGCTTGGCATAAGCCGCCGTCAATTCTTTTAGCGCAGCCTTAACCTCATCCCGTTGCGGCGGCGTAAAGTCCTCGACGAACATCGTCATCAACTGATCCACCGTCAGGGGTCTATCACTGGCGAACAGCATCGCCTCGATCAACTGCGTCAGATTAACCGCCATCGTCACCTTCGCTCGTTTCCACCTCAGGTTCGTTCTCGATTTCACCCCGGGCGCGCACATGAATTTCGCCAAACATTTCGGTTTGGACCAATTCCAACAAAGACTCTTTTACCAGCTCCAGCACCGCCAGAAACGTCACCACCACACCTAATTTTCCCTCATCAAAGGGAAACAGATCCGTAAACAGGGTGAAGTGGTCCGCCGACACTCTTTCCAGCACCTGGGTCATACGCTCCCGGGTGGAAAGCCTTTCTTTTTCAATCTGGTGATGCTCAAACAGCTCTGAGCGTTTCAGCACTTCCTGCAGCGCCAATAAAACTTCCGTCAACGACACATCCGGGTGCTTTTTTTCCCGCTGCAGTGTGGGTATTTCCGGGTTGGCCGTATAGAAATCGCGATCCATGCGCGGTAATTCATCGATACACTCCGCCGCTGTTTTAAAACGCTCGTACTCTTGCAAGCGTCGAATCAATTCCGCGCGTGGGTCTTCCTCTTCCTCATCATCGTCCTTGCGCCGCGGCAACAGAAAGCGGGATTTTATTTCCGCCAGCATCGCCGCCATCACCAAATACTCCGCCGCCAACTCGAAGCGCATATCCTCCATCACCCGAATGTAATCCATGTACTGACGGGTGACGTCCGATACGTTGATATCAAGGATATCCATATTCTGCCGACGGATCAGATACAGCAACAAATCCAGCGGGCCTTCAAACGACTCCAGGAAAACTTCCAGTGCGTCCGGTGGAATATATAGATCCGAAGGCAGCTCGGTAAACGGACTGCCCCCCACCATCGCCAAAGGCAGTTCCTGCTGAACCGGAAGCTGCTCTGTCTGGCTGTCCGAGGGGGCGTCGGCGTTTTGCATTATCAGTCGTACGCCAGACCTATGGCGCTGCGAACTTCTTCCAAGGTGGCCTTAGCGGCGTCTCTCGCGTGATCGCAGCCTTCTGCGATGATGCTACGCACCAGTCCAGGGTCTTCTTCGTAGCGTTTGGCTCGCTCACGCATTGGACGTTGTTCTTCTATGATGGCGTCGGCCACCGGCTTTTTACACTCAATACAGCCGATACCGGCGGAGCGACACCCTTGCTGCGCCCAGGACTTAGTGGCTTCATCGGAATACACTTGATGCAACTGCCACACCGGGCATTTATCTGGATCGCCAGGGTCTGTGCGACGCACCCTCTGTGGGTCCGTCTGCATGGTGCGGATTTTTTCCGAAATACTGTCCGCGTCTTCGCGCAAACCAATCGTATTGCCGTAGGACTTGGACATCTTTTGACCATCCAGACCCGGCATTTTCGCTTCGGGGGTCAGCAATGGCTGAGGTTCGGGCAGAATAACTTTGCCCCCGCCTTCAAGGAATCCGTATAAACGCTCTCTGTCGCCAAGTGATATATTTTGCTGATCACGCAGCAGCGCCCGTGCTGTCTCCAGCGCCTCACCATCGCCCTGCTCCAGATAGCGCTTGCGCAGGCTCTCGTACAGTTTGGCTGTCTTCTTGCCCATTCTTTTGATCGCCGCTTCAGCCTGCTCTTCAAAGCCCGGCTCACGACCATAAAGATGGTTGAAACGCCGCGCCACCTCGCGCGTCATCTCTATATGCGATACCTGATCCGCTCCTACCGGCACCCAGCCCGCGCGATACACCAGAATATCCGCGCTTTGCAGCAGCGGATACCCCAGGAATCCATAGGTGGCCAGGTCTCTTTCTTTGAGTTTTTCCTGCTGATCTTTATAAGTCGGCACTCTTTCCAGCCAACCTAAAGGCGTGATCATGGAGAGAAGAAGATGCAGTTCCGCGTGCTCCGGCACACGTGACTGTACAAACATGGTGGCGGAGCCCGGATTAATGCCCGCGGCCAGCCAGTCTATCACCATTTCCCACACGGACTGTTCAATGTCGTAAGGGGTTTCGTAGTGAGTGGTCAGAGCATGCCAATCGGCGACGAAGAAGAAACATTCGTACTCATGCTGTAACTGCACCCAGTTTTTCAGCACTCCATGGTAATGACCCAGATGGAGTTTTCCCGTCGGTCGCATTCCCGACAACACACGACGCTGCGAATCCACAGAGGCCAAGTTATTTCCCCAAGTTTTTATTAAAGCAACCAGTTGTGACGGCGTCAGAAATTACGCCAAAAATGAGTCTAATTGCGTGGGATTATAGCGTTAAAAGGGCGGGAGTGAAATTTGGGAGTAGAATGCCGGCCTTTATACCGACTGGGTTGAAGGCGATAACCATCTGCGAAAAATAGAAAAGCCGCCCTATGGCGGCTTTTCAGACAGGCGGAAAACTTATTTCCAGCCAGTCACTTCAGCCAGCGCCTTGCCGATATCGGCCAGACTTCTAACTGTTTTAACGCCAGCCTGCTCCAGCGCTGCAAACTTTTCAGCCGCAGTGCCTTTGCCGCCCGCGATGATCGCGCCAGCGTGGCCCATGCGCTTACCAGCAGGCGCTGTTACGCCTGCAATGTAAGAAACAACAGGCTTGGTGACGTTGTTCTTGATGTACTCAGCCGCTTCTTCTTCCGCAGTGCCGCCGATTTCACCGATCATAACGATCGCTTCAGTCTGAGCGTCCTTCTGGAACATTTCCAGAATGTCGATGAAGTTGGAGCCAGGAATCGGGTCGCCGCCGATGCCCACGCAAGTGGACTGGCCGAAACCGAAGTCAGTGGTCTGCTTAACGGCTTCATAAGTCAGGGTGCCGGAACGGGAAACGATACCGACTTTACCTGGCTTGTGAATGTGACCAGGCATGATGCCGATCTTGCATTCGCCAGGAGTGATAACGCCTGGGCAGTTAGGTCCGATCAGACGCACGCCCAGCTCGTCGCACTTCACTTTCGCATCCAGCATGTCCAGAGTAGGAATGCCTTCAGTGATGCACACGATCAGTTTGATGCCTGCGTTAGCCGCTTCCAGGATGGAGTCTTTACAGAAAGGCGCAGGAACGTAGATAACAGACGCTTCCGCGCCAGTTTGCTCTACAGCTTCTTTAACTGTGTTGAACACAGGCAGACCCAAGTGAGTCTGACCGCCTTTACCAGGAGTCACGCCGCCAACCATTTTGGTGCCGTACGCAATTGCCTGTTCAGAATGGAATGTGCCCTGGGAGCCAGTGAAACCCTGGCAGATGACCTTGGTATTTTTATCGATCAAAATACTCATTATTTACCCTCCGCTGCTTTAACCACGGCTTCAGCAGCATGAGTCAGACTTTCCGCTGCGATAATGTTCAACCCGCTGTCGGCAAGTTTCTTAGCGCCCAGCTCGGCGTTGTTGCCTTCCAGACGTACGACCACAGGAATCTTGACGCCAACTTCTTCTACAGCGCCGATGATGCCGTCAGCAATCAGGTCGCAACGAACGATGCCGCCGAAAATGTTGACCAGAACCGCTTTTACGTTGTCGTCGGAGAGAATGATTTTGAACGCTTCAGTCACGCGCTCTTTAGTCGCGCCGCCGCCTACGTCCAGGAAGTTAGCGGGCGCGCCGCCGTGCAGCTTAACGATGTCCATGGTGCCCATGGCCAGGCCTGCGCCGTTAACCATACAGCCGATGTTGCCTTCCAGCGCAACGTAGTTCAGTTCCCACTTGGCTGCATGAGCTTCGCGCGGATCTTCCTGCGAAGGATCGTGCATGTCGCGGATGCGCGGCTGACGGTACAGAGCGTTGCCGTCTACAACCACTTTCGCATCCAGACAGTGCAGGTTGCCGTCTTTAGTGATAACCAGCGGGTTCACTTCCAGCAGCGCCAGATCCAGGTCTTGGAACAGTTTCGCCAGGCCCAGGAAAATTTTAGTGAACTGCTTAACCTGATCGCTGTTCAGACCCAATGCGAACGCCAGTTCACGCGCTTGATAAGGCTGTGCGCCCACCAGCGGGTCGATAACTGCTTTCAGGATTTTTTCAGGAGTCTCTTCAGCGACTTTCTCGATTTCAACGCCGCCTTCGGTAGACGCCATGAACACGATGCGACGCGTGCCGCGATCCATTACCGCGCCCAAGTACAGTTCCTGATCGATGTCCGTGCAGGACTCAACCAGAATCTTGTTAACAGGCTGACCTTTCTCGTCGGTCTGATAGGTTACCAGGTTATGACCAAGCCACTTCTCAGCAAATGCCTTAATCTCTTCCTTGGAAGATACTAACTTAACGCCACCCGCTTTACCGCGGCCGCCTGCGTGAACCTGCGCTTTAACCACCCACTGGCTTCCGCCAATGGAGTCAGCGGCAGACATGGCCTCTTGTGCGGACTCACAGGCAAAGCCCTTGGAGACGGGCAGACCATAGTCCGCAAAGAGTTGCTTAGCTTGATACTCATGAAGATTCATAACGTTTTCCGCTTTTTAGTCAGCTTTCGACTTATTTACCACCGTGCAAACGAGCACAACGTTTCACGTTCTCGCGAGCAGGCTTCCAGCATGAGACTCAAACTTCTCAGCCTGCGCGCAAAACTGCGCCATGTCCGCTTAGGTGACCTCTCTAACACACTCTTTAAATCGAGAGCCCAGTTTTGGCGCCCTGTCTCTTCAACGGCGGCCAGCCAGACGCTTTGACGTCTCACCTACGCCGCATTCGCCGAAGGGGCGGTCGCGCTCCTTCCCGACGCTCTCAAAACAAAAGGAGGGGCAATCCCCTCCTTATTCAGCCTTAGCGCTTCTTGCGCTGGGCAATGTGGATGGCTTTGCCTTCCACCGCCAGAGCCGCTTCGTGCACCGCTTCGGAAAGCGTTGGGTGCGCGAATACAGTCATGGCCAAGTCCTCGGAGCTGGAGCCGAACTCCATCGCAATCACGCCCTGAGCGATCATTTCTGACGCCTGTGGGCCTACGATATGCACGCCAAGAATACGGTCAGTGTCCTTATGAGCCAGGATCTTTACCATACCCATGGTCGCGTTGGCGGCCATAGCGCGACCGCTTGCGGCGAATGGGAATGTGCCGACCTTGTACTCTTCGCCTTCCGCCTTCAACTGCTCTTCTGTCTTACCAACCCAGGCGATTTCCGGATGAGTGTAGATAACCCAGGGAATGCAGTCATAGTTGACGTGACCTTTGTGGCCAGCGATACGCTCCGCCACAACGATGCCTTCTTCAGACGCTTTGTGCGCCAGCATAGGGCCGCGTACGACATCGCCGATAGCCCATACGCCCGGCATATTGGTCTTGCACTGATCATCAACAAAGATGAAGCCGCGCTCGTCCAGGTTTACGCCAGAATCAGCGGCCAACAGATTGTCGGTGTTCGGCGCGCGGCCGACTGCGACAATCAACTTGTCCACTTTCAGTTCGTGGTCGCCTTTGGTGTCGCTGTAAGACACTTTCACTACGCCACGCTTCACTTCAGAACCAGTCACCCGGGCGCGCAGACGAATGTCCAGACCCTGTTTGGTGAACTGCTTGAGCGCTTCTTTAGCCAGTTGCTGATCCACTGCGCCCAGGAAAGTATCCTGCGCTTCCAGAACCACGACTTCAGAACCAAGACGCGCCCAGACGCTGCCCAGCTCCAGACCGATAACGCCGGCGCCGATCACACCAAGACGCTTGGGAACTTCGCTGAATTCCAGCGCGCCGGTAGAGTCGACAACATGCTCGTTAAGCGGAGTAGGAGGAATTTCGACTGGACGGGAGCCCGTTGCGATGATGACGTTTTCTGCGTCATATACGGTAACATTGCCCGCGTTGTCAGTGACTTCCACTTGCTTGTTGGCCAGCAGCTTACCTGCGCCATGAATGGAAGTGACGCCATTCGCCTTGAACAGAGAGGCGATACCCTGAGTCAGGTTCTTGACGATGTTGTTCTTGCGACCCTGCATTTTGGCTACGTCGACCGTTACGTCTTGCGCCATGATGCCGTGGGTTTCAAAGTCGTGTTTGGCTTCTTCAAATTTGTGTGAAGACTCCAGCAGCGCTTTGGAAGGAATACATCCCACGTTCAGACAGGTGCCGCCAAATACTGGCTTGCCTGCTTCGTTGCTCCATTTTTCCACGCACGCCGTTTTCAATCCGAGCTGCGCCGCGCGTATCGCAGCGACATATCCACCGGGACCCGCACCGATGACGATTACGTCGAATTTATCTGCCATATTACTTTCCAATTCTTAGTTATAGGTACATAAAAGGTTTCCCGACAATGCCCCTCCGCAACCGCGCGGAGGGAGCATGACGCGCCGGAAAACTCGGCGGCGAATGTGCTGGATCAGATATCCAGCAGAATCCGCGCAGGATCTTCCAGCAGATCCTTAATAGTCACCAAAAACTGTACCGCTTCCTTACCGTCGATCATGCGGTGGTCGTATGACAGCGCCAGGTACATCATCGGCAGAATCACCACTTGGCCATTTACAGCCATCGGACGCTCCTGGATTTTGTGCATACCCATAATAGCGGTTTGCGGCGGGTTCAGGATCGGCGTGGACATCAATGAACCGAAAACCCCGCCATTGGAAATGGTGAACGTTCCGCCAGTCATGTCTTCGATTGACAGCTTGCCGTCGCGCGCTTTCTTACCGAAGTCGCCGATGGTGGATTCAATTTCCGCCAAGCCCATTTGATCCGCATCGCGCAGGATAGGCACAACCAGACCGCGCTCGGTGGATACCGCTACGCCAACGTCCTGATAACCGTGGTAAACGATGTCGTTACCATCGATAGAAGCGTTCACAGCGGGGAAACGCTTCAACGCTTCACAGGCCGCTTTAACGAAGAAGGACATGAAGCCCAGCTTCACGCCGTTATGACGCTTCTCGAACAGATCTTTGTATTGCTTACGCAGATCCATGATCGGCTTCATGTTGACTTCGTTGAAGGTAGTCAGCATTGCAGAGTTATGCTGAGCATCCAGCAGACGACGCGCGATGCTGGCGCGCAGACGAGTCATCGGCACGCGTTTCTCTGGGCGCGCTCCCGCTGGAGATTCAATAGCAGGCATAGCCGGCGCCGCTGCAGGTTGAGCGGAGGACTTCACTTCAGCAGTAACGCTGGTAGTGTTGGAAGACAAGTGGTTCATCACGTCTTCCTTGGTCACTCTACCGCCTTTACCTGTGCCCTGAATGTCGGAAGGATTCAGATTGTTCTCTTCCGCCATTTTGCGCGCGGATGGGCTCAGAATCGCTTCCTGACCCGCCTTGGCTTCAGTCGCCGCAGGCGCAGCCTGTGGCTTTTCTTCCGCAGCGGCAGGCGCCGCCGTTCCAGCCGCGCCTTCTTTAAATACTGCAATAACTTCTTCGCTAAGCACCGTCTCGCCTTCGCCTTTGAGAACTTTCTCAATGACGCCGGCTGCGGGCGCTACAACCTCGAGCACCACTTTATCCGTCTCGATATCGACCAGTAGCTCGTCCCTAGCCACGGATTCCCCAGGTTTTTTATGCCAAGTCGCCACTACGCCGTCCGCGACGGACTCTGGGAAAGTAGGAGCTTTAATTTCGATCGCCATCTTTTATCCTTTGTACTAACTAAGCGCCTGTTTAAATAGTAAAGGCATCGTTAACTAATTTAGCTTGCTCTTCCGCATGGACATGGCCATAGCCCGCAGCAGGAGCGGCGGAGCCCGGACGTCCAGCGTACTCGAGATAGAGTTTCGGGTGCGTCTTCGCGAGGACGTTACGCATATGGTGCTGACTGCAGTACCAGGCGCCCTGGTTCATTGGCTCTTCCTGACACCAGACGATATTGGTCAACTTCTTGTACGCAGACAAAACTTCTTCCAGATCGTCTTCGGGGAACGGGTACAACTGCTCTATGCGGATAATCGCCACGTCCTGTATGTTTTCATTACGACGCTTATCCAACAAGTCGTAATACACCTTACCGCTACACATAATGACCCGACGAACCTGCTTCGGATCGATATGGTCGTCGATCTCGCCAAGGACTGTGTGGAAGTGACCTTCGGCCAGCTCCTCAACCGTAGACACCGCGTCTTTATGGCGCAGCAGACTCTTCGGACTCATAGCCACCAGAGGTTTACGCAGCGGACGCTTAACCTGACGACGCAGCATATGGAATACCTGCGCAGGCGTGGTCGGCACGCAGACCTGGATATTGTGCTCAGCGCACAATTGCAGATAACGCTCCAGACGCGCTGAAGAGTGTTCTGGTCCCTGCCCTTCATAGCCGTGCGGCAGCAACATGGTCAGACCGCATAAACGGCCCCACTTGTGCTCGCCACTGGTGATGAACTGATCGATAACAACCTGAGCGCCGTTAGCGAAGTCGCCGAACTGAGCCTCCCAAATCACCAGAGTTTTCGGGTTAGTCGTGGCGTAGCCATATTCGAACGCCAACACCGCCTCTTCAGAGAGGTAGGAGTCGTAGATGTCGAACACGGACTGTCCTTCCGCCAAATGCTGCAACGGAATATGCAATCCGCCGTCCTTCTGGTTATGAAGAACCGCATGTCTATGGGAGAAGGTACCGCGACCAACATCCTGACCGGTCAGACGTATGCTATGGCCTTCATGCAACAAGGTTGCATACGCCATAACTTCTGCATAACCCCAGTTCACCGGCATAGCGCTTTGGGTCATTTTCTTGCGGTCTTCCAAGATTTTGGAGACCTGACGCTGAGGCACGAATCCGTCAGGCAGCACATCCATTTTCCGGCCGAGCTTCTGCAGCGTTTTAAGATTGATGCCAGTCTTGCACTTGGCTGTCCATTTGTGGCCCAGGTAGGGAGACCAGTCAACAAACAACTCTTTATTAGGCTCTTTCACCAAGCTTTTAACGACGTGATCGCCTTTATCCAGCAGATCGCGATATTCGTTTTCCAGGCGAGCGGATTCTTCTTCGGTGATGACACCTTCGTTAATCAACCGCTGAGCGTAAATCTGACGGGTGGTTGGCAGGCTTTTGATGCATTGATACATCAACGGCTGAGTCGCAGAAGGCTCATCCGCTTCGTTGTGACCACGACGGCGGTAACACAACAGGTCGATTACCACATCTTTCTTAAAGGTGTTGCGGTAATCCATCGCTACCTGTGTAACGAACAGAACCGCTTCCGGATCATCGCCGTTAACGTGGAAAATGGGCGCTTGAACCATTTTCGCAACGTCGGTGCAATACTCGGTGGAGCGCGCGTCTTCACGGCGATGAGTAGTGAAACCAACCTGGTTATTAATGATGATGTGGACAGTGCCGCCAACGCCGTAACCACGGGTCTGGCTCATCTGGAACGTTTCCATGACAACGCCCTGACCTGCGAACGCAGCGTCACCGTGCATAATCACAGGCACAACCGCATCACCGGCAGTATCGTCACGACGATCCTGGCGCGCTCTTACAGAGCCTTCCACTACCGGAGAAACGATTTCCAGGTGTGAAGGGTTGAACGCCAACGCCAAGTGAACTTCGCCACCCGGGGTCAGAACGTTGGAAGAGAAGCCCTGGTGATACTTCACATCGCCGGAACCTTCATCCGACAGACGCTTGCCTTCAAACTCGTCAAACAACGCTTTGGGGTTTTTACCCAGTGTGTTGACCAGCACGTTCAAACGACCACGGTGCGCCATACCGATAACGATTTCTTTGGCGCCGTAGCTTCCCGCTCTCTGAATCAATTCATCCAGCAAGGGAATCAAGCTCTCGCCGCCTTCAAGGCCAAAGCGCTTGGTGCCTGGATAACGTGAAGATAAGTATTTTTCGAGACCTTCCGCCGCGCTCAATCTTTCTAACAGGTGATAGCGACGCTCTTTCTCATATACAGGATGCGAGCGCACTGATTCAAGACGCTGCTGAACCCAGCGCTTTTCTTCAGTGTTAACGATATGCATGTACTCGGCGCCGACGGTATCACAGTAGGTAAACTCTAAACCGCGAATGATCTCGCCGAAGGTCATGGTCTCTACGCCGAAGCACAATGAACCAGTCTGGAATACAGTATCCAGGTCCGCCCGGGTCAAGCCGTGATATTCCAACTCCAAGTCCGCGACATGCTCGCGCACCATCAGGTTGAGGGGATCCAGTTTGGCTTTCTGATGTCCACGAAAACGGTAGGTGTTAATCAGCTGCAGCACCTTGACCTGTTTACGTTCATGCTCAGTGCTGACCAATGATGTTGGACTGGCTTCGACAGCCGCTGCGCGTCTGCGCGACAGTTTCAGGAACTGCTCTTTAATGACGGAGTGAGGAATATCCTGACTGGGCAGCCCTTCCTCTTTTGGCAGTTTGTCGAAATACTCACGCCAGGCCTGGGGTATGCCGTTAGGATCGGTGAGATAGGTCTCATAGAGTTGCTCAACATAGGCAAAGTTCCCACCTGCCAAATGGGAAGTCCGCCACAGCTGCTCCATCGTGCTTTCGTGCATATAGCTCGCCTTGGTTGCATCAGGGAACTATCTGCTTAAGGCCACTGATTACGGCTCGTTCCAGCGTCGCAAAGGCGTGCCAAACCACAGATAGCGCAGAGGACATCTGCATAACCCCGTAGGTTTACAACAGTAAACCACCCCGTCCTTAAAATAGAGGGAGTGGATTTCCTACCAGTTCAGTTTGTTTATGTCGCGCGCATGTTCTGCAACACGCGCGCGCTATTAGCTTCTTAGTATAGACAGCTAATTCAGCAACGACCGTAACAGTGTAATTTTTTAAATTATAGTTTTAAGTAGCACGCTGTAAGAGCATATTGCGTATGTGACCGATGGCTCTGGTTGGATTCAGGCCTTTCGGGCAAACGCTTACACAATTCATGATTCCCCGGCAGCGGAATACGCTGAACGGGTCGTCGAGATTCGCCAATCTTTCTTCGGTAGAAGTGTCGCGACTGTCAACCAGGAATCTGTATGCCTGCAACAAGCCAGCGGGACCAACGAACTTATCTGGGTTCCACCAGAACGACGGGCATGAAGTAGAACAGCACGCACAAAGAATACATTCATACAGGCCGTCCAGCTTTTCACGCTCTTCGGGTGACTGCAATCGCTCAATCGCCGGAGGCGGATTGTCATTCACCACGAATGGCTTAATTTTCTCGTACTGCTTGTAGAAAATCGCCATATCCACAACCAGATCGCGAATAACCGGCAACCCTGGCAACGGACGCAAAACCAGCTTGTTGTTTTTCACCACCTGAGAAAGAGGAGTGATGCACGCCAAGCCATTTTTGCCGTTCATGTTCATGCCGTCGGAGCCGCACACGCCCTCACGGCATGAGCGACGATACGCCAAGGTCGGATCTTTCTCTTTCATCAGTCCCAGCACGTCCAGAACCATAAGGTCCTTGCCCGCAGGGACTTCCAGCTCCACATCCTGCATGAAGGGAGCTTCGTCAACTTCCGGATTATAACGATAGATGCTTACCAACATAACTCTGTCTCCCCAACGACACTAGTAACTACGAGCTTTCGGAGGAAATGGCTCCACAATTTTAGGCGCGAAGTTTACTTCCCGCTTGCTTACCCGCTTGTCCACAGGGAAGTAAAGAGAGTGCTTCAGCCAATTGTCGTCGTCCCGTTCAGTGTAGTCGTTACGGGCGTGCGCTCCGCGGCTTTCCTTTCTTTCTTCAGCCGCAACAGCCGTCGCATAAGCGACCTCGTACAGGTTATCCAGCTCTAAAGCTTCGATACGAGCGGTATTGAACGCCATGCTCTTGTCTTCAAGAACCGTGTTCTTCACACGTCCGCCCAATTCTTCCAGCAGCTTCAGACCTTTCTGCATGCTTTCGCCATCGCGGAACACACCGAAATATAGCTGCATAGTGTTCTGCAGGTCTTTACGTACTTCCGCCACTTTTTCAGAGCCGGAGCCGCTGTTCAGTCTGTCCAGACGCGCCATGGTTGCGTCGATATCGGATTCAGATGCGTCATCCACACCGTAACCGTCTCTCAGCATCTTCTCAATGTGAAGTCCTGCTGCGCGACCAAATACAACCAAATCCAACAGCGAGTTGCCGCCCAGACGGTTTGCGCCGTGTACGGATACGCATGCAGCTTCGCCACAGGCGAACAAGCCGTCGATGACTTTGTCGTTACCGTTTGCGTCCTGAGTCAGCGCCTGACCGCCGATGTTGGTCGGAATACCACCCATCATATAGTGACAGGTTGGAACAACCGGAATAGGTTCTTTTGCAGGATCTACGTGCGCGAATGTTTTCGACAACTCCACAATGCCAGGCAAACGCAGGTGTAGCGTTTCTTCACCCAGATGATCCAGCTTCAGCAATACATGGTCTTTGTTGGGGCCGCAACCACGGCCTTCAAGGATCTCCATAATCATGGAGCGGGCGACGACGTCACGACCAGCAAGGTCTTTCGCGTTCGGCGCATAACGTTCCATGAAACGCTCGCCTTCGCCATTGATCAGATAACCGCCTTCACCACGACAACCTTCCGTCACCAGTACGCCAGCTTCAGCGATACCAGTTGGGTGGAACTGCCACATTTCCATGTCCTGCGCCGGGAAGCCAGCGCGAAGAGCCATACCGACGCCGTCGCCAGTATTGATCAATGCATTAGTGGTGGATGCATAGATACGGCCTGCGCCGCCAGTAGCCAGAACTGTCGCCTTGGCTTTGACGTAAACAGTTTCACCAGTTTCGATGCAGATAGCCGTTACGCCAACTACCGCGCCAGACTGGTTTTTAACCAGATCAACTGCATACCATTCATTTAAAAAGGTAGTGCCGCCGCGCAGGTTGCCTTGATAAAGAGTGTGCAGCAGCGCATGACCAGTACGGTCCGCCGCCGCGCAGGTACGAGCAGCCTGGCCGCCCTTACCGAAATCTTTGGACTGACCGCCAAAAGGACGCTGATAGATGCGCCCTGTCTCCGTACGGGAGAAAGGCAGTCCCATGTGTTCCAGTTCAAATACTGCTTGAGGACCTACCGAACACATATATTCGATTGCATCCTGATCGCCGATATAGTCCGACCCCTTGACGGTGTCGTACATGTGCCAACGCCAATCGTCATTCGGGTCCGAACTGGCAATGGCGCAGGTGATCCCGCCCTGAGCGGAAACAGTGTGAGAACGGGTTGGGAATACTTTGGTGATACAAGCGGTTTTCACGCCGGACTGCGTCAACTGCAGCGCCGCGCGCATCCCGGCGCCGCCGCCGCCGATTACGATGGCATCGTAAGAAAGAGTTCTAAGTTTAGACATGGATTACAGCCCCCACAAAATTTGCACGCCCCAGATGAAGTAAACGAACATGATGGTTCCGCACGCGGCCTGCGCAACGAAACGGACCACGCCGTTTTTCATGTAGTCGGTGGTAATCGTCCACAAACCGATCCACGCGTGCGCACCAAGCGCCACCAGCGCAGCCAGGGAGAAAATTCTCATCCAAGTCTTGGCGAACAGTGCGCTCCATACTTCATAGGTCAGATCCGGCGTAAACACCAGGACGCCAACCATAAATGCGGTATAAAGAGCCAACACGACAGCGGAGACCCGCTGCACCATCCAATCATATGCGCCGCTACGGCCTAAATTGGTGACGCTGGTTACCATATCCAAACTCCCGCCAACAGAATGAGCACAACAGACACGGCTATCACAACCTTCGCTGCGATCTGCCCGCCCTTCAGGGTTTCACCGAAACCAGCATCCATAATGAGGTGCTTGATGCCAGCGACGAAGTGATAGAACAATGCGGCGAGAATGCCCCAAAGAATTAATTTTGCAAGAAAACTATCCATGACTGACTGAAGGGAAGCAAAACTTTCCTTGCTCGCCAGAGATGCGTCGAGCCCCCACAACAGGAACGCTATTGCAATGAAGATAATTACACCTGATATCCGATGCAGAATAGATGTAATTGCGGGTAGAGGAAAATGGAATTTCGTCAGATCTAGATTAACAGGTCTTTTGCTATTCACAGCTTCACACTCGATTATAGCCATACAGGCGGATTATTTAAGAATGGACCTATTTGGCGGCGGGAATCCTTATGAGGCCTCCGCTTACGGGTTGCAGATTATAGTTTCCCACCTGGTAAATTACAAACGCAACAACCGTTTATAGCCCACTTAATTTAGCGCCGGACATGAGCTTTTCTGATTTGGGCCGGCAATTTATTCTTTCATACGCAGTGTGAAGCCCCTCGGCTCAATACCCGGAAGTATTTTTTACGTATTCGAAGACTCCGTTTTCTTTACTGATAAAGCAACGCCCCTCCTCTTTATAAGCTATTTTAATTGGTGTTTTTTAAACACCATCGGCAGTATTTTCATTACAAGGGCTTAAAAAAAGTCGGTCAGACCATTATGATGACCTCGCTTTTTATTAAGCCGACCTTGTATAAAGCCAGAATAAAGGCTGAGAGGCCACTGACGAGCGTCAGTCTCCGCCCGCCGGTCCTAACCGGCGCCGGTTGTGATTGACGCCATTGCGCAAACAACGTCAGACCTACTTAGAAGTCGGCCTGTAAACACGACCGGGCGTCTATGCCCGGTAAACACGTACGCATCACTTTAAGTCGATATAGGAGAGCACCATGACTGACAAGAAAGCGACGTTATCGGTCAATGGTAAAACAATCGAGCTTCCGGTTTATTCCGGCACCACCGGCCCAGACGTCATAGATGTCAGAGGATTGGTTGAAGAAGGTTTGTTTACCTACGATCCAGGCTTCGTATCAACCGCAGCCTGCGAATCGCAAATCACTTATATAGATGGCGCCAATGGCGTACTACTACACCGTGGGTATCCTATAGAACAGTTGGCCGAAAAGTCCGACTATCTTGAAGTCTGCTACTTACTGATACACGGCGAACTGCCTACTGCGGAGCAGGCGGAAGAGTTCCGTAGCACGGTAAAAAATCACACTATGATCCACGAGCAGCTGAGAAACTTCTTTAACGGTTTCCGGCGCGACGCTCACCCAATGGCGATCATGTGCGGCGTTGTCGGCGCCCTGTCCGCGTTCTATCACGACACAATGGACTTCTCCGACGAGCACCATCGCGAAATCGCAGCATTCCGTCTGATCGCGAAAATGCCCACCCTGGCGGCGATGTGCTACAAGTACTCCACCGGCCAGCCGTTCATGTATCCCAGAAACGATCTGGACTATGCGGGCAACTTCCTGCACATGATGTTCGGCACTCCTTGCGAGCCCTATCAGGTCAACCCTGTAGTCGCCAAGGCTATGGACCGCATCTTTGTTTTGCATGCGGACCATGAACAAAACGCCTCTACATCAACCGTACGTCTGGCTGGCTCCTCCGGCGCCAACCCCTTCGCCTGTATCGCTTCCGGTATTGCTGCGCTATGGGGACCCGCTCACGGCGGAGCCAACGAAGCAGTGTTGAACATGCTTCTGGAAATCGGCGACGAATCCCGTATTCCAGAATTCATTCAGCGCGCCAAAGACAAGAGCGATCCTTTCCGCCTGATGGGCTTCGGACACCGGGTCTACAAGAATTTCGACCCACGCGCCAAAGTCATGAAGCAGACCTGTGACGACGTACTGAAAGAGCTTGGCTGCGAAAACGATCCATTGTTCCGCATCGCACGCGAACTGGAGCGTATCGCCCTGGAAGACCCCTACTTCGTAGAGAAAAAACTCTACCCCAATGTGGACTTCTACTCCGGCATCATCCTGCGCGCCGTCGGCATTCCGGTCTCCATGTTCACCGTCATCTTCGCCATGGCGAGAACCATCGGCTGGTTCTCTCACTGGCACGAAATGGTGAGCTCTTCTTACCGGATCGGTCGTCCGCGTCAGCTGTACACCGGACACACCTCCAGAGACTACCCAAGCAAATAAATAGTTTGCCGGTTGACTTGCAAAGGCCGCTTATGCGGCCTTTCTTTATTGGAGCAACCCGCGCACTATTAACCCATTGGATTTAACCACTCCAGGAAGATAAACATGGAATCAACTGAAACCGCCGCATTAGGAAGAATTTGTTTCATCGGCCTCGGCGTCATGGGATTCCCGATGGCCGGCCATCTCGCCAACAATGGCCACCAGGTCACCGTTTACAACCGCAACGTCGAAAAGTCGGAACGCTGGCTGAAGACCCACACTGGCAAGTTCATCCGCAAGCTGCGGGACGCCGCCCAATGCGACGTCATCATCTCTTGCGTCGGCGACGACAACGACCTGCGCAGTATCTACTTGGGCGAAGAAGGCCTGATCAATCAGTTACGCAAAGGCTCTCTGATCATCGACCACACCACTGCATCAGCCAGTGTCGCCAAAGAGCTGTTTGAAGCCGCCCAAGAGCGCAACATCGGCTTTCTTGACGCTCCCGTATCCGGCGGACAACAGGGCGCCGAGAACGGCGCGCTAACCATAATGTGTGGCGGTGAAGAAAAAGACTTTGCGAAGGCGGAACCCCTCCTTAAACATTACAGCCGCGCAGCAACCCTGATGGGACATGCAGGCAGCGGCCAGTTAACCAAAATGGCCAACCAGATCGCTATCGCAGGGTTAGTACAGGGACTGGCGGAAGCGCTGCACTTCGCAGAACAGGCTGACCTGGACCCGCAGCAAGTGGTGAACGTCATATCCAAAGGAGCCGCGCAATCCTGGCAAATGGAAAATCGTCACAAGACCATGATCGCCGGAGACTACGAACATGGCTTCGCGGTAGACCTCATGCGCAAGGATTTATCCATCTGCTTACGCGAGGCCTCAAACAACAAGGCTCGACTCCCCATCACTGCTCTCGTCGATCAATTTTACGCCGAAGTACAATCCATGGGCGGGGGACGCTGGGATACATCCAGCCTGCTGGCGCGCCTAAAGAGATAACCCAGCACATTTATCTCAAAGCGCCGACTCAAACATCGGACAACAAAAAAGGGCGGTGATCAAACCGCCCTTTTCTTTTCGCACTTACAGACTACTTGTCTTTAGCCGCCCACTTTCCATCTTTATAGAAAGCCGACCAGCCAGTGGGCTTACCACCCTTCTCCGACATGACGTACTGCTGCTTGGTCTTGCGACTGAAGCGGATAATCGCCGGATTTCCTTCTGGATCACGAGTAGGCGCATCCAGCAGGTAGTGATATTTAGGGTCAATTTCCTTCTTATGAGGAATCAACTCCTCCACCAGAGGCGCTCGTGTTTCACGATTTTTGGGAAACTTACTCGCTGCCAGGAACAAACCCGAAGCGCCATCACGCAGGACAAAGATATCGTCAACTTTGTCGCACGCCAGCTCAGGCATGACTACCGGCTCCATCTTGGGCGGCGCAGGCTCGCCATTCTTCAACAGTTTGCGGGTGTTGCCGCAAGTTGAACTGGTGCAGCCGAAGTACTTCCCAAAGCGGCCGGTTTTAAGCTGCATTTCAGCGCCGCACTTGTCACACTCCAGTGTCGGCCCATCGTAGCCAGCCACCTTAAACTGCCCGCCTTCGACCTCATAACCTTCACAGTCTGGATTATTACCACACACGTGCAGCTTGCGGGTCTCATCGATGACATAGCTATCCATGGCGGTATCACAGATCGGGCAACGCTTTTTCGCGCGCAGCGCATTCGCTTCGCCTTCTTCATCGTCCGCGCGAATTACCTCATCGCCAGGGATCAGGTTAATCGTCGTCTTGCAACGCTCTTTCGGCGGCAACGCATAGCCGGAACACCCAAGGAACACGCCAGTGGACGCAGTGCGAATCTGCATTGGACGCGAACAGGTCGGACACGTAATTTCCGTCTGCACCGCCTGATTAGCACGCATACCGCCTTCCATGTCCGCCCTTTCCAGCTTTTTGGCGAAATCGGAGTAGAAAGCATTAAGAACCTGTTTCCAGCCCTCGCTGCCAGAAGCGATCTCATCCAGCTGACCTTCCATCTTCGCGGTAAAGCCGTAATCCATCAGATCTGTAAAGGCTTCCGTCAAACGATCCGTCACGATATCGCCCATCTTCTCCGCATAGAAGCGCCGGTTGGCCAGCTTCACATAGCCGCGCTCCTGAATGGTGGAAATGATTGACGCATACGTAGAAGGACGCCCGATACTCCGCTTCTCCAGCTCCTTAACCAAGGTCGCTTCCGTGTAACGCGGCGCAGGCTTGGTGAAGTGCTGAGTCGGCTCCAGTTTATCCAGATCCAACTGATCATTAATTTCAAACGCGGGCAATTCCGCCTCATCATCCTTCTTCGCTTGCGCAGGCAGCACTTTAAGGAAGCCGTCGAATTGCAAAAGCCGACCACGGGTTCTTAATTCAAAGTCTCCCGCCTGCACTTGAATACTGGTGCTAAGGAAGCGCGCATTTTCCATCTGACAGGCCACGAATTGACGCCAAATCAGGTCATACAGCTTCTCGGCGTCTTTTTCGAGACCGGAAATCTGGTTGGAGCCTACATTGATATCAGAAGGACGTATCGCCTCGTGCGCTTCCTGGGCCCGCTCTTTACTCACGTAAGTTTTCGGGTTTTCAGGCAGATATTTATCACCAAACTTCTTGCCGATAAATTCACGGCAGGCGCTCACCGCATCCGCGGACAAGTTGGTGGAGTCCGTTCTCATATAGGTGATATAGCCCGCCTCGTAGAGACGCTGCGCCAACACCATGGTCTTCTTAACGCTAAACCCTAAACGGGTGCTCGCCGCCTGCTGCAAGGTAGAAGTGATAAATGGCGCCGGCGTCTTGGTGACAGAGGGCTTATCCTCACGATTGACAACCTTGAACGCCTGCGACTCCAGCAACGCAGTCAGCTTCTCAGACTGCTCTTTGTTGGTGGGCCGATAATTCTCACCCTTATATTTGGCGACCTGGAATTTAGCCTGCTGCTTACTCTTGGATAGCAGCGCATGCAATTCCCAGTATTCTTCCGGCGTAAAGGCGCGAATTTCACGCTCACGCTCGACAATCAAGCGAACCGCGACGGATTGCACCCGCCCTGCGGACAAACCACGCGCAATCTTGGACCACAGCAGCGGCGACACCATATAGCCGACCACGCGGTCAAGGAAGCGGCGCGCCTGCTGGGCGTTTACGCGGTTGTAATCAAGTTGACCGGGACTTTTGAACGCCTCCGTTATGGCGGATTTTGTGATCTCGTTAAAGACCACGCGACGATAACGGGAGTCATCGCCGCCAATAGATTCTTTGAGATGCCAGGCGATAGCCTCTCCTTCGCGGTCCAAGTCCGTTGCGAGATAGATCTGGTCGGCGCTTTTCGCCAGACGCTTCAGTTCTTCAACGACTTTTTCTTTACCTGGAAGGATCTCGTAGCGGGCCGCCCAATCATTTTCAGGGTCGACGCCCATACGAGAGATCAGCTGATCCCGGGCTTTACGTTTCTTGATGCTTTCGCGCTCTTCAGCAGGCAGCTTGCGCATTTTCGCCGCTTCCGCCGCACGCTCTTTCGGAGATGATGCTTCCTTACCTCCACTGGTCGGCAAATCACGAATATGCCCCACACTGGATTTGACTACATATTCCGAACCAAGATATTTGTTTATGGTTTTTGCCTTTGCAGGGGACTCCACGATTACCAGCGATTTACCCATAGCGGATGGTTCTTTGCTCCTAGTTGAAATAGCCGTCATATATTAGAGGTTGTAGTCGACGGGTCAAGTGATTGCCAGAAAATCTGGTATTTAATGTAAAAATAGGCGGCCAGGCCCGGTTTGTCGGCGTCTATTTAACTCCGATAACTTGCCCTACCCCACAATGTCGTTAACACTTAATAAGAACGACACATAAATTTATAAATGCTTCCGCCGCCTTTTATATGACAACTTTAATCGTCTTGCTCGCTATTTTCATAACCGCCTCGATTATCGTCAGCGGCGTTATGTACTCGCGACAGCAGGCGTTAGCTTACCGTCAAAGCCAACTGAAATCGTTAAAACAGAAATACGAAGAAATAAATTCGTTATTTCAGGTCATCATGCGAGTGGACGATTCCGCCAACATCGCCATCAGCCTCAACCACGCCATGATTGAAATCGCCCAGTCCATGACCAAAATGGACCGCAAGTCGGAAGAGCTGCGCATCCTTTTAGACAACCTGAAACAAAGGGAGCGCGACTTGAAAACCGGCGTTCTTCTTCCCCAGGCGCAGAAAACGGTGACCAGCGACGCAGCGGTCGCCGCCATCCAGCGCTCTCTTTCTGAGTGCCTGCAAAAGCTGCAACGCTTCAAACTGCGCGGCTCACTACCCGTCCCTCTTTATGAGGAATACAGCCACCACCTGCGCGAGATGGCGCTTGACGTGGAAGTCGGCAGCCAACTACAAATGGCGGAAAGCCTGGTGGCTCAAAACGACAAAGCCGGCGCCGAGAAGCATTTCAAACACGCTCGCGAGGCGCTCAAGCGCACACGCCTGGAAATCCCCAACAAGAACGACCAGATCAAAGAGATATCCGACAAGATCAAAAGCCTGATGCGAGACGGCGAAACCCAGAATCGTTCTCAGGAAACCCAGTAAAAGCCTGGCGCTAATTCCAGGCTATCCAGCATCATCCATAAAAAAATCCGGAGCCCCTTACGGGACGCCGGATTTCATTGCTTCCGATTCAGGTTCCCCCAAACCGAAGCCTCAACGTATTAGATACGCTCCCAAACGGTCGCAATACCCTGACCCAGACCGATACACATGGTGGATACGCCCAGCGTACCGCCTTTAGCGGCCATGACATTCAGCAAGGTAGTGGAGATACGCGCGCCAGAGCAACCCAGAGGGTGACCCAAGGCGATAGCGCCGCCGTTCAGGTTAACTTTCTGGTCAACCACGTCCATAAGCTTCAGATCTTTGATAACTGGCAAAGACTGTGCGGCGAACGCCTCGTTCAGTTCCCAGAAATCAATATCTTCCACTTTCAGGCCTGCGCGCTTAAGCGCTTTCTTGGTCGCCGGCACAGGACCATATCCCATGATGGCGGGATCGCATCCGGCAGTAGCCATGGAGCGAATTTTCGCCATTGGCGTCAGACCCAATGCCTGAGCCCGCTCAGCAGACATCAGCAGCATAGCGGAAGCGCCATCCGTCAATTGAGAAGACTGACCCGCTGTCACTGTGCCGCTCTTAGGATCAAAAGCAGGACGTAGCTGCGCCAGACTTTCAGCTGTGGTTTCAGGACGAATCGTTTCGTCATTCTCGATCAGCGCGGGGAAGCCGTCGTCGTCATGCCCTAAAATAGAGATGATTTCGTTACGGAAGCGCCCTTCCAGCGTGGCTTCGTGCGCCAAACGGTGAGAGCGAGCGCCAAACTCATCCTGCTGCTGACGGCTGATGCCGTGCATTTTCGCCAGCATTTCCGCCGTCAGGCCCATCATGTTGGACGCTTTAGCGGAATACTTACTTGCGGCCGGGTTGTGATCGAAACCTTGAGTCATGGGCACGTGCCCCATGTGCTCAACGCCGCCCACCACAAACACGTCGCCATTGCCCGTCATGATCGCCTGCGCCGCAGTATGAATTGCGGACATGGCGGAACCACACAAGCGGTTTACTGTTTGCGCTGACGAAGTATGCGGAATGCGGGTCAGCAGGGAAATCTGCCGCGCCACGTTGAAGCCTTGCTCCAGGGTCTGATTTACACAGCCCCAGATCAGATCTTCAACTTCCGCAGGGTCCACTTTGTCATTGCGGTCGAATAATGCGTCAATCAACGTCGCTGACAGCGTCTCTGCGCGCACGTTGCGGAAACAACCCGCCTTGGCGCGCCCCATCGGGCTGCGAACACAGTCGATAACGACAACGTCTCTTGGATTCAGACTCATATCATTTTCTCCGTCGGGAATTCTCTATCAGCAATTAGCCAAAAAACTTCTTGCCGGACTTAGCCATGTCGCGCAGCCCTTGGGTCGGATGATACAGAGCGCCCAGATCCGCATATTTATCAGCGATCTTGCAGAACTCTTCCACGCCCAGAGAGTCAATGTAGCGCAACGCGCCCCCACGGAACGGAGGGAAACCGATGCCGAAGATCAAGCCCATATCCGCTTCCGCCGCAGTCTCGACGATGCCGTCTTCCAGGCAGCGAACAGTTTCAATGCACAAAGGCACCATCATGCGCTCGATGATTTCCTCTTCAGAGAAGTCGCGCTGAGACTTCTGCACAGACTTAATCAGTGCGTCAACGCTGTCATCGACAATTTTCTTCTGCTTGCCTTTCTTATCCAGCTCGTATGCGTAGAAGCCCTTATCGCTCTTCTGACCGTAACGACCTTTATCGAACATGACGTCGATAATAGTTGTTTCGGAGTAGCTCATGCGATCAGGGAAACCTTCCGCCATCACGTCGCCGGCGTGCTTCGCTGTGTCCATACCCACTACGTCAAGCAGGTAAGCGGGACCCATCGGCCAGCCGAAACGCTCCATCACTTTGTCGACCTGCTGGAAATCGGCGCCGTCGCGCACCAAACCAATGAAGCCGCCAAAATAAGGGAACAGGATGCGGTTAACCAGGAATCCAGGGCAGTCGTTCACAACGATAGGCGTTTTACCCATCGCTTTGGCGTACGCCACAGTAGTCGCGACAGCTTTTTCACTGGTTTTCTCGCCACGGATAACTTCTACCAAAGGCATCATGTGCACTGGGTTGAAGAAGTGCATGCCGCAGAAGTTTTCCGGACGCTTCAGATTTTGCGCCAGACGATTGATGGAGATAGTAGAGGTGTTGGAGGTCAGGATAGTGTCCTCACGCACCAGATCTTCCACTTCACGCAAAACGATGTCTTTGACCTTAGGGTTTTCAACAACCGCTTCAACCACCAGATCCACCGTTCCGAAATCGCCGTAGCTCAATGTCGGAGCGATGCGGTTCAGCACATCCGCCATTTCACTCGCATTCATGCGGCCTTTGTCGACGCGCTTGGTCAGCAGTTTCTTGGCTTCTTTCAGGCCCAGATCGATACCGGACTGATTGATGTCCTTCATCAGGATGGGCGTGCCTTTCAGCGCGGACTGATACGCCACGCCGCCGCCCATGATGCCCGCGCCCAATACCGCCGCCTGCTTAACTTCGCCGGCTTTAGGCTCCAGGTCTTTCGCTTTTTTCTTCAGCTCCTGATCATTCAGGAACAAGCCGATCAAGCTGTGCGCCACAGAAGTTTTCGCCATTTTCGCGAAACCTTTGGCCTCTACTTCGATCGCCTTGTCGCGAGTCATGCCCGCGTGCTTTTGCATCACCTTGATGGCTTCAACAGGCGCTGGATAGTTACGTCCAGCCTGGCCCGCCACGTAGCCTTTGGCGGTTTCAAACGCCATCATGCTTTCCATCGGGTTCAGCTTCAGCTTGCCGGTTTTCTCTTCCCGACGCGCTTTGTAGTCCAACTTGCCTTCGATCGCCTGACGCAACACAGACAAGGCTGCATCCATCAATTTCTCAGGGGCGACCGCTGCATCTACAGCACCTTCTTTCAGGGCCTGTTCCGCTCGTTTCTCGCCACTGGCGCAGATCCACTCGATCGCGTAGTCGGCGCCAACCAGACGGGATAAACGCACTGTTCCGCCGAACCCGGGGAAGATCCCCAGTTTTACTTCCGGCAGACCCACTTTCGCGCTGGTGGACATGACGCGGAAGTCAGTGGAGAGACACATCTCAAAACCGCCGCCCAGAGCGATACCGTTAATAGCGGTCACAGTGGGGAATGGCAGATCTTCAACGGCGGAGAAAATCTTATTGGCTTCCAGGTTGTTGGCGACCAACTCTTCTTCGGAGCCGGCAAACAATTCCTGGAATTCAGTGATATCAGCGCCAACGATGAAACAATCTTTGTTGCTGGTAACGACAAGGCCAGTAATGCCTTGTTGACTTTGTAGTTTCTGGGTCGCTTCCGCCAACTCAGTCAGCGTCAAGCGGTTAAATTTATTAACAGACTCGCCTTGCAAATCGAAAGTTAGTACCGCGATACCATCCTCGATCTCTTTGACTGTGATGGCTTTACCTGCGTAAATCATCAACGGATCTCCAAGCATTGTTTAGCACTGGTTTATTGCCCTATAAACGGGTCCCAACGGACGCCTTGCCGGGCCGCCCTTCTCCGGAGCTTCGGAATCAAAGCCGATGCATCGAACAACAATTCATACGCTCGTTTGAATCAGGTCGCAACAACATGGATAATTTTGGCCCGTTTGTCAATCTCTTCCAAAAAATTTGGCGGCGATTTTTGTCAATAATTGCTTACACTTATGACATTTTCGGCCGCTTTAAAAATTTTTAAGATTTATTTTTCATGAAATTATGCAGTATATTTCACCTTACTTTTTAAGTTAGGCGTCCTCTGAATGCGCCCTGAGCGCATTCGCATAATAGGACAATAAGCTTATAACTTTTTGACTAGCGCAGGCATTTCCCCTATTTTTTCTACTTATAAACCGGCGGTTGGTAGCTAGGCCGGCCATTGAAGGCGTCGTTGGAAATAATTTTAAGAATATAGTGGGAAGCCGCACCGACAAGTCGGAAACATAATTATAAAAATAGCAGGTGGCCTTCTGCGCCCAAATTTCCTGGAGAGCGTGTCTATGAGCCAATCGGGTATACACCGGAATCCTCTCTGGTGTTGTTTTCTTGCACTTCTCGCCCTGTATTCGTCACATTCCTTTGCGCTGAACAACGCGCAGGCTGAAGCCATTCTCAAGCATTTGCACGATGTGCAGACGCACTCCTATCAGACCATTAATGCGTATTACAACTTCACTTTGAATCCTGGCGACAAGGACATCCAGTCCGAGGTGAACCAGGAAATCGGTTTTATGAATGCGACTTTCAAATCGCTGGAGTCCCAAGACGGCATCGTCGAAGTGCAGGGAGAGTTGAGCGTTATGAGCGCCACCTGGCTCAAGTACAAGGAACTGCTGAACACCAATATGAACGACATTGTGAAGGTGGGCTACCCTGACCTGCGGCTGGTGGGCGACATGGCGCAGGTAAATATCGACCTGGTTGGCGCGACAGAGAGAACCTACGACAAGACCATGGAAATTTCAGGCCACCGCCCCCCAGAGGTAATTGAGCTGGTGCGCAACTCCAAAATCATCCTGGAAAGCATGCTGACCAAGTATTCCGCCCGTAGCGCCTCCAACGTGACGCAAATATTCCAGGGAGCCAAAAGCGAAGAGCCCATGGACGTCCAGGCGATCAGTTTTGACAAGAACATCGCCCGACTCCTGGCGTCACAGCAAAACACCGACGCCACGCGCAAGACTTTGGACGCCATTTCCACGAAATGGGAGTTCATCAAGAACTCTTATATCAACTACAACGAAAACAACGTTTCCTACGTCGTGAATCTGTATTCAAAAAGGATCATCAGCGATCTGGACAGTCTCGCCAAAGCCTACAGCGGCGCTTAGACACGCCGCTGCATAGCTCACATCAACTAGATTCGAGGGCGCGCCATTAACGCGCGCCAGCAGCTACAGCCACCTTGTTGACGCACTGCAGCATCTGCTCCAAATCCTCAGACGTTCCCCGCTCTTCCCACAGGAAGCCCACTTCATGTCCTGTGATCTGAACTGCTTTAACCTGGGATGACAGCTCACGCAGATCCTCATCCGAAAGCAGCTCATGAGGAAAGTTTCCACTGATGGACAGCTGTTTCAATTCACCCCCCTGATTGGCGTATAACGCCCTGCGAGGCGTGCGCGACGCCGGGATGGCCTTGTAGTAAAAGTGGGTGCGCCAAGCGTCCGCCTCCAGTTTTTTCAAAGCGTCGTCCAGCTTTTCCGGCGTAGTCTGTCGCACTCTAAACCCCGCCGCGAGCGCCTGCTGCCGCAAACGCATGCGGCGTCGCTCTTCCGGGCTAGGCAACACCCAGAAAATTGAGCCGCCGACGATTCCCACCACACAAAAAATAATAATCAAAGCTGTCGTCATTCGTCGTTCATCCTGTCCAAAGACCACTCAAAGCGTGTCAGCGCCTACGAAACCAGGAAACACTTTTTCACCTGATTTTGTCCGCTGTCATCTCAACGCATGTTTCATTAGCATTAAGCTGTTTTCAGTTTTGCGGACACTACCGAAAAGTTACACACTTGGAAAACACTTTCGGAACTATGCAGCCAAAAGGAGCACACCATGTACAAGAATATTCTCGTCGCCCTGGACCTGAGCGATGAAGGCGAACAGGTCATCACCAAGGCCCTGAAAATGCAACAGGCGACCCAGGCCCGCCTGCATCTGGCGCACGTTATCGAGCCCATCAGTTACGCCTATGGCGGCGACATCCCGTTGGACCTGGGCGATATTCAGCAGCAACTGCAAAAGCACAGCGAAGAAAAACTGCAAAAACTGATTGAAAAGCACACGTTGACCAATAGCGCCGCAGCGGTGCTGGTGGGACGCCCAGAGGGAGAAATCCATCGCTACGCGGAAGAAAATGATATTGATTTGGTCATTGTCGGCAGCCACGGCCGCCACGGGCTGCAGTTATTGCTGGGCTCCACGGCGAATGGTGTATTACATGGCGCCAAATGCGACGTTCTGGCGGTCCGCATCAGCGACTAAGCATTCAATAGAATAAAATCCGGAATGATGCGCTCCGCTACAGCGGAGCCACCCACTCTCCTGACTCAAACGACTTGCGCAGCTTCTGCAACTGCGTCTCTAACGAGAATGTGACGCTCGACGCCAACGAAAAAAAGCTCAATAGCGCCTTCAAGTTGGAGTCGCCATCACAGGCGGAGTGAATCCGTTGCCACAACGCCTGATTCACCAGCTGCAGACGACGGTTGCGCTCCACCAGCCCTTTAAGCTCCCAGTCAGGCTTCTCACCATCGCGAAACATAAAGTACTGCTGCACCAGATAGATGGAAACAGATCGGAGAATGAATTCTTCGCCGTTGGAAAACGGCATGTGATGAATAGCCATAGGCCTTAACTCGCCGAGTATGGGGCAATGACTGGTCGCCATCACCAACCCCATCAACGAGCGCAGCGCCTCTTCCAGACCAGTGCGCTTGTGGTAGTTGCGCTCTTTGGTGAAAACGGTGACCTCGACTTTCTGAAAAGCCGGTTCGGAGCGAAAGTCCGCCACAATCTTTTGCATATCGAGAGCGGCGGGACAATAGCGTTCAGCGTCCTTCTTGAGAGGGCAATTCGAGCACTGACAATTCTTCAGCTCAGTCCACTCGGCGGGCGGCTCTGAGTGCATGCTCTTATCTTCTCTCTCCGTTTCAATGATGTAGTCCAGCACTCGGTTATCATCGAAACGGAATTCGTAACGCACCCGCATAAGGCTTTATCTCTCCGTAATCAATTGAGGCGACAGAAGACTAACACTTTCTCAACGGAGTCCGTCGGCTGCTGAAGTTACTCCTTTATTCTCAAGTGTAGCGGATTTGCGGATGCCGATATTTTTAAATTTGTAACCCTCGATCAGCCCCCGCCCGCCATTTCTTCAAGCTCCATCCACCTTTCCATGGCCTTCTCCAGAGTTTGCTCCAACGCGGTCAGAGAGGTGAGCGCACGATTCACATCCTCATGGGGACGACTATAAAAGTCAGCGGCGGACACCTCTTCCTGCATAGCCGCCACTTCCGCTTCCAGTCGCTCGATTTCCTTGGGTAAAGCGTCCAGTTCGCGTTGCAGTTTGTAGCTTAACTTGGCCGCCTTGCCGCCGTCCGACGCTGTTTTCGGCTTAGCAGCCTGAGCCTTGGCTTCAGCGGGCTTGGCTTCGGCCTTGACCACCGGGCGTTGCGCCAACCAGTCGTTATAACCACCCGGATATTCGGATATCTTGCCATCTCCCTCGAACACCAGCGTGCTGGTCACAACGTTGTCGATGAAGAAACGATCGTGGGACACCAGCAGAATGGTGCCGTCAAACTCCGCCAGCAGATTTTCCAGCAGATCCAGCGTATCCATATCCAGGTCGTTGGTAGGCTCATCCAGCACCAGAAAGTTCGCCGGCATGGTAAACAGTTTGGCCAACAACAGCCGGTTAATTTCACCGCCAGATAACGCCTTGGCCGGAGTACGCAATCTTTCCGGGGAAAACAGGAAATCTTTCAGGTAGCCGGTGACGTGAACGTTACGACCGCCAACCTCGATAAAGTCTTTTCCTTTGGCGACGTTATCCCAGACGCTCGCTTCCGGATCGATTTGCCCTCGCAACTGATCAAAATAAGCCACCTGCAGCCGGGAGCCCCGTTTAATGACGCCCTCCGTCGCCTCCAGGCCGCCCAGGATCAACTTTATAAACGTCGATTTGCCACAACCGTTAGGACCCAATAAGCCCACACGATCTTTGCGCATCAACTGCCAGCTCAGATCCTTCACCAGATTGGGCTGGTCTGCGTAGCCAAAACTGACATTTTTCAGCTCCGCCACCAAGTTACCGGAGCGCTCCTCGGAATCCACTTTCAAACTCACCTGTCCAACACGGTCGCGTCGCTGCCTGCGCTCATCACGCAGTTTCTTCAGCGCCCTGACCCGCCCCTCATTACGAGTGCGGCGCGCCTTGATGCCCTGGCGAATCCAAACTTCTTCCTCCGCCAGCTTCTTATCGAAGCGCTCCCACTCTTTTTCCTCCGCCGCCAACTGCTCCTCTTTTTTGGCCAGATAGGCTTCATAAGGCGCCGGCCAGCTCGACAATTTGCCGCGATCCAGCTCAATGACGCGCGTCGCCAGACGGTCGATGAACGCGCGATCATGAGAAATAAACAGTACACTGCCGCCGAACTGCAACAGCTCTTCCTCCAACCAGGTAATCATGTCGATATCCAGATGGTTGGTAGGCTCATCCAGCATGAGCAGGTTCGGCTCCTGCACCAGCGCGCGGGCCAGAAACACACGCCGACGCCAGCCTCCAGACAATTCGGAGATAGACTTGTCGCCAGACAGTTCCAGACGCTGCATCACTGCCTCGACCTTCTGCCGCAAACGCCAGCCGTCATGAGTTTCGATCTTGTTGTGCAGACGCTCAAGCTCCGCCACATTACCTTCGGCGCCTTGCTGAGTCAGCGCGTCGTAGGCCGCGAGCCACTCCCCCACTTCCGCCAAGCCTTCCGCCACCACCGAGCGCACACTGGCGTCACCCCGCTCTGGAAGCTCCTGCGGCAGATAGGCCATTTTCAGATCCCTGCCTCTATTTATTTCACCGCCATCCGGCTTGATTTCACCGGCGCACACTTTCAAAAGCGTGGATTTACCTGCGCCGTTGCGACCGACCAGACAAAGCCGCTCTTGAGACTCAATCACCAAGTCCGCATGATCCAGCAACGGAGCCATTCCAAACGCCAGGGAAACATCTTTCAGCCGTAGCAACGCCATCGTAACCTTCTAAAATCTAATAGTTTCTGAATTCGTTCTTTGAAAAGAGAGCGCCTCGGCCCGACCGCTTAGTCGAGCAACTCCACTTTATCGCCAACGCAAATGATCCCCTGATTCAATTGCACCAGGTTTTGCCCAAAAATTGCACCAAGCTCCGTCTTGCGATAAGACGCCAGAGTGCGCAACGGCTCAGTGTCCGGGGATTTCTGACCCGTAGCGGGATCAATCGTCGTAAAAACACACCTGGAGCAAGGCTTGACCGCCGCAAACTCCACTTCGCCTATACTCAACCGACGCCAATGATCTTCCGCGAAGCTGTCCGCGCCAGCCACCACAATATTCGGGCGGAAATGCGTCATTTTAACAGGATTTTTTAAGCGGCCATTCAGATCTTCCAACGAGGACTCAGAAGTCGCCAGAACAGGGTAGCCGTCCGCAAAGCTGACTTTTTGCGGCGCGTCGTAATAGGCCTGATCCACTTGCCGGAAACTGCGCTCGGGAATATACACGAGACGCGCCTGCTCACCCAAGAACTCACTGAACCAGGCATCTGCGCGCGTATCGACAGACAACGCAGACACCTCGTCTTTCCATACTTGCACAGCCTCCAGAGCGCCTCCCTCTTGATCCGGCGCCTCAATATACAAGCCATTCATACCCGGCGCCGACAACATCAGCCCCTTATCCGCAGTAACCGCCTTCACCAACACCAGCCGATGATGCTTTCTCGCCGTAATGAATTTGCCATTGGCATCCACCAGCATAAAACGGCGATCGCGATCCGCCCCCCAATTCGTAATCGCCACTTTGCTAAGGCTAACGCCCGCACAGGATTTGATGGGGTAAATATTTAACTCGGTAACTCGGATATCCGTCATAACTCTCTCCTAAGCGCGCACTCGCCTCAACGCAGGCGTAGCGCACGGGGCATACAGGGAAGGGACAAAATGCGTGGGTCGTCGACGCGAAAAACTAAAACAGCCTACTCTAAGCAGGCGGAAACAGGCAGTCTAATTAGGTCTACATCGGAGGACAAGGGTCGAGACAAGCGCTCTTTGCGACGCTCTAGCGAGCCGCCAATGAATTAAGCCGCGATTGCACCAACGCCGCCAATTCATCCGGCTGGAACTTGGACAAGAAGTTATTACACCCTACCTTTTCCACCATCGCCTTGTTGAAGCTACCGCTTAGAGAAGTATGCAGCACCACGTACAGGTCTTTCAGGCGGGGATCGTTACGAATCTCCGTAGTCAGCCTGTAGCCATCCATCGCCGGCATTTCAGCATCGGTCACAACCATTAGAAGCTTTTCAGGCACATTGACGCCTTCGTCGGCCCACTTCTTAAGAAGGTTATAGGCTTCCAGGCCATTTCTGGCGGTAATCACTTTCAACCCGACTTTCTGCAAGGTCCCGATCGCCTGACTGATCGCTACCGGAGAATCATCCACCAACAACACTTCCCTGCCTTGAGCAACTTTTCGAATATTTTCCGTCAGCGCCGTGTCGGAAACGTCAGTGGAGTACGGACGAATATCCGCCAACACCCGTTCGACGTCGATGATCTCAACAATCTGATCGTTGTAATGGGTTATAGCCGTCACGTAATGAGAGCCGCCCGCCCCTTTTGGCGGAGGCAAGATCTGCTCCCAGGTCATATTGACGATACGATCAACGCTGGCCACCAGAAAAGCCTGCACGGTGCGGTTGTATTCCGTCACGATGATGGTGGAATCCTTGTCCGGCTGTAGTGGCCGAAATCCTATCGCCTGAGACAGGTTAATCACCGGCACCGTGGTGTCGCGTATATGACTAACGCCACAAACGACAGGATGACGATGTGGCATTTGCGTCAAATTGGGCAGTTTGAGGACTTCCTGAATTTTGAACACATTGATCGCGAAAATCTGTCTCATCCCCAGCTTGAACAAGAGAAGCTCCAAACGATTCTCGCCCACCAGTTTGGTGCGCTGATCAACAGAGTCCAAAACACTCGCCATAACCTAATACCCCAGGATAGATACCGACTTACAGACCATATAGGCCTGCTTGGCTTTAAGTTTAGACGATGGTTGAAGAAAACGCCGAAAATCCAGATAAGCCAACAGGAGACTGGAGATAAAACCCGGATTATTTGAAAGGATTGGAATGAAAACTTGAAGAGAAAATTTGGAGCGGGAAACGAGACTCGAACTCGCGACCCCAACCTTGGCAAGGTTGTGCTCTACCAACTGAGCTATTCCCGCTTAAAAGATCAAGCTAATCATGATGTTAGCTTGCTTTTCAGCTTCTTTAGAGGTGCTCCTCAACAGAAGTGGGCGCATTATAATTAGCGTTCTCCAAGCGCGCAACCCCTATTTTGATTTTTTTTCATCTCGTTAAACAAAAGCAGGGGAACCGGGACTTAACGTATATCCAGCATCATATAAAGAAGGCGCCGCCAGACCCTGCGCACCTTATCTTCATCAATGCTGCCGCCCTGAAGCGCGCCCTCCTGCTCCAGATTGCCCACCATTCCCATAATAATGGCCGCATCCTCAATATAGGTCTCGTAGCCAAGCGACTGCATAAAGTCCACCAACCCGGACAACCAGGCGTCCTTATAGCGCCGAGCCAGCGCACTCAGACTCTCATCCCGCACAGACTCCATTAAAAACGCCTGCTCCGACATGAGTTCAGACTTATGGTGCCGGACCTGACCCAGCACGTAGTTTGTCCCCATCTCCACCAACGCATTGGCGAATTCGCGCCTGCGCCCTTCATCTTCCATAACGGAGACTGCGTCATACTCATCCGCAAGACGGCGCAATTCAGAATAGAAGAACTCCAGCTTCTCGCGGCTTTTTTCCGCAAACAGCATGAAGGCGTCGGTAATTAACTCATTGATGTCTTTGAAGTAATAAGTGGTGGAGGCTAACGGGACACCCGCCTCTTTCGCTACGGCACGATGCTTGACTCCTTGCACGCCCTCCTTCGCCACTATGCGTAAAGCGGCTTGCAATATTTCTCGGCGTCGCTGCTCGCTTTTGACCCTTGAGGCCTTTCTTCCCTGATATTGAATCGATTCACATAAGGACTGATCTACAGCGGGAAAGTCCAATTCAAGGCTACTAGACATAACTAACTCTTATTACTTCCAGGCTCCAGACGTCACTCAGGAGCCGTTGACGCAAAGTCCAGGAAACTGTGACGAACCCCGCATGTTAACAAAGGGGGATACAAGGCTCAGCCAGCAAAGGTCAACATTGTGACCCAGGAGACAGAAAATCCTCACAGGTGAACAGCGTTAGAATAAGAAATTAGCCGTCAGGCTGGATCAATCGTATACGGCTGGATAAGAGGCCAAAAACTCGACCTCCTCTGGTCTGCTCGCACGCTTCAGTATCTTGTTTCTGTGGGGGAAACGCCCAAATTGGCGAATAACGCCCCGGTTCGTTTCCGCCATGCTTGCGAAACCACTGACAAAATCCCTTAACGGACCCGCCTCGCAGGTCGCAGCGAGCTGTCGATACAACGCGACCGACTCCTCTTGATCGGACACTCTCTCCGAATGCAGAAGCGGCAGGTAGAAGACGACTCGGTGAACCGGCTCCAGCCTGACGTCCAACGCCTTTTTAAGCCCTTCCTGCGCTATTTTTCTGGCCTCTTTGTCCTGATCAAACGCCATGGAGCTGCCGCGAAAGATATAACGCGGAAAAACATCCTGCAGTAGAATCAAGGCCAGTACGCCATCGGATCTGTCGCGCCAATGCCGCAGTCCCTGCTCAGAAGCCAGAACAACCGTCGTTAAAAAGCGCCGGCGAATTTCACGATCATAGCTCTTCGCCTCGGTAAACCAGCGCCGGAGATTTTCCTGTGGCGGCAACCCACTCTCATCCTGCTCGCCAAACCAATAACGTAAAATTTCGCTGTCCGACCACATCCCCCCTCCCTCATCATCGACACAAAACGCAGCGCAAAAACCAAGATGGATATTCGTTTCGCGCCTAAAACTGAGTAAGCTCTCGATTATAGGCGTCCAAGTCAAGAAAATAGGCCCCGTATAAAGAAAGCGGCAAACCAAACCGGCCTTATCGGCGTATCATGCACAAATTAGAGATTCGGCAATTCACTATGACTTTCGACCATACGATACTTCTTGCTCACGGCAGCCGTGACAACAATTGGCTGCAGCCTTTCATCGCACTGACGGAACGCCTTTCCCAAAGCGCCACTCAGGTTTCCCTGGCGTTCATGGAGCTTGCGGAACCCACTTTGGAACAAGCCGTAATACAAGCACGAGATCAAGGCGCGCAATCCATCGCCGTACTGCCTCTTTTTTTCGCCGCCGGCAAACATCTGCGAGAAGACGTTCCCACCATGATTGCCGGGCTAACCGAAGAGTCCGGCGTCGACATCACCCTGCTGCCGCCCCTTGGCGAGCACCCTCTCTTCATCGCCACCGTAGAAGGCATTGTTCGCGACCTTCTTCAGTCCAATGCACGCTAACACGGCCGCCAGTATTTGCGAGAGGCCACTAGCCATCTTTTTAACTTGCCACGACTATATTCTGAACTGAGCGAGCTAAGCCCAGGTTATTGAACAACTTATTGTATAGCCGCCCGAATAGGCACAAGATAACCTCATCGCCACTGCGCGCACCCGCGTAAAGTCGGCAAATTATGTATTAATAAAGGAAGAGTTTAAGGAGATCCGAGCATGCACATCCTGGTGACCGGGGGCACAGGTTTTATCGGCAAACAACTGTGTCGGGCGTTATGGGCCAGTGGACACGACACCACGGTATTCAGCAGGAGACCAGAGCAGGTCGCCCACTTGGTGGGAGAGCGCTGCCGGAGTATCGGAGAGCTACGCGCGGATCTCATAGAAGCGCCTGTTGA
The DNA here is from genome assembly GCF_029813005.1 of Hahella sp. CR1. Classification (NCBI taxonomy): domain Bacteria; kingdom Pseudomonadati; phylum Pseudomonadota; class Gammaproteobacteria; order Oceanospirillales; family Hahellaceae; genus Hahella; species Hahella sp. CR1. Next base: position 568,660 of record NZ_JAPELK010000002.1, read on the forward strand.
CGCCATCATCAATCTGGCTGGCGAACCCGTAGCCGACAGACACTGGACGCAAGCGCGCAAACAAAAGCTGAAGCAAAGCCGCACCGCCCTGACTCATGACTTGATTGACATGTGCAAGCAAATGGAAACGCCCCCCAAAGCCATGGTTTCCGCATCCGCCGTGGGCTATTACGGTGATCAGCAAGATTTATTAGTGACGGAGCAAACCCCACCCCACGAGGAATTCACCCATGAGCTGTGCAGCGAATGGGAAGCTGCCGCCCTTAGCGCGGAGAGCATTGGCATGCGCGTCGCTATCGCCCGTATCGGTCTGGTGGTGGGGAAAGAAGGTTTCCTACAGAAAATGCTGCCCGTTTTTAAGCTTGGCCTGGGAGGTAAATTTGGCGACGGAAGTCAATGGATGCCCTGGATTCATATTCAGGACCTGTTGAGAGTTCTACTGCATTTACTCGAAACGCCTACCTGCAGCGGCCCCTACAACGCCGTCAGCACTACGCCAGTCACTAACGCTGAGTTCACCGCCACTTTGGCGAAGCTGCTTCATCGCCCCGCATTCTGCACGGCGCCTGCATTTGCATTGAAGTTAGCGATGGGAGAACTATCAAGGATGTTGCTAACGGGACAAAAGGCGATTCCAGCCCGTTTATTGGAAGAAAACTTCAGTTTTCAATTCGATACGCTTGAGGAGGCGCTGAAAGACGTCATTGACTGACTCGCTTTCAGCCCTCCGGTAATACACCGTATGAAGACGCCGCCAAGTATTGGCGACAGGGATGACGCATGCTTATTTGCGGGACGTCTTCATTTGTGGGTTTCCGCACTCCCTGACTCCAGGCCCAATGCGGGGCAGCCGATCACACGACGTTACGCCGCCGCGTCCAGCTCACCTAAACGTTGACGCAAGTATGACTTCACCATCAACTTTAATTCCGTCAGCATGATTGACTCAGGCTTTTCTTCCATAGTCATGGCCAGCCTCAGGATAGCGCCGCAGGCTCTGGGCAGCATCACGCATATCAACCACAGACGCTCTTGTTCGACTTGCGGATACAGCAGTTTGGCGCGATTGGTAATGGCCTGGGCGTTATCGAACAGCTCACCGAGATCCAATTGCTGCAGCTCTGGCATCGCCTCTACGCCCGACCAGATTTCCTTATAACCCGGCTCGGACCGGTAGAAATGGGCGAAGGTGTCGATGAGCTTGTCAAACCCTTCCTCCAGATCAAACTCGTTTACAAATTCCTCCATGACGGTGCTCAGCGTTTTGATATGGCGCTCAGCCAAGGCCTTGACTATAGCGGCCTTGTTGGGGAAATAACGGTACAAAGACGCTAGGGAAATACCCGCGCGACGGGCGATTTCCGAGGTTTTCGCTCCCTGCACGCCAACTTCACTGATAAGAATGGCAGCTTCGTTTAATATCAGCTCGACTCTTTCCCGGCTGCGTTCTTGCACGGGCTGCCTGCGCTGTTCGAGCTCCTGCAGCGCTTCTGAGTTTTTACTGGCGGTAATGTTCATAGTCATAACTTCCTGTAGTTATTCCACGAGGTTAGTACTGATCGTTCTTGAGTTAGTACTCTGATCAAAGTCATTTCATTTGGTTTTTATTGTTGTGGGTACGGCTATTATTGCGGTACAGCAGTCTACTAGCTGCGACGCGCCTGGCGGGCTCCTCCCCCCTTACCGCGGCAACGCGTAACTTCCCGTTGCGTGTGCGACCAAACCATCGCTGTTCGGCGAGTACAGATTTACTTCACAAAATGCAATCCGGGAACCCAGTTTCAGCAGAGTCGCCTCCGCCAACAGGTCTTCCGGCTTGGGCCGTTGTAAAAAGTTGATGTTTAAATTGCTGGTGACAGCCATTTCCACACGCCCTAAAGTCGCCAGGATAATTGCATACATGGATGCATCCGCAAGCGACATGATGATGGGTCCGGAAAGGGTTCCTCCGGGGCGCACAAAGGTTTCTGAAAACGGGATTCTGGCGATAGCGTTCTTGCCTGAGACCTCATCAACCCGGAAATCGATGGACTCCGCCATCGGCACGCCGGTTCTGATGATGTTTTGAATTTCGTGCGCGGTCAGCATCATAGGCTCAACTGTATCATCGGACGCTGGTGAGTTTGCCTCATCGCCCCAGGGTTGCCAAGCAGGTATATGGCATAAACCATGAGGCCGGTTGCGTTCTCATGACAAACTGTTGTATGACGCGAAAAAAGGCCGCTTGGGCGGGCCGTTTTGGGGAAATCTGCGATAAATCCGATCGTCATGGCGGCCGTCGGGCCGCGCTCGGCGTCGTATTCGCAATTAATACAATCGCGCCTGTACGCAAGGAGTCATCGCTTCTACAATAGTGCGGCAGTAAAAATAAACCATTACCGGTAGTTAACCTTATTTATTTGTATTCTTGGGAAGATATATGCGCGCAAGTCGATACCTGATCGCCACCCTGAAAGAAACCCCTGCCGACGCGGAAGTCATCAGCCATCAGTTGATGCTGCGCGCAGGCATGATTCGCAAGCTGGCCGCAGGTCTCTATACCTGGCTCCCCCTTGGCTTGAGGGTTCTGAAAAAAGTTGAAAACATCGTCAGAGAGGAAATGGACCGTTCCGGCGCCCAGGAAGTGTTGATGCCGGCGGTGCAGCCAGCAGAGCTATGGATCGAGTCCGGCCGCTGGGAGCAATACGGCGGCGAGTTGCTGCGCATTCAAGACCGCCACAACCGTGATTTCTGCGTCGGCCCGACTCATGAAGAAGTCATCACCGACCTGATTCGCAATGAATTGAAAAGCTATAAACAACTACCGGCTAACTTTTATCAGATTCAGATGAAATTCCGCGATGAGCGCCGCCCTCGCTTCGGCATCATGCGCGCCAGAGAATTCCTGATGAAGGACGCTTATTCCTTCCATGTGAATCAGGAATCGCTGGACGAGACCTACATGGTCATGTACGACGCTTATACCCGCATATTCACCCGTTTTGGCCTGGACTTCCGTCCTGTGCAGGCGGACAGCGGCAGCATCGGCGGGTCCTCTTCCCATGAGTTCCATGTACTGGCCAACTCCGGGGAAGATTTGATCGCATTCAGCACTGAAAGCGATTACGCCGCCAACCTGGAAAAAGCGGAAGCTCTGACCACGCTTAAGCAAGCGCCTGCGCCTTCCAAAGACATGACCAAGGTGGCGACGCCCGAGCAACGCACGATTGAAAGCGTCTCCGCATTCTTGAACCTGCCTGCGGAACAAACCGTGAAAACCCTGCTGGTGCTGGGCGAAGCGGAAGAAGGCAAGCCTGCCCCAATCATCGCTCTGGTGCTGCGCGGCGATCATGTCCTTAATGAAATCAAGGCGGAAAAACTGCCTGGCGTGGCGTCCCCACTGACGCTCGCCAGCGACGAAGCCATTGAGGCGGCGGTAGGCTGCAAGCCCGGCTCCATTGGTCCCGTGAATCTGCCCCTTCGCACTATTGTTGACCACAGCGCAGCCGTGCTGGCGGACTTTGTCTGCGGCGCCAACGAAGAAGGCCAGCACCTCACTGGCGTTAACTGGGGACGTGACTGCGAAATCAAAGAAACCGCCGACCTGCGCAACGTCGTGGAAGGCGATCTCAGCCCAGATGGCAAAGGCGTTCTGGTGCTCAAAAAAGGCATCGAGGTGGGCCACGTATTCAAGCTGGGCGACAAGTACAGCTCCGCTATGAACGCCACCGTTCTGGACGAGAACGGCAAAGCCACTGTAATGCAAATGGGTTGTTACGGCATTGGCGTATCCCGCGTGGTCGCCGCCGCGATTGAACAGGGCCACGACGACAAAGGCATCATCTGGCCAGATGCCCTGGCGCCCTTCCAGGTCGCCCTGGTTCCATTGAACATGCACAAATCCGATGCCGTGCGCGAGAAAGCGGAAAGCCTTTATGCAGAACTGCTGCAGGCTGGCGTGGACGTTCTGCTGGACGACCGCAATGAACGCCCTGGCGTTAAGTTCGCCGAAATGGAGCTCATAGGCATTCCGCACCGCGTCGTCATCAGCGATCGCGGCCTGGCGGAAGGCAAAGTGGAATACAAAGGCCGCCGTGATACCGACAGCACAGATATGACAGTGGATACTGTTGTAAACTTCATCAAAGAGAAGTTGAAAAAATAGTCAGTTGAATCATGCAGTACAGTTATTCAGTACGCCCCGCCCTTGTTCGTGGCAAGGGCTTGTCTTTGCTATTCGGGATGCTCATGCTGCTGGCGCTTGCGCCGGCGGCCTCCTTCGCAGCAGGCCCTCAGGAACCGGACCCAGAGTTGCGGGCCGTATTGAAACGCACGGTCAATGAGTCCAAAAGCTTCATTGACCGCTTTGACGCCGAAGTGTGGCTGGTGGACATGTCCGCCCGTATGGAGAAATACATCAAGGACACCAACAAGCGCCTTGAGCTGCTGAAGCTGGTGCACCTGGAGGCTACTCGGGCCGGACTCAATCCGGAAATTGTCTTGTCGGTCATGCATGTGGAAAGCCGCTTCGACCCCTACGCCGTATCCAGCGCTGGCGCTCGCGGCCTGATGCAGGTGATGCCGTTCTGGATCGATGAAATCGGACGCCCGGAGGATAATCTCCATGATGTGGCCACCAATCTGCGTTACGGCTGCACGATTCTCAAGCACTACCTGGACAAGGAAAAAGGCAACCTGATTCGCGCCCTGGCCCGCTACAACGGCAGCCTGGGCAAAACCTGGTATCCAGAAAGGGTTCTGGTCGCCTGGGAACGTTACTGGTTCGTCAAACACTCCTGATTTCAACACCAGACTCAATCTACACCATCCAAAACGCCGGCGGAGTTTCTCCCCCGGCGTTTTTGTTATAAGTTTCCACTCACTCTTATTATTTCGAGCCACTGAGCTTTGTCGCACAAGGAATCCATTATGTCAGACTCCCCTGAAATCAATCCCTGGCGCACTCTCTCCAGCAATCAGGTTTATGTTAACCCCTGGATTCAAGTGGAGCACAGGGAGGTCATCGCCCCCACCGGCAAGCCCGGCATTTATGGTGTTGTGCATATGAAGAACAAGGCGGTCGGCATCATGCCGGTCGATGACCAGGGCTACACCTGGTTGGTGGGACAGTATCGCTATGCGACGGAGTGCTATTCCTGGGAGATCCCAATGGGCGGCGCGCCTCACGACGAATGGACGGCGGACGCCGCGCGCAGAGAGCTGCAAGAGGAGACCGGACTGGTTGCCGACGAGCTGTCGGAGTTAATGCGTCTGCACACCAGCAATTGCGTTACTGACGAACAAGGCGTGGTGTATGTCGCGCGCAAGCTTACGCAAGTCGGTTGGAATCCGGATGAAACGGAAGAGTTAAAAGTACGACGACTGCCCCTGCAAGAAGCCGTAGACATGGCGCTGAGCGGCGCAATTACGGACGCTATCAGCGTCGCAGCATTATTGAAAATTGCGCTTCAGCACCCGGACTGGCTGACGCGAAACGAATAAAGCCGGCTAGTAAGCCAATTGCTCAATGGAGTGAAATTTATTGGCGTCATCGAAAGTGATGACGAATGAACCCCGGATACCCTCCCGGGTTACGAAGCGCTGCAGGATATTGGCGGGGAATTGAACCCTGAGCCCTTCCCGGCTTATGGCGTTGACGTTTTTCGCGCTACCGCGATAAACGTTCAAATACTCCTCTGCGGATATATGGATGTCGACGATAATTTGCCGCATCTCCAGACCACTCTGCGGTTACTGATTAGTTCTCTAAAAATAAACCGGCGCAGCCCTCCTGCTCAAGTAGAGCGAAGCGCTGCGCCGGCGTTACGTTATCAGATCTTAGTGGTGACGTGCGAAGTGCTCTGCGCCAGATCCAACAATTCACGCAGGGCCACAGAGTACATGGGGAACTCTGGATCTTTTGTCGCTTTCAGCTCGGTCAACATACCGCGCCAGCGCTCGATCAGGTCCGTATTGCACTCTGACCAGGCGTCAATACGCTGATCAATATCTTCCGGCGCGTCTGTCATGCGCAGGATACCGACCGTCAGAGCACGCTGCTGCCAATCGAGATCCTCACGGAAGCTCTCTCTCGCCAGCGCCTGCCAATGCGTCGCAGGCTGCGCGATATTGAGCTGATGCCCGAACCACTGCATATCCAGCCTTTCGCCCATACGGAAGAACATACGCGCCACGTAATCCAGGCTGGCGTTGGTCTGCTCTTGCGCTTCAATGATGCCCAAAGCGGAGTACAGGTACGGCGTTCCCGCTACTGTCGCAGCCAGCTCATCCGGCACGCCAGCTTGACGATAACCATCATAGCGTTCCTGCCACAGCTTGAGCTGGTCGCCGGAGAGCAGTTCCTTAAAGTGGTGCGCGATATAGTCGATGCCAGTGGAGAATTTGTCCATGTTCTCCATGACATTCAGTTCGCTGCGACGATTTCTCAGGAACCAACGGGTCGCTCTGCGCACTAAGCGGATCAGTTCGGACATCATTGCGATCTGCATGCCGCTGCCGACTTTATAATCCAAGGCTTCGATCGCCGCCCACTGATTCTGCACCTGGAAGACATTTCTGGCGATGACGTACGCCTGAGCGATCGCCGCCACCGGCGCGCCAGTAGACTGACGCAGACGCTCCACAAAGGTAATGCCCATGTGGTTGACCATGTCGTTGGCGACCTGAGTGGCGATAATCTCGCGACGCAGGCGGTGATCGCGCATCTGACGACCAAACTTATCCACCAGCATCTGCGGGAACTCAGTGTGCAGTTCATTAGCCAGATACTCATGATCCACCAGATCGCTGTCGATCAAGGTCTCTTTCAACCAGCCTTTGACGTAGGAAATCAGCGTACAAAGTTCCGGTCTCACCAGACCGCGCTTCATGGATTTACGCTCGGTGATGGTTTCATCATCCGGAATAAATTCCAGGCCGCGATTCAGCTTACCAATAGACTCCAGGTGGTTGATCAAACGACGGTACTCTTCAATGCGGGTCGCCGCATCAGTCTCCGCAATACTCAGCGCCTGGGTCTGACGGTAGTTGTTCATCAACACCAGATCTGCGACGGAGTCAGTCATGTCCGCCAGCAACTTATTACGCTGCTTCATGGTCATGTCGCCGCCGGCGACAATCTCGTTCAGCAGAATCTTGATGTTAACTTCGTGGTCAGAACAGTCCACGCCGCCAGCGTTATCAATAAAGTCAGTGTTCAGGCGACCATAGTTGAGGGCGTATTCGATACGGGCCAACTGGGTCATCCCCAGGTTGCCGCCTTCGCCGATGACTTTCACCTGCAAGTCGCTCGCGTCGACCCGTAGCGCGTCGTTGGCTTTATCGCCTACGTCTGCGTGCGACTCTTCTGAGGATTTCACATAGGTGCCGATACCACCGAACCAAAGCAGATCAACTGGCGCCTTCAGCAACTGCGAAATCAGCATGTTGGGAGGCAGACGGTCCTGCTTGATGCCGAAGCGCGCCTTCATTTCAGGGCTGATCGGAATCGACTTGGCGTTGCGCGAGAATATACCGCCGCCCGCCGAAATCAGTTTGCTGTCGTAATCCATCCACGTGGAGCGCGGCAGTTCGAAAAGGCGCTTGCGCTCTGCGAAGCTGGACGCGGCGTCCGGGTTCGGATCAATAAAGATGTGCATATGATTAAAGGCGGCCACCATGAGAATATGCTCAGAACGCAACATGCCGTTGCCGAACACGTCTCCGGACATGTCGCCCACGCCCACCACAGTGAAGTCGTCAGTCGCTGTATTCACGCCCATTTCACGGAAGTGACGCTCAACTGAAACCCAACCGCCGCGAGCGGTGATACCCATTTTCTTGTGGTCGTAACCCTGGCTGCCGCCGGACGCAAACGCGTCGCCCAGCCAGAAGTTGTACTCTTCCGACAGAGAGTTAGCGATGTCGCTGAACGTTGCGGTGCCTTTATCCGCCGCTACAACCAGGTAATAGTCGTCTTCATCGTGACGCACCACGTCCAAAGGCGGAACCACTTCGCCACTGGACAGATTATCGGTGACATCCAACAAGCCGCGAATAAAGGTTTTATAGCAGGCGATACCTTCGTTCAGCATGGCTTCCCGATCATTCTCAGGCAGCTGCTTGGCGACGAAGCCACCCTTGGCGCCCACCGGTACGATAACGGAGTTCTTGACCTGCTGCGCCTTCACCAGACCCAGCACTTCCGTGCGGTAATCCTCAAAGCGATCGGACCAGCGCAGACCGCCACGGGCGACTTTGCCGCCGCGCAGGTGCACGCCTTCCACACGAGGGGAATAGACGAAGATTTCGAACATCGGCAGCGGCAGCGGCATTTCCGGAATGTCGCGGGGGCTGAATTTGAAGGACATATATCCCTTCACGCCGTTGTCTTCGCCACGTTGATAATAGTTGGTGCGCAGCGTCGCCTTGATCAGTTCGACAAAACGGCGCAGTACGCGGTCTTCGCTCAAGTGCTCCACTTCGTCCAGAGCCTGGTTGATCTCAATCTCCAGCTTCTGTTGCGCCGCGCCGCACTGGGCTTCGCTCTGAATTTTCGCTGGATTGAAACGGGCTTCGAACAGCTCGTAAATGGACTTGGCGATATGGACGTGGTTGACCAGGGTATTGGCGATAAAGTCCTGGCTATAGCTGAAGCGAATCTGACGCATGTAACGGGCGTAAGCGCGGAGCATGGCGATCTGCCGCCAATCCATCTGCGCCGCCAACACCAGGCGGTTGAAGATGTCGTTCTCAGCTTCATTGGTCCACACTCGCAGAAACAGCTCTTCGAACTTCTTGCGAATTTTCTGGATGTCGATCACTTCGCCGCCACGGCTTTGCAAAGAGAAGTCATGAATCCAGACCACTTTGCCGTTACGGTCAATCGCTTCAAACGGGTGCTCGCCCAACACTCTCAGACCAAGGTTTTCAAACAGCGGCAACACGTCCGATAACGGGACTTGCACAACGCCGTGGAAAAGTTTGAAGTGCAGAATGCTTTCGTCTTCTTCCAGTGCGCGATAGAAACTCATCGCCAGCGGACGCTCATCGCTCAATGAGGCGATATGCTCGATATCGATCACCGCGCGGCGAGGTGAAAATTCCTCTCTGTACGCGCCATTGAATGCATTGGCGTACAGATGAATATAGGAGTTAGCCTGTTCTTCGCCATGCGCTTCGTACAAGCTCTCCATCAGGCCATCCTGCCAGGATTGAGCGGCGGCGATGATGCGTTCTTCCAGCTCAGCCGGACGCAGGTCGCGACGCTCCGCTTGCGGTACGCGCAAGTTGAACTGCGTACGCGCCAGCACGGACTCGGAGAAATAAGTGGTGAACTCGACGTCTTCTGCGCCGGTGGCTTTAACCAGAATATCGGAAATACGCAAACGCAGGTCTGTGCTGTACAGATCTCTCGGCACATACACGATGGCGCTGACAAACTGTCCGTACACGTCCTCGCGAATAAACAGGCGAATTTTGCGACGTTCCTGGATATACAGAATACCCATAGCCACGTCGAACAAATCATCGCGCCCCAACTGGAACAGCTCATCGCGAGGATAAACCGCCAGAATCTGATCCAACTCTTTACCCGCGTAATCGCTGGGGTTGAAGCCAGAGCGCTTCAGGACGTGTTTAACCTTACGTCTGACCAATGGGATATCGTCAGGACGCTGGTGGTAAACCCGTGAGGTATACAGACCCAGGAAGCGACGCTCCCCGATGACTTCGCCCTGCTCGTTGAACTTCTTCACTGACACATAGTCAGGATAAGCGGGACGGTGCACCCGCGAGCGCTGCGACGATTTGGCGAAGGTGAAAATCTCGGATTGCAGCATCTGACGACGAGCTTTCTGCGGCAGATCGCTCATCTTCATCATCGCGGGACGTTCTGGATGGCTCTTCAAGATACCCAGTTCAGAGCCCGCAACCTGCTGAATGATGGTGTCCTTGCCCGCCTTCTTGAATTGATACTCGTCGTAGCCAAGGAAGGTAAAATGGTCTGCAGCCAGCCACTTCAGAAACTCGCTCGCTTCTTTTAAATCCGTCTTTTTGACATTGGGAATATCTTTCTCGAACTCGCTGATGAGCTCTTGCGCGTGCGACTTCATTTTTTCGTAGTCGCCCACTGCGGTGCGCACTTCTCCAAGAACTGTCTCCAGTTCCTCTCTGATGCGCTGGTGATCAGCGGGATCGTTATGACGATCGATCTCCACATACACCATGGACTCGCCCAGCTCCCGCGCCGGCTCTTCATCGCGGCCGATAACACGCTTGAGTTTGGCGGAACTGTCACGCTCGATGTACAGAACCGCATGCTGAATGGAGTGCAGCGTCAACTCCATGCGGTTCAGCCCCATACGCACCGAGTCAACGATAAAGGGTATGTTGTTGTGAAGTATGCCAATGACAGTGTGGGTGGATTGCCAGCCGTGCGTTTCCAGGTCCGGATTGAATACGGTGACCTTGGGCTGGTCTTGATGATGGTCTTGCAGGAAGTGCCAACAGGCGACGACTGCGCCGTAGATATCCGCCAGACGGCGACTACGGATTTCGTCCAGAGGCGACATTTCGAGATAAAGCCGGGCGAACCGGTTCACATCCTCCGCTAAGCCAGGTTCCAGTTTCTTTTTGAACTCCTCCTCTAAAAGCTCAAAAAACTGCTCCCTGGTCTCTACGCTAATCTGCTTCATTAAATTTGCACCTTTTTATTATTGGCTCAAAAAAGCAACGACCCCAAAACTTCTTTTACAACGAGGCAGTGAACTGAAAGAGATGACGCCTGCAGTTTTAAGAATAGTTCAGGTATTGAAATCTGTTTATGCTGTTTGGGAGCCAAGAGCCTAGCAGGGCGGATACGCGTTTTTAATACAGTTTAGTACCTACTACAAAAGATCAAAAATCTCCGCTAACGAAATTTTTTTCTTATTTTTATCATAGAGTTGCAGAGCACACTTTACGGAGAAGCGCCCCTGCGCCGCCTCTGCGATAAGTGGAAATACCTAGGCAATAACACGCAGGAAAAAGAACGGATTTTAACCACCCCATTTAGCCTCCGCGTTATCAGACCTCTTCGACTTTAATATTTGGATATGACGCCTGTATTTTACCGATCAGCGTTTTGATATGAGGCAGGTATTTTTTGGCGAAGGGAGCTTCCTTTGCATAGGGGTAGGCGCCTTCAAAATACACAAAAGTACTGCTGTAGCGTATCAACTCGACTTTGGAGATTATTACCTCTATCGGATGCGTCTCTTTACGCTCAGGACAAAGATTAAACACCACCCTATCCCCGTCATACGACAACAATGCGTCCAACACCCAGCGATATTTGGTTCGTCGCACAATGCGCCAAAGAACGCCCAGTCCAAGCAAAATGGCCAACAGACCCAGCACCGGATAGGGACTCCACAAGTTATGGCCGGATGTAAAAATCAATAGCCACACAGCCCCAAGCGCTATTTTTTCCAGCCACAAAGACGTCTCTTCAGAGGCCACTTTTCTCCATCGTTCAACTTTCATACACCCGCCGTTTACAACCACTATTCCAATAACTACTACTGCGATTCGAAATGAATATCAGGTCGCGCAGTCTTCTTAATCAAGGTTAAAAAATCTTAACCACCCTTGAATCAGCATTCTACAGCACGCACTTTGAAAACATGAGAGTTAGGCGGCTTTGCTTTCTCATTGTGCAACGGGCTTGTCGCTTGAGAACGACTGCTGGAGTCGCACCGATAGTTTATTGTTATGACGAATAATTAATAACGAAACAAAGTTAATTATTGCAGAATGCTTTCACGTTGGCGCTGGACGCCTGCAGCCGAGTTTCCTAACATCTTAAGCCCGCTACAGGCCCGGAACCTCCGGCGGATGCGTCGAGGGTTTGTTGACGTTTTTGGAAGAACAACGCAAACACTGGTATTAGGTTAAGCATGTCCTTACAGGCCACTCTTCTCGATCTAAAGAACCAACTCAGTGAATCCATTATCGGACAGTCGCACCTGCTCGATCGGTTGCTGATATCTCTGCTCGCTGACGGCCACTTATTGGTCGAAGGGGCGCCCGGTCTCGCCAAGACCAAAGCAATCAAAGAACTGGCTTCCAATATTGAAGGCGACTTCCAGCGCATTCAGTTCACTCCCGATTTACTGCCCGCGGACATCACCGGTTCCGACATTTATCGTCCGGAGACCGGGAACTTTGAGTTCCGTAAAGGCCCTATTTTTCACAACCTGGTGCTGGCGGATGAGATCAACCGCGCCCCCGCCAAAGTGCAAAGCGCGCTGCTGGAAGCCATGGCGGAGCGGCAGGTTACCGTGAGCGGACGCAGTTATCCGTTAAACGGCCTGTTTATGGTCATGGCCACGCAGAACCCCATCGAGCAGGAAGGCACCTATCCATTGCCGGAAGCGCAGCTGGACCGTTTTCTGTTGCACGTCCGCATTGATTACCCGGACTCAGAGTCCGAGTTGAACATTCTGCGTCTGGCTCGCCATGAGGCGGCAGGGCCTAATGTCAAAGAGACGCAACCTCTGGAGCAGGAAGCCATTTTCCAGGCTCGCAAAGAAGTATTGAACGTCTATATGGCCGACTCTGTTGAGCAGTACATCGTTCAGATCATCATGGCGACCCGTTTCCCCGAAAAATACGACGCCAAGCTGGCGGAGTGGCTTGAGTACGGCGGCAGCCCCCGCGCCACCATCGCCCTGGATCGATGCGCCCGCGCGCACGCCTGGCTGAACGGCAAAGATTTCGTGGCCCCTGAAGACGTACAGGCGATGGCCTTCGACGTTCTGCGCCACCGTCTGATCACCAGCTTCAAAGCGGAAGCGGAAGGGGTATCGACAGACAAAGTCATCGCCCGTTTGCTGGAGCAAGTTCCCGTTCCCTGACATTAATCCTGCAGCGCCCACAGGACACAATGAATCAACATCGCGTTTACTGCCAATTGGATGAACTCATTCAACTGCGCATCGCCGCCGCCCGACTCAGCTTGCGCTTTGATCCGCGCAAACTGCAGCAGCAGGCGGGGGCGCACTTGTCGCGCTTTCGCGGGCGCGGTATGGATTTCGCCGAATATCGTCCTTATCAGGAAGGCGACGATCCCCGCTCCATTGACTGGAAAGTCACCGCCCGCCGCAGTCGCCCGTTCACCAAAGTTTTTCACGAGGAAGTTGAGCGTCCGATACTGATTCTGGTGGATCAGTCCATCAGCCTGTTTTTCGGCAGCCGTCGCGCCTTCAAATCCGTACTGGCGGCGGAAATCGCTTCTCTATTGGCCTGGGCCGGTCTGGCGCAAGGCGATCGTATCGGCGGGCTGGTGTTCTCTCATTTGGGACATCAAGCGCTGAAGCCCTCCCGGCATCCCCGTCAGGCGCTGCGTATTCTGGAGTGCGTCAACTCGTTCAATCAGGCGCTGAGCCTGCAGCAGAGCGAAGCCAGATTCAGTTTTAACGATGCACTGCTGGAGTTGCGCCGTATCGCACGCCCCGGCAGCCAATGCTTTATTATTTCCGACTGGCGCCAGTTCGACGCCACCAGCAAAAATCTGCTGTTCGATCTGCGCCGACACAGCCAGGTATTGCCGTTTCAGGTATTTGACCCGTTGGAGCAGACCCTGCCACCCGGCAACTTTCGCATTACCGACGGAAGCGCTCACCTGGATCTGGACACCCGCAACGAGCGCCTGTCCCAGCGTCTGAAAAATGAATACGAGCAGTGGCAAAACCAGTTGCTGCAGGAGCTCGCCTCGATTGGTCTAGCCTGCGCCCGCCTCTCCACCTGGGAAGATCCGGCGGAGAAGCTGCACCAGCTGCAGTTCTCCAACGGCGCACGAGGAGCCGCCTGATGGACCCGACGCAATCCTTACAGTTGCTGGATATCATGGAGCCCTCCCCTTCAGGCTGGTGGCCGTTGCCTTGGGGATGGTGGTTCGTGATTCTGGAGTGTTTTTTCGCCCTGGTGGGGCTCATCTGGCTCGGACTGTGGCTGTATCGCCGCCACAAGCGCACCAAAGCCTCGTTGACCGTACTGGAACAACACTGGCGCGAATTCAATGACCATGGTCGTCCCGGCGATTTTCTCGCCAACGTCAACCTGGTACTGAAGCGTCATTGCCGCACCTTGGGCCTGCAAGCCGCTCTGCCGCTATCCGGCGACGCCTGGGGAGCTTTCCTGAAGCAACATCTGCCCGCGGGTCAGCACAGCCATATCGACGCCTATCTGCGAAGCCTGTACAGCCCGCGCCCAGACCTGCCCCCAGACGCCGCCTACAAAGCTGCGCAACGCTGGATAAGGAGGCTGCGGTGCTGACCCTCGCCTGGCCATGGTTGTTGCTGGCGCTCCCTCTTCCCTGGTTAATGAAAAAGCGCCATAAGAATGAAGAAGGACGCAATCTGGCGTTACGGGTTCCCTTCTATCAACAGGCCGCGCTGGTGCTGGAAGGCGCCGATACCGGTTCAAGCAATGCGCCCAGCGGCCACTGGAGCGCGATACTACAAGTCCTCGCCTGGACCTTGTTGGTGCTCGCGGTTTGCCGACCGCAATGGCAGGGCGAGCCCATCCCCATGGACTACGAAGCCCGCGATCTCATGCTGGCGGTGGATATCTCTCCCAGCATGCAGGAAACCGATTTGCAGTTGAAAGGCTATCAAGCCACCCGGCTGGACGTAGTAAAGTCCGTGGTCACCGACTTTATCCAGGTCCGTCAGGGGGATCGTCTGGGATTGATTCTGTTCGGCGCCCAGCCTTACATTCAGGCGCCGCTGACCTACGACCTGATTACCGTAGGCGAACTGCTGAATGAAGCCACCCTGGGCATCGCTGGCAACGCCACCGCCATTGGGGACGCTATTGGACTGGGAATCAAGCGCCTGCGGGAACGTCCCGCCGACTCCCGAGTACTGGTGCTGCTGACCGACGGCGCCAACACCGGCGGCGAAGTCTCCCCCGAACAAGCCGCCAAACTGGCCGCCGAAGCCGGCATTAAAATCTATACCGTCGGCGTTGGCGCAGACGAAATCATTCGCCGCGGCATCTTCGGCTACCGTAAGGAAAACCCTTCCGCCGACCTGGACGAAACCCTGCTGCGAAGCATCGCCGACCAGACTGGCGGCCAATACTTCCGCGCCCGCAATACCGGGGAATTGGAGCAGATCTACGAATCCATCAACCAATTGGAGCCGATCAAACAGCAGCAGCGTTTCTTCCGTCCTAAAACAGAGTGGTATTGGGCGCCCTTATTGGCAGCGCTCGCCCTGTTGTCAATTTGCTGGCTGGCGCCCGCCCTCGCCGGGTTCACTCGCCGGAGCGCGCCGACGCAGCTGGAGGAGGCGCCATGATGGAGTTTTTGACGCAATTTCACTTCCTGCGCCCCACCCTGTTATTGCTGGCGCCGGCGTTACTGGCGCTGCTGTTTCTTATGCGCCGTCGCAGAAACGGGCAAAACTCCTGGCACACCTTATTACCGCCGGAGTTTCTCGCCGCGCTGAGCGAGACGCCCCCGCAAACAGTAAAACGCAGCGGCTTCTGGTTATGGCCGCTGATTCTGGTTTTATCCGTCGTCGCATTGGCTGGCCCCACCTGGTCGAAACAGGAAACGCCAGTCACGCTGAAACAGGAAGCGTTGGTGGTCACTCTGGATTTATCCCTTTCCATGCTGGCGACCGACCTGACGCCCAATCGCCTGACCCGCGCCAGACAGAAAGTCTATGATCTGCTTGACGCCCGTAAGGAAGGACAAACTGCACTGGTGGCGTTCTCCGGCAGCGGCCATGTCGTGGCGCCGTTAACCGAAGACGGCAATACTCTGCGCGCCATGCTGCCTGCGCTGGACCCGTTTATCATGCCGGAAATGGGCAGCAACGCCGCCGCGGGTATTGAATCCGCCCTGAACGTCATCAAACAGGCCGGCGCCGCCAACGCCCGTATTCTGTTGATCACAGACGGCGTTGAGGAAGTGGATGTGCAGCCGATCAATGACCAGCTCAGCAAAGCCGGCGTATCCATTTCCGTACTGGGCGTCGGCACCGATGACGGCGGTCCGATCCCTATTCCCAACCGAGGCTTTATCAAACAGGGCGACCAGGTCGTCGTGGCGAAACCGAACTTTGCGTTGATGCGCGAAATCACAGGACGCCCCGGCGACCGTTTCAGCAAAATGACGCTGGACAACGCTGACCTGCGTCGTTTGTTGCCCAGCGCCAATTCCACGCATTTCAAAGACGCCAATGAGGACAGCACGCTGCAAGGCGAGCAATGGCATGACGCCGGCTACCTCCTGCTGTTAATCGTGATTCCTCTGCTGCTTTGGCAATATCGTCAGGCTGGCGTCGCATTGTGTCTGTTGGTCTTGCTAGCGAAACCGCAAGTCTCTCACGCGTTGGAATGGGAGAACCTCTGGTCCACGCCGAATCAGCGGGGCTGGGAATTCTATCAGGATAAAAAATACGAAGACGCCGCGAACGCCTACGACAGCCCAATGGGTAAAGGGGCCGCCTATTTTCGCACCGGCGACTACGCTAAAGCGGAAGCGGAGTTCGGCAAACTGGATTCGGCGAACGCCCATTACAATCGCGGCAACAGCCTGGCCTATCAGCAGCGCTACGAAGAAGCGATCAAGGCTTACGAGGAAGCCTTGAAACGCGATCCAGATTTGTCAGACGCAGAGGAAAACAAACGTAGGCTGGAAGAGTTTCTGGAACAGCAAAAGCAGCAACAGCAACAGCAACAGCAACAGAACAGTCAGGACCAAAATAAAGATCAGCAGCAATCGGATCAGAAGAACGCGGACCAACAACAGAGTCAGCAGCAGAACTCATCGGATTCGCAAAAAAATCAATCCAACTCGCAGCAGCAAAACGGACAACCCTCCGATCAAGACAACCCAGGGCAACCGGGCCAGCAAGGCGGAGATCCAGGGCGGCGGCAACCGCAAAATAAAAATGCGGATAAGCAGGACGGCTCCTCCGCCCAGGATGCGCAAGAACAGCAAAATGCGGAACAAGCGCAAAACGGGGACAAAGAAGACGAGGCTGATCCCAAAGACGCCGCTTCCAAAGCCGCCAGCGCAGAGCAACAAGAGGCCGAACAAAAAGAGGACGGCAAAGAGGCGCAGACAGCCGGAAAGGTTGGCGAACCTGAATACGCCACGGATAAAGAGCCGTCGGAAGATGCAGCCGCCGCCCTATCAGACAATATTTCATTGAAGGACCAGCAGACAGAGCAATGGCTGCGCAGGATACCTGACGATCCCGGCGGCCTGCTGCGCAGAAAGTTTCTGCAACAATATCAACAAGGCTCGCGTCCTTCTTCGTCCAAACAAGACAGCGGTAGACCCCTATGGTAACTCCTGTAAACCGGATTTTATGCCTGCTCATGCTATGTGTTCTCAGCCTGGGAGCCTGGGCGGAGGACAGCCTGAACGTCAGTGTGGACCGCCAGGAAGTCAGACAGAATGAATCATTGCAGCTGACGATCACCAGCAAGCTGGAAGTCGACTCCGCCCTGGATTTCTTTAATTTGAACACCTTGTCCGTACCGCAGCCGGATGTCGGCGAGCTGGACAAAGACTTCGAGGTCATGGACCGTCAGCAAAGCTATCGGGTGCAGATCGAGAACAACAAGAACAACTCCATCATCACCTGGGTCTACACCCTGCTGCCCAAGCGCAGCGGCGATCTGGAGATTCCAGCGGTCAAGTATAAGGACAATGAGTCTCAGCCGATCGCCATCAAGGTGGTTGAGACCAGCCAGCAGGCGGTAGCGAAGGAAGAAAAACCCGTCTTCCTGGAAGCGGAGGTGGACAACAAATCCGTCTACGTGCAGCAACAACTGATTTACACCATCCGCCTGTTCTACAGCGACGATATGCTGCGTGGCGAGCTGACCCACCCTGACCATCCAGACATTCTGGTCAAACAGCTGGGCAAGCAAAAGGAATACACCCGCTACGTCGGCTCCCGCCGCTTCAGCGTGGTAGAGCGACAGTACGTTATCTTCCCCCAGAAAGCCGGCAAGATCGCCATCCCCGAGCAGATTTTCACTGGCACCCTGGCCCAACGCCGCATCGGTCGCCGTTTCTACAGCGAGGAAAAATCTCCCGCTGTGGAGATAGACGTCAAAGCCCCGCCCGCTTCATTTTCCGGCAAACAATGGGTGCCGGCGCAGAGCCTGAGCATCCGTGACGTGTGGAGTGATCCGGCGCGGGAAATCAAAGTCGGCGACTCCTTAACCCGAACCATCAGCGTGCAGGCGCTGGGCATCGAAGGCGTACAGATTCCTCCTCTCGATAGCGTCAGTGCGGATGGCGTAAAAGTCTATCCAGAGCCTGAAAGCATCGACACGGAAGAGCACGCGGCGGGCGTCACCGGCCAGCGCAAGGAAACCCAGGCCCTGGTGGCGATCAAGCCGGGAACCTACACCCTGCCCGCCGTCAGCATTCCATGGTGGGACGTGACCAATGATGTGGAGCGCGTGGCGACGCTGCCGGAACGCACTATTACTGTATTGCCCGGCGCTCAATCCGCCGTCGTCAATACGCCTGCCGCGCCGTCGCAGACAACGCTGGCGGACGACAAGACCGACTTAAGCCTGGACTCAACGCCTGAACCGTTGTCCTCGCCCACTTCCGTCCCGTCAGACTCTGGCGTATTTTGGCCCACCCTATCCGGGCTGCTGCTGATCGCCTGGCTGGCCACCTTATACGCCTGGTGGAGAAAGCCGACTATCGTCAAACCTGTCATGCGGGAGCACCCGCGCCAAGGCGCGCAGCATATCGAGTTGAGTCAGTTGAAGAAGCTGGCGAAAAGCGATGTCGTCAAATTCGTGGACCTGTATACCCGCTG
The DNA here is from genome assembly GCF_029813005.1 of Hahella sp. CR1. Classification (NCBI taxonomy): domain Bacteria; kingdom Pseudomonadati; phylum Pseudomonadota; class Gammaproteobacteria; order Oceanospirillales; family Hahellaceae; genus Hahella; species Hahella sp. CR1. The sequence goes on from NZ_JAPELK010000002.1 coordinate 587,487, forward strand.
GCTGCAGCAAGCCGCCCTGGAACAGCGCTATGCTCACCATGTGCTCAATCAACTGCGCGAACTCAGTCGGGAGCCGCTCAACCAGCTGCAGCGCGATCTGTATGGGCCGAACGCCCATGCCGCCAATGCGGATTTAAGCGAGTTGGCGCTGAAGCTGGTGGCGAGCAGCGAGCAGGCGATCAAAGCCGAGTCCAATAACCAGGGTGAGCCCGCGCCCCTGTACCCCACTTAGGCCACCCACCCTCATGGCGGATTTCAGCGTAGAAGCCACTCGACTCGCACACTATGATGGCTGTCGGTATGCCCTGTTTCATCAAGGAGCCCCGCTCAGCTATCTCGAAGCCTTACAGCTTCTGGAGGAGAATCCGGCGTTCCGAGCGTTCTTCAATTCGATTTTCGCCTCCGCCGACAGTTCCGGCTATTTCTGGGAATCGCCGCCTTTATCCAGCGCCAATGAGAGCCAGGCTTGTGAGTTTGTCTTGATCAACAGCGACCCGCTCACACGTCTGCAGCCGGACTGGCGGCCTTTCGCCAAGCCGTTTCGCGCCTCTCGTCAGTCCGATCTGGTGGCCGCATTCAACAATCTGGGCGGCGACGCCCGTCTGGTGGCGCCTCGGCCGCAGACAAAACAGTGCGACTACGCTCATCTGGCCCGCTTTATCCGCAATGCGCCGCCGCAACAGGTGGATGCTTTCTGGATATACCTGGCCAGAGAAACGCTGGCGCGCATTGGCGAGCAGCCCGTCTGGCTCAGCACCGCCGGCCTTGGGGTGTCCTGGCTTCACGCGCGCATCTGCGTCACGCCCAAATACTATCGCTACGCGCCCTACGCTGCGCACCCCGCGTAATTCACCGCCCGGAAATATTCCCATCACCTGCTAAACTTAATAGATGCGCAGTATTCTCTGTGTCTACCAGTGACTGATTCCTCCTTCATTCACAATAGTCTGAGGGAGTCGCCAGTCCCTGATCCAGCCGCCAGCAAGGGATGTTGTCAAGGAGGGTCCCGGTATTGACGCTTAGAGGCATATTGATTGACTCACATACTTTTTCTAACGCAGCGCTACCTGGCCGGACTGATCTGTCTGCTGACCGCCATCTCGTCTGCGCCAGCCTGGGCTCAAAAAGAAACCGTTAAGCTCAAGGTCGCTCACTTCGTCGAAGCCGGCAAAGACGGCGCTTACTATAGGGAATTAATAGAAAGCGCACTAACGCAGGCGGGCTATGAGTACGAAATTACTACCTCTCAGCCATTCCCGCAGAAACGCGTCATTCAGATGCTGGACAAAGGCGACGTCACTATCGCCTGGATGCTCCCCACAGCGGAGCGCGACAATCACCACGTCCGGGTGCCGGTCCCTATCACCAATGGCTTGATCAGCAAGCGGATTATGCTAATCCCGGAAGGTCGTCAGGCTATTTATGATCAGGTTCGCGATCTGGAGGATTTTCGTAACCTGAACAAAGTGGCGGCAATTGGTAAGGCCTGGTACGACCGACGCGTCTGGGAGCATAACCGTCTGCCGGTAATGATCTTCGACGGCGACTGGACCGCAGCATTTCGCCCGCTGGCGCAGGGAAATCGCGGCATTGATTACTTCCCCCGTGGAGCGAACGAAATTATCCGCGAGTCACACAAATACCCCGGCCTGGACATTGAAAAAAACCTGTTGCTGCAATATCAAAGCGACTTCTATTTCTACCTTTCTCACGACGCCCAGTCCCATGTGGACGCGATGACGGACAGCATGAATCGCGCGCGCAGCAGCGGTTTGATCGATCGTTTAATAGAGAAATACTGGGGAGAAGACCTTGCCGAATTGAAATTATCACAACGCAGGGTTATCCATCTGGACTCGCCTCCCGAAGAAACCTCGTCACCTTGAACTGAGCGCGCTCAGCCCCCCCTTCCCTCTCCTACTTATCACTCTCTCCCCTCGCCATGATCAAGCCTTCAAACCGGGACGCTTAGGGTTTATCCTTGCAGCCCACAACATCAAAGGGTTTCAGAATTATGAGCAACGTTAAGTACAAAGTGGACGGCGTGGAAGTCAGCGTTGAAGAGTTTCGTCAGGATGAAGACAGAAGCGCGGCGGAAGACTTCCTGGTCAACGCCTACCAGGAGACCTTGGGCGACATGGTCTGCTCCGAGCATGGCGAAAAAACCGGCTACGAATTGAATTACGAGTCCGATAGCGGTCAGTGCAAAATCCGCACGGAAGCCTGCTGCGAGAACTTCGACCGTGATCTTAACATGGCGTTGATGATGAAGATGTCCGAGCAGGCGGAAGCAAACCGCTCCGATGACGACATTTAAGCAAGGACATTTCTTGCTACACTGACGAAGGAGCGTCCGTCATAGAAACAAAGGAGAGTTCACATGTCAGATCATCATACCTACAAGAAAGTGGAAGTGGTCGGTTCATCCAAGAACAGCATTGATGAAGCCATTCAGAACGCCATTCGGGAGTGCTCCCGCACCATCAAGCACCTCGAATGGTTCGAAGTCACGGAAACCCGCGGCCATATCGTCAACGGCGAAGTCGGCCACTTTCAAGTCAGCCTGAAAGTCGGCTTCCGTATCGAGAACAGCTAAGTTCCTGCATGTTACTAAGGGGTCAGCAAGACCCCATTTATGAAAACTCCCCTCCTAGTATAGGACAGCCTAGAACTATATCTCCTCAGAGTAGATGCAAACATCTGATGATCAAAGCTAGAGAAAGCACGTCCTTTTAATATCAAAACCTTGTATTTACCATAGACTTGGTCTAGAAGTATGTAATACGAATCAGCGGTCGCTATATATCAAAATAGAATAGCATGACCTCTCTAAGAGACCATATGAAAGCCTTTTTATAGATTCCACTAAAGTCCAGTAAAGTGTCATGAAGAAAGTGAAGCACCTGTATAAAGAGTCTTTCATAACTTGGTTTTTATTTGACTACTTACTGCCCGTCTTATTTATCATTGGATTCTGGCTAGTAGCTGCGCTGTTAATAAAAATGCCCTATGCATTCGAAAGAGTGCTATCTACAGCAGATTTGATGCCTATTGCAAGCATTTTAATGCTAAGCGTCTTCAGGGAAATTGACGCCGAAATAAAACTTAACAGAGTCCCTGAAAAAATTACGATAACCGTTCAGAAAAATTTAGCAATATTTTTCCCCATAGTAATACTTTGCGTTTACTGCATCGCAAAGTACTACACAATGAACTACACATTTCCAACCGAGAATGGAAAAGAAATAGACAACATAATCAAAGCAATACCCTATGCTTCATTTATAAGTATAATTTTCTCAGGGATATTTTGCTTCTCAGCAAAATGGGCGATTATTAGCTCATTAAAGGCAGAGTAGCCAGAAATGAGTCACAGCGATATAGAATCAATTTTTTATGCATTCTCAGCCCTGTTGTCAGTCTCATCTATAGTTTTTCTATTATTAGGACTACGGTTCAGAAGAACGTCTTTAAACGAAAAATGTCATAACAAAAAATATTACTCTCGAGTTAACAACATCATAGAGAGCACAGACGAGTTACTGACAAGGAAGCTAACACCAAATGAAACACTAACTCATAGTGCTGCAGAAATAGGAATTGGAAACATAGAGTATCTTCTAAAAAACATATTAACGTCTGAAAATTCCAAGCCTTATCTATTTGGAATAAATAAAGGAGGAGCTCTAATTGCTAACTACCTCTCCCACAGAATGGCCCTACATGAAAAATTCTTAGTTAAATGTGACTACCGTCCTGACATTGATAAAATATACTGTGAGAAAAGAGATATAAGCGGACCAATTGTAATAATTGACGACGTAACAAGGTCAGGAACAACGCTATTCAAAGTTAAAGAGCATATAAAGTCAGTATATCCAGACAACCCTATTTACTGCTTTGTATTAGTTGTAGTAGATAGCAACCTGAATGGAGACACCATCACAAACCTTGTAGATTATGCTCCATGGATCACAGAAAACAAAACAATATCACTTCCCTGGAGCGGAACAACCTCAGAGAACATTAAAATAGATGATTACTTTGATGATACTGAAATGGATCAGATTATTGGAAGGATAAAAAACCTAGATGCTGCATAAAGCTTAAGACGCATCAACCATGCTTATAAAACTATATTTTTCTCAGACATCCAAAACACTCAACTTAGAATAAAGCTGCCTGACTAGCATCTTATTTCCACATTTTTAAGACAT
>NZ_JAPELK010000020.1:0-78138 GCF_029813005.1 Hahella sp. CR1
GTCAACCGCCGGTAAGCTGTGAGGAACTAGATTGGCTTCTCGAAGATAGGCCAGGGGGTGGTCACCTAGCACTACGCCTGTGCTGGCATGATCTTCATAAATGCTGTCCAGACGACCGGGAGGCTTGAAGTCTACGCCTCTGTATTCAAACTCGGAGAAGAGTTGATAGTAATAAAGAAAGCCTGAGCACTCCCAACGTTGCTGATATCTATTGTCGCCTAACGAAGTCAGAGCGTCGGCGGAGGCAAGGGCTTCAAGGTCTTCTCTAGTTATTTTCGGAAGATGCATTACCTGTGCGAGAGAAGTAAAACCTTCGTCGGCCCTATGCTGAATAATGGAGACTGCGGCCTCTTCTGATAATCCTTTAACGAGCTTGAACCCTAGTCGTAAAGCACCTTCTTTTGTGTTGTCGGTGTGTGGCTCTAAACGGTGCTCCCAGTAACTATTATTTATATCCACGGGTAAGACGATAACGCCATGTCGCTGGGCGTCTTGGACTAATTGCCAAGGAGCATAAAAGCCCATTGGTTGACTGTTTAAGAGTGCACAGCAGAAAGCGGAAGGGTAATAGTATTTAAGCCAGCCCGAATGATAGGCCAGCAGCGCAAAACTGGCGGCATGGGACTCAGGAAAGCCGTATTCGCCGAAGCCCTCTATCTGTCGGCATAAACGCTGAATATATTCCTGGCGTACACCTTTGTTAAGCAGATTGGTTATCAGTTTGTCCATTAACTTGCCCATATGACCGCGGCGTTTCCAGCTAGCCATAGAGCGTCTTAGTTCTTCTGCTTCTTCGGAAGTGAAACCAGCCCCGACAATGGCTATGGCGATAACCTGTTCCTGAAAGATGGGAACGCCGAAAGTACGCTTCAGAATGGGGGTTAGCTCAGGTAACGGGACGTCTTCAGGATCTTCCAGATTATGTCGTCTACGCAGGTAGGGGTGAACCATATCGCCATGAATCGGACCAGGCCTGACAATCGCCACTTGCACCACAAGATCATAGTATTTAGCTGGTCTGAGACGAGGAAGCATGTTCATTTGGGCGCGAGATTCCACCTGAAAGAGCCCAACTGTGTCGGCCTGCTGCAACATGCCATAAACTTGGGAATCTTCGTCTTTGGGAATGCTTTCCAAAGAGAACGTCTTTCCCGTTATTTCACTAATATATGTCGTACATTTTTTCAGTGCTGTCAGCATGCCTAGCGCCAACACATCGACTTTCATTAATCCAAGAGACTCAAGATCGTCTTTGTCCCACTGTATGACTGTACGCTCTTCCATTGCGGCATTTTCTATTGGGACCAGTTCAACTAAAGGACCTGCGGATAAAACAAAGCCGCCTACGTGCTGAGATAAGTGTCTTGGAAAGCCTAGCAGTTCAGGTAGCAACTCTTTAAAACATGTCAGGATATGATTGTCCTGGGAAACCTGAGGTGTGATGACTTCATCTATCCAGTTCTGTCCCCGATATCGCCAGCCATAATTAGCGATCACATTTTCGAGCTGAAATAAGTCGACTCCTAGCGCCTTACCCAAGTCCCTTATTGCGCTTTTGGGGCGATAAGTAATTACTGTCGCAGCAATGGCGCAGCGCTCACGGCCGTAGCGCCGATAGAGATATTGGATAATTTCTTCTCTGCGCACATTTTCGAAATCCACATCAATATCTGGTGGTTCGTCACGTCCCTTGGATATAAAGCGCTCAAAAAGAAGGCTGGCTTTGGTGGGGTCAACAGCGGTTATACCAAGACAATAGCAAACCACAGAGTTTGCGGCCGAGCCTCTTCCCTGACAGAGTATGTCTGATTTTTTCGCGTAATCCACAATGTCGAAAATAGTCAGGAAGTAATACTCATATTGCAACTCACTGATGATCTTAAGTTCTTTCTCCAATGTAGCTAAAACTGATTCAGGTATGCCTTGTGGATAACGAAGATGCGCCCCTTCATAAGTCAGGCGACGTAAATAAGCGCTAGGGTCGTCTCCTTCGGGAACGACTTCCTTGGGATATTGGTAACGGATTTCATTCAACTCAAATGTGCACCTCGCTGCGACCTTCAGGCTCTCTTGTATTGCGCTAGGGGGATAAGTTTCATGAACTTCACTTAAAGGGCGTAAATAGTTTTCCGCATTAGGAGCCAGGAGCTCTTTTATAGAGTCCACTGATTGATTGAGGCGAATTGCTGTCAGTGCGTCGTGAAGCTGCTTTCGCTCGGGCGTATGCATCTTGACTTCATTGCTGCACACAACAGGAAGGTTATAGGCCTCGGATAGCGTTTGTATAAGCTCTCGCTTTGAGCTGTCCTCTTCTGACAGGGATAGCTCCAACAATAGCCATAGACGGCCAGAGAATGCTTGTACTAACGCTGGGATAAACTCTTGATCACTTCGCTTGGGGCGCCAAAGTAGGAGGCCTTGCTTGATGCTTTCATTAAGGTCATGAGGTGAAAATCGATAGTCCCCTTTTTCTGCTTTTCTCCTGCAGTTGGTAATAAACCGGCAGAGTTCGCCATAAGCTTTTTTATGGGGCGTCAGTACGACAAAGCAATCTCCTTCATAATGAAACTCGCTGCCAATGATTAGCTTAAACGCTGAAGCTTCAGGAGTTTCCTCCCTTAGCCGGCGTAGCTCTCGCCACGCTTTGACGGCGCCAGCGACGGAGCACTCGTCCGTAATCGCCAAGGCGCTGTAACCCTGTTCAACGGCTTGTTGCACTAGCTCTTCAGGGTGAGACGCGCCTTTTAGAAATGAATAGTTGCTTATGCAATGGAGCTCGGCGAAGGACATGGGATAACTGCTTATTCAGGAAAAAAAACCGTGCCGGAACCACTGTTTTTCAGGGGTATGAAAAATCCAGTGCAAACTATTGTTTGGGGTGACGGCAACATAGTAGTCCCGCCTTACGGCATATTTATCCCACCAGCCCGAATCTATGCGTAGTGGCCCATGAAGCAGCTTATAAGACTCAATATTGATAAGCGGCGCCGAAGGCAGCAGCCAAACCGGCTGTGGTGAGGTGCGTGAACGTGGATATTTTACAAGCGCGGGTAACGGCGTTTGTTGGGTTTTTAGTTCTGGTCTATGGTCGGTGGTCAGACTAAGAAAATGCACATGATCGGAGCCCAGCCGGGCAGCCAGCCGATTGAGCAAGCGAGTCTTTTCGGCAGCGATATTTTCGTTGAAATGTGCGAATAAATACTCTGACTGTTGGGGCGCTTCTTCAAAGTTGGAGGCGAAAAGCTCAACCATTACAACCGGGGCGGACAGCTCTATTCTTTCCAGGCTCTTATTCAGGATGTATAACCAGGAGTCGGGCCGGTTATCTCCCTGTGCGAGTCTGATGCTTTCCAGGGTCGGCGGTTGATGACGATGAATAAGGCGTACTTCCAAGGACTGACTAATCAGGCAGCGCTCCTGTAAAAAAAGGCAGAACTCTTTAATGGCTTTGGCTAAGTAGAAGAGCAAAGGCTGTAGGCTTTCAAATTCCTGCTCCAGGTCTAGCCGCTTTTTGAAACGGCTTGGAGGAGTAAAAGGCGAAGGCCGCCAAGGTTTGCGGCCAAGCGCGTGGTCAAGATACAAAGCAAGGTCTGCATCGATTCGATACGCAAGATCGCAGCTTGGAAGTTTGGCGATATCATAAATAGTTTTTAGACCCACCTTGCGCAGCTTATATTCAGTACGACTCTCCAGCTTCAGGCGATCTAATTTCAGGAGCTTGAGCGCCCGCCAAAAACTCTCGGCGTTTACATCTTTTTCTAGGTTTGAGCGAGCAAGGAGGCGGGCTGCTTTGGGGTGAGGCGCTGTTGCGTTCAACGTGGTAACGCCAAGGGCTGCAAACGCCTGCTGAATGTCCTGGCGCAATTGTGAAGGGCGTGTATACAGGCGTTTCATTGAGGCGACTTCCAAATACAAACCGTCAGGCTCGTCCAAGCTGACCCAAGAGGAAAAGCGGTTAGCAATTTGCGCTGCTCGATGTATTGCTTGCGTTTGCTTGTGGGGCTTGATGTGGAGAACCTGTAAGGTGGGGCATAGGCAGAATGCTGTGTTTAATAGCATCCCAGTATCCACGCCTGAGTCCGAGGCGCTCGCGTTTGTGTCAACAATGACAGAACCATTTTCCTGAATCAGAGCAATGGGAGTGGTTTCTCTGAAGTCTGGACTCCACGTTTCTGCATACAGGTGTGGAAAGTAAAGATATAACCATCGCATAAGATCATACCGCCTTTGAACTTATCCGGTTCTTTCCCTACGAGCGTCACTTTCAGCTTCCGTGTGAAATGAGGGGTGCCTAAAAAGAGAGAGCGGATGTAGCGAGTCTATGGCTATTTTGGATGTCGCCCACCCCCTACGCTGTTTTAGGATCTCCACGCATAAGACTCCTTGAGAGAGCATATTTAAACGAACTCGCAATGAGCTGGGCGAGTTGGCGTACTGTCTATCCTGAAACAAGAAGCACGGCTTTTGCTGTTGAGCGGCAATAATCTGTAGTCGACGCACGTGCTCTGGTCGCATGCTCCCAGGCCATGCCAGTACCGCGGCGGACGATGAGCTTTTCAGACCTTCTTCTATCGACCAGAGCAAATCCCTGCGAGATTGAGGTTGCGTTATCAGGTTGTTGTAGAGACTTAAACCGCCATTAATTAATGCAGGCGCATATAGTGGATACGGCGGCGCTACCCACAGTATCCACTGTTCTTGATGGCTTAATGGAGCCAAAGCCGGAAACAAAAGGCTGACCTCTCCCATACCTGGTGATCTATATCCTATTTCTGTCACGCCATCCGCTGGCCATCCACCGTCGGCCAATGCTTGGTTCAAAGATGGAAAGCCAGTATCCAATCCTTTTATTGGGGCTGAAGAGAAATGTCTTCCTCGCCATATCTGGCCTCGATTAATTGCTTGTTCTAGCCCTGATTTGTTCATTGTCTGAGTAGAATTAAGTTTAAATAAAAACACTGTATATAAAAGCAGTATTTTTGTCAAAATAGAGATTACTTACTCTTTTTTAGGGCATGGATATTCAGTTATGCTTCCAAACGGCCCCGCTTAAATAAGCGGTTACAGGAAAAGCGAAACATGTGACAACGAGGCATTCATGGAAATAAGAGAGGCGTTAGAACAGGACTTTGAGCAGATTTGGCGGATATTTCACTCTGTGGCTGTCGCGGGAGAAACCTATGCTTACGCCCCTGACACAAGTAAAGAGGAAGCCTACGAATTATGGTTGCGGCAGCCACAGAAAACCTATGTCGCAGTTGAAGGCGATACAGTCCTGGGAACCTATTACCTGAAGCAAAATCAATTGGGGCTGGGCTCTCATGTCAGCAATTGTGGTTACATGGTGGCGGAGGCCGCCCGTGGTAAAGGCGTAGCGGCGTCCCTGTGCGAACACTCGCAAGCCATGGCGAAAAAATATGGGTACAAAGCCATGCAATTCAATTTTGTGGTATCCACCAACGAAGTCGCGGTTAATCTGTGGCGCAAGTTGGGCTATGACATCGCCGGCCGCCTTCCCAAAGCCTTCCGTCACTCAAAGCTTGGACTTGTGGATGCGTTGGTTATGTATAAGTGGCTGGGGGACTAAGACTTGGATGAAAGGCCATAGATCTTGTTGCCTATGGCCATATTGCTTTATTGCTTTATTGCTTGCTAAGCATCATTTCAGTGCTTTCAGACTGTGGAGACACCAATACCCACTTTTCATTTGTATTCTGAAACTTCTCAAGCGAGTCTAGCTTTGTATTGGAAACCTGAGACATCCATTTGGAGTTAATGTTGTGAGAGTCTCCCTCTACCAGAACCGATAACAGACGGCTTTCTGGGCTTGTAAAGCGCAGTTTATACCAGCTAATGAAGTTTTCTTTGTTAATATTTTTCACTGCTTCCGCCGTGCGTATATGTGAGCCAAAGTCTAAGCTGCCGTTCTTGATTTCTTTCCAATATTCATAAGCTTTTTCTTCCAGCTCTTTATCCGCATTTAACTCCGTAATTAGGGTGCTTTTAAAGATGTTGAAGTCTTTCTCTGGCATGGCAATTAATGTTTCGAGAAAGTTTTTCATGAAGTTTAGTGTCTCTTTCTCCAGCTTGTCAGGGCCTGAAACTGGGGATTGCATGTTAAACTTCATGCCCGGGATGTTTAAATAGTTGTTTGATGTAGCGTGAACTACATATCCAAGTTGTTTCTCTGTTCGCAGCTCTTTAAAGAAGGATTCAGATAGCATTTTCTCCAATAGCTCAAAATGAGCGCGCTCCTCATAGCTTGCAGAGGCTCCCTGTACATATACAAGCGAAACTGAGTCTGTAAATTCCGACTCCTCGAATACTCGGGTAATACCTTTTGGCATACGCATTACATACTCCCTTATTTGGGGACTGCTTTCTTTATTTATGATTGCGTCGGCCACCATTTTATTCCATGTCTCTGCTTGGACTTGTTCAACATTACCGTAGGCAAATGAAGCAACATGTAGGTTGTCTTTGAAATCCTCAAGAAGATTGATCATTCTTGAATAGGATGCGCCTTGCATGCCCTTTGCGAGATCAGAGCGACTATAGCTTGGAGTATAGATAACACTATCCGTTGTTTCTTGAGCGACGGTTAATGGATGGGCTTCCTCTGTATATTTTTTTAAATACTCTAACCACCCATATCTGTATCCCTCATAGCGTCGCTCCTTTACCCTGAAGGTTTTAATTTCTTCCAAGGTTTGCGAAAGCAGGAGTTCTACGCTTTCTGGATAGCCGTGGAAGTGCAGAGCTATTCCATTTTTTTGTCTTTCGATACTCAAATCCGTATTTACTTCTTCAGCAATAAGCGTTTGATGCTCAAGTTTCTTTCTTAGTAAGTTCCAGAACAATTGCGTAAGCGCTGCATTTCTTCGGTCTTCGTCCATTTCAGGAGAGCGTAGTAACACAAAGTAGTAAGCTAATGGGCTACCTGCTTTGGTATTTTTGCCATACCAAGCCTTGATGTTTTGATGCGTGCTCAGTAGTTCGGGCGAGGCTGATATATTGCCGCTTATCTGCACTTTACCTTTCGGCAGAAAAGGATTTGTAGGTGGTCGAGCCATGTAATAGCTCTCTTTCGGTAAGTAATGTTTTTGCTCTGAAGGGGTAAGCATGCTCACTGAGTAGGGAGTGTTGAACCATTTGGACTCTTTGGATAAAACGAAGTCAGGATGGGTGACGATCGCCATCATGTTATCAGGACGAATGGCTTCAAGAATCTTCTGGTAAAGTGAGGGATTGAATTTTTCTGCGACATATCCTTTGGCTACAGCGTAGTCTGGGCCATAGAGGTTTAAGTTATGAGCTGCATTGGCGATATTGAAATCGTTAAAGTAGCACCATTGCAATCCTCTGGCTTTTTGAAACTCATTAAATCTCCATTCTTCCAGCGGCTCTTTCTTTAGTATGTCGACATACGCCATCAGACGTCTGATAACATCCCAGTATTGTTCGCCACCTTTGTAATGAAGGTTTATATATATTTCAATGCGCGAAGCGCCTGGGTCATCTGTGTTAAATCGGACGCTCACGCCCTGCGCGTAGCTGTAGCCTCTCAGGTTGCTGGAAAGCGTCTGAGGAACTTGTTGCTCAAGTAAAAAGCTGATGAACTCTTCTGGCACCGCTTTATACTCTTCCTTGATATCAGGAATAGGGAAGTAAAGTATCATGTACCTTTCCAAGTCATCGAACTTTGTCTTCACCAAAGAGGGAACTCTATTCAACTTGAGAGGCTCTTGATATAGAGGCGCTATAGCCTGACGCACAGGTAAATCTTTAAACTTTTCTCTGGCCAGCGATTCCAATACCTCGTTGGACTGTGGAGCGCTAATTACCAAAGACATCTTTTCTGCACTATATTGCGCTGTCCACCATGCCTTCACCCGGTTAGCGAGCTCTTGATCACTGAAAGCTTCGAAAGATTTCGCATTACCCATTCCAAAACGCGTAATAGGGTGATTGGTGGCGAATGCCTCTGATGCGGCATCAGTTAGACGCCAATAAAGCATGTCCTTTCTATATTGGTACTCCGCCTGGATTGCGTTTCTTTCTCTTCCTACATAGGTTGAATCCAGCGTAGGGGCAGACATGGCGTCGGCGAACAGATCCAAGGCGCCTTCCAGATGCTGGGGCTCAACATCAAAGTAGTAGTTTGTAGCGTTATAATCAGTGGAGGCGTTGGTTGAACCTCCATGCTTCGCCAAGTAGGTCTGTAAGGCGTCTGCCTCTGGATACTTTTCGGAGCCAAGAAAAAGCATATGCTCCAGGAAGTGCGCCATACCCAGTATATCTTGAGGGTCTTGCTGAGTTCCTACAGAAGCTTCGAGGGATATATTGGCTTTATTTAAGGATGGGTCCGAAATTGTCAGAACCTTCAGTCCATTGTCTAGCTTTAGATAAGAGTATTGTTTTGATTGCTCACACTCTTTAGGAAGCAAAGGGTTAATTTCTTCAGCGTAAGCGCTAGCAGAGAGAACTAAAGCGCAGGATAAGTAAATGAAGTGTGTAATACAGCGAAAAAACACTAAAAACTCCAATGATCAGACTAATCTGGTTGGGGGGAATTACTATTTATCAGGGGGTATGGGGCTACTGCATTGATGGGAATGCTACGACAGGGACGATTCCGTTCGATGAAGCTCCAACATACTACTGGTTAACAAGCGCGCTATTTTATAAGTTTTTTCCTGAAAGATTAACTAAATTTTAGAAAACAAGTGACGGGCATATTAACTTCAGCCTGTTGAGCCGGAATTACCGGCGTCCAGTAATGTGAGTAGACGTAATAAAGGAGCACCCCATGCCAAGCCTGGGATTACAGACTGATTTGATGTTCAGCCGGTATTCCGGTGTGGTTGAGGATGTGGGTCGGTATGTTGTGATTACCACGCCGAGCAATCCGAATTATTACTTTGGCAATTATCTGTTGTTGAAGACGCCGCCGCAGGCGGGGCAGTGGACTGATTTGGAGTTGGATTTTGCGCGTTATGTTGGCGCGCCGCCGCGGATCAGGCATTTTGCGTTTCAGTGGCGCGTCAGCGGTGAAGAGGACGGGGCTGATATGAGCGGTTTTATGCAGCGGTTTTATGCAGCGGGGTTATGAGTACATGGAGTGTGCGGTCCTCACTGCGAAGCAATCAGAGTTGTTAAAGCCGCAGAAAGTTAACGTTGATGTTGATGTGCGGACGCTGCAGTCGGAGGAAGATTGGCGCGCCTGGTATGAGCTTGAGCTGCAGGAGCGGGATGTCGATCAGCCGAAGGAAGAGAATGTGGCTTTCCTGCAAGGCGTTCGTGATATGTACCGGAGTATGATCGCGGCAGGAAGAGGAGATTGGTTCGGCGCGTTTCAACAGGGAGAGTTGGTGGGCAGCGTTGGTCTCTTTTTTGATGAGCGTATCGGCCGGTTTCAGAATGTGCTGACCAAGTCCTCCCATCGAAGCAGGGGGATATGCCACACACTGGTGCACGCCGTCGCCAAAGCGGGTTTTGATCGGGCGGATATATTAGTCATGGTGGCGGATGAAAACTATCACGCTGCGCGAATTTATGAATCCTTGGGATTTCAGCCCAGTGAACGGCAGGCGAGTCTGTGTCGTCGTAATGTGGGTGGGAGTCAGTCGAGCGAGGAGAATGGTGAGAAAACAAGCAGGCCGGAATAACTCTCCGGCCTGCTTGTGAACTGAAATCAGTTGCCGGTTTTCAGCTTCTGCCAGTAATCGTTATAAAGCTCCATGGCTTCGCCTACGTCCTGCTGGAAGTCGCCTTTCTGGATGACTTCGGCGGGTGGGAAGATGGTTTGATTGTTACGCAGCTTTTCGTCCAGCAGGCTCAGCGCTGATTTGTTGGGAGTGGCGTAGCCGATAAACTCCACGCAGCGCTTGGCGATTTCCGGTTGCAGCATGAAGTCGATGAACTTGAGCGCATTTTCCTTATGCTCAGCGCCAGCGGGAATGGCGAAGCTGTCGACCCAGAATGCTGCGCCTTCTTTGGGATAAATATACTGGATGTCCGGGTTTTCCTGTTGCGCCTGTATCACTTCGCCGTTCCAGATCATGCCCAGATTGACGTCGCCCGCCATATAAGGCTCACGGGGCGCGTCTGAGTTATAAACCAACACATTGGGCATTAGGGTTTTCAGCAGCTCATAAGCCTGTTTGATTTCCGCAGGATCAGTGGAGTTGCCGGAGTGGCCGTTAATTTTCAACGCCATGTGGAACACTTCGCGAACATCGTCCGTCAGCAGCAGGCTGCCTTTCCATTTGGGGTCCCACAGATCTTTCCAGGAGGTAATGCTCTTGGGATCGATCGCTTCCGCGTTAATGCCAATGCCTGTGCTGCCCCAGGTGTAAGGGATACTGTATTGGTTGTCCGGATCGTAGGGTTTGTTCAGCAGGTTCGGGTCCAGGTGCTTGAAGTTGGAAAGCTTGGACTTATCGATTGGCGCCAACAGACCTTCTTTGCGCATTTTCGAGATGTAGTAGCCAGAAGGCACGACAACGTCATAGCCTTTGCCTTTTTGTAGTTGGACTTTGGCGTACATGACCTCGTTGCTTTCGTAAGTGGCGTACTCCACTTCGATGCCGGTCTTGGCGGTGAACTCGTCCAGCACGCCTTCAGGTATGTATTCCGTCCAGTTGTACACGACCACTTTTTCCGCCGCCCGGGCTGTGCCGATAGCGGCGAACAGGAAGCCTGCCGCGAAGAGGAAGCCAGTTACAAAGGAGGTTTTTTTCATGCTTCGGTTTTCCTTTTCATAAGTAGCGTCACCACCGTGACAAGAGTTAAAGAAATAAACAGCAATACTGTGGCCAACACATTCACCTCGGGCGAAATGCCCACCTTCACCATTGAGAACACCCGAATGGGCAGAATCTCAAAACCGGGTCCGGTCACGAATGAGCTGATAATGACATCGTCCAGAGACAGTGTGAAACTCAGCAGCCAGCCGGAAATAACGGCGGGCAGGATAATCGGTAAAATGATCAGGCGAAAGATGCGGCTTTCACTGGCGCCTAAATCCTGCGCCGCTTCCAGTAAGTTTTCGTCAAACCCTTTCAATTGGGCGTAAACGGTAATCACGACGAAAGGCAGGCAGAACGTGATATGGGCGATCAACAGGGACCAGAATCCCAGCTGAATTCCCAGTGCGATAAAAATAACCAGGAAGGTTATCGCCAGGACGATATCCGGCGACATCATCACCACGAACAACAAGCTGCCGGCGGTTTTCTTGAGGGGAAACTTATAGCGATAGATCGCCAGCGCCATTAACGCCCCAATGACTGTCGCCGCTGTCGCGGACAGACAGGCGATAAGCAGAGAATTGCCGAAGGCGTCCATCAACGCATCGTTATTCCACAGCTTTTCATACCAGCGCCAGGAGAAGCCTTTCCAGTCATAGCCGTACTTGGATTCATTGAACGAGTTGACCACCAGCACCAGGATGGGCAGATACAGGTACAGGAAGATCAGGCCCAGAAAACCGGACTTAAAGATTCTGATCATCGAGGCCTCCCATGCGCTGTACTTTCTTGTTGGCGGCATAATACAGCCATAGCATCATCCCCATGATGACAATCAGCGTGACGCTGAAAGCGGAGCCGAACGGCCAGTCCCGCACCACCAGGAACTGATTCTTGATGATGTTGCCCAACAGCAGGTTCTTGGCGCCGCCGAGCAGATCCGCCACATAGAACATGCCCATGGCGGGCAGGAATACGATCAAACATCCGGCGACGACTCCCGGCATGGTGAGCGGCAGTACGATGTGATAGAAGCGCTGCCAGAATCCCGCGCCCAGATCGTGGCCAGCCTCAATCAGATCCTTGTCCAGCTTGTCGAAGCTGGAGATCAACGGCAGGGCCATAAAGGGCAGCAGGATGTAAGTCAGGCCGAACACGACTGCGAACTCGGTATAAATCATCTGAATAGGGGCATCAATGACGCCAATGGCCTCCAGCACCCAGTTGAACAGGCCTTTATTGCCAAGCAAAAGCTTGATGGCGTAGGTGCGTATCAGGCTGTTGGTCCAGAAGGGAATGATCATCAGGAACATCATGAAGGCGCGCCAGGCTGGCGACATCTTGGCGACAATGTAGGCGAACGGGTAGCCGAGCAACAGACAGATCAGCGTCGCCTTGGCGGACAGCGCCAGACTCTGCCAGAAAACGTCGGCGTAAAGGGGCTCCCAGATACGCGCGTAGGCGTCCAGCGTCATCGGCCAGACCGCCAGATGCTCGGAGTCAGGCGTCATCACGCTGGTCAGCACTACCAGAAAGTGGGGCGCCAGAACGAACAACGCCAGCCAGGCCAGCGTCAAAATAATGATGAAACGGCGAAAAGGCGATTGGCTCACGTCAGGACTCCGCTTTGATCACGTGTTCCCAGCCATCCACCCAATCGACCCAGACTTTCTGATTGATGCTGTAGTCGAAGTCAGGATCGTCTTCATCAAAGAATTCACTGGCCATGATGGTCTGTCCTGACGGCAACTGGATCTGTGAGTCCAGGGTCTGTCCGGTGTAATTGCGCTCCAGTACTTTTCCTGAGAAACCAGGACGATCTGGCGCATCCTCCAGATATTCAATCCTCAAGTCTTCCGGGCGCAGCAATACATGTACTTTATCGCCCGCCTCGAAACGGCGGTCTGCGTGAATCTCACGCTTGAAGCCGTCCATCGCGGCGAGATAGCGGTAATCGCCCAGGCTTTCCAGGATTTCCGCGTTGAATACGTTGATTTCCCCAATGAAGCTGGCGACGAACAGATTATTCGGGCACTCGTATATTTCACGCGGCGTGCCTACCTGCTGCGCCTGACCATTGTGCATGACCAGAACACGGTCGGACATGGACAGGGCTTCTTCCTGATCGTGGGTGACGTAGATAAAGGTGATGCCCAGCTTGCGCTGTAGCTGTTTCAGCTCCATCTGCATCTGTTGACGCAGTTTGTAATCCAGGGCGCTGAGGGATTCGTCCAGCAGCAATACTTTGGGGCGATTCACCACGGCGCGGGCGATGGCGACGCGCTGCTTCTGACCGCCTGACAGCTGATGCGGTTTACGCGTGGCGAAATCAGACAGGCGTACGGTGGCTAACGCCTCTTTTACGCGTTCGGCGATTTCCGGCTTGCTGACCTTGGCCATTTTCAGACCGAAGGCCACATTGTCGAACACGGTCATATGGGGGAACAGGGCGTAACTTTGAAACACCGTATTCACCGGCCGCTTTTCCGCGGACAGCTTGGAAACATCCTGCCCGTTCAGCATGATGCGCCCTTCATCCGCGCCCTCAAATCCGGCGATCAGGCGCAGCACGGTGGTTTTGCCGCAGCCTGACGGCCCCAAAATCGTAAAGAATTCTCCGTCTTCAATGCTCAAGTTGAAGCCCGACAGCACTTCTTGCGTATCAAAACGTTTGGTGATGTCGGCAAGCGTAAGAATGGGCGGTTTGCTCAATGTGTATAACCCTGACTCTGTGACTCCGCGAAAATCGCGGGAAAAGTGACTTTTCTGGCAACGTTTAACGTATGACCCTCTTCAACCCCGCGATTAAAGTGGATTGCATGGCCAACGTCAATTCCGGTCTAAGACTTAATGTCTATACTTTAGCCAGAAGTGACGAAATGACGCCTGTGAACAACGCAATTAGGAGGCTTTAATGAAGCGCCTTATTCTATCTGTTTTGACTGTCTTTATCGCCGCTGTAGGTCTTGAGGTGAGGGCTGAAGGTAAGAACGTGCAATTGACGTCCCTGGACTGGCCGCCCTATACCTCGGAAGGTCTGGCCAACCAGGGCGCCAGCGCGGCGGTGGCCAAAGAGGCGTTCGCCGCCATGGGTTACACGTTGGAGGTGAAATTCTACCCCTGGAAGCGCGCCGTGGCCCTGGCCAAAAACGATCCGGCCTATGACGGCTATTTCCCTGAGTACTACGCCAAAGAGCTGGAAGACGACTTTATCCTGTCCGAGCCGATGGGCTCAGGCCCTTTGGGGTTCGCCCAACGCAAAAATCATCAGATTGACTGGGCAGCGCTGCCGGACCTCGCCAAATATCGCATCGGCGTGGTCAGCGGTTATGTGAACACCGCTGAGTTTGACGACATGGTGGCCAACAAGCAGCTCAATGCGAGCGAGGCGGGAGATGACGTGAAGAACCTGATGAAACTGGTCTCAGATCGCATTGATTTGGCGGTCATCGACAAAAACGTCATGAAATACCTCCTATCCACTGAGGCGAGCCTTAAATCCGCCGCGGGCGCGATTGAGTTCAACCCGACGTTATTGGAAGACAAGAAGCTTTATATCTGCTTCAAAAAAGGCCCTCGTGGGGAAGAGCTCGCCAAGGTGTTCAGCGAGGGCTTGAAAAAGATCGACGTCGATAAAATCATGCAGGGATATTTTTAAGCCTGACTTTGTCTCCGGGATAAGCCTCAGGAGAGATGAGGCGTTTCCTGCGGTCCCGCCGCCAGCTCCATGCCAGGGATTCGGCTCCAGTAACCATTGCTGTGGTTGAGCTGGTAGGGCAGGACCCTGTCCTGCTCCTGTTTGAGCGCCAGCGCTAAACTCTCTGCGACCCGCAGGGTATCCGGCGACTCAGGGCTCAGACGAATCACATTCACGCCTGCATGCTGCAGATCGCGCCATTGATTCAGCAGGTGATAACACTTGCCGGACTGCGTCTGAATGCCGTTGAGGTTGAACAAGGTTTCGCCTTCCTGGCTTCGTGTGGGAATGCCTTGAGGGTATTTCTTACAGACGAAGCGACAGTCGTCTTTGGGCAATCCCTCTGATCTGGCTGTGAAGCAGCGGGCGGAGAGCGCAAGGGGAAGATGACCGTAGGCGAATAACTCAGTTTCAATGGGGGAGGCGAGACTCCCCAGAATGCCTTCCAGCGCGTGCCGGCTGATTTCTACGGGCGGCGTCCAGCGTTTAGCGCCTGCTTGTCGCATGATTTCCAGCGCTGGCGCGTTATAGATATTCAGGTAAGGGCCGGCGATGAAAGGCCTTCCGGCTTCCGACATCAGGTGCGCCGCCGCCATGTCATTGGCTTCCACGCTCAGGCGTTCGTTTGCATTGGCCGCTTTGCAGATAGCGCGCAGGGACTTTAATTCCGACTCCGCTTCTATCAACGCGAGGGTGGAAAGCGCGACTTCTTTTCCGGCATCAAGCAGTGAGTCAGCGATGTCCAGCCAGTCGCGCAAGTTCATCTCCCGGCGCTTGGAGCAGACAGTTTCTCCGAGATAGACAATATCGACCGGCGCGGCGGTGACCTGGGAATAGAATTGAACGACCATGTCTTTCGGCCAGAAATA
Source organism: Hahella sp. CR1 (assembly GCF_029813005.1). Classification (NCBI taxonomy): domain Bacteria; kingdom Pseudomonadati; phylum Pseudomonadota; class Gammaproteobacteria; order Oceanospirillales; family Hahellaceae; genus Hahella; species Hahella sp. CR1. The sequence continues at coordinate 15,318 of NZ_JAPELK010000020.1, forward strand.
AGGCAGGGGACCCAGAGAGATTTTCATAGTACTGCGCCTTCTATCTATTGATGATTCGGAGATACGCGACCCGAGGTCAACGCTTTGATTTACTGCCAGGGACGGGAATACGCGCCTAACGTAGTTTGCGCGCCCTCAGACAGCGCCTGTAACGCCTCCAGCCAATCTTGCTGACATCGGAACGCCGCAGGTTCGCGCTGGAAGCAATCCAGGGCCTGACGCCAGGTGGACACGACCTGTGCGACATAAGACGGGCTGCGCTGTCGGCCTTCTATCTTCACCGCCTTGACGCCGGTTGCGGCGAGTTCTGGAATGAGATCGAGGGTATTCAGGCTGGTCGGCTCTTCAAAAACATGAAAAGCATGGCTGTCGCCGGCGTCAAAGCGTCCCTTGCATAAAGTGGGATAACCGGCGTTTTCGTCCGCTTCGAAGCGATCAATGAGTGAGCCGTTTAGGCGGGACTCCAGGCGTCCGTCTTTCTGTTCCCACTTTACGAACTTAGCGGGCGAGCAGGCGCCGCTGTTGTTGGGCGATTCACCGGTCATGTAGGACGACATATAGCAGCGCCCCTCGGCCATGATGCACAGGCTGCCGAAAGCGAAGACTTCCAGATCAACCGGGCTATGCGACGCCACCTGCCGCACCTGCGGCAAGGACAAGACTCTGGGCAGAACCGCCCGTTTGATATTGAAACGGTTGTGATAGAAGCGCAGCGCTTCATAGTTGGTGGCGGAGCCCTGTACGGAGAGATGCAGGTTCAGCTGGGGATATTGGCGGGCGGCGTAATCCATGACGCCGATATCGGCGGCGATCAGCGCGTCCGCCTGCAAGCCGGCGACTTTATCCACCGCGTTGCGCCAGCGCTCCCAACCTTGTGACTGAGCATAGGTATTGATGGCGACGAAGAGCTTCACGCCACGGTCGCGGGCGTAAGCCAGCGCTTGTTGAGCTTTGGCGTCGTCGAAATTCAGCCCGGCGAAATGGCGGGCGTTGGTATCGTCTTTGAATCCGATGTAAACAGCGTCGGCGCCGTTATCCACGGCGGCGCGAAGAGCGGGAGGACTTCCCGCCGGACAAACCAGCTCCATTGCATACTCCCAGGGCGGCAAATGCGAGTAAGGTAGCAAAAGCGCTGTGTGGGGGATTTGATGGAAATCAATATGCCCCGGGTCCTGAGTCTATTTAATAACGGCGACTAAACGCTGCGACAGGGGAGACTGATGTTCATGTTTAAAAGCCCGCTGCAATTTTCCAAAGAGCTTGCCGCCGCCTTGCCGGCGCTGACAGATGTGGTGCGCCGGCCGGGACGCTATCTGCTGCATCCCTTGGCGCGCACGCCGTTTCCGCTGCAGGCCGCGCTTATTCGCAAGCTGCTGCAGGACGGTTTCGGTGAGGCGATCAGAGAAGGAGAGTTCGACTCTCTTATTCATCGCTGGGTTAAAGTGACGGTTGTGGATTTGGAACTGAGCTGGAGCCTGAGTCTTGCTGAGGATCGCTCCATCAGAGTAGCGCTAACGGAAACGGCGGATACGGAAATCCGGGGCGATTCCGCCGCCTTCGCCTTGATTGCTGGCCGCAGGATGGACCCGGATACGCTGTTTTTTCAACGCCGGATTGTGATTCTCGGAGATACGGAGCTGGGCCATGAGATGAAGAATCTGCTGGATACCGGCGATCTCAACGATCTGCCCGCGCCCGTCCATAAGATGTTGGAGCTGGCTTCCTCCCTCGCTGCTTACTGGGAAGCCTCCAAACGGGATCTGGCGGCGGCGCTGAGCTATAAAATTCCCGTTACGCCGCAAACCTCCTGACGCCTGAAAACCCGCGTCAGAAAAACGCCAGCCAGGCTCCGACGCCGATCATTAAGGTCCCAGCGATACGGTTCAACAAGCGGACGTTATCGCCTTGCAGCAGGAAGTGGCGCAGCGTGCGGCCGCCGCTGGCGTATAACACCAGGCAGAAAAATTCCACAATCAACAGGATCGAAACCAAGGTCGCCAATTGCGGCGCCATTGGGGCGTCGGTTGAAATGAAGGGCGGCAACAGCGACACCATGAACGCCCAGCCCTTGGGGTTGGAAATCGCCGTCACAAAGCCCTGTGTAGCCAGCTCTGTAGGGCTGGCGACGCGGGAGTCCTCCATCTTCTCGGGAATGGCCATTTTGCCCCGGGATAGCCACATCTGTACGCCAAGGTAGGCGAGGTAAGCGCCCCCGACGTACTTAAGCACGGAGAACACCTGCGGATACTGCAGCATCAAAGTGGCGACGCCTACGACAGAGGCGACGGAGACAATGCCGACGCCGATCAATTCGCCCCACATCATCCAGAACGTACGCTTCAAACCAATGCTTAATCCCATGGTCAACGCCAGCGTCATGCACATGCCCGGGGTGGCGGACACAAACAGGCAGGTGGAGAGAAACACCAGAAGCACGGAATAGTCGGTCATACAGCGGTCGTCCTGAAAGCGATGGTCAAGCGGATGGCGTTAGGGGAATAAATCAGAAAAGCCATTATCAGGCAAGCCGGAGCCGCCCGATAATTGCTTTTTTCAATAGGGCTCCGGCGCTGGCGGGCGCCGGAGGCTAAGAGGGAAAGGTCAGGCGTGGGACAGCCTCGCCGTCCACGTCTTCCTGTTTTTCGACCAGACTGTGGTCCGTGCCCAGGATCATGTACATGGTGGGCACTACAAACAGCGTGAAGATCGTGCCGATGGACAGGCCGGATGCGATCACCAGACCGATATCGAAACGACTGACGGCGCCGGCGCCGCTGGCGAACAGCAGAGGCAGCACGCCCACCACCATTGCGGCGGTGGTCATCAGAATCGCCCGCAGACGAATGCCGGCGGCCTGCTCGATGGCCTCGCGCTTGCTCAGTCCCTGTTCCACCTGCAACTGGTTGGCGAACTCCACAATCAAGATGCCGTGTTTAGTGATCAAGCCAATCAGCGTCACCAGACCGATCTGAGTGTAGATATTCACCGACGTCACACCGAAGGCGATGGGAATCAACGCGCCCAGCAACGACATCGGCACGCTCACCAGAATGATGAACGGATCGCGGAAGCTCTCGAACTGCGCCGCCAGCACCAGATAGATCATCAACAGGGCGAAGAAGAAGGTGAAGATCAGCGCGCTGCCTTCCTGCTTGTACTGTCGGGACTGTCCGGCGTACTCATATCCATAGCCCTGCGGGAAGATGGTCTGCGCCTTCTGGTCCAGGAAGTCCAATGCTTCGCCCAGACTGATTCCGGGCGTCATGACGCCTTCCACCACCATGGAGTTCAACTGCTGGAACTGCCCGCGCTTATTTGGCTCCACGCCTTTGGAGACTTCCGCGATGGTTGAGAGCGGAATCAGCTCGCCGGAAGCGGTGCGCACGTAGTAGTCGTCCAGTTGCTCAGCTGTGGCGCGGTATTCCCGCAGCACTTGTGGAATCACCTTGTAACTGCGGCCTTCCACGCTGAAGCGGGTGGTATAGCCGCCGCTCAACATGGTCGCCAATGCGGCGCCGATATCCTGCATGCTGATGCCCAATTCCGCCGCCTTGCTGCGGTTGATGGAGATATGCGCGGTAGGCTTGTCGAACTTCAGGTCGGAATTAACGAACAGGAACTTACCACTCTTGCGTGCTTCCGCCAGCAGCTCCTGACCCAGCTCATACAGCACCTTGTAATCCTGCGCGGTGGTGATGACGAACTGCACAGGCAGGCCGCTGGAGCCGGGCAGGGTGGGCAGGTTGAAGGAGACCGATTGATAACCGGCGATATCCCCCATGCGCTGCTGCATGATGGGAACCAGCTCCATCTGACTGCGCTCACGCTCTCCCCAGGTTTTCAGGATCATGCCGGAGAACATGCTGTTGGCGGAACCGTTGGCGCCTTGCACGATGAAGTAATCGTTTCTCTCATCAAAGGTCTCAATGGTTTTGATGACTTCATCGGTATAGGCGGCCACGTAGTCATGAGTGGCGCTCACCGGCGCGGTGGACATACTGAAGATGATGCCCTGGTCTTCGTCCCTGGCCAGCTCTTTGTTGGACAGCTGGTACAGGTAAAAACAGCTCACCAGCATCGTCAGCACCATCACCAGCGTGACCGGACGATAATTGAGCGCGTTATGCAGGCGACGCTGGTAGGCGCCTCTGAGCTTTTCAAATACCTCATCCAGCCAGATCGCCATCTTGCTGTTGGTTTCCGTCATCAGCTTGGAGCACATCATCGGCGACAATGTCAGCGCAATGACGCCCGAGATGATCACCGCCCCCGCCAGGGCAAAGGCGAACTCTTTGAACAGGCCGCCCGTCAGTCCTCCGAGGAAGCCAATCGGCGCATACACCGCCGCCAGGGTGAGGGTCATGGAAATGACCGGCGTGGCGATTTCCCGGGCGCCAATGATGGCGGCTTTGAACGGCGACAGGCCTTCATCGATGTGGCGGTGAATGTTCTCCACCACCACGATGGCGTCGTCCACCACCAGACCGATAGCAAGCACCATCGCCAGCAGGGTCAGCAGGTTGATGGAGTAGCCCAGCGCCAGCATGAAGAAGCAAACGCCTACCAGAGACAGCGGAATAGTCACCACCGGAATCATTACGGCGCGCAAAGAACCCAGGAACAAAAAGATGACGAATATAACGATGACCGTCGCTTCGCCAACCGTCTTGATCACTTCGTTGATGGAGTCGCGAATGAACTTGGTGGCGTCATAAGCCACTTTGACGTTCAGCGCGCTGGGCAACTGCTTCTCAAGCGCTGGCATCAGGTCATAGATATTGTCGATGACTTCCAATGGGTTGGCGGCGGGCAGGGACGTAATGGCGACAAACACGGCGCGATTGCCGTTGAAGTACACCGCTGAATCGTCGCTTTCCGCATCCAGCTCAATGGTGGCGACATCCTGCAGACGCACCAGGGTGGCGTCATCCCGTTTCACCACCAGCTGCTGGAATTCCTGCACGCTGTGCAAATCCGTATCGGCGGTGATATTGGCGGTGATGTACTGGCCTTTAGTCGCGCCGGCGGCGGACAGAAAGCTGTTGGAGCCGACGGCGCGGGCGACATCCTGAGGCGTCAGGTCGAAGGCCGCCAGCTTCTGCGGATTCAGCCAGACGCGCATGGCGAATGTTTTGCCCCCGAGAATTTCCGCTTTGGCCACGCCATCGGCGGTTTCCAGCTGCGGCTGCACCACGCGTTTCAAGTAGTCGGTGATCTGCGCTTCGCTCATGTCCTGGCTGAAGAAGCTGACGTACATGAGCGCAGTGGTGCCGGCGGTGGACTTCTGAATCACCGGCTCTTCCGCATCCGCTGGCAACTGACGGCGCGCCTCCGCCACTTTGGAGAGAATCTCCGTCATCGCGGTGCTGGAGTCAAAGCCCAGTTTCAGGTGCACTTCCACCAGACTGGAGCCCTGGTTGCTGGAAGAGGTCAGATAGTCGATCCCCTCGGCGCTCGCCACGGCCTGTTGAATGGGCGAAGTGATGAACCCCGACACCAGTTCAGAACTGGCGCCAGGATAAGCAGTGGAAATATTGATGACCGCATTTTCCAATTGCGGATATTGCCTCACCTGCAGAGTCTTCAGGGCGTTGAGACCCAATAGCAGGATAATCAGGCTGACGACGGACGCCAGCACCGGACGGCGTATGAATATATCGGTAAAACGCATAGGCTTCTCCTAGTTTACCGGTGCGGATCAGCGCAGTTCCACGTTGTTGTTGATCTTCACGCGGGAGCCGTTCTGCAATTTGAGCTGACCGGCGGTGACCACGGACTCGCCGGGCTCCAGCCCTTTGGTTATTTCAGTCCAGTTGTTCTGCGACAGCCCCGTTTCAACATAACGGCGCTCGACCACCATATTTTCCTGGGCGTCTTTGGTGGCGGCCTGACCTTCTGCGGACGCCTTGCTGATTACGAATACAGAGGTGCCGTACAGCTTGGCTTCCAGAGCAGTGGAGGGAACTGTAATCACATCGCGCTCGGAGCCCAGCAACAGCTTCACTTCCGCGAACATGCCGGGACGCAACGCCTGGTCGGAATTCTCGAAAGTCGCCTGGATAGTGAAATTTCGGGTTTGCTGGTCCACTCGGGCGTCGATGGCGGTGACCTTGCCGTTGAACGTGCGTTCAGGAAACGCCGCCACCTTGGCTTCCACCTGCAGGCCGTTATGCACTTGGCTGAACAGTTGCTCGGGCAAAGCAAAATTGACGTATACCCGAGACAGGTCCTGTAGGGTGACAATGGGGGTTCCTGGCTGCACATACTCGCCAAGATTGACCTTGCGGATGCCCAATGTGCCTTTGAACGGCGCGCGAATGCTTTTCTTGTTGATGCGGGCGCGCTGGCTTTCCACCTGCGCCTGCGCATTCTTTAACTGCGCGCGGCTGGTTTCGAAATCCAGGCTGCTGGCGACATTGCGTTCTAAAAGCTTCTGATCGCGTTTGTAGGTGGCTTCCGCGAGTTCTGCGGAGGCCTGCATCCCTTTTATTTCCGCCACATCCACATCGGTATCCAGTTGCACCAGCAGATCGCCGGCATTGACCTGCGCGCCGGACGAAATCGGCATGGATTTGATGACGCCTGCTTCTTCGGAAGTCACCGTCACCTGCTGCACGGCGACAACGTTACCGATGGAGCTGTAGAAAGGCGTCCATTTCTCCGTGCGGGCGCTCTCTGAGGAAACGGTGACCGGCGGGGGCTGAAAGTTGGCGAAATATTCGCCCATCATTTTCGGCTTCAGATAGCCCAGGAAGTAGAAAATTCCACCGAAGACGACAGCAAGTACGACAATCATTATCGTCATGCGTTTAGCCATGAAGTTCTCCCTTTATGATTACTTGTATATGTCCGAGTCCGGCCGGAAGGCGGCCGGGAAAAGTTGTATGCTGGCGATGGGGTTGGGGCGTTGCCCCGAGGTTCGTTGATTGCAATCGCTGAGTTCCGGTTCTTCCTGATCCTGCTGAATTGTAAGTGCTTTTCGCGAATGTTCCTGAATAAAGGCGAAGCCGCCCTATGTTAGCGGATAAAACATGGTTGTCACCTCTAGTCATTATTAAATACGGGTAATTCCTGCGGTTTCATCTAGAAGGACATCGAAAATTATCGCAAAATGCCGAGTCTCATAGGACGAAGCAATTTCATCACCTGACTCTATATTTCGGATAGCCATTTCAACCTGATGCATTTAATAAGGTGTTTAGCTAGTTTCACATTTTTTCTGGCCGTTTCCGGACTTGCACACGCCATCGACATTCCGTTTTTTTCAGACAAACTCAAATATGAAGTTGTGGTGGAGGATAACGAGAAGCTGAAATCCTTGGTGGAGGACGAGCTGGATCGCCAACGGGATGAGAACCTCACGCTCAAGCAGTACACCAACCCGGTCAAAATCGCCCGCTACGAAAAAGACATCATTCAACGTCTGCTGCGTTCTCAGGGATATTACGCGGGGGCCGTGGAATACCGCCTCAAGGAAGATGACAAAGGCGTGACCTATCTGCTGACCCCGGGTCCCCTGTACAAAGTGCAAAAAATCACTTTCGACGTGCCTGACGGGTTCAAGATGCCCAGAGCTTCCACGTGGCCTTTGCGAGAGGGGCGCGCGCTGGTGGCTTCCAATGTGCTGGACACTCAGGACGCGCTGAAAAAATATATTCAGGAAAACGCCTGCTTTTACGAAGTGAAGCTCAGCTATGTAGCGGAAGTGAATCACGCCGATCATTCCGCGACGGTGTCTTATCGCATGGAGCCCAGTCCCAGCGTCAACTTCGGCGAGATCGCTGTTTCCGGTCTGACGTCCGTCAAAGAAGAATATCTGCGCACAAAACTGGGATATGAACCGGGACAATGCTTCAACCGCGCCCGCGTGGATCAGGCGCGCTTGAATCTGCTCAAAACCAACCTGATTGCGCGCATCGAAACGAATATCGCCCAACCGGAGAACGGACGCGTCGATACCTCCTTCAACTTGCAGGAGCGCAACCACCGCACGCGTAAAGCGGGGATTGGTTACAGTACGGATGAAGGGATTGGGCTATCGCTGGGCTGGGAACATCGTAATATTCTTGGCGCTGGCGAGAAGATCGAAGTAGGCGGACGCGTGTCGCAGGTGCGTCGCACCGTGGAAGGCGAGCTGACGCTGCCTAACTTTTTTCGTGATGATCAAAGCGCCATTCTCAACGGCGACCTGACCAAGAAGGAATTGGACGCCTATGATTCCCTTAGTGCTCAGACCAGTTTTACGATCAAGCGTCAGTTCACGGATATCCTGTCCGGCTCCATCGGCGCGCAGCTGAAATACAGTGAAGTCACCGACGAAGGCGTGACCGATGAGTTTGGTCTAGTGTCTTTTCCATTCACCTTGAAGCTGGATACGACCGACAATCTCCTCGACCCGCGCAAAGGGTTTATTCTTACCGCTGGCGTTCAGCCATACATTGATACCCTGGAAACCTCCCGCCGCTTTGTGAAAACCACTTTCTCCGCCAGTACGTATCTGACTGCTGACTCCTTTTACTGGGAGCCCACTTTGGCGTTACGGGCGGCGACAGGAACTATCTCCGGACAGTCAACGGGCGATATACCCGCTGACGAGCGCTTTTATGTAGGCGGCGGCGGCTCCGTGCGCGGATACCCATATCAGTCACTGAGCCGAATCACTGACGATGATCCATTTGGCGGCAGCTCGTTTAACGAAGTCTCCGTGGAAACTCGCTTTCGCTTCTCCGAGAGCTGGGGCGCTGTGCTCTTTGTAGACGGCGGCTTCGCTTTTGACGACGCCAACCTGCAGCCGGGAGAAGAACTGAAATGGGGAACGGGAATCGGCTTGCGCTATTTCACTTTCTTCGCGCCCATCCGCTTTGACGTTGGCGTACCTCTCAGTCCCAGGGATGGAGTGGATGACAACTTTCAGTTGTACATCAGCATAGGGCAGGCCTTCTGATGCTGCGCAAATGGTGGGTGCGTTGGCCGGCTCATTTTTTCTCCCTGATCATGAGTCTGATTGTATTCATGCTGCTGCTGGCGGTGACTTTCGTCGGCAGCGAAAGCGGGCGTGTCTGGCTGCTGGGTAAAGGCCTGCCGCTGGCGTTGAAAGGCTCTCCCATTCGAATTGAAGTCGAAGATGTCGGTAGCCCGGATCTTGGCCACTGGAGTTTTGGGCTGCTGGAAGTCTATCTCAACGAGAAGCAACTGGTGCGGGCGCGGGCCCTGGATCTGCAGGTGGACATCAACAGTCTGTTCGCCCAGCGGGTGCACGTGGACAATCTGTCGGCGGATGATTTGTACATCAACCTGGTGGACACGCTACCAGAGTCCAGCGAGGAAGAAGAGGCTCCGCCGGAGTCTGGAACTACGGCAATGTGGCCGGTGGCGCTGGATGAATTGTCGCTGCTGCGACTGAAAGTAAAAGCGCCGGGCATGGAAGATATTCCTGCGGCGAAGATTCATGGTTCCGGCACACTGTACTGGACGGATGTTCCCCTAACGTTAGAGCTGAACGCCGGGACGCTTGAGGAAAAGCCCGCGCAGATTGCGGTCGCCACGCAATGGGATGAACAAAAACGGCTGACATTGACCGCAATGTTGAATGAGCCGGCTGGAGGCTGGCTGGGCGGATTGGCGAAAATGCCCGCCTGGCAGGCGCTGGATGTGGAATTGAAAGCTGTGGTGGCGCAGTCCGAACCCTCAGATCAGGCGACCAGCGGCGCACAGAGCGGTCCGACTTACGGCATCGATCTGCAACAATTGAAAGCCCCGTTGTTCGGCCACAGCCTGCGCGCATCCGGAAAAGTGGATGTGAATCTGGATGCGTTTCTGGTGCAAACCGCAGGACTGGATATCTATATTGATCAGCGCCTGCAAAAGGTGCGTGGGCGGGTGACGGATGAAGAGCTGGACGCGCAGGTGGACATCGATCGCTTTCCGCTGGATGTGCTGGCGCCCTGGACCAAAGATTTCAGCACCGGTAACGCCAGCGCAAGTCTGCGTGCGACGGGCTCTCTGAATGACCCGCAAGCCTCGGGCAGCGCCAGCGTGCGCACTAACTTTAGCGGCAAGCCCTTGATCGCCTCCGTGCGCGGCAGTGGCGGCAAAGAAAAGATTGTCATCGACTCCCTCACCGCCAGTCTGGACGAATTGCAGGCGCAGGCCAGCGGAACGGTGGACCTCGCGGCGGAATCATTGAATATTCGCGTCACCCGTGCGCAGACGCCGTTAAGTTATCTGAGTTTGTTGGATATCGCGCCGCCGGAAGGGTTGGAACTGTTTGCGGAAGCGAGCGACGTCACTGTGACCGGCCCCTATGTGTCGCCCAACTATGAAGGGCGGGTGTCTGCTCGCGGCTCCTACCTGGATTTGCCTTTTACGGTGCAGGGCGGCGTGAAAGGCGGCATAGACTCCGTCACGCTGCGCGACGCCCGCGTCAACACAGGGGAAGCCTGGGTGACGGCTGCAGGCAAGATCGACTGGAGCAAATCTCTTCTCGACCTGAGCGCCAAGGGCGGCAAAATCCCGCTGGACCTGCTTAGTAAACTGGAAATCGAGCTGCCGCCTGAACTGGGACCCACACTGGTTGGCGTCGACGCCAAAGTGAAAGGCAAGTTCACCAAGCCGGAGTTCTCCGGCGTGGCGCAGGCGGCGGGCAGCTTTAAGTCGCAAGCCTTTGCGGTGAGTGCGAACCTGTCCGGCTCTCCCGATGTATTGAACTTTCGCTCATTTCGCGCCGAATTGCCCCGCGCGCAACCTAAAGATAGCGATGCGGCCGCAAGCCAGGCCGAGCTGGCCACGCTGGAAGGCTCCGGGCGGGTCAGTATCGCCAAAAGTACGCTTAATCTGGATGTCGTGGCGCATAAACTGCCGTACTCACTGGCTGCATTGGCGGATGTGGCGTTGCCGCCTGATCTGAGCGGCGATGTGGATGCAGATTTACACGTGGAAGGGGCGTTTACCGATCCCAAAGTCAGTGGACGCCTGCACACCGCGGGTCGCTATTCGACCTTGCCGTTTGAGGTGACTGGCGAAGGCGAGGGCGGAACACAGGGGGTGGATGTTTCCTCCTTGACCGCGAATCTGGGCGATGCTGGGCGTATCGATCTGTCTGGCTGGTGGCGACCCACCGGGTTTGACGTCTCGCTGAACGGCTCCGGTGTGAACACGAAGAGTTTGCAGGCTTTAGGCTGGCAAATGCAGCATGGGGTGTTAAATACGGATTTGCGATTGCAGGGTTCGCTGCAGCAACCCAAAGTGGACGGTTATGTCGCCTACGCCACGGAAATCGAAGGGATGGACGACAAAGGACGAAAGCAAAAATATCCGTTGCAGTTGCATACTGATATCGCCACACAGGAAAACGAAACCTTGTCGCTGGTGACAGTGATCAAGAAAGACGATACGCAGACCGGCAGAGTGAAGCTGGATATTAACGCGCGCACATATCTGGATTTCTTCAACCAACTGCAGGGCGAGCTGGATGTGCGTAAGATTCCGCTGGATGTGGCGGTGGCCGGTAACCTGGAGACGCGCTGGCTCAATTTTCTGCTGGACCCGGATATTCACCGCTTTTCCGGTGACCTGAATCTGAACCTGTCTGCGCAAGGCGTTCTTGGCGATCCTCTGTTAAATGGCGATTTGAAACTGCAGGATGGTTTTTACGAAAACCGCATCACCAGCACTTTATTTAAAGACGCTCAGGCCAATCTGGCGTTTTCCGGCCGGAAAATGACCATGAGCGACAGCTCCGCCAGCGATGGCGGCTCCGGCAAGCTGGAGCTGCTTGGCCATGTGGACTGGAGTGAACTGAAGGGCGGTGAAGAAAGTGATGACAAGCCGATAGAACTGCAGCTGGTCGCCACCAACGCCAGTATTCTGCGTCGCTCCGATATGGAAGGGGCGGTGTCCGGGAAGTTGACGCTGGAAGGAGACTTCAAAAACCTGCTGCTTAGCGGAAAAGTGGAAGTGTTGCCGTTCGCGATGATGCTGGACGCGGCGCTGGGCCGTGATATTCCGGAGATTGAAGTACGCGAGGTGGCTAAAGAAGTGTTGGAGGAAGACAGCATCCTACCTTTGCCCAAGGTCGCTCTGGATATCCGTCTGGTCGTCAACCAGCAGGCCTTTCTACGTGGGCGTGGCTTGGAAGCGGAACTGAAAGGCCGGGTGTTCGCCAAAGGGCCGCTGGAGTCCGCCTCCTACCGCGGCAACTTTGAAACCCTGCGCGGCACCTTTGAGGTCTTTGGTAAGAAGTTCGATTTGCAGGAAGGGGAGGTGTTGTTTGAGAACGACAGCTTCACCATGTTTATCGTGGGCGTCTACACCAGCAAGGACACGGAATATCGTGCGGAACTGTCCGGGTCGCTGGCGTCGCTGAAGGTGAATCTGAGCTCGAACCCGCCCTTGCCGGAAGATGAAATCCTGTCGCAGCTCATGTTCGGCAAGTCCGTGCGCAACATCACGCCGATTCAGGCCTATCGCCTGGCGGCAGCGGTGCAGACGCTGCGAGGGGAAGGCGGCAGTTTCTTTGATCCTATCGCCACCACTCGCGATTTGCTGGGGGTTGATACGCTATCCGTCGACACACAGGAAACCGACAACGGCAGCGGCGTGTCCGTCGGCGTGGGCAAATATTTGACTGAACGCGTCTATCTGGAGCTGGAGCGAACCCCAGATCCAGCGCAGCCGTGGAAAGGCTCCGTCGAGGTGGAGTTGAACCCCAACCTCAACCTGGAGACGACCACTGGCGGACAGTCCGGCTTTGGCGGAGTCGAACTACAGTGGAAGCAGGACTACTGACGCCAGGATGGCGACAAAGCCTGTAATCAATGATGTTTCTGATGCTTGTCGTTTTCTTTTTTCAGCACGACATAGACGCCGCCGAAGAATGCGATGGTCATGCCTACTACCAGTAATCCCGCGATGATGGTTTCGTCGATGTACATAATGGATCTCCAACTTGGCTGATCGATAATAACGTGATCTTTAGTTGGATTATGGCGAGGGTCCGCCATGGCGAGTTTGACTCAGGTCAACCTCTCCCGGCGGCCATCTCCCTGGTAACGCTTATATTGACCGGGGTCAATTCCGGTCAGCCATTCGACTCGCCGATTGTTGCGGCGCCCCCAGGATGCCGGCTTTGAAGTCCTGACTGACCGGGTAGTCGCCAATCCAGATAGACAGAATGGCGTCGAACAGCTTCTTGCCTGGAATGACGCCGCGGTCACGCCCGTCCAGCCAGACTTGCGCCCCGACGCCGGGGATATATTCCACGACGGCGGTGTCTCCTTTTTCCAGCTTTTGATCGAACATATGCACCATCTGCTCGATCTCCACACGGATGTCCTCCGCCTGCTGCTTGCTGATATTCAGACGCATGCCTTCGTAAAAGGCGTCTGCGATCTTGCGGCCGCGCACGTCTCGCAGCATGGTGAACTCCATGCGCCGGTAACCTTCATCGGCAAGCAGAGCTGGCGCTTCGTGAGTCGTGCGCTCCACATATAAGGCGCCGACATAAACATCGACAAAGACCAGAAAGCGGCGCGTAGCGGCTCCATTCAAGGAAAGAGAAGGGCGGTCGCCCTCCGGCGGCAGGGACTCAGGAACTTCCACGCCTTGCAGCGTTACCGCAAAGGACGGCTTGGTCAGACTCAACAAGACGATAAACAGCATCGACGATAGCGTTGGGGATATGCTCATTGTGGCGCCTCTTTGCCCTTGGGTCTGCGACAGCATTCATGCAGGCCCCGGCGCCAGGGTTTGTTATAACTTTATAAGTTCCTGGCGCGACAGGTTGATGGACGTATTTGTTTTTATAACGTCAGGGCTTTCCAGGCTTGGCTGCCTGGGAGGTTCTGACTGAATGTTGAGCAGTGTTACACAAAGATACAAAGATTGAGTGGATGCTGATCACATTTTCATCTGTGTCGATAGGTCTTTTTATATAGTCCGCTATCGGGGCGACATTATTTTCCCAACTCTTCGTAAAGGTTAGAAAAAAGAGGCTGGCGGGCTTAAAATAGCGGGCTTTAGCAACCTCAAGCCACCGCAACGCGACAGAGTCCCCCATGTATATTGACTTCCAGCAATTAGAAGCGACCAAAATCTATCATTGGATGACGCAGACCATCATCCCTCGTCCCATTGCATGGGCGCTGACCCGCAATGAGGATGGAGGCATGAACCTGGCGCCGTTCTCCTATTTCACGGCGATTTCCAGCGCGCCTCCCACCATCGCCATTTCCATCGGTAAAAAGCCCAGCGGAGAGCTGAAAGATACGCGCAGCAATTTACAGGTTGGCGCGCCCTGCACGGTGCATATCGCTGGTCGCGAAATGGCGCAGGCGGTGACGGACTCGTCCCGGACGCTGCCTTACGGCGAATCCGAACTGCCAGGGCTTAACCTGTCATTGGTGGACTTCGAAGGTTTTGAGTTGGGCAGATTGGCGGAATGTCGTTTGGCGTTTGGGTGCCGGGTGCAGGAAGTGGTGGAGCTGGGCAGCGTGCCCCAGGCGATGGTGCTGCTCAATATCGAAAAACTGTTTGTGGACGATAGCGTGATGACGACGGACGCCAAAGGCCGTCACAAAGTGGACGCAATGCAGGTGAACCCGCTGTCCCGTCTGGGGGCGGATGAATACGCCACATTGGGCGAAGTTATCAGTATTCCGAGGCCGGCATGAGTCAGTTAAGCAATCCCAGCCAAGCGCTGTTACGCCAACGTGAGCAGTTGAGCGGCCGGATACTATTGTGCTCGCCGCCCGCAGACGCCATTGCTGCGGACCTGCGCCAGACTGGCGCAGAGGTCAGCGTTCTGAGTTGGGATCACACGGCGGTGAACGCCTGCCGGAACGCCGTAGCGGAAGAGCGGTTATTTACGGATCTGGCGTTGCCTGCTGACGCGCAATGGGATCAGATCGCCCTGTTTATGCCGAAGGCCAGAGAAATGCTGGATCTGATGCTATCCGTTGTCGCGCCGGCATTGAAACACGTACAGCATATCTGGCTGGTGGGCGAAAAGCGCGAAGGCGTGGAGAGCGCCGCCAAGCGTCTGGCGAAAGAAGGCTGGGACGCCGCTAAAGTGGACTCGGCGCGTCATTGCCAGGTTTGGCAACTGACGCCAGCGAATGATTGGCGGCCGCAACAGGACGAGTTCTGGCGCGCCTACGAACTCACGCAGGAGAAAGTAGACACGCTTCAATTATTCACGCTGCCGGGAGTCTTCAGCGCGGGTCGTCTGGACGAGGGAACGCAAGTGCTGCTGGAGTCTCTGCCGGAGTTGCGCGGGAGGCGTTTTCTGGATTTTGGTTGCGGCTGCGGCGTTATTGGAACGACTTTGAAGAAGCGCTATCCCAAAGCATCGGTAGAGCTGACGGATATCAATCTGCTGGCGCTGAAAAGCGCGGCGCGCACGGCTGAAGCCAATAGCGCTGAGTTGAATATCTATGCGTCAGACGGGCTTGCTGAGGTGCAGCCCGGCGTAGACGCCATTGTCACTAACCCGCCGTTTCATCAGGGGGTGAAGCAGGATACGCGCATCACCCAGCAGTTTCTGCGCGATTGCGCTCGCGTGCTTAAGCCGGGAGGTTCATTGACCCTGGTGGCCAACCGTTTCCTGCCATACCCGGACTGGATTGAAGCCCATGTTGGGCCGGTGCGGGTTCTGTTCGAGAACAGCCGATTCAAGGTGTACCATGCCGTCAGATAATGTTTGGCGTTCCGGGGGCGGGGAAGTGGACGCGCAAAGTCGCTGGCGCCGTAAGTTGATCGTCGGCGAAGCGGTGGCGGATGCGTCTACCTGGCTGGCCGCGCAGACCGGTTTGTCGAAGCAAAAAGTCAAAGACGCCATGCTGAAAGGCGCCGTCTGGTGGAAGCGCGGCGGCAAGCCGCAGAAGCGTCTGCGCAGAGCCAAATCTGCATTGGCGGTCGGCGACGTGCTGGAGCTGAATTACGATCCTCAGATTCTCGCGTTAAACAGTCCGCAGCCCACATTGGTGGCGGATCATGACGCTTATTCCATCTGGTGCAAACCCGCCGGGCTGCTGACGCAGGGCTCCGAATGGGGCGACCATTGCAGCCTGCTGCGCATGGTGGAACTGCATTTCCAAAGCAAGCGGCAGGTATTCCTGCTGCATCGCCTGGATCGCGAGGCCATGGGATTGGTGATCATTGCCCATAATAAAGCGGCGGCGGGGCGGTTTGGCGCGCTGCTGCAGAATAATGCGCTGGATAAATTCTATCTGGCGCGGGTAAAAGGGCGACTGGCGCAAGAGCAGGGGGAAATCGACTTCCCTGTGGACGGCAAAGCAGCGTTGAGCTATTACCAGGTCCAGCATTATGACGAAGCGACGGATTCCAGTCTGGTGCGGGTCAAACTGATCACGGGACGCAAACATCAGATTCGACGCCATTTTGCAGATCTGGGGCATCCCTTATTGGGCGATCCGCGTTACGGTTCCGGCAACAAGCACGAGGACGGCTTGATGCTGGCGGCGATGGAACTGGCGTTTAACTGTCCCATGCGCCGCCGGGCCATGCGAGTAGTTATGCCGGAGGCGTTGCTTCCGGCTTGGGCTCATCAGCGCTGACAGACGCTTGGGCGGCGATGGCGTCATGATTGGGGCAGAAATCGGGAACCCCAAGATTGGCGTTTTCCTGTTGCAGGTGTTCTCCACAGTGGGCTTTTTCTGAACAGTTACGACAGTTTTGAATGGCTTTGAACACCTCGACGGAAGATGAGCCCCGAACATAATGCGCGGTGTCGACGCCTTTCTGCTTCAGCATCTGGCCCAGGCGCTCTTGTTCCACCCGGTTGGCCAGCCCGTTGTAATAAAGGTCCGCTGTGCGTGAATTGCGAAAAATAAACGCCAGCACCATCATGGTTGGCAGCATAAATACAGCGGCGACGGCCATCCAGATAATGGTTATTTTCATCATTGCCATACTCCGTGCTCAGGTAAACAGGGTCTGATATAAGCATAGATTAGATTGCTTCCTGGCGGAGAAGGCTGTCCGAAATCAAGAAAAGAGTCACAGATGAGTATCGCTAACGAAAACCCTAACGCCAGGCCCATAGTGGTGCTTGGGCCCACTGCCTGCGGAAAGACGCGGCTCGCCGTAGGGCTGGCGCGCGCCATGGCGGGAGAGGTGGTGTCTGCGGATTCCCGGCAGGTGTTTCGAGGTATGGATATTGGAACCGGCAAGGATTTGCAGGATTACGGCGATACGCCTTATCACCTGATCGACATTGTTGATCCGGGGACTCCGTTCAGCCTGTTTGACTACCTCAGTTTCATGCAGCGGACACTCGATGATCTGGAAACAAGAGAGATGCGCCCTATTATCGCCGGCGGCTCTGGGTTGTATCTGGATGCGATCCTGCGCGGCTATCGACTGGTTGAAGCGCCTGTCGACCTGCTGCTGCGGGAACGGCTCAAACATCACGATCAAGAGCGACTGAATGCGCTGCTGGCCTCATTGAGACCCTTGCATAACACCACTGACACCCAGGACCGTGAACGCACGCTGCGAGCCATAGAGATTGCCTACGCAGAGCTGAATGAAGACAGTCCCAGTGTGCAGATCAGTATCGATCCTGTCGTGATCGGATTGCACTGCGACAATGACCGATTACGCGCCCGCATTCGCGAACGTCTGGAAACTCGTCTGGACGAAGGCTTGATTGACGAAGTGGAAAGCCTCCGGGCGGCGGGTTTGAGTTGGCGGCAGTTGGATGAGCTGGGATTAGAGTACCGCTATGTCACGTTGTATCTGCAGGAGCAGCTTAACCGTAATGACATGATGCAAAAACTGGCGTCCGCGATATATCTCTTCGCCCGCCAGCAAGTGAAATGGTTCCGTCGTATGGAGCGTCAGGGCGTCGCCATCCACTGGCTGGAGGCGGACGACGCGCCATTGGACGCCGCTCTGGCGTTATTGCAGCGCTGATGTCAGAGCGGCCACTTGCCAACGGCGACGCAGATGACGATAAGCCCCAGGCACAGATTGGCCAACACAGCCTGTCGCACCTGATTTAGCGCGGCGCCGGCTTCGCTCCAGGTCTTTTCCAGCGTGCAGGTCTTCAGCTTGCGAAAGGGAAAGAAAAACACACCAACGAAGATCAGCGTCATCGCCAGTGCGCCGCCCAGCATGACATGTACATACAACGGCGGTTTACTACCCCACAGCGCGAGCATGCCCACGCCGGAGCCCCAGAGCGTCAGCACGGCGATCCACACCCACCGGAAAAAGCGGGTCAGCACTTCCGACCACAACGGCAGGCGCTGAGGCGGCTGCAATTGCTCCGCCGCTGTAGGGCGCAGAATGAAATAGGCGAAAAACATACCGCCGACCCAGCCCAGGGCCGCTAGAACATGAAGTATTTTAAGTAGCGAAAGCATGGTGAAGCGTATCCTTGTTGCATTGAAGCGATTGATATTGCGGCGACGTTTTTTCGAAGGCTTTTCAATAACCTGTCGAGGGCTTTGTGCGCAGTAGTGGTATTATACGCGTCAACATCAATCTCGATTCAACAGTAAGTTCCCAAAATGCAAGAAGATTCAAAGGGTTCCCCGGGGCACAACTTCGACGAACTGAAAGAGCGCTTTCAGAATAATATTTATGGCACCCCCAAAGGGCGCTTACGACTGGATCTGATCAACGAAGACCTGGATGCCCATTTGGCGGAACAATTGGGAGAGGGCGCCTGGCGAGTTTTAGATATCGGCTGCGGCGCGGCGATGATCAGCGGACGCTTGGCGCAGGCGGGACATCGCCTGACTTTGACCGATCTGTCCGCAGAGATGCTAACGGCGGCCCGCGCCAATCTGGAGTCTCTGGGAGCGGCGCAGGCCTGCGAGGAGTGGCGTGAAGGCGCGATGCAGGAGGTTCTGCCGCAACTCCAGGGGCCCTATGACCTGATAATCGTCCACGCAGTGCTGGAGTGGATGGACGACCCTCGCCCCGCCCTGGAGCAGGCGCTAAGCAAGTTACGCAGTGGCGGCGTGCTGTCCCTGGCTTTCTATAACCGCAATAGCCTGATTTACCGCAATCTGCTGCAGGGCAATTTCCGCAAACTCAAGAAGAACAACTGGAGCCATCGTAAAGGGGGGCTGACGCCACAGAATCCACTTGATCCCGATGAGGTCTACGGCTGGTTGGAGCAGGCGGACATGAGACAGTTATGCAAACGAGGCATACGCACTTTTTACGACTTCATGCAAAAACACGTCGCCCGCGAGCGCAGCTATGAAGACGTACTGGAAATGGAGCGCGCCCACTCCCAGAAAGAACCCTACCTCTCCCTGGGCCGGTATATTCATGTGTTGTATCGGAAGGAGTAGGGCTGACGCAGATCTACCGGCAGCCCATGGGGTTTAGGCCGCCGATTAAGGCTTCCTGGCCACCAACACCGCGCGGGCCGGGGCGGGGTAGCCTTCGACGGTTTTGCTGAAGTCCTCTGGGTCGAGGAAGTCTTTGAGTGACTGAAAGGTCATCCAGTCTGTCTGGCGTTGTTCTTCCAGTGAAGTGACGCCTTCATCCACAATGCGAACGTCTTCGAAGCCGCAACGCTCCAGCCAGCGTTTAGTGGCCAGAGAGCTGCCGATAAACCAGACATTGCGCATCTGCGCGTAGCGGTCCAGCGGGGTCAGGATGGTGTTTTCGTCGCCAGGGATGACCAGTGTTTCCAGCACCAGTTCTCCACCCGGGCGCAGGGCCGCTTTCAATTCATCTATGTGATCAAACGGCGAGCGGCGATGGTACAGCACGCCCATGGAGAAGACTGTATCAAAGGCGCCCATGTTGGGCGGCAGGTCTTCTGAACGCAGCGGCAGGTAATAAACCGGCGCGGTGGGCGCGTATTTTTTAACGCAGTGGAACTGGAACAGAAACTTGGGCGAAGGGTCCACGCCGAGGACGAACTGCGCGCCTTCACCCAGCATGCGCCAGCAGTGGTAGCCGCTGCCGCAGCCAACATCCAGCACAAATCGATCTTTTAGTGGGCTTAAATGCGGGGCGACGCGCGTCCATTTCCAGTCAGAGCGCCACTCCGTGTCGATATGGGCGCCAAAGAAATTGAAGGGGCCTTTGCGCCAGGGATGCAGACCGCGTAGTCCTTTGATCAGCGACTCCCGCGCTTCTGGATCAAGGTCTGCTTCCGCGCCGATCATCAATGTGTCGACGTCGAACTTTATTTGGCTCGTCTGCGCCGCGGGAAGCTGCTGCAAGGCGTTCCACCAGCCTTCATAGTCGCCATGAGTACGAGAATAATAGCGCTCATCCAACACGCGTTCGAAGTCGGGGATAAAGCGCTGCAGACGGTTTTTGTCGGCGTGGGCCAGGAAGTCGTCGAAACGGATCATTTTATTGCCAGAAAAGAGACGAAGTTAAAACATTGGAACCATAAGTAAGCCTGGCTGAACCCGGCCCTTTGCAGACGCTCAATATGCGCCTCGATGGTTTCCGGCACCAGGACATTCTCCAGGGCGCTGCGTTTTTGCGCGATTTCCAGATCACTGTAGCCCCGGGCACGTTTGAAGTCATGATGAAGATCGAACAGGGTATGCTGCTTGTCTGCATCGGCGAACTCGATTTTCTCGGACAGCACCATCGCGCCGCCGGGTTTCATGTTGACTGCGATGCGATGCAGCAGATCTTCCCGTTGCGCCAGAGGAATGAACTGCAACGTGAAGTTCATGATCGCGATGGAGGCGTTTTCAATGGGCGTGCTCTGGATGTCCTGACAGAGTATTTCTGTGGGGATGGCGCTGGGCATGCGCTCCATGTTCACTCGACAACGCTCCACCATGGCGGCGGAGTTGTCGACGCCTATCACCTTGGGCTTGTCCTCGGACGCATTGAAGTGCTCAAGGTTGCTGCGGATGGCGAGGGTGGAGGCGCCCAGGGAGCAGCCCAGGTCGTAGCAATGGGTTCCCGCCTGGGCGTAGCGCCGGGAAATAACGCCGATCATCTCCAGCATCATGGCGTAGCCGGGCACCGAGCGGTTGATCATATCAGTGAATACGTGCGCCACCCGCTCATCAAATTCGAAGGCGCCGACGGCGCCTTTGGCGTCTTGGTAGATTCGGTCTTTGCTGTCACTCATTTTCCGCTCGCTCCTGTCAGGGCGCGCATTTTACCGCCCCGGCCCATACAGGGTCCAGTCGCCTGGGTTATTGTAAGCCCTGATGACTGGCGTATAAGGCGCTTAAACCGCAAGAGAACGCTAGACTTTGCGTCTTAACCCATCTTTAATTGGCGGTTGTGCGCCATTGGCCAAAAAATTTGAGAAGCATTTATTGAAAAGATAGAGAGGATAGCGGGCAGGTTTATGACTCATTACGCCATTTCAGACTTACTCAAGAACAAAGCGGAGATCGGTAGCGAAGTCACCGTCAAAGGCTGGGTAAGGTCAAGAAGGGACTCCAAGGCGGGCGTCTCTTTTATTCACGTGCATGACGGCTCCTGCTTCGACGCGATTCAGGCGGTTGTCGCCAAAGAGCTGCCGAACTACGACGCTGACATTCTGCGTTTGACCACCGGCTGTTCCCTGATTGTCACCGGAACCCTGGTAGAGTCGCCCGGGCAAGGACAATCCTGTGAAATTCAGGCCACCTCGGTGGAAGTGGTTGGTCTGGTGGACGATCCGGAAACCTATCCGGTCGCCAAGAAAAGACACACCTTTGAATTCCTGCGCGGCGTCGCTCACTTGCGTCCGCGCACTAACGCGTTCGGCGCCGTGACTCGCGTGCGTACGGCTCTGGCTCACGCTGTGCACCATTTCTTCTATGAGCAGGGCTTTCAGTGGATCAACACGCCGATCCTGACCGCCAGCGACTGTGAAGGCGCCGGCGAGCTGTTTCGCGTCAGCACCCTGGATATGGTCAACCTGCCCAAGACGGACAGCGGCAAGATCGACTACAGCAAAGATTTCTTTGGCAAAGAGACGTTCTTGACCGTGTCCGGTCAGCTAAACGTGGAAGCCTACTGTCTGGCGATGTCCAAGGTGTATACCTTCGGCCCCACGTTCCGTGCGGAAAACTCCAACACCAGCCGTCACCTGGCGGAGTTCTGGATGATCGAGCCGGAGATCGCCTTCGCGGATTTGAACGCCGATGCGGATCTGGCGGAGCGCTTCCTCAAGCACATGTTCAAGGTGGTGCTGGACGAGCGCAGCGACGACATGGCGTTCTTCGCTGAGCGCATCAATCCTGAGGTGGTTACTCGCCTGGAGAATATGGTCGACAAGGAATTCGTGCGTATCGACTACTCTGAAGCGATCAAGATTCTGCAGAACTGCGGCAAGAAATTCGAATACCCGGTGCAGTGGGGTCTGGATCTGCAATCTGAGCATGAGCGCTATCTGGCCGAAACCCATGTGGGCGCGCCAGTGATCGTGATGAACTATCCGAAGGAAATCAAAGCGTTCTACATGCGCTTGAACGACGATGATAAGACCGTTGCGGCCATGGACGTTCTGGCTCCGGGCATCGGCGAAATCATCGGCGGCAGCCAGCGTGAAGACCGTCTGGACGTGCTGGACGCCCGCATCGGCGACATGCACCACAAAGAGGAACTGTGGTGGTATCGCGACCTGCGTCGTTACGGCAGCGTGCCCCACGCGGGCTTTGGTCTGGGCTTCGAGCGCCTGATCGCTTACGTTACCGGCATGGAAAACGTGCGTGACGTCATCCCGTTCCCGAGAACTCCGGACAACGCCCAGTTCTAAGGCGCTGGCCAAGACGTTCATATAGACGTCCCAGCCAACAAAAAAAGGCCCGATTAAATCGGGCCTTTTTTATGCTCGAGGCAAACAGGTTATACGCTGTCTTAGTAGCATGACGTTGTCAGAAGAGACTGGTCAGGAATCGCTTCAGGTCACACGGGACGGTGACCTCCGCCATATGCCCAAACTACGTCATATTGGCGTCAGGTATTAAAATACGCCGAAGCCTTTCAGCAGAGACACAATCGCCAACACCACCGCAACGCCGCCAATAACCATGGCCGCTGCGCCGCCGCTTTTCGGCGGCTTGACGTTCTGCAGGTTGTTGAGTTGCGTCGCCAGCGTGGTTTTCTGGCGTTCCAATTGCTCGACCCGCGTCGCCATGGCGTCGATCTCGCTTTGTTTTTCCGCCATTTGCTCGCGCAGGGCTTTGGCGATCTGTTGCACCAGATCCTGTCCCTGCTTGCTGATCTGGCCGCGCAGAAGCTCTTCCACCGTGCCTTCGATGAGCGTATGCAGCTTCTTGTCGTTGAGGATGTCTTCTATGTTCAGACTGGGCGCAGGCTCGTCTCTGGTGGTGCGCTCGATCAGGGTGCGCTTGAGTTCTTCCTTGGCTGACTGCAGTTCCGCTTCCCAGGTGCTGAGCCTGTCTTCCACATTGTTGTCCATAGTGGCGGTGGCGGAGTGGGTGGCGATATCCATGACCTGGGGGCGAATACGCTCGATGAGGTCGTCCAGGTCGGGCGCTTCCGGTACAGGCTTGGCGCGCATTTCCAGGTCGTTGACGGTTTCTCTTAGCTGTACGTCCAGATCGCGGCGGGACTCGCTGACAGCGTCGTCAATAGAGCCGAGCAAGCGGTCTTCCAGGCTTTTCAGCTCGGCGTCCAGCAATGGCGTAAGGGTTTGTTCCACATCACGGGTAATGGTGGCGGCGAGTTGCACTTCGTCAATAGCAGGGGCGGCGGGAGCTTCTGCCGGCTCAATGCTGGCGATGTGCGCCTCTAGAACCTGCTGTACGCGCTTTTCCAGTCCTGGCATCAGTTCTTCGCGCAGCTGTTCCGCCATAGCGCCGAAATCAGGTTGGGATTGCTCCGGCGCTTCAGAAGGCTGGTCACGCAGCTGCTGGATATCCTGGCGTAGAGTGCTCAGCTCGCTTTCGCTTTCTCTCAGGCGGCTTTCGAAACCATCGAAAGAAGGGAAATCGCGACTGTTTTTCTCCAGTTTGTCGAGACGGTCCACCAGGATTTCCCAGTCGGAGGCGGACACCACGGCTTGCTGAGGTTGCGGTGGGGTGTATTCCGGTGTGGGGGTGGGAATGACAATCTCTGAAGAGACTTCTTCTACCGTTTCCGCCACAGGCTCCGCTTCCTGAGGTATGGCGACGGAGGTGAGGGTTCCGCTGCGTGCGGATTCAATCACCATGGCTAACTTTTCCGCTTGCGGCGGCTTGAACAGCGTGCCCGAGGCGCCGATGGCGCGGGCTTCCGCATCGTAATTATCTTTTCCTTCTTTCCCGGTGCACATGATAACGGGAATATGGGAGGTCTGAGGGTCCGCCTTGATTTTCTTGGTGGCTTCGAAGCCGTCCAACTCAGGCATCAGATGGTCCATAAAAATGATATCGGGCAGATTGGTTTTCAGCATTTCCAGAGCATGTACCCCGGATTCTGCAAGTTGAACCTGCAAATTATGCTTCTCTAACAGTCTTTGTAATGTAATACGCGCCAGTTTGGAGTCATCTACCACCAGTGCAGTTTGCAGCGACATTGCGGAACCTTTTGCAATTTAAGATACATCGATAAATCTAGCACATTCTTGAAGCTAGCCGGCAAAATCCTAGTATAGGGTTTGTTGACGTTTCTGCATCCTCTGAACGCCCTAGCCACAGGCTTTTTCAGGCGTTAAAAGGGCGATGCCGGAACCTCGACAAACACTAAGGTACGACAAAGATATATCAAATAAGACTTTCCTATCAAAAATCATAAGGTTAGATATTGTAACAGCATGTTTTTTGATCTGTTTAATGTAACTTTCGCCATTTGGTCACCTTAGCGTCATATAGCCTTTCTAGCATCGCGGCTAAAGATGATTAAAGTTAATTTTTCTATTGCTTCAGCTTTGTATTTGCATATTCAAATCAATATGTTGCGTTTGCTGGAAAAATAGATAATTACGCCGCAAGGGCTTAATCGCAAAAAAGGACATCCAGATGCAAGATTCCTTAAGAGCCGTTTTTATCTCAGATGCGCACTTGGGCTCGGCCGCCTGCCAGGCTGAGCACTTGCTGGATTTTCTCAATAAAATCAAGACGGATAGATTGTATCTGGTAGGCGATATCATCGACCTGCTGGAAATGCGACGCAAAGCCCACTTTCCCGAGACGCACCGGGCCATTCTCAGCCTGATCATGCGTAAAGCGCGGGAAGGGATGGAGGTCATTTATATCCCCGGCAACCATGATGACTTCTTCAGGCAGATGGCGGGACAGACCTTCTCCGGCGTGAAGATTCGACTTAATTGCGTCCATCGCACAGCGGATGGGCGCCGCTTCCATGTCAGTCATGGAGACGAGTTTGACCAAATCGTGCAACTGAGTCCGCTGGCGCTGCTGGTGGGAGATAAGGCCCATGGTTTAATGCTCAAGCTTAACAGCTGGCTGAACCGCACCCGCAGGGTATTCGGCTTTCCTTACTGGTCCCTGGCGGGGTATCTGAAGACCCATTTAGGACGCGCAAGGGAGTTCATTCAACGCTACGAAAATGCGGCGTTGAAGGCGGCGCGCAACCTGGAAGTGGACGGCTATATCTGTGGCCATATTCATTACGCTGCGTTTCGCCGCAAAGACGGCAGGCTCTATTGCAATGACGGCGACTGGGTGGAGCACTGCTCCGCATTGGTGGAGACCCACCAAGGACAGTTAAGGCTGCTGCACTGGTCGGAGCAGCCGCGCTGGCTGGCGGTGGAGCCGGATGCCGAACCGACCTGGATCGATGAGCCTATTCCTGGCCTGTTTCCGGTTCCTGCCAGTAGCGGGTTGTCTGGTGATAAGCAAGCGCCCAAGGCCGCCTGATACGCTGTATCGGCGTTGTCCCGAGACCGGCTATTCCATTATGAGAAGCCAAATCAAACAGTTGGCTGCTTGCTTCTTACAGAAATATAACGCAGCTGTCTTCTCGCCGGGCTTGAACCAATTCCCCGAAAACGTGTCTACTATCACAATATTGATCTGCTTTTAGCATCGCAATCGGCATAGGTGGCGGGCGATCGTCATGACGGCGAAGTTTAGGAATATTGGGAGAGGTTAAGCATATGTTTGGAAGTCATTCACAGGATAAAGCATCCATGCCTGCGCGGGAGCAAGCGTTGCCGGGCAGAGCGGAGCCCATGGAAATTGAGGCCGAGCACTTTGTCTTTGGCGTGGACATGAGAGGTCCATTTCCAGCGCAAATGCAAACCGCGGTGTTCGGGCTGGGGTGCTTCTGGGGAGCGGAGCGTTTGTTCTGGAAACAGGAAGGCGTTTATAGCACCTGTGTCGGCTATGCGGGAGGCTATACGCTCAATCCTACATACAAAGAAGTCTGCACCGGGCAGACCGGTCATGCGGAAGTGGTTCAGGTTGTGTTTGACCCCGCTGTGATCAGTTATAAAAAGCTGCTGAAACTGTTTTGGGAAAATCACGATCCGACTCAGGGGATGCGTCAAGGCAACGACGTCGGCTCTCAGTATCGCTCCGCTGTCTATTACGCTAACGACGAACAGAAGCAATTGGCGGAAGCGTCGAAGGCGGAGTTCCAGCAGTCGCTGCATGACGTAAACCGTGGCGCTATCACGACGGAAATTACGCCAGCGCCAGAGTTTTATTTCGCTGAAACCTATCACCAGCAGTATCTGGCCAAGAATCCTGGTGGATATTGCGGCCTGGGCGGCACTGGGGCTTGTCTGGCCAGCGCGGACTAAGTTTTGACTGAGCCTGCGACCCTTACCGGCTGACCTTGGTCATCCCGGAAAAGAACGACCCTGAGCGGGATTCTGTGGCGGCGGCCTGGAGCGCCGCCGGAGGCGAGGTATCCCGGCTGGGACGATTCTGGGAGCCTCCTTCCTATGATCCGGCCAAGGTGCGGGTCTATGGAAATGACACTTTTGCTCTGGTGCTAGCGCAGAAGTTGGGACTTGACCTGATTTCACCCGCAGACGACCTGTTGGTGCAATTGCCGCAACAGGCGTTGCAACGCTCGGTAACGCTACTGCCTCTGTCAGGGGCGATGACGTTGAGTTTTCCGGCTTTCCTCAAACCTGCCACGCCCAAGCTGTTTAAAGCCGCCGTGTATGCAACCCCGGATGATTTAGCAGCGGAAACCCGAGGCCTGGAGCCGGATACGCCGGTGCTTCACTCGGACATCGTACAGTTCGCTTGTGAAATTCGTTGTTTTGTCTGGCGGGGAGACGTGTTAGACGCGGCGGTCTACGAAGGTGATGGAGCGCTTGATGACGGCTTGAGATTCGCCAGACAGCTTGGTCAAAGCGAACACCTCCCGACCACCTGCGTGCTCGATATCGGCTATATCCCCCAACGCGGTTGGGCGATTATCGAAGCCAACGCCGCCTGGGGCGCCGGCCTCAACGGATGCCGGGCCGAGAAAGTATCGCCTTGTATTGAGGCGGCGACCCGGAAATTGGTTACTGGCAGTTAACAGAGTACTCACCAATCGTCAGTCTGCCTTTTAACGCTTCTGGACTGAACTGATTCAAAAACTCCGGTATTTCTTGCTGAGCAGAGACTCTATGAATGAAATCGTAGACGGCGGGCTCTAGTATCGGGCCTGAATAGAGATAACAGGTGCGATCAGAGACTACAAAGAGAGTGGAATATTTTTCCTGGAAGCCATTCAAATTAATATTATCCAGGGCGGGAGAGGCGTGAAAAGCGCGAGTGACACTCACGTTATCGCCTTCCGTACTTTTAAAGTCATTCAAGTAGGCTGCCCAGTCAGCATAAAGCTCGGACTCATTCAGTGGCGAGTCTTGCAGAAATAATTGTATTTTCCCTTTTTTATTATTGCTTTCTACCGCGTTAGTTGTTGAACAACCGGCAGATAAATAAGTAGTCAAAATTAAAGCCAGACTAATCTGTAGTCGATATTTACATCTAGCCATTTAAGGGCTCCCAAATAGAGATGATTTCTTTATTGGTGATCATCTTTTGATACAGACCGGCGCTTGAAGCTGTGGGGCTTGGCGTCAACAATGTGCTGAGAGGTCTCCGGCTCCGTTCACTAATATAAGCATTCCATCCCCTCCATTCATTGCTTAATTGCTTTCTCCTGATTTTCCATTGTTCTTGTCGCCAAAACTTCAGGTTAAGTAATATACTTTTTTCTGTTTTGGCGAAAGCTCAATTGGGCATATTCACTCACAATAAAAAATTAGTTTCTTGTTGGGAATATCGATAAACCCTAGGATTGTCTAGTTGGCGTTCGTACAGTTATTCATAAAATTAGTTATGAAATGTAATAATGGATATAACAAGTAGAGCCAATATGATATAAGCTCACGATTTTCTGGCAGCTATTGGTAACCACCGTTATGGCCGTAAGAGCCGAGAAGAAACAACAAGTTAATCGTAATATCTGTAACGCCGCGCTGCGTTTGTGCCGGACGAAAGGGTATTCCGGGGTGAGTCTGCGGGAGATCTGTCGGGAGGCGGGGATTGCGCCGCCGACGTTTTACAACTATTACCCGAATCTTGAAGAGCTGGGTCTGGCGATTATCGACGAGGCGGGGCTGACCTTGCGTCGTCTGATGCGGCAAACCTGGAAAGAGGTGGATGTGCGGGAAGGGGTGGTGCGTCGTACGATTCGCGTCTTTGGGCGCTATCTGGAAGAGAATGGCGACTTATTTCATTTCGTCGCGGCGGAACGAGTGGGGCGCGTGCAGGCGTTTCGGGATGCGATTGAGCGTGAGGTGAAGCATGTGGTGGAAGCCATGGCCAAGCCGCTTGCGGAGGTGGGAGCGGCGACGGACAGGCCGGTCGCGCATCCGCTTTATCTCTCTGAAATGCTGGTTAATTGCGCGTTTCAGGCGGGGGTTGAAAGCCTGTCCGCCAATACGGAAAAACGTAATGAAATCATCGAGCGCACGATCATTCAGGCGCGTATGGCTATTTATGGTTCGGAAGCCATGGCGAAAGGCGCTGTGGCGTCAGTTTCTGCGGAGTAATTCGCCGGTTTACGGCAGTGCTAGAGGTAATTCCTAACAACTGTTCGTATCGGCGAAATCCCTGCCAGTGGTGCAAAAATTGCGCACAAATTCAATGTTAGGCCAAACTTAAGCGCATTTAATGTGTTTTTTGTGCCGAATATCTCGCTTGTGGAAATATCTCTTATTCCTCTTCTTGTTTAAAAATTAACAAGTGTTAGTTTTATTTTGTCGAACAAAGACTCTCGCAGCGAGCGCGAGCGTCAGCCCTTGTTCGACAGCAGTAAGCATAGTTGGAAGTGCAGTACTGAATGAATAAGAATAAAGAGGAACGGAGATGGACCTTATACCCAAAGGAACGTGGAGAACTCTGTTGTGTCTGCTGCCTGCGTTGGGCCATCCTGTCGCCCATAGTGAGCTGAAGCCGATGGCGGATCAGGAGATGGGCGAAATTTCCGCCCAGTCCGCACTGGAGTTTTCCGCAACGGACATCAATTACAACCTCAGCCAGTTGACCGGCATCGAGTTCATCAAAAATCCCGGTATTGGATTTACCCGGGTGGAACAGCGCACGCAAACTGAGTCCGTGGACGCCACGGTGTACCGGCTCCAGCTCAATGGCTCCGGTGAACTGCACGCCTTCGCGGAAGAGCTGACCCTCGGCGACTATGGCGGGGCCAACAACTCCATCTACAAAGACGAAAATGGCCAGGGCGTGCCCGACGTGGCGTTGAGGAACTTCGGTTTTGGCAAATCGGCGCAAGATCCTTTCGTGTTTGAAGACCCCTATCTGGAAATTCAGAAGCAGCATCATGCTGACGGCACAGACACCATTCGCGGCATTCGCTTTGGCTTCGGCAGAGTCGATGGCTCGACGCCGGTGACTATCGACTCCATCTCCGGTTACATTCCGGCATTGAGCATTATGGCGGATCTGGGCGGGCTGGTGCGCTCACAGATATATGGCAGCGGCACCAAAGACACCTTCGTCAACATTATCGGATACATGCCAGATGGCTCCGGCAACTACCCGCAAACGCCAGCGCCTGGCGAGTGGGTGTGCAATGGCGGCATGTGTGGTTTTACTCCAGACAATGTGGGCCTGACCGGCAACGCTGGCATTGGTTACAGCTACGGTGGGAAGGAGTTGAACCTTTCGAATGTGACCAGCCTCGACTATCACAATGTTAAAAACTTCTATATTTCCTTTGTGCAGGGCGCGGGCAATTTGATGTCGAATCAGAATGGTTCGATCAACGGAGCCATGTGGTCGCAGCATCTTGAAGGGATTATTCCTGATTCCCGGCCGGATTTGCCGGGCTGGAACTTCGGCATTCCTTTCAACGACCCCAATCATCCAACAGACGGTTATCTGGAGGCGCATACCGACGTTGGGCCGACATTGCAGCAGATCTTTTTCGGCGTCGGGGATGACAATCCGCGCATGGGATATCAGAACAACAAGTTGTTTTAAGCGGCGATGAACTGTATCGGGAGGGAACCATGAAACATCCGCAACCAGTGCTGGCGCTCTGTTGCCTGACGCTCAGCGCCGCGGCTACGGCGATGGAGGCGTTGACCGATGAGGAGCTGGGGCAAGTGGACGGTCGCAGCGGGTTCAGTTTCGCTTTCGATAACGTCAAGTTCAAAGGGATGGCGATAGACGGCGCCGAAGCGGGCAGCATTAATATTATTGCTGCGGACGGCTCCAGCCTGGGTTTGAAAGAGTTCCAGCTTTCCGCTGACGCGATCGGCACATTTGAGTCGCCGTTGACCTTCAGTCTGGTGGAGATGGACGGTTCTCTGGTGAATAACTCGGGCGCCGGGCTTCCCATGCTGCGTATCGGGCTGCCTGGAATGGAAGGCTGGCGCAATCTGGACGTGCGCTTCAATGAGGAGTTCGGCAACCCGGACGTCCCTAATCCCAATAACCCCAATATCCGCGCTGGTGGAACGCCGTCGGAGCACACCATGCTGGGGAGCGTGTCGATGAATGACATTTCCATTCTCGGCGGCGTGGCCTATAGCGGGATTCCTGAGGGCTACAAGATAGAAAGCACTCGCGTCGATGATGGCAGCCGCGGCGCGGATTCGCGTCAGGGAATGCTGCTCAATGTGGACATCAATGAGCTTTTGATCCCCGAGTGGCTGGTCGAATCTCAGGTTGGCGATGGCGTGTTCGATCCCGCCACGGATTTTATTCTCTACAATTTCAGGTTGGAAAATCTACACCTGCACTCCGCCACCTTTGAAGCCGCGCCCAACGGCTTGCGCTTCGCCTACTCCGACCCGCAGCCTTTTACGGAAGACGGCGGCATCATCCCGTCGGGGGGAGGGCTGCCGGATACCCAGCATCCAGATTACGATCCCAATTTCCCTAAAGTGGACCTCACATTCCAGGCGCAAATGACGCAATCGAAGCTGAATGAATCCCGCATCCATGGCGTTACCTTGGATCATCTTATATTCAACGTGCGCAACTAGGCGGAGTGACCATGAAACATCACAAACCAGTCACTGACAATCGCCTTCTGAGTCGCGCAATGCTGGTGTGTCTGGCGCTAACCGCTTCCGAAATGGCCGCCTCGGAATTACGCGATATGGAGGAGGGAGAGCTGTCGCAAGTAACGGCGCAAAGCGGCTTGATCATCGAGATACCCCGGGTGCGCATCAACGCCCATGATGGCAGTCTGGACGATCCTGGCACGCCGCAGGATGAAAGCGATGGTCGCCGCACCCGAGGATTTCGCTACAACTACATCACCACTGAGCATGACGGCGGCGCCCAGACCTATTATTTCACCGATGAAATCTCCATCGCCATGGATATAGAAGGGCCTCTGAAACTGGATGTGGACGATGGCGGCCACATGGTTCTGCAATTGCCTGAGCGGGTCAATTTCGTCGGCGATGGTTACAGCATGAAAGGCATTTATCTCAACAATACTGGCGACCCGGCCAACGGCGGCAAGCTGCTCAACGAGATCAACATTCAGGGTAACTTTGAAACCGGTGGTCAGGTGTTTGTGTGGGGGTATGACCCCTAGGCGGAAGCGCCGTTCCATTTAACCAAGGTGTGGTCTTCGCCTTGTAGCTCTTCTTTTATTATGGCGGCTATCCGCTCCCAGTTCCCACCCGCCAGGCCCGCGCCAATCAATGGATAGCCGATGCGTTTGCCAGAGAAGTCAGTCTTGATCTTTCTCATGACAGAGCGAATCGCCTCATAGTCCGCCAGGTCGCCCTCGCCACGCCAGTGGAACTGGGTATAGGCGTTAACAATCGTGAAGGATGTATCGCTGCTGGTGATCTCGGCGCAGGAGTAAGTTCCCAACTTGTCCCGAGCGCCTTTTTCCGTTTTTAAATCCGCTTTGTAAGCATCCGGAAACGTATTTTTGATCGTCAAAGCGATCCCACGTCCCATCTGACACTGACAATTGCAGCCATGAATAATGACATCAAAGTGACCGGCTTGCGCCAGCGCCAGTAAATCGCCTTCTACTGTTTTCATGTGGCCTCAGACTTTTGAGTGAATGGCGAATCATATCAGTTTCAATATATACACCGTAATAAAGCCAAAGTGATTTAGTGTGAGCCGCGCATATTAATTATTTGGTTGAATTGTGATCGCTGAATTGATTGTATCGGGGGCAGGCGCAGTGCATATTCGGCTGAAAGAGAATAGAATCTGTTCACTTTTCATATGGCGGTTTAATAAACTATGCAAGGCCGAACCTTTCTGTCTGGAATTACTAAATTCACACTCATCTCAATGTTAACTTTCGGCGCTTATGCCGAAGAAGTTGTTTTGTTTCAAACTCAGCTTACCAGCAAAGGGCAGGTCAGCCCGAATCACTTCCCGGCTGACTGGACCAGGCCTGCTACAAGCGAATACAACACTGTGGGTTATATACGCAGTAGCAGTAGCGATACCAAAGTGTTGCGTAAAGCTGTATTCAAGCTCGATGCTGCGCCTTTTTCTGAGATCAAGAATGCTGGCGTAGACGTCTGCATATTTATTCATCCCGCTTCTTATGGCCAGTATGAAGATAAATTGACGGTGACGCAGAATGAGGCGGTCTGCTTCAATCAGCATAAAGGCGATGGGCCGCAGTGGCCAAAATCCACGGTGGAGATTAATTTTCCAGGTCAGGGTTTGTTGATTCCCAAAGACTCGATAGTGGCCTGCGACTCGCAAGGAAGCTTGCCGGTAGGCGCGAATGACAACGGCCAGTTCCAGCTCTTTTCAAACTTTACCTGCGAACTTTTCATGGCGGACTACAACCCGAGTGACGCTGCTTCCCCGGCATATCAAAGTGTGAGAGCGCCGTTTTTTGATGAGAGTTTTGTGTATACGCCACATTCCAGAACGGCCTATCACCAGAATCTATCCAATCAGGAACTGAAAATTAACGGCGTTTGGGCGTATGACAATACTAATGGCGCTGAAAGCGAAATTTGTATCGCCAAGGGTGGCCAGACGGTTTGTGACAGTCGTCAATTTGAAGGCAATGACTATACGACCCGCAGCGATTTCTTTGCCTATCAAGAAACCTGGAAAAAAGGCGAAAGCTTAACGGCGACTTGCTCTTCTTATGATGAACAAGGTTCTCCAAAATATTGCTCTTTTTATTTTATGGTGGAAGTTCCAGGGCAGAATGGACTGGATAGACGGTCGACAATCAGTCATGAGCAAGCCGACGCTTATTGTAACAATCCTTATCCCTCTAACTATGTGTTGAGCCATCATAGCTATAGTGATTATCAGCGTTGCATGAATGTGTTGAATTGATGATCCGGTGGAAACCATTCCATGTCGCAGTCTGCTCTGGATTGTTATCGTCTGACTTGGTGTCTCTCGTGAACAACTTTCAGCAAAGCGTATATCCAATGTTGGAGCCGTGGGCGACATGAGTGGAATGGTTTCCCGGTTCAGTATCGTCGGCTTTGTCTACGTTGAAATGACGGTAGGTCTCAAGGTCCAAAAAGGAGAGGGCGGTGCTCTGGAGCGTGCGGAGAGGGAGAATGACAGGAGGTTGGCCGCGCTGCAGCAACAGGTCGACCATCTTGCCAACATGCTTCATAACGCCATCCTGGCAGCGCACGCAGAGTCCCAGTTTGAATACATTGCGGCGCAATATCGGCTGTACCAGCCGGGCATGGCGGGGTTTACGCAGTTTCCGACGTATCGCTCCTATGATGAAACTCAACCAGGCGAAGGCGGTTACCTCCTGCTCCATGAAAACCCTGCCGTCACGCTATGTTTTTGCACATTTCCTGGGCGGGAGGAGACGAAGGCGTTGCAGGATTTGATTGCCAGGCTTGTTGTTGAGGCGTCGGGAGAAGGCTCACTCTTATAGAGCCTTCATTATTTCCTTCAGGCGTACGGACTGACCAAGCGGCGAATAATTCGACGTCATATATGGGCCGAAAGCGTCGTGTTTCATTTTTCGATAATCAAGATCCCCGTTACTAACCAAGTCAAAGGTATGCGTGATTACGCCTTCCAGCGATATTAACTCCACATTGCCCTGTTCATCGTAGCGAGCACTGAATACCGGCGCGCCGGAATTTCCCCAGAAGGCGGGGCAGTCCGTATCGAATAATACACCGTCGTAACCCGGCGATTTGGGCGAGGGCAATAGCTTTCCTGATCGCTGTTTGCGCTGACATTTGGCGGAGCTGACCCTCAAAGTGTTTTGTGTCTTAACAATGGGGTAGCCAACTGAAAACAGCGCTGCGCCTGTTTCTGGAGCTGGACCGAAGTTTAGCGGGGTATCCTTAAGCGCCAGCTTACCCTCGGTGTAACCCGGATCATAATGCACGATCGCCAGATCGTTGATACCTTCAACCGCGCTGTCATATTCGAAGGAGGCGACGGGGATATAAAGATCGTTTTGATCAATCGAGCTGTCCTCAGAGTAGGCGAGATAATAATTGCCTTTCTTGGAGTCGTCCCTAAAACAGTGCTTGGCGGTAACCACCAGTCCGTGCTTCAGAATAAGGCCGGTGCAGATGCGGAAATGATCCTCATCCAAAATCGGAACGATATAGTCAAAGTCATCAACCAGACTTCTTTCCAGACCGTCGGATTGCCCAGCAACGCTTTCCTCTACCGACGTACAGGAAACAACTAACGTCGCCGTGAGTATGCAGGCGCTCACTTTAGCTAAGAGGGCGGTTAATTTTGATAGGAGTAAGCGTTTACGCATCATTTCTCTACTTCTACGGAAAGGGGCGGCTGTGATTGCAGGGGCTTTCGCTTTTTAGGTCCCTTCAGGAAAACCAAACGCCCTGTTTAGATCCCCAAGCGTTAGCTCGCGACTGAATTTTAAAAAACGTGGCGGATGATAACATGTCATGCTCGTTGTAAGAGCAATGATGAGAAATACAGGTTCGCATACGAAGGAGGTAAAGCTGGACTGGTTCATCACTCATCATTTGGCTTTGTATTGCTATCGTGTATATTTTGAGAGCAAAGGCAATGCCCTAAATATCCATGCATAGGGCTTAGTAAGCGTTATATGGTAGTTTATCCTTTTCAAATGTGGTTGATATGAAATATAAGAATATAAAAGGTATGCTGCACAACCTATATCACTCTTTTATGGCGAGTCTGCACCACTTAATTTGCGCAGATGGCAGGGCGATAGATGAACTTTGTAACCTGCTTGATAGAAGTGAACATGACCTTATATCTTTTGACTTCCATAATGGCGTGTCGATTCCAGGAACGCACTCTGATGAAGTAATGAACTTATTTAGAGCTTATTCTGATGGATATGTGGATTTGTTGTTGGCGCATCGCTTGAAGAAAGAAAAGCTGCAGTACGTTATGTTTACAATAAGAAAGGGTAAGTCTGCGTATAAATTTAAAGTTGAAGCTTTGGATGATCGTGGTTTTTCTCATGAATACAGCTCATAAGTCGCTACTCTGATGAAAATCAGGTTGCTCCATTGTGATTGCCTGTTCTAGCGTTAACATTGCCTGCAAAAGCATCCCGTCTCTGCTCTTTTCACTGACTGATAAGTATGCGGTTATCATGTCGCTCCAGCTGGCAACTCTCTCTGTGGCTTGCCGCTAGGCGCAGAAACTTCACGATAATTTACTTTGGATTGCTAACCGAATGACTGTTATTACAGATATCTCACGGTGGTAACGATGATTAATTTTAGAGATCAGGATCAGAAAAAAGTATTTATACACTTCGCTAAAGTCCTAAACGATGACTTGGCGTTGGCTGTTGCGGAACATGAGAGAGAAATTACCACCAAAGAAGAAGCCGAACGCTTCTCTAAGTTCTATTGGCGTATGGTTGACCTATCGGTTATCGCAGATAGGAACAAGCATGAAATTGATGGTGTGCTTGGAATGCAGGCCATTATGGAGGATTTGATTAACATCATGGGTGGATATCTGGAGCGTAATGGATTTGCTGAGCAGTGGGAGGCTGAAGATGGGGATTAGTACCTTTTTTCTTGTACTATTGGCGACAGGTAATTTGGATGCGACTCCTTCCTGAGAATATATGAGGGAGAAATACTCTCAGTCCCTTACGGCAGGCGGGAAAGGGCTGATGAGGCGCGAAGACAGGCCGCTGTGGCCAGTGCGGCAGCGGCAGCGAGGTAGATAGTATATTGAGTCCTGCATTCCTGTGACCGGAACGACATGGAACTTTTAATGTTCCGCAGTTTAGAGAGGACGCCTACGGCGTAGGCTGGCGCGGTTCATCCAAAGACTTTAGATATCCCCCTTGTTTCAGGTGTAGATCGTCACCATCCCAACCGGCGTACTGGGTATTATCTGAAGGATCGAAAGCAATAACGCCAATCAGCTCTAAGCGCCCGTCGTACCAGATTGTGGAATCGTGCTCGTAATAAATTTTCCCAAGATAGATGCGGTCATTGGGATTGCTATCATCTTTTACGCTTACAAAAACGCCGCCATCCGCACCTCCCGCCCATATGGTTCCTGCAGGGCCTTCCTTGTCCGGCTCAGGCCCAAATTCAACAGAACATCCGGCTAGTGAAAGTAAAAGAGTTAAAAGTAGATATCTCATGTTTTTGTATGTGTCCTACGTAACAGGTATGCGTCAAACCATGCCAATATCTTCGCAGCTTTTTCTGACTCAGTGGCGGCTCGGAGCACCATCGGGTGCTGATAGTGGCCGCATCTCCACAATGCGGCAGCAGACTCAAACGACAATTCAAAAGCATCGTCGCTGAGTCGCTTGGCAAGTTCTACTACCGATGTCTCTTCTAGAGAGTCTAGAGCCCCCAAAGCTCTTGCGGCAGTAGGGTCTCCCATTTTTAGCTCAGACAGAATATACGGCTCAAGGGGTTTGGCTGTGGGGCCTAATCGTATGGCCACTTCAAGCGCACACCGAAGCGGCAGGCCAATTGCGCGATATGGAACTCCCCATTTATTTTTTGCATCCCCATTAAGCAATGACTCTATAACGGCAACCGCTGCCTCACCTTGTTCGAGTAACTCTAGCTCTGCCTCTATCATTGTGGCTGGGCTTGTAAAACGCTCGAATATAGACTCTGTCATACCAACTCCAATTCTGATTGCGATGGCTGGTTATTCTTTGTTCACAGTGATACTGATGGGCTTATGCTTGTCAACGAGTGTGGCTATGATAACACCTAACAAAATAATCATAAGGATGCCAGGCAGCATCCCACAGAAAGGCGTTAGCTGAGTAATACGGAGCATTGAATATGAAACACGAAGATCGACAGCCTATATTCTTAGCGCCAGGCCAAGGCCGCTCATACTCTATGGGGCCTATTTCAGCCATATTCAAAGCGGATGGCGAGGAGTCTGCTGGAGCTTATTCAATTTCCGAATGGTGGTTAGAACCGTATTCAAAAGGGCCGGGCGCTCATAGCCATAATGAAGATGACATATTTTTTGTTATAGAAGGAACAATGAGCTTTCTCATTGGCGAAGCATGGACGGAAGCGCCAAAAGGCAGTTTTGTTCTCGCCCCCAGTGGCGTCACTCACGACTTCGAGAATCGAAGCGCGTCCCGTGCAGGCGTTTTAAACATATCAACCCCAGGCAACTTCGAACAGCATATGCCTCAAATTGTTTCCTGGTTTGAGCAACACCCTCTGGGTAAAGAGATCAAGGTATGAGATGCCCATATTGTGAAAATGAAATTGCCTCTGAAGTTCCTTGCAAGGGCGAGTCTTCATGTGAAAGTTGCGGCGAGACATTTTCTTCTGGACTCACGGACTTTAACAACCACTCTCCACACGAAGTGAGCGAGAGCCTTCCTTATACTGTATTCCTGCACGGTTCCATAACCCAATTATTGTTCAGGAAGGATCAACGATTATGTGAGATTTGTGGATCTATTTACCAGTCTAGAGATAAAGTATGCCCTCAATTGAAGGCTTCATTGCGACGTTGGTATAAACAACCGAAAGATATAATAGAAAAGGGCTCAAGCGTAAGCGCTGAGCTTGTTCGTGCTGAAATTGAAAACTATTTAGCCAAGAATGTTAAACGGAAAGTTTGGCCGGAAATTCTGGGGAAATAAAAGTTATTCATCGAAATGTACACGACGGTTTTCTGCTCTGATGATGTTTAAAGCTTTTTACCTGTACGTTCCCGGCGTCGATAATTGCGGAGTTGTAATGAGAGAAAGTTTGAGGAAGAAGATCATTTCTGTCTGTGATCAGAAAATTGCGGCTAAAGGCGTCAATGTTGGTGTGTCGTTTTATGCTTTTTTCGCCAATAAAAATGATGACCCTGAATTACTCATGGAAGCCGCTGAATGGTGGATTTTAACCAATAAACTGGACCACTTCGAAAAGGCGGTAAAAATAAAGGATCTGGTTCAACAGGGTGCGTGAGTTGTGTAATGAATCGGGTAGGATTAGCGCACTGAACTAAATGCAGAAGCTTTTCAAGCCCGCACAGGTCGAAGGAGGAGGCTATTAACGGTTCAATGAGAATAATATTGGCTGTTCTGATACTGACTATATTACCGTCCTGTAGCGATGGCGAAGGTTCAGGATTGAGTTCTAATTCAGATCAGGGAGCCCGTCGCAGTATAGATACCCCACACAGCTATTCTACGCATGAAATCGAAGCCCTTGCCCGTCTAAAACTTCCACCCGAAGCAAAGATTCTTAGCAGCCATATTGAATCAGGGGGCCTGGATGGTTTGGTTGCGCTGCTGATTCTGCTGCCAAAAAAACAATTCTCGTCTTTTATGTCGCAGGCAGGATACGAAACCAACCCCGAGCCCGTAAATTACGTGTCATCACTTTTTGTTTCAGTAGGCCGTGAAATATCAGGCTGGCCAAATCAGAAACAGTGGGATGACATCATCCACAAGGGCCAACTAACGATTATCCGTGGCGCAGAGCCAGGGTTTTCGCGCACCACGATTATTGACCAGAGCGGGGCTGACGAATGGCGGCTTTATGTAATCCATCACGAGTTATGAGAAAAAATAGGCCGCCACCAGGCTCGCAGAAAACACATTGAACAATGTCCGGGAAGTGTTGACCGCCTTAGTCAGGCGACATGGGCGAAGAACGCGCCAATAAGGCCAGCTTGATAAAAGGGAATAGGGGTCGTAAAACCGCCTGCTTTGATGATGGTCGCGACTTTGTCAGCTGGCAGTACGGCGACGTCCTGACTATAGGCGGCTTTCATCCGCTGAATATCCTCTTGCGATACCGCTGCGTTCGCCATCAGCCGCAGCCATAAATTTAACTGTCCCTCGTAGATTTCACTGTGAGTGTCTGCGACTAAATCGGCGCTAACGAGAAGCCCCTCAGGTTTGAGTCTGTTGGCGATATGGCGGAAAAACTCACTTCGGGCTTGTTGATCCAATATGAATTGGGAAACCAGCAGACTGGTGGCGCCATCAAACTTTTCTTCACTGGGAAGTGTCTCCACATAACCCTGATAAAAGTCGCACCTGGATGTAAACCCCGCCAGCTCCACTGCATTGCGGCACTGATTCAGCATTTCGCCAGACGGCTCAACGGCGGTAAAGCGCCATTCAGGAAAATGCCGGGCTAAGTGCAGCAGTTCTTTACCCGTACCAGCGCCCACACACAGGATGTGGGCTCTTGTTGGCAGGACGCCAAGAATGGTCTCCATGAAGAAATACAGCCCATTGTTAATCGGCGACATCCGTCGCCACTGCGTGTCGTAGTTTGGCGCCTGTTGGTCGAATAGTTGTGTCAGCTGCTGTTTATCCATTTAGGGTCGCTCGCTTTGCTGAATGTGTGTGCTCATTTTACGTAACTGTAAATGTTACATATATTGGATGCGCGAGACAATTGATGTAACGTTAAAAGTTGCGTGATAGGATTAGGCGTCTATTACACGAGATGCAAGATGAGAAAAGACAGTCGTTTATCCCGAGTGTTGCACGTGCTGATTCACCTGGCCGCCAGCGACAAACCTATGACTTCAGGGCAGATTGCTGAGATGCTGACGACCAACCCAGTCGTGGTGCGCCGCACCATGGGCATGTTGCGAGTGCAGGGATATGTTGATTCCGCCAAAGGCCACAGCGGCGGCTGGACGTTGATAAAACCGCTGAACGAAATCACCCTGCTTGACGTGCATAATGCGCTTGGCGAGCCGACCCTGTTTACGCTGGGTCTCACCGACGAACACTCAAACTGCTTTATTGAGCATGCGATCAATGAAGCGCTAAAAACCGCCATGGACGACGCGGAAAAGAAACTACTGAGTCGATTTGGCGAGATTACGCTGGATGCCCTGGCGAAACGTTCTTGATGGTGGAGGGCGGTTGACCGTGACAAGCAGAGTGATGAAATGTAATACGTGTGGCGCACCAATGGCGGAAACCTGGCTTCTGTGAAGCTTTCGGTGAGACTTAGTTAAACACCTAATACTGAGGCGTACGGAATTCGATTGCCGCTGATTTTTCTGACAATTAATGATGCTGTGCGGGCACTACAAACTGGGATTAAATAATGAACTACATCCAAAAGGGAGTTCCAGAAGTTAACTTCTACACCAGCATGAAGGACATTGCTGGTTGGCTTGAAATTGAACTGAGAGATTATGACTGGCACATATCCGATATAGACGGTGGCTGGTGTGGGATCGTCGACCCGAGTTGGGTGCTGGGCGAAGAGTTTGCAGCAAAGATTGAAGAGTTCGATTACCAGTTTGTCTGGGCTGTTATATCTGCATTTCCGAAGGGAACGGAAGCCTTCACATCAAGCCTGCCTTATGTCGAGGATAACCCTGCGCTCTGGGAAGGTGCGCCCTGTACCCAGCTAGACGGCGCTTTGTTTGAAATCGTATGTTGGGACAGTAGCGCAACACTATTTATCGGCCTCTCTGAAGAGTTAAGCCGCAGACTGTTGGCTAATGCGCCAGGCATAAAAGACTTGGACAAGGAAAATGAGCGGAGACGCGAGGATAGCCGTTAGAAAGTCCCGAGAGTGAGCTAATCTGTCGAAGGAAATGGTCAATGGGCTGAGATAGACCTAGGTAGCGGATGACCATGACGATCAAGCGATGGTGTTAACCTTTTCTACTTATCGAAGGTGCATTGAGTGAAGAAAACATAGGGGCTCACTGACTTAGTAAGCCCTCCATTTATAGCTTTGGCTCCTCGTTTAGGGAAGGGCGCTGCCAGTGCAGGCCGTGTACCTTTTTGCAATGGTCACTATTTGCTCTTTGGTGGTAAAGGTGGCCGGTGCATTACTGAATATGCGGGATTCACACTCTTTGCGGTAGTTATTGAGCGTACTCAAGCATGCACTAACGCTAGAGCCTCCGCTTGTTTGAAATGCAGTATCATTACAGAAAAACTCAGCCAGCATGTTTGAGCCGGTTTTTACCTCTTGGAGTGTAACTTCTGTTTTTTCTACTTTTTTTAGTAGGGATTGATAATTAGTTATAGGGATATCTTCCACTACATAGTTTTTGTATGCATAGTAACTTCCGGCAGCCAGAATTATTAGGATGATATATTTCATTATGTTCCTTGGTATTGGGGGATTTGCTAGTGCTTGAACGACATTGGTTATGA
Source organism: Hahella sp. CR1 (assembly GCF_029813005.1). Classification (NCBI taxonomy): domain Bacteria; kingdom Pseudomonadati; phylum Pseudomonadota; class Gammaproteobacteria; order Oceanospirillales; family Hahellaceae; genus Hahella; species Hahella sp. CR1. Next base: position 57,270 of record NZ_JAPELK010000020.1, read on the forward strand.
AAGCCTTATTACAATATTCAATTGTCTACTGCTGACTTTATTCCTTTATCATTTAATCGATATTGATGAAGTCAATGGGTTTTGACGTCTTTATGTTTTTCTTGTTCAATACACGTAAGTACTAAATATTTGTATATCGAGCATAAGCGTTTGTTAAATTGCAAGACATCTAAGATACTTCCTTTTTTAGCCCACTGATCCCAGCGTAAAAATTTCAGAATTTTGAAGTGCTTCATTAACGAAAAAATGTGCACGCGAATTTGCTGGTATTTTAGCGTTTAACTATATCTATATACAGTTTAATTTCACTGCTAGAGTGAGCAAATAGTAAGCCCTTTCTCTATCCGATGAAAAATTGGCCGATTTACCTCGGCTTTTTACGTAATTGCTGAAGCTGGGTGTTCTCTAACCGGTAGGTATGGCGACTTGAGCGCATCTAGGTTAAGTTTCACTTATTCCAGGTTCCAACCTTCTCTTTTGAAAATCAATCGGAGATATGTATGGCTGATTTCTGGGTTATTGATATCACCTGTACGGTATTGCCAACAAGCTCCCTTGAGCAGGATGGAAGTGAGTTTTACTACAATCGCGCCGTCGTGCCAGCCGACTCCAAAGAAGCGGCAATTGCTCTCTTAACTGAAAATTTTGAAGAAGAAGGCATTCTCATTAAAGAAGTTGTCGGCGCACTGACTTATGATGATGGTGATTGGTCTAACGACTTCTATCATTTAGACCGAGCGTACCAAACTGCCAAGCAAGAAAATGAAGTTTGTACGGCAACATTTATTTCCTCTGATGTTTACGACTTTAAATACAAAGGATTGTGATGATTAAAACTATGCGTAAGCCAGCCACTTCTTCGTATTGATGGCCTATTAACGGGAACAGCTCTGCGCTAAGGCCTTTTGTCCCTAACACACCTCAAACCCCAACGGCGGCGTTTCTCCCTCCACCTGTTCCGTTTTGACCTCAGTGACGATGGCGGCTTCGGGGCCTTCGTGGAGCCAGTCTATGAGTTGGTTGACGGCTTCGGCGTCGCCGTAGGCGAGCACTTCGACGCGGCCATCTGGCAGGTTTTTGGCGTAGCCGAGTATGTGGAGGCGTTCGGCGACCTGGCGGGTGGAGTTACGGTACCAGACTCCCTGGACTTTGCCGTTGACCCAGGCGCGGATGTGTTGTTTGTCCTGCATTCTTTTCTCCTTTGCTTGCTCTTGCTGCGTTGGTTCCGCTTACTTTGCTCACTGCGTTCTTTTTACCCATGTACGCCTGGGTGTAGAACGATTTTTTGGTTCACTTCGCTGCTGTTAGGCGATATGTAGGCCGTTTTTTAGTCGCCAAGCTTATCTGTCGGCGCTAAAGAGCGCATACTTCTGACAGGTTTATCACTATATTTAGTAAAAAGCGCTTTTAGAGGCTTAAATTATAATAGATACGGCTGCTGCTTCCTGGGTTTCTCTGTGGGATCGCCGGTGAGGCGGGCGGCTTGGTTTTAATGAAGGCGTTGGTCGATATGGAAACAGGAAAACTGCTGATCGCGCTCTGTGGGGATACGCATCCGGCGATCCTTGAAGAGTTCGGTAATTTTGATGGTTGGTTTATTGATGTTTTCGACAAAATGGGGATCTCCGCTCATTTGTGGAATACCCATATGTACCATGACGCGCCGGAAGGAAATTTTATTGGCTGCGTCGTCACCGGTTCGCCGGCGATGGTGACGGACCGGGCGCAATGGTCGGAAGATCTGGGGCGCTGGATGCGGCTGGCGATAGAGCAAGGTCTGCCGCTGTTGGGAGTGTGCTACGGTCACCAGTTACTGGCTGACGCTTTAGGCGGCGCGGTGGACTACCAACCAGACGGACGAGAAATCGGCTCCCTGCTGATCACCAACCATGCTTCAGACGGCGATGATTACATCTTCTCGCGATTGCCTCACACCTTTCACGCCCATCTGACTCACGCTCAGTCCGTATTGACCTTGCCGGAAGGGGCGGTGAATCTGGCCAGCAGCGGGCGGGTGAAACATCAGGCGTTCCGCTATGGCGATCGCACCTGGGGCGTGCAGTTTCATCCTGAATTTACCTGTCCCATCATGTCCGCATATTTATCGGTATACCGGGATCAGATTCCCGCCGCGCAGCGGTTGCAATTGGAGGCGCATTTACAGGATTGTTTTGACGCACAGAGAGTGCTGGAGATATTCGCGGAAGGGTGCTTGCGCGGCTTTGCGTAGACTTATTCTGAGCCTTTCGAGTTCACTACGCGGAGGTCGCGTTTACCACCAATACTTACCGAACCTCTCTGGATTCGCCCATTTTTCCGCATTGTTCCAGGCCCGTTTGGGGTTGTAATCGGTGATGGAATAAGCGTAAACCGCCAACGCCCGACCGTGGTCGGTAAACATCTCCAGGCGGCGAAACCCCAATGCGATCAAGTGATTAAAGTCCCACTCAGGCGACTGATTATGATCTATGGTCGCCAGCACATTGGGGATCAGCAGATTGCGCGGGGCAGCCAGAAGTGCTTGCCCCGTCTGGAAGGGAAGTTTCTCCACCGCATCGCTGATGATGGCGGCTTCAGGGTGGCTATCGGCGCCAGCAATCTCCTCTATCCTGGCGGCGCAGGTCACATTCACCTGCCTGTCTTCACTGTATCTGAGCAAAGCGGGCGGTTGCGCCGGACCGATGTTCAGAACGCAAGTCGGAGACATGACGGACAGCCAGTCAAATAGCAGGTCATTTGGCGAATTGGCCACGTGGATTCAACCTATGGTGCAGCGAGTATGGATAGTGGAACGTATACAAAAAAAGCGCTGATCCATCAGCGCTACTGTTACTTGGAATCTGCAAGTATTTAAGCAGGGTAAACGAAGAAATGAAATGAAAAAGACTCTGAATTGCTTCAGACAATTAGAGTGTAGTAAAGCCTATGCTGGCGCGTTAGACGGATTATCCATTAAACTCGGAAGCGTATTTTCGAAATGCGATAACAAACTAGAAAACGCTTTTATTCGATAGCGCAACCCAATGAAACTCGGAGAAATATATGCACAGTAGAACTCTGTCAAAAATAGGCGTGGCATTGTTCACATTCTGCTTCAGTTTGTTTGTTCAAGCGGAAGCGCCTCTTACCGGAGACCTCATCGATCGCTGGATCAAGTCCCAGAAAGCCGTGCAGGAGTGGGGCGACAAGCACGAAGAAGAGTTGTCCAAATACGAAAAAGACAATGAAATGATCCCCACCAATATCGACGACATTGTCGCGCCGCTGAAAGCCTCAGGATTGTACGGTCAGGTTGAGGATATTGTAGAAGGCTACGGTTTCTCCACGCCGGAAGAATGGGCGAGCACTGCGCTGCGTATTTTCGGCGCCTATGCGGCGATTGAGATGCAGGGGCAGCAAGTCGATATGGACGCCATGAGGCAGCAATTGGCGGAGCTGGAAAAGAATCCGAATATCAGCGCGGAACAGAAGAAAATGATGCGCGATATGATGCAACAAGGGCTGGCGATGATGGAGAAATTCAAGAACGCGCCGCCTGAAGACGTTGAAGCGGTCAAGCCGCATATGAGCAAGCTGCGTAAAGTGATGGAAGAAAGCGGCGGCGGTCTGGACGACTGATCCGCGCTTGACTCCAAGGCTCTTAAAAGGACTGCAGCTTACGGCTGCAGTCTTTCAACTTCCCAATTCTCACCGACCATCTTATACATAAAGCGATCGTGCAAACGGTTCGCGCGGCCTTGCCAGAATTCAATCGTCACCGGTCTTACCCGATAACCGCCCCAAAATGAGGGCAGCGGCACTTCGCCTTGCTTGAAGCGGTTTTTCATCTGCTCGAACGCCTGCTCCAGCAACTTGCGCGAGCCAATCGCCTGGCTTTGCTGTGACGCCCAGGCGGCGACCTGGGATTCGTGAGGGCGGCTCAGAAAATAGCGGGTGGCTTCAGCGATGGAAAGCTTCTCCGCCACGCCAGTGACGCAGATCTGACGCTCCATCGGCAGCCACGCGAAATGCAGGCTGACATTGGCGTTTTCCGCGATATTCTGCGCCTTACGGCTACCCAGATTGGTGTAAAACACGAATCCGGAGGCATCCAGGTTTTTCAGCAATACGATGCGTTGGCTGGGAACGCCCTGCGCATTGACCGTCGCCAGGGACATGGCGGTAGGGTCGGCGTTCAGGTCGGCGTCAATCGCCATCTGCAACCAGTTTTTGAACTGAACAATGGGGTCGTCGGCCAGGTCTTTGCGGGACAGGCCGGAGTAGAGGTACTCGCGTCTGATGTCGTCTAATTTCATGAGTGCTGCAATCCGGACAAGCTGATGATTTAGCGGATGATTCCGCCGACGGTCTGACGGGTATTGTACGGCAATTCACGCCGATTCGCTCACCGCAGAAGCTGCGTAATCGTCTAAGGTCGAATAAGTCTGAGATGAAAGAGCGGGATGGGCGAGAGATAAAAACTTGTCTGGATAAAAACTTGTCTGGATAAAAAACTGAGCGAGAAAATCGAAGTTGGGGCGATACCGCTGAATTCGCCCGTGACGGATCAGGCCGCCTGGGAATGATCCAGGCCGAAACTTTCAGTCAGGCCGCGATAACCCAGTTCCCGTTCGATGGACTGCAGAAAATCAAGCGAATCACGCAGGCTGTCTTCATCGGAGGCATCGAAATTCATCGTGATCAGCTCTTCGAGCCGCATGAGTTCGATGTCAGAAAAACTCTCCAATTGTTGTTGATTATGCATGTGGTAATCCCTCACTAAGGTTGCAGTTTTATTGTGGAGATAGCAGGTTTCATTTTGATTGCGCGCGTGATGAGGCGACTTGACGCTGATCATTAAATGAACTCCTGCCGGAAGCCTTCATTTATTAATCGCTAACTGCGGACTACTAGCTCCGATACTGCTCGTTATTCCGTTACTGCAGGGTAATAACATAGGAAAAAATTGAGGGAAACGCCAACGCTGATTTTACAGTGGGATGGAAGATGTCAGCGAAGTTGGCTTACGAGGGCTATCGGGGAAAGTGCGTCCGTGGGTAATTACCGACACGGACGCAGAGAATCGCTCATTATCAGAAAGCGGAAGCTACCGCGGCGACGCCTGTGGCGATTGCGCCAGCGCCAAGGGTTTTGCGGGTGGCGTTGGTTTTTTCATAACGTTTGGCCAGCGCCGCAACGCCCCAGCCAACCAGCTGAATCATCGCCGTCGCCAGAATGAATCCACTGACGTAGCTGAATGAGTCTGCGCCGGCGGGTTGCTCGGCGACATGGGCGTAGCCATGGAAAACTGCGAATAAAGCCACCAGCGGCGCCGCAGCGAGAGTCAGCATACGGCTGTTTCCCGCCACCAGCAGTGCAGCGCCAAGGACGAACAAAGAAGCGGTGATCATGGCTTCAGGAATCGGCAGGCTCACGCTTGAGGCCGCCAGCAGGCCGCCGGTCAGCATGGCGCCGAGAAACGCCAGCAACAGACGCGCTTTCTGGCCGGTTTTCCACGCCAGGAAGCCTACGCCCAACATAGCGACGAGGTGATCCAGGCCGAACATGGGGTGAGTCAATCCAGAGAAAAATCCGCCGACGACGCCGTGTCCCGGATGGGCGACTGCGGCCATCGAGGCGCCCAGGCCAGTGGTAAGTAGTAGAAATTGAGCTTTGGAGAATCGCATTAATCTGCTCCCTTGTTGGAAATGAGTGCTGTGTCGTCGTCCGCTGGGGACGCTAAGCCGCTTGCAGCATACCTTGGTCAATAATAAAACTGATGATGTCCTGCAGGCCTTCGCCGGTCTTCATATTACTGAAAATAAAGGGTTTGTCACCGCGCATTTTCCTGGCGTCGCGATCCATGACCTCCAATGAAGCGCCTACGATTGGCGCCAGATCGGTCTTGTTGATGATCAGAAGGTCGGACTTGGTGATGCCTGGACCGCCTTTGCGGGGAATTTTATCGCCAGCGGAAACATCGATGACATACAGGGTCAGGTCAGACAGCTCCGGGCTGAACGTGGCGCTCAGGTTATCGCCGCCGCTTTCCACCAGCACCAGATCGAGTCCGGGATGGCGCGCCGTCAGGGTGTCGATGGCGGCGAGGTTCATGGAGGCGTCTTCCCGAATGGCGGTATGAGGACAGCCGCCGGTTTCCACACCGATGATGCGATCTTCGGTGAGCGCCTGATTGCGGATCAGAAACTGGGCGTCTTCTTCTGTATAGATATCGTTGGTGACCACGGCGATATTAAAGCGTTCCCGCAGCTCCTGGCACAGACGGGCCACCAGCGCTGTTTTGCCGGAACCCACCGGGCCGCCGATGCCGACGCGCAAAGTTTGTGTGCTCATAAAAGCGTTACCTCCAGATGATGTTTATTGTCCTGCGCGCCTGTTCAGGATCGGAACAGGCGCGAGTATTGCGTTTCGTGTTGGGCGCAGGCCATGGCCCAGCCGGGCAGGGACGCGCCGAAATTTTCTTCTTTTATCTGCGTTGCGGCTGCAACCGTCTCGGTCAGAATGGGCATCAGTCGCTGCAATATGCGCTGCGCCACCGTCTGCGCCAGCGGCAGTGTCTTCCCCGCCACGGCGATCTGGTTTTCCAGCCAGCTCCACAGAAATCCTACGGCGGCGTTCTCCGCATCAATGTCCCAGTGCGTGCAAGCCAGCGTCCACAGCGTCAGCAGGGACGCTGGTCGCTCCAGCCAGGGCTCCGCGCCGGGGACGCCCAGGTCCCGCAGAAGCTTGGCCAGGGCTTTGCCCACATGGCGGTCTTCGTCCAGCAACTCCTGGGTTTCGCGAGCGGCGAGCAGCCAGGCGTTCCAGTAGGTGATTTGTTCGTGGTCATTGGCGCGCCAGGCCTGCAGCAGCTTGAACAACACCGGCAGATCGGTTTTCCCGAGTCCCTGGCTGATCACCCCCTGCAGCCAGTCGTGGATTTTTTCCGGCGTGTCGACGCCGCCGTGATCAATGGCCCACTCCAAGCCCTGCGAATAGGCGAAGGCGCCTACAGGTAAGGCCGGGCTGGTCAGGTTCATGAGTTTCAGCAACGCTAAAGGCGGCATGGGCGGCAAGTCCTTTAATGCTCGTGAGGGTGTGAATGAAGGTGAACATGATCATGTGGATGTTCATGATCCGGCCCGTGAAAATGGTAACGCGCACTGAGCTCTCTGGCGTCGTGGCGATTCTGGTCGTGAGAGTGGTCGTGGCCATGATGGTGGCCGCCATGTCCGCCATGTCCGCCATGTCCGCTATGTCCACCATAGGCGCCGTTTTCAGGATTGAACGGCGCAGATTCTCGCACGACTTCCAATCCATACAGGCGGCACAGATCCTCCAGAACATGGTCCGGTTGGAAGCGCACCCAGAGTTCGCCAATCTGTAGCGGCGTATGTCGGTTGCCCAGGTGATAGCAAATTTGCGCAAACTGACGCGCTTCGCTGGCCTGCGCGGTGGCGACGGTTTCCGGCGCGGCGCTGATGGCATAGACGTTTCCGTTTTCCGCCAGCAGCAGGTCGCCGTCCAGCAGGGTTTTGCCGCGTTCCAGAAACAGCCCGACATCTTCTCCAGACTGGGTTTGGGCGCGCAAACGGCCGCGTTTGCGTTCATCGTAAGTCAGGCTGATGACGCCAGCGACGGCGGGCGTCTGTCCGGTCTCGATATAGCGTTCGGTGATGCGAATCATGCTGTGCCTCCGCTTTTAGAAGAGAAAATAGCGCTGCGCCAGAGGCAGCACTTTTGCAGGCTCACAGACCAGCAGCTCGCCGTTGGCGCGCACTTCATAGGTTTGCGAATCCACTTCCATCTGCGGCGTCAGGTCGTTCAGCACCATGCTCTTCTTGGTGACGGCGCGGGTGTTGCGACAGGCGCTGAGCGGGGACTGCAAACCGAACAGCTCTTTCACTCCGTTATCCAGAGCGGCCTGGCAGACAAAGGTGAGGCGGGTCTGCTGCATGGCCTGACCGAAGGCGCCGAACATGGGGCGATAGTGCACCGGCTGTGGCGTCGGGATGGAGGCGTTGGCGTCGCCCATAGGAGCGGCTGCGATCATACCGCCTTTGATGATCAGGGAGGGTTTGGCCCCGAAGAAAGCTGGTCGCCATAAAATAATATCCGCAAGCTTGCCGGGCTCCAGCGATCCCACTTCGTGGGCGATGCCGTGTGCGATAGCGGGATTGATGGTGTATTTGGCGATGTAGCGTTTGGCGCGAAAGTTGTCGGCGCGCTCCGAGTCCTGCGCCAACGGGCCGCGCTGCACCTTCATCTTATGCGCGGTCTGCCAGGTGCGGCAGACCACTTCGCCAACTCGGCCCATGGCTTGAGAGTCGGAGGAGATCATGCTGAATGCGCCAAGGTCGTGCAGGATGTCTTCCGCGGCGATGGTTTCCTTACGGATGCGGGAATCGGCGAAGGCGACGTCTTCTGGGATATCCGGGTCCAGATGGTGGCACACCATCAGCATGTCCAGATGCTCGTCCACAGTGTTGACGGTGTAAGGCCGGGTCGGATTAGTGGAGGAGGGCAGCACGTTCAGTTCGCCGCAGGCCTTGATAATGTCAGGTGCGTGACCGCCGCCGGCGCCTTCGGTGTGATAGGTGTGGATGGTGCGCCCTTTGAACGCCGCCAGCGTATCCTCGACAAAACCAGACTCATTCAGCGTGTCGGTGTGAATGGCCACCTGCACATCGTACTTTTCGGCGATATTCAGGCAGTTGTCGATGGAGGCTGGCGTGGTGCCCCAATCCTCGTGCAGCTTTAATCCCATGGCGCCGGCGAGCATCTGCTCTTCCAGCGCCGCCGGCAGGCTGGCGTTGCCTTTGCCGAGAAAACCCAGGTTCATGGGAAAGGCGTCGGCCGCCTGCAGCATCTTGCCCATATGCCACGGACCGGGGGTGCAGGTGGTGGCGTTGGTGCCGGTGGCGGGACCGGTGCCGCCGCCCAGCATGGTGGTGACGCCGGACATCAACGCTTCTTCGATTTGCTGCGGACAGATGAAATGTATGTGGGCGTCGATACCGCCGGCGGTGGCGATCATGCCTTCGCCGGCAATGACTTCGGTGCCTGGGCCAATAATAATGTCGATGTTGTCCTGAATATCCGGGTTGCCCGCTTTGCCGATGGCGGCGATACGACCCTGCTTGAGCCCGATGTCCGCCTTGACGACGCCCCAGTGGTCAAGAATCAGCGCATTGGTGATAACGGTGTCCACCGCTTCTGTATTAGGACGTTGCGACTGTCCCATACCGTCACGGATAACCTTGCCGCCGCCGAATTTCACTTCGTGGCCGTAGGCGGCGTAATCTTTTTCCACTTCAATCCATAATTCGGTGTCGCCCAGGCGCACCCGATCGCCTACGGTTGGCCCGAACATGTCGGCGTAGGCGGCTCTAGAAATCTTTGCCATGGTGATAAGTCCTGCTATGTAACCTGTTTGCGTGCTGCCTTATTTTTGTCGCGCCGGGCGTTGTCATAAGTCGCCCATGACATCGCCGCGGAAACCGTAAACCTTGCGCTCGCCACCCAGGGCGACCAACTCCACCGTGCGAGTTTGTCCGGGCTCAAAGCGTACGGCGGTTCCGGCGGCGATATTCAGGCGGAAGCCGCGCGCCTGCTCTCGAGGAAAGTACAGCGCCGGGTTGGTCTCAAAGAAGTGATAATGAGAACCCACTTGCACCGGCCGGTCGCCGGTATTGGTGACTTCCACGGTAATGGTCGGCAGGCCGGCGTTGATTTCGATATCGCCGGGGAGGGCGTCTATTTCTCCTGGAATCATGACTGGATCTCCATCAGCGATTAAGGGATAGGGTTGTGGACTGTGACCAGTTTGGTGCCGTCCGGGAAAGTGGCTTCCACCTGCACCTCTGGAATCATTTCCGGTATGCCGTCCATGACGTCTTCCCGCGTCAGCAGCGTGCGACCGTAAGCCATCAGCTCCGCTACGCTGCGGCCATCCCGGGCGCCTTCCACGATTTCCATGCTCAGGTAGGCCATCGCCTCCGGGTAATTCAGTTTCAATCCCCGCGCTTTACGACGCTCCGCCACCAGTGCGGCGGTGTACAGCAGCAGTTTGTCTTTTTCTCTAGGGGTGAGTTCCATCGTGAACTTCCTCTTTTATCTTGCGGTTACTTTTATTGTTCGATTGCTGAGTTTTGAGCCGTCATCGGCGATCGCCTCAAAACCGGTCTGCGTCAGGTCGCCCAGATTCGCGGCGGATGACTTTCCACGCCGATTAAGGCTGGACGCAGCAGGGACCACGCCGCCATAAACAACCGCTTGATGGGCTCCGACTGCTGACACAGCGCGCGCAGGATGATCAGATCGTCCTTGCGCGTCAGGGTCCAGCTCAGGTCTTTGTCTACGGTAAGGGCGGCGATGGCTGCATTCGTCTGCAACGCCTCGCGGCATTGTTGCAGCAGCTTTTGCGGCGAGCCCTGCACGTATCCGGCGAGCAGCGATCCGTAAACCTGGCGCCCCTGCAGTCCCCAGGGCTCTTTAAACCCGGGGCCCTCGCCGCGCAACGCGACCCGCTCGAAGAAGCAGGGCGCGCCGTCACGCAGAATCTGGGTAGTCTGGGTGAAGGCGCCACGGGCGAATGGTGCGTCCGCCGCCGGGCGTCCCAAGGCGGTGATTTCCCAGGCGATGAAGCGGCTGGCGGCGCTGGTTTCTAACCGCAATGTCTGCGCGCCCTCGGCGCCGTCGTAAATAATATTTTCCTGGGGCAGCCATTCCAGGCTGTCCGCGTCGGCGCAGTGCAGCCGAACGGTCTGACATTGCCGGTGTCCGGCTGCGTCAGTGCGATAGATTTTGCCGGCGGAAGGGGTAGTGAACAGCGCGCCTGCGCCTTGCTCCACTCGGGCGTCAATTTCGATTTCATCTCCGCAAACCAGACCGCCGGGAGGATGCAATATATAGATGTGGGGGCGTTGCGCGCCTTCTGGATAAAACGGTCGTTGCACCCGCAGAGGGCCTTGGTGAACGGCTTGCTTCAATATGGTGCGATTTGACTCTTTGGTCAGGTTTAATGTGAGCGACGCCCGCCAGTTTCTGGCGCCGGTGGCGGCGGAAGAGCCAGGATTCAATTCCTGCTCCGCCTGCTTGTTTTTATCGGTGAATTGCTCTGCAAGCATTACGCTGCGTACCTTTACGCTGGGGTCGCGATCTCTGTCCGCGACTTTCTTCTTACCCGCTGCGCCCTGAAACAATGCGTGGACGCGCTCGTTTCTGTCTCGTTGTGGCAAGTCATTAAGCGAATGCTGTGCCAACCCCTCGCCATTTTGGCGCTGACAGGGCGAAGGCGACGGTTTAAAAGCGTTCGGGGGCTCTGTTTTTGCACCGCTTTGGTTCATGGGGTTGGCGCGCCTTAAGTGGGGCGTCAGGCATTTTTTGAGCGCGCCCCGATATTGTGCCCCCATGCTTGAGACATGGGTCACACTGGTGCGAATGGGGGCTCCGTAAAACTACGTATCTTTGGGTTTTCAAATGTAACGTTATGAAAACAAAGAGATAAAAAAGTGATGGAACACTGCGTGCGTTGCTTGCGACGGGAGAAACTCACAACATTAACCCGTATCGGAGTTCGTACAATGAAAAAAATGTCTAGGCGTGTTGGGATTGGTTTGAGCGCGTTGGCCCTTTCGATCAGCGCCTCCCTGGCGCAGGCGGCGGACACCATCAAGGTGGGCGTTCTGCACAGCCTGAGCGGAACCATGGCTATCAGCGAGACAACTCTGAAGGATACAGTTCTCATGCTCGTGGATGAGCAAAACAAGAAGGGCGGCCTGCTTGGCAAGAAGCTTGAAGCCGTCGTGGTTGATCCCGCTTCCAACTGGCCGCTGTTCGCAGAGAAAGCGCGCGAGCTGTTGGAAAAAGACAAAGTGGATGTGGTGTTCGGCTGCTGGACCTCCGTCTCGCGCAAATCCGTACTGCCGGTGTTTGAAGAGCTGAACGGCCTGTTGTTCTATCCGGTGCAATACGAAGGGGAAGAGTCCTCCAAGAACGTTTTCTATACCGGCGCCGCGCCTAACCAGCAGGCGGTGCCTGCGGTCGACTATCTGATGAATGAGCTGGGCGTGAAGCGCTGGGTGCTGGCGGGCACCGACTATGTGTATCCGCGCACCACCAACAAAATCCTGGAAGCCTATCTGAAATCGAAAGGCGTCAAACAGGAAGACATCATGATCAACTACACGCCTTTCGGGCACTCCGACTGGCAGAGCATTGTCTCTGATATCAAAAAGTTCGGTTCAGCCGGCAAGAAAACCGCAGTGGTGTCCACCATCAACGGCGACGCCAACGTGCCTTTCTATAAAGAGCTGGGCAACCAGGGCATTTCCGCGGAAGACATCCCGGTCGTGGCCTTCTCCGTGGGTGAAGAAGAGTTGTCCGGTCTGGACACCAAACCCCTGGTCGGCCACCTGGCGGCCTGGAACTATTTCATGAGCGTGGACGCGGAAGCGAACGATGAATTCATCGATTCCTGGAAAACCTTTATCAAGGATAAAAAACGCGTCACCAACGACCCTATGGAAGCGCACTTCATCGGCTTCAACATGTGGGCGGAAGCGGTCAAGAAAGCCGGGACTACCGATCCAGACGTAGTCGGTCAGGCAATTGTCGGCGTCACGGTGCCTAACCTGTCCGGCGGCTACGCCACCATGATGCCGAACCACCACATCACCAAACCGGTGCTGATAGGCGAAATTCAGGAAGACGGTCAGTTTGAAACCGTGTGGCGCACTTCCGGCGCTGTCATGGGCGACGCCTGGTCCGACTATCTGCCAGGCAGCAAAGACCTGACGGCGGACTGGACCCTGCCTCTGAGTTGCGGCAACTACAACGTCAAAACCGGCAAATGCTCCGGGCAAAACTATTAATCGATAACGCCCATCCCATCGCGGAAATTACTGTGACGCCGGCTTCGGCTGGCGTCACAGCGCAGACTTCCGCCGGGCGTAAACCGCTACGGAAAGAGTAACCCATGCGACGACTTTCCCTCCTGTTTTCCCCAAGCTCGCGGCTGAGTTTTGTAAGACTGGGCTGCGCGCTATTAATGATATGTATGTGGATGCTGGGTTCCGGCGCACAGGCGGAGCCCGCTGACGCACGCCTGGAACCCATTCTTACCCAATTAAAGACGGCGGGCTTTACTGAAAAAGAGCAGCTCGTCAGCAAATTAAGCGAGATTGACGATCCCCAGGTCGCTCCCATTCTCAGCGCGTTGCTGGAAGGCGATCTGCAATACGCCAAGAAAGGCGAAGGCGAAGTGGTTATCTTGCGCTACGCCAATGATCTTTACTCTGCGCAAAACGCGCTGACCGGCGAGGTGACGGAGGATGTCGAGAAGCGCGCGTTCAAGAAGATCAGTGTGAATAATTCCCTGCGGCAATTGCTGCGGGAAAGTCTGGCGGCGCTGCAATTGCGTGCGCCGGATGTGAATGTGCGTCTGGAAGCGGCGCGCAATATGATGAAATCCGATGACGCGAGCAATATTCCTCTACTGCAGCGCGCGCTGGAGAAAGAGCAGGATGCGTCCGTTCAAGAGCTGTTATCTGTCGATCTGGCCATGTTGCAGGCGCGCTATGGCGAAACAACGCAGAGTCGGGTGGCGGCGATAGAGCAACTGCAGGGCGAGCTCTATGTGGAAGTGCGTTCGCTGCTGCGCAGCTTTCTGAACACCAACGGCCAGGGCGAGTTCCTGGAACCGGACCCAGCCGTAAGGCAGGCGGCGCAGGAGGCGTTGGATGCGATCGAAAGCCTGGTCGCCTTCAATAAAGGCGTGGAGAACGTGTACTTCGGCGTCAGTCTGGGCGCGGTGCTGTTGCTGGCGGCGGTAGGGCTGGCCATCACATTTGGTGTGATGGGAGTCATCAATATGGCCCACGGCGAGATGATTATGTTGGGCGCCTACACCACTTATGTGATTCAGCAATGGATGCCGAACCATATTGAGTACTCTTTATTTGTCGCCATTCCTGCCGCGTTTCTGGTGTCGGGGCTGGCGGGCGTCGTGATCGAGCGTGGCGTGATCCGTTTTCTTTACGGTCGCCCACTGGAAACCCTATTGGCCACTTTTGGCATTAGCCTGTGTCTGCAGCAACTGGTCAGAACCGTTTTTGGTTCCTTGAATCAATCCGTTATTACGCCGGCCTGGATGTCGGGGTCTATTGAGATCAACGGCGCACTGTCTCTGACCTACAACCGTTTATACATCATTATCTTCAGCATTCTGGTGCTGCTGGCGCTGGCGGCGTTGCTGCGTAAAACCCAGTTCGGACTGCAAATGCGGGCGGTGACGCAAAACCGACCTATGGCCAGCTCCATGGGGATTCGCACCGGCTGGCTGGATGCGCTGACCTTTGGTCTGGGCTCCGGCATCGCCGGTATCGCCGGCGTGGCGTTGAGTCAGTTAACCAATGTCGGCCCTAATCTGGGCCAGTCCTACATCATCGACTCATTCATGGTGGTGGTGTTCGGCGGCGTGGGCAATCTCATGGGCACCTTCGTAGGAGCCATGTCCCTGGGGGTCGCTAATAAACTGATGGAGCCTTTTGCTGGCGCGGTGCTGGCGAAAATCCTGGTGCTGGTTTTCATCATTCTATTTATCCAGAAATACCCGCGGGGCATGTTCGCCCTCAAGGGCCGCGCGGTGGAGGGCTGATGACGATGCAGTTGGGACCTGTCACTCGACTTCTTATGAACGATAAAGGCGGTCGCTATCTGCTGCTGGCGCTGGCCGCGCTGGCGGTGATCGTGCCTCTGTTGAATCTGACTATGGCGCCGGGTTCGGCGCTACACGTGTCCACTTACACGGTGACATTGCTTGGAAAGTACCTCTGCTATGCCCTCTTGGCGCTGGCGGTTGACCTGATTTGGGGATACTGCGGGATTCTCAGTCTGGGGCACGGCGCTTTTTTTGCCTTGGGTGGTTATGCGATGGGAATGTACCTGATGCGCCAGATCGGCGAGCGGGGCGTATACGGCGATCCGTTGTTGCCAGACTTCATGGTGTTTTTGAACTGGAAAGAGCTGCCCTGGTATTGGCACGGCTTCGATAATTTCGGTTTCGCCATGCTGATGGTGGCGTTGGCGCCGGGGCTGTTGGCGTTCGTGTTCGGCTGGCTGGCTTTTCGCTCGCGGGTCACCGGCGTTTATCTCTCCATTATTACCCAGGCGCTGACTTACGCCCTGATGCTGGCGTTTTTCCGTAACGATATGGGATTCGGCGGCAATAACGGTCTGACCGACTTCAAGGATTTGCTGGGCTTCAACCTGCAATCAGACGCCACTCGCTGCGGCCTGTTCATCGCCTCCGCCGTGTCGCTTATGGTGGGCTATGTTCTCTGCCGCTGCATCGTTAACTCCAAACTCGGACGCGTGTTGGTGGCGGTGCGCGACGCGGAAGCGCGCACGCGGTTCTTGGGGTATCGGGTGGATAAATACAAACTCTTTGTATTCGTCGTCTCCTCGGTGCTTGCTGGAATAGCCGGCGCTCTCTATGTCCCTCAGGTGGGCATTATTAACCCCGGTGAGTTTTCCCCCATCAACTCCATCGAGATCATTATCTGGGTGGCCGTAGGCGGGCGCGGCACGCTGTATGGCGCAGTCATTGGAGCGATCGCGGTGAACTACGCGAAAAGTTATTTCACGGGGGCGTTTCCTGAGCTTTGGCTGTATTGCCTGGGCGCCTTATTCGTGGTCACGACGTTGTTTCTGCCTAAAGGTCTGGTCGGGTTGCTTGAGCGCATCCGTCCCAGGGAAAAGTCGGCGTCACCAACGCAGTCTGAAGTGTCTGGGGACGCCGTCACGACTACCGGTTCCGCCGCGCCGACGCCAAGTGAGCCTTCGCCTCCCGCCGCCGCTGACCTGCGCGCCGGGAAAGCGGTGGAAGTCAGTCCCAGCTCATAAGGAAAGATCATGCAAGCGAAACATCTGCAACAACCCAGCATTCTTTATTTAAACGGCGTTTCCGTCAGCTTCGATGGCTTCAAGGCGCTGAACAGTCTGTCATTGATTCTGGCCCCGGGGGAATTGCGCGCGATCATCGGCCCAAACGGCGCAGGTAAGACCACCATGATGGATGTCATTACCGGCAAGACGCGGCCAGACACCGGGCAGGTGCTGTTCAACAATAACGTTGATCTGACTCAGCACGACGAGGCTGAAATCGCCAATATGGGCGTCGGCCGCAAATTCCAGAAGCCGACGGTGATTGAGTCGCTGACAGTGTTTGAAAATCTGGAGCTGGCGCTGCAAGGCGGTCGCAAGGTGTATGAGGCCTTCTTCCATCGACTGAGCAAGGCCCAGAAAACCCGCATTGATGAAATCCTGACGCTGGTGGATCTCAGCGCCAGGGCGGACGAACTCGCTGGCGCTCTCTCGCATGGGCAGAAGCAATGGCTGGAGATTGGCATGTTGCTGATACAAGGGCCGGAATTGCTGCTGATCGATGAGCCGGCGGCGGGAATGACTGACGTGGAAACCGAGAAAACCGCCGAGTTGTTCAAAGCCGTATCCAAGCAGCATTCCCTGGTGGTCGTGGAGCACGACATGGATTTCGTGCGCGCGCTGCAATGCAAAGTCACGGTGCTGCACGAAGGGCGCGTTCTGGCCGAGGGTTCGCTGGATCAGGTGCAGAAGAATCAGCAGGTGATTGAGGTTTATCTGGGGCGGTAACGATAAATCGACGCCCCTGGATCAAACAGCGACAGAATAATCGAGTAATGTCATATGTTGAACGTACAGAACGTAGACTTGTTTTACGGCGCCAGTCAGGCCTTATATGGCGTCAGTATGGAAGCGGAGGCGGGCAAGGTGTCCTGCATTCTGGGTCGCAACGGAGTCGGTAAGACATCGCTGCTGCGGGCATTGTCCGGTCGCCATCCCGTCAAAAAAGGCGCGGTGCTCTGGCAGGGGCGCGATATTGCGCGACTCTCTCCCCATGATCGCGCCAAACTGGGCATCGCCTATGTGCCCCAGGGGCGCGAGATATTCTCCCAGCTCACGGTGCTGGAGAATCTGAAAACCGGCTTCGCCGCTATTCCTCGCAGTCAGCGCAGCATACCAGAGGAAATCTTCACGCTGTTTCCCGTGCTGAAAAGTATGCTGAAACGCCGTGGCGGCGATCTTTCTGGCGGACAGCAACAGCAGCTCGCCATCGCCCGCGCTCTGGTCACCCGTCCCAAACTCCTGATGTTGGACGAGCCGACGGAAGGCATCCAGCCATCCATCATCAAGGATATCCAGAGCGTCATCGGCAGACTGCGCGACAGGGGTGACATGGCCATTGTGCTGATCGAACAGTACCTCGACTTCGCCTACGAACTCGCCGATAACTATGCCGTGCTGGATCGCGGCTCCGTCGTCCTGTCCGGGCAGAAAGCGGACATGGATAAAGAGCAGGTCAGAGGGTACATGACGGTGTGAAGAACTGACTCAGGGATGAGTTTGACGACTACTATCTATCTACTGCCTGCGCGTCATATCCTGCTCAGGTGGCGCCCCTGCGCTTAGCCATTAAAGTTTCATATAAAGAAATCCCTGACATACTCTACTCTTATATAGATTCGTTTCGCTTTGACCCATAGGGAAATGGTAACGCGTTAGAACGGTGTTATTTCTCATTTCCAAGGTTAGAGGTGAAGACATGTTAAGAAGCATCTATGAAAGATACTCGGATTTAATGTGGCGTCCTGTGTCTGTGGAGATTGAGGGTGAGACGCGTGATGCGATGATCTTTGATCTATCGCAGGTGGACGAAAGCGACGCGGAGTGCTTTTTCGACGATCTCTTTTGCGACGGCATGCCTGAAAATTTGGACCTGGACACCAAAATACCGTTTTTAGTCACCGGCTTTATTGACGGCGACTTTGAAGTGGGGGATCTGGATGTCATCGCGCAACCGGAAAGCCTGTTGTTTCTCGATATTGAAAATGCGGAAGATGGAAAATGCCCGGTTTACTACATTGAAGTCGGCGGCACGGCGATAGTGGAAAGCTTTAAGAAGCTATGTGACGATGTGAACGACTTGATTATCGCCCATAGAGAAGATGAGGCAGAATAAATCGACAACGACAGATCTTTATTCATGGCGCCAGCAGGGAGAAATATATTTCTGGCGCTATAAAACCAACCTCAGCGATTACGCTGGCTGGCATTTGAGCGCGGATGCAACCGGCGCCGATTCACTTTTGCAGTTATTGGGGCAATGTACTCAGGCTAATGACGCTCTATTCCGCACCTTAACCTTAAGCAAGCCTGACGCCGCGGCGGCAGTGGCGAACTGCAGCGATCAGGTTATTACCTTCCCCTAACTCAAACTGATCTATACGCCGGATAGGGCGGAACAATGGATCATTAGTGAAACTGAAGACAAACCTTGTCTGGATATATCGAAACAGGACGCTCAGATACTAATGCAGGGATTGCAGGATATTATGGCCGGACGCGGAGACTACGCTTCAGGCGACAAGGAACATCGGCTTTGGTTTTGGTGGAGTTTGAAGTAATCGTAATTCTCATACCTCGTAAAGATCCCGTATCCACTCGAATCACTCACGCCATCATAGTTATCAATTATTAACGTGGCGCCAGACCGTCTATGTATAAGTGGTTTTATCTGGCTGTATAGTTCGCATCACAATGGCTTTGATTATAAAGTGATCGAATTTGCGTAAGGGTAGAGTCGATACAACAAAAATTAATATGACGGTAATGTTATTTATTAGTAAATAATTGTGCTTTATAAGTGAAAATGCTTGATGCTTAATAACTTTGCGTTATACTCCGCTTCCAACTCGTATTGTATTGGTCAGGCTGTAAATGGCCCGGAATCAATAATTTTCATAATTACTTGGGGATAAGAAATGAAAAAGATTAACGCCTACGAAAATACTCTTGCTGAAATCGAAGCGCTGAAAAAGAAACTGGAAGCGCTGGAAAATGACGATGAGCTGAAAAAGAGTCTGGAATTCAAAAAGCAGTTAGAAGAACTGATGAAGACCTACAACGTTTCTTCCGACGAACTGCTGAACCTGCTGGGCCCCGATAAAGCGCCTTCCAAAGCTTCCGCTTCTGACAAGCGTCGTGGCGCACGTCCTTTGAAAGTCTACAAAAACCCACAGACTGGCGAAGTAGTTGAAACCCGCGGCGGTAACCACAAAGTTCTGAACGCGTGGAAAGAACAATACGGCAAAGAAACTGTTGAGAGCTGGTTGGCTGCTTAATGGTTTAATAAGGCTGTAATCGGTTAGCGCTTATACATCCTCCATACGAAGGGGATATCAGTAAAGCGTCATACCAAGCCTTTACGGAAACGCCTCCTATATGGAGGCGTTTTTCGTTATGCGTACTCCTCAATGTAAAGCAGATACGCCTGTTGATGCTTGTTAGGGGAGGGGCTCCTTCTTGCAGGCTTGGTAGAGCGCCGGAGGGCAGGAAGAAGCCATATCCCCATTTCTACAAAAGCATTTCCTCCTCATTGCTTTCGCTATTCATGCGAATATTCCTCTCTGTATTCAGAATAGGTGCAATAGCTGAGGCAATAGAATGAACGTTGTTAGCTCTCAACATTGATACATGTCCGCCATCCACTTTGTGCGCATTAATGGGTTGGGCGCATAGCTGGTTGTAGTTTTCAACGGCCAAACGAAGTAACTTCGTTGAGAAAGAATCTTCGCTGTATAAGAAAAGAAGCTTTCCATGTAACCTGCCGCTTGGCTCATATTGATTGAATAGTGAGTCTTGGGCAGCATAAACGGCTAAGAACCCATCCAGTAGTTGGGTATTGCTATTGGTGGGGAGTAGGCCTCCTATTACCATTAACTGCTTCAGCTCCTCCTCCGCTGATGGAAAATGGTGGTTTGGATCTCTAGACGTTTCCCCAAGAAACTCATCGACAACATGCAACACTTTTTCTGCGACACTCATGTCCGGCACGGCGGTAACTTCACCGGAAAAGACAGTGTTAGATAGCACTGTATCTAAAATAATGACATGCACCTCCTGGCTGCGTGCTTCCAGTTTCTTCGCCAGCTCAAATACTACCCGTCCGCCAAAAGAGTGACCTAATAAGTAGTAGGGCCCTATCGGCTGCTCGATAGTAATTGCGTCCAAGTAACAGCTAATCAATGAATTCCAATCTCTATGAGGCTCTTGAGTTCCATCAAGTCCTTTAGCTTCAAATACTAATACTTGCGCAAACTGACTTAGCGCGTCAGACAACGCCTGATAAGCAATACTAAATCCCCCCGCTCCAGGTACGCAGAATAATTTAGGGAATGCTTTATTCGATAATGTTTCGTCCGATAATCTTACCAGCGGCTTCCACTCTTTGTGCTTATCTCCGACACGATAGGCGTCAATGTATGTGGCTAAGTCTTTTAACTGTGAATGCCCAAAAATATCTCTTACGGCTATTTGGACGCCCAACTGATCACTAATTGCTGAAACTAACCTTATCACTAGTAAAGAATGTCCTCCTGATGCAAAGAAGTTAGCGCTGGCGCTGATGGGGCGGTCGATCTGCAGCAGTGATCGCCAGATGTCAGCTAGTTTGCATTCCGTGGTGGTAACCGGCGCCACAAACTCATCCGTCGAAGCGGCGTAGTCCGGGGCTGGCAGGGCGTTGCGATCGACTTTGCCGTTGGGCGTTAGCGGCATTGAGTCCAGGATTACAAACGCCGAGGGCGTCATGTAGTCAGGCAATTGTTGCGTAATGGTGCGTCTTAATTCACGGGATAATTGCTCTTCAGCCAAGCTACTGCCAGTCTCGGTGATTACATACGCCACCAGACGTTTATCTCCCCGGTCCTCGCGAGCAACCACAACGGACTCCTGGACCGCCTCATGCTGCAGTAAAACCGCTTCGATTTCCCCAAGCTCAATGCGGAAG
>NZ_JAPELK010000021.1:0-69106 GCF_029813005.1 Hahella sp. CR1
CCATACCTGTCAAACACTAATTTCTAATTTTTTCATGAGGGGGCGATTTTATTTCAATTTTCGGCCATCCCCCCTGCTCTTCTGTGCGAACAGCCTCCCATTGCAGCGACAGTGGCGGGTAAATTTACGCAGCCGCAGCGGCATTTAGTCTACACTTCAAATAGGTTTCCCTGTTTTGTGACGTACCCGCTTTGGGAGCGATGAATGACCGTTGAGCAGATTCTTCTGGCCCGCCAGCCAATTGTTAACGCAACAAAAGAGATAGTAGGTTACGAGCTGCTGTTTCGCTCAAACGAACAGCCTGCCCAGTTCGACGGCAATGCGGCCACCTCTCAGGTTTTGCTCAACGCCTTTACAGAAATACCTATCGGAGAAGTAACCGGCGGAGCAAAAGCGTTTGTAAACTTCACCGCAACGCTTTTAATGCAGCCGCCCCCCTTCTCCAAAGAACTTCTGGTCATTGAAATACTGGAGACCATTGAGCTAACCGATGAGATCGTGACGGCGATCATCCGCCTCGGCAAGAACGGCTTTACCCTTGCTCTCGACGACTATGTCCCAGGCACCAAGTACGACGAACTCCTGCCGTACGTCTCTATCGTTAAGCTTGAAATTCCCGCCATTTCCAAGGACAGGTTGGAACAGACAGTCACACATCTAAAGGGCCTGAACATCACCCTTCTGGCGGAAAAAGTAGAGACCCATGAGGAGTTTGAATACTGTCGTGACCTAGGATGCGACCTGTTTCAAGGGTATTTTTTCAGCAAGCCGGAAATTGTCACCGGACGCAAACTGGCGCATAACCGAATGGCGGTGATGGAATTAATCGCCAAAGTGCAAAACCCGGCGCTGTCGATTGACCAGATCATCAAAACCATCACCAGCGATCCCTCTCTAAGCGTCAAGCTACTGCAACTGGTGAACTCAGCCGCCTACCGGCGCCCGCGCACCATCGAATCCATTCATATGGCGGTCATGCTGCTGGGGATCAGCCGCATCAAGTCTTGGGCGACCTTATTGGCGCTGTCCAACATTGAGGACAAACCTAAAGCGCTGATCACCATCGCCTTGATTCGCGCCCGCATGTGCGAGCTTATTGCCCAGTCCATTGAGCCTCAGGCCGCAGACCTTTATTTCACCGTCGGCCTGTTTTCCTGCCTGGAAGCTTTTTTTGACATGCCCATAGAAGAAATTCTAAACAAGCTCCCTCTTTCTGAGAGAGTCAGTGATGCACTGGTAAAAATGAAAGGAAAACCCGGGCTGGCGTTACACACCACCTTGCAATACGAGCGCTGCAAACTGGACACCATCCATTGGAACCTGCTGGAAAAAATGAATATTAATAGCGGAGAAATCAGCGCCACCTATCGCCAGGCGATTCTGTGGGCTAACGAGCAATCCGCTTTTAGAGCCTGACCCAGCCCCCATCCTCATCTCACATGGAAAAATCCTGCTTCGACGCTTAATATGGGCGCTTTGATTTGAAGGATTTCATTAAGCATGTTTGATATCGGCGTCAACTTGACCAACGGCCGCTATAAAGGAAAGTTACAGCAATTGCTGGACGACAGCCGCGACCATGGGGTCGAGGGTATGATCGCCATTGGAACCAGCGTTAAAGAAAGCGTCGCCTCTGCAAAAATTGCCGAAGAATATCCTGGTTATGTCTTCGCCACTGCAGGCGTGCATCCTCACGACGCCAAAACGCTAGATCAGGAAGGCCTGAAAACCTTGAAGTCGCTGCTCCAACAACCTCATGTCGTCGCCGTGGGTGAAATGGGGCTGGATTTCAATCGCAACTTTTCCACTCCCGAAGATCAGGAATGGGCGTTCACGGCTCAACTTGAATTGAATCGCGAATTCCAGAAACCGCTTTATCTCCATGAAAGAGACGCCTACACGCGTCAAATGGAGATACTCAAAGCGCACCGGAATTGCTTCGAGCACGGCGTGACGCATTGTTTCACCGGAACCCGGGAGGCGCTCTTTGGCTATCTCGATCTGGGTTTGCACATTGGCGTCACAGGCTGGATATGCGACGAGCGTAGAGCGGGCGATCTGGTGAATTTAGTAAAAGAGGTTCCTCGCGACAGACTTCTCGTCGAAACGGACAGTCCGTTTCTTATGCCGAGAAGTATTAAACCGCGTCCGCGCAATAACACCAATTTCCCATGGTTTGTGCAGGAAGTGATTCGTATAGTGGCGCAGTATCGTGGTGAGACAGAAGAAGACGTGCGCAGCTACACTGCGGAAAACGCCCGCCGCCTGTTCCAAACGGGTTAAGCGGCGGCGAATTGTCCGCAATGCGGTTCCGCGTCAGCGGGAACTCGTCAGGATCGGATATCGATAACGGTGCCCAATGCCTCGTTAGCGGTCCGGTCAAACTGTCGAGTCGTCTGCGAAGCGCTTTCACGGGGAGGCGGTGATTGATCCTCTTCCGTTTCAGCCAAATTCGCCGTTGATGCGGCGTTTTCAGCAGCGCCTTGAGTCCGTTCCGTCTCAGTCGAGGCGTTAACCTGTTGACTGTTCGCCAGACTCAATTCCCGGCCTTCCTGAGAAAGCTCCACCTCAACGGCGGGCGTCGTCTCCCGGGCCTGGGTTTGCGCATTGTCGACATTCTGACGGGTTTGCTCACGTTCTCGCGACCGACCTGCATCAAGTTGCTGCAAAGAACTGGTCGCCAAACTGTTTACAGTATTATCAGCCATAGAACGCACCTCCATTCCTAAGTATTGCACAAAGCGGTTAAATTTTGAACAGAACAATTGCAACCTGAGTCAATAATCCAATTTTGCCTTGTTTGACGCTTTGCGCGAGGTGGAAAGCTGGGCTAAGTTTATAATGTTTAATATATTCCAATGCTGCCGGTCTGTTGCGCCATGAAAAGACTTTGAGCTGCTTTTTTACCTACATGAAAGAAAAAAGAGCACCCGCGAATAATGAGTAACCTGTTTCGCAAAGTCTGGAATTTTCGCGAGACCTCTCCGCTTTCTTTTCGCATGTTGGGCTACATCCTTGTATGTAGCTCCCTGTTTACGCTGTTCGCCACAGGCATCCAGGTTTATGCGGACTATCGGAAAGACGTTTCGTTGGTCGATCAGCGCATGAATCTGATCGAAACCAGTTACCAGTCCTCGCTGGCGCGCAGCCTATGGTCTCTCGACCAGAAATTACTGCGCGTGCAAATGCAGGGCATATTGAACCTGCCCGACATCGTGCACCTGCATCTGCAGATTTATCCGGACTCGGAAATCGAGATGGGCGAGATCCCTCCGCGGATTCCGACGATCAAGCATAAAATCAAGCTGCAGCACTCATCCGACGATTTGTATGAGCTGGGTGAACTGACAATCACCGCCAGCCTTGACGATATCTATCGCCAGTTGCGGCAGCGCATCTTCGTCATCATGACAACCCAGGCGTTTAAAACCTTTTTCATTTCCGTACTGATCCTATGGATATTTCAGTATCTGGTGACACGTCATCTATCCAAAATGGCGAATTACGCCCGCGGCCTTAATATTCACCAGCTGGATACGCCTTTGGCCTTGGACCGTTCACAAAAGAGTGGCCAACCGCCGGATGAGCTGCAGCGTGTGACGGACGCTATCAACGAAATGCGCCTCACCTTGCTGAACGATATTGAGAAGCAGAAGCTGGACGCGGCGGAAATCCGTAAGTTGTCCTTGGCCATTGAGCAAAGCCCCTCCTCTGTATTGATCTGCGATAAGCGCTGGAAAATTACCTACGCAAACCAGAAGTTCAGCCAGTTAACCGGTCATAATTTGAACTCGATTATCGGCAAGCACCCCAAAACTCTGACGCATATCAGCCCGGATGAGTCTCAGAATGAACAGCTCTGGCACAACATTGAGATTCAGGTTGAGCGCGCGGGCATGTGGCAGGGGGAAATGCACAGCACCCGTCATGGTGGCGAGAAGTTCTGGGAACAAGTGGTGATCACTCCCATCCGTGACACCGATGGCGAGTCGTCTCAGTATCTGATTCTGGGCGAGGACATCAGCGTACGTAAGCGTTACGAGCAACAATTACTGCGGCAAGCCAATTATGACCTGCTGACCGGCCTGCCAAACCGCATGTTGGCGCTGGATCGTCTCAAATTGGCGCTGGCGCAATCCCGCCGCGACAAATCGCAGGTGGGCCTGATGTTCCTGGACTTGGATAACTTCAAGCACATCAACGACACCCTCGGCCACGACAATGGCGACACACTGCTGATTGAGGCCTCACGCCGCATCGCTTCATCTCTGCGCGGCAACAGCACGGTAGCCCGTTTGGGCGGAGATGAGTTCCTGATCATTCTGCCGTCGCTGGAGTCGCCCGAAGATTCCGAGCTGGTCGCCGCTCGCATCCTCCAGGCGTTTTCTTCCCCCTTCCTGCTCAACAATCAGGAAATATTCGTCAGCACCAGTATCGGCATCGCCATTTATCCAACGGATAGTGAAAACTCAAGCACGTTGCTGCAGCAGGCTGACGCGGCCATGTATCAGGCCAAGCACAAAGGCAAGAGCGCCTACCACCGCTTCACCCCAGACCTTAACCAGCAATCCAGAGAACGCCTCAAGCTGGAGACGCAATTACGTAAGGCCCTTGAACAAGACGAATTGCTGCTGTATTACCAGCCGATTGTAGAGACCGCCAGCGGGCAGTTGGTCGGCGCTGAAGCCTTGATTCGCTGGGATAACCCTTTGCTGGGACTGGTGGCCCCGGACAAATTCATCCCACTGGCGGAAGAAACCGGGCTAATCACTTCCATCGGCGAATGGGTGCTGCATACCGCTTGTCGAGACGTGAAAAAGTGGCATGAGGATACCGGACTGAAACTGACGATCGCCGTCAACGTCTCGCCACGTCAATTCCGCGACCTCAAATTCATCGATACCGTGCAAAAAGCGCTTGAGGTCAACGACCTGGCGGGCGAATACCTGGAGCTGGAAATCACGGAAAGACTGTTGCTGGATGACTCAATAGAGACCTTTGAGATCTTGCACAAGCTGGACGCAATGGGCGTAAAACTGTCCGTGGACGACTTCGGCACCGGTTATTCCGCACTCAGCTACCTGAAGAGCTACCCATTTGACTCCCTGAAAATTGACCGCTCCTTCGTCAAGGATGTCAACACCGAGGCGGAAGACGCGGCCCTGGTGACAGCGATCATCACCATGGCTCACAGTCTGGGCCTCAAAGTCATCGGCGAAGGCGTGGAAGATGCAGCGCAGATGCAGTTCCTGCGCTCCAAAGGCTGCGATTACGCACAGGGTTACTATTACAACCGACCAGTGGCGGAAAGCGATTTCTGCAACTGGATATCGGAAAACCGGCGCGCCTACGCCACCTAAACGCCCCTTGCGCTCACAGGCGCCAGTCGTCATCATGAGCCATACTTGAGGGGCGAATCATCGCCCCGGCTTTTAAGTCACCGGAAAACAAGCATCCAAGGCAGGCATGACAGGAAAACTTATTCTGGTGTTGAACAGTGGAAGTTCTTCACTCAAGTTCGCCATTATCGACCCCGAGCAAGACGCTCCCCTACTCACCGGCATCGCCGAACGTCTGGGCTCCGCCGAAGCCAATTTTCGCATGCGCTGGCGTCACGAAGAAGACAAGCGCCAACCTTGCCCCAACGCAGACCATAGCCGCGTCATCGACCAACTGTTCCAACATATGCATGAGCATGATATCGACGCTAAGGACCTGACAGGCGTCGGACACCGAGTCGTGCATGGCGGCGAGACTTTTCGCGACTCAGCCATTATTGACGAGCAGGTCATCGCCAAGATTGAACAGTGCGCCAAGCTGGCGCCCTTGCACAACCCGGTAAACTTGCTGGGCATCAAGGCGATTGCGCAGAAGTATCCGAACCTAAATCAAGTCGCGGTATTCGACACGTCTTTTCATCAGACCCTGCCGGAGTACGCGTACACTTACGCCCTTCCCTACGAGCTGTATCGAGAGCATGGACTCAGGCGCTACGGATTTCACGGCTCCAGCCATCGCTTTGTCGCTGGACGCGCCGCAGACCTGCTTGGCAAATCGCTGAACGACTGCAATTTCATCAGCGCTCATCTCGGTAACGGATGCAGCGCCGCCGCTATTAAAGGCGGCGTCTCAGTCGACACCAGTATGGGATTGACGCCCCTGGAAGGCCTCGTAATGGGTTCCCGCTGCGGCGATCTCGACCCCGGTCTGGTCCTGCATTTGACGCAGACGCTGAATTACACACCCGATCAGCTATCGCACCTGCTCAACAAGGAGAGTGGACTGCTTGGCGTCTCGGAAGTCAGCAATGATATGCGCGAGCTGCTGCGTCTCAGTGATGAAGGCCATCAGCAGGCAACCCTGGCGATCGATATTTTTTGCTATCGGCTGGCGAAAACGATCGCCGGCTACTATCTGGCGACGGCACCGCTGGACGCCATTATTTTCACCGGGGGCATCGGCGAAAATGCAGCGCCCGTACGCGCCAAGGTATGCGCATGGCTCAAGCCCCTGGGCGTCGACATGGATGACGAGGCGAACCACCGCCACGGAGAAGAAAGCCAGGGACGCATATCCAAGGACGACACGCTAAACATCATGGTCGTTCCCACCAACGAGGAACTTCTTATCGCCAGAGACACCCTGGCGTTGATTAGGCGCAACAAATAATCGCTGTAGACGTCATCGAACGTCGCCATGTTTTCACCGCCCTAACCAAGAGGAATCATCGTGGCCAAAGTTCTCTTTATCGCCCCCGCCTCCGTCGCGGTAGGTTTGACCTCCGTCTGCCTTGGCTTACTCAGGGCCTACGATAGCGTGGGGCTGCGCGTCGCGTTTTTCAAACCATTCGCACAACCCCGCGATAATCATCATGAAACGGATCGTTCAATTGTATTCACCCGGGAAAAAATGGGCTTAACAGTCCCTGAGCCCATGCCATTACGCTACGCCCACAGTCTGATGAGCCAGCAGCAAACGCCTCTGCTGATGGAGCAAACCATCGCGCTATTTCACAAAGTGGATACAGAGGCCGACGTCGTCATCGTGGAAGGCGTCGCGCCTCCACCCGGCGACGATTACTCAGCCCGCCTGAATGTAGAGGTGGCGCGCAACCTCGACGCTGAAGTCATCCTGGTCGCCGCGCCTGATGGCATGCCTCCGCAAGACCTGGACGATCACCTGTCTCTTGCCGCCCGATTATTTGCGGACCCGTCGGACCCTGATGTAGTCGGTTGTGTGCTCAACAAGGTTCATGCCCCTCACGGCGACGAGCCGCCCTTTAGCGACGACGGAGATGAGGACGAGATTCCCGCCGAAAGACATGATTATGGAAAAGAGTGCAACGTATTCCGGCAATCTCATTTCCGCCTCATCGCCAGCATTCCCTGGCGCGCCGATCTGGTTGCGCCCAGGACCTCAGACATTGTTGAAGAACTGGAAGCGGAGTATTTGAACGAAGGCAAATCCAGGCAACGCAGAGTACTCCACACGACCGTGTGCGCCCGCACCATTCCCAATATGGTCAGCCGCCTGAAGCCAGGCGCATTGATCATCACGCCCGGTGATCGTGAAGATATTTTCGTCACCAGTTGCGCCGCCGCCCTGACCGGCATCCCCCTGGCGGGCCTATTGCTGACCGGCGGCTTGAAACCGGACCCTCGCACGCTGAAATTATGCCAGTCCGCACTGGATACCGGTCTTCCCGTGCTGAGCACCCGTAAGGACACCTACGTTACTGCCAGCATGGTGTCACGCATGGACACCGAAGTGCCCCTGGACGACCTGGAGCGTATCGAGTCCGTTATCGCCAGCGTGTCCGGCCATATTGACCCTGAATGGCTCAAACAATCCGTCAGCCTGCCGCGCAAGCCTCGCATGTCGCCAGCGGCATTCCGCTACCAGCTATCGAAACGGGCGAAGGAAGCCAACAAGACGATTATTCTTCCCGAAGGCAACGAGCCACGAACCATACAAGCCGCCACCATTTGTCATGAGCGCGGCATTGCGAAATGCATCTTGATAGGCAAGCGCCAGGAAATTATTTCCGTCGCCGAAGCTCAGGGCGTGCAATTGCCAGACGCTATTCAGATCATCGAGCCGGATCAAGTCAGAGAGAAATACATTTCACCCATGGTGGAGCTGCGTAAGCACAAAGGATTGACGCCGCAAATGGCGGAGGCGCAACTGGAAGATAATGTCGTGCTGGCCACCATGATGCTGGCGCTTGGCGAAGTGGACGGATTAGTGTCCGGCGCCGTGCATACCACCGCCAATACAGTGCGCCCGGCTCTACAGCTTATCAAAGCCCGTAAGGGATGCCGTATTGTGTCTTCGGTCTTCTTTATGTGTCTGCCAGAACAAGTTCTTGTGTATGGCGATTGCGCCATAAACCCAGACCCAGATGCCGAGGAACTCGCCGACATCGCCCTCCAATGCGCTGATTCCGCCGTCCTATTCGGCATAGAACCCTGTGTGGCGATGCTCAGCTACAGCACTGGCGATTCAGGCACCGGCAGCGACGTCGATAAAGTAAGAGCCGCCGCAAAACTTGCCCATGAGAAACGTCCGGATCTACCTTTGGACGGCCCTTTACAATATGACGCCGCCGCCATTGAGGACGTAGCCAAGACCAAAGCCCCGGACAGCAAAGTAGCGGGCAAGGCGACCGTATTCGTATTTCCTGATTTGAATACCGGCAACACCACTTACAAGGCAGTGCAGCGCAGCGCCAATGTCATCAGCATGGGCCCGATGCTACAGGGTTTAAAGAAGCCGGTTAATGATCTGTCTCGTGGGGCGCTGGTGGAGGATATCGTCTACACCATCGCGCTGACAGCAGTTCAGGCGACGCAAAACACAGAAGTAATGGAAAATTAAGAGACGTCGCCGGGACTCCGGCGACGCTTAACGCAAGAAACGATGTTAGCGGGATTTCTTGCGTTTCTGCTTATGTTTGAGCTTCTTAACGTGCTTCATCAAGCGCTCTTTTTTCTTCTGCTGACGTGGCGAAAGCTTGTTCTTTCTGCCTGCAAAGGGGTTCTCGCCGCTACGGAACTCAAAGCGAATCGGCGTACCGACCACTTTTAGCACTTTGCGGAAAGTGTTCTCCAGATAACGCTTGTAGCTGTTTGGCAGAGCGTCAGTCTGGTTGCCATGCACAATGATAAGCGGGGGATTCGAGCCGCCTTGGTGCGCATAACGCAACTTGATGCGACGTCCGTTGACCATTGGCGGCTGATGCTGGGAAACAGCGTCTTCCAACAGTGTGGTCAACTGGTTGGTGGACCACTTGGCCATAGCGCTGTCAAAGCACTCATGCACTGACTCGTACAAATGCCCAACGCCGGTGCCATGCAACGCGGAAATAAAGTGGATCTGCGCGTATTCCACAAACCCCATGCGTCGATCGATCTCACGACGCACGTTATCCTTGTCGTCCTGAGACATACCGTCCCACTTGTTGATCGCCAGTACCAAGGCACGCCCGGCTTCAATGGCGAAACCAAGCAAATGCAAATCCTGGTCAACAATGCCTTCACGAGCGTCCAAGACCAGCATAACCACATGCGCGTCCTTGATCGCCTGCAAGGTCTTCACTATAGAGAATTTTTCCACCGCCTCGCTGACGTTCTTACGCCGACGCACCCCTGCTGTATCAATCAGGGTATAACGCTCGCCCAATCGCTCGTAGGGGATATAGACAGAGTCCCGGGTGGTGCCGGGCTGGTCGAATACCACAACGCGATCCTCACCCAACAAACGGTTCACCAGCGTTGATTTACCAACGTTGGGGCGACCGATAATGCCAATGCGGATACCGGAGTCATCTTCGCCTTCCAGCAACTCCTGCTCTGGAAACGGCTCTAACGCTTTTTCGAGCAATGAACGCACGCCGCGGTTATGTGAGGCAGCCGTGTACATGTACTCCTGAAAACCCATCGCGAAAAAGTCCGCCGCCGCCACTTCCGGCTGCATACCATCAATTTTGTTCACCACTAAAATGGTGGGCTTGCCACGTACGCGCAATTCTTTGGCGATCATTTCGTCTGCGGGCGTAACGCCTGCTTGCGCGTCCACCACAAACAGCACCACATCCGCCTCGTTCATGGCGGTGAATGACTGCCCCGCCATGGCGGCGTCTATGCCCTGCTCTTCCCCGGTAATCCCCCCGGTATCAACGACAATATAGTGTTTACCTTCCAACTCGCCTTCGCCGTATTTACGGTCGCGGGTCAGGCCCGGCAGGTCAGCGACGATCGCGTCGCGGCTGCGGGTCATGCGATTAAACAGCGTGGACTTGCCAACATTTGGCCGCCCCACGAGGGCGATTACCGGTTTCATGATCGCGGATATCTCTAAATAATACGGTTACAACTTATACAAGAAACGCGACTTAAACCGCCGCGCATCAAAATTACTTAATGTCCCAAACGCTCAAATCGCCGTCGCTGCCCAGAATAATCAAATGATTACCATAAATCAGCGGAGCGGCGTTTATGGGTTCGCCGGCAGGATGAATCCGCGCCAGCATGCGGCCATCCACCTGCGACAATATATGCACATAGCCTTCCAGATCGCCTACCGCCAGGTAGTTACCCCAAACGACGGGGGAAGACAGCTCGCGATAGGACAAATCAGACTGCCGCCAAATTTCCTTTTTGGAATTTCTGTCTACGGCGACCACATCCCCTTCAGTCGTGGAAACATAGATATTGGTAAACCCAATGCCAGGCGTCACATAGCTGGACATAGGCATGGACCACTCTTCCTTGCCATTCATCGGACTCAGACGTGACAGCTGGCCCTGATAGGAAACCGCGAACAGTGCGCCATCCTGAACCAATACATCGCCATCAATATCCACAAGACGCTCAAGCTCAGTACGCCCCTTCGGCGTCGCTAAGCGCTGTTCCCAGTATAGCTGACCATCGTTAACGCTGACGGCGACGACGGAACCATTCGCCATACCGGAAATGACGCCGTCCTGCAGCAACACCGGCTTCGCAGTGCCCCGAAGAGTCAGTGCAGGCTCATTGCTGGCGAATTCCCACAGCTTCTTGCCGTCTTCTACGTCATAGGCGGCCAATTTTCCATCCAGTGTCTGCACAATGGCCTTGCCTGAACCGGATACAGCCGGAGCCAACACTTCACTGGAAGTAGGCGCGCGCCACAGTATCTCTCCATTTTCCCGGTTCAACGCCAGCAGCTCGCCGTCAAGAGTGGCGACAAAAACTCTGCGATAGTCGCCCCCTACGCCGCCAACCAACGGCTCATCCAGGTCGATATCCCACAGACGTTTACCGCTTTCCAGTTCAATCGCATAGACTTCGCCGTCAATATCGTTTGCGTATATTTTGTCATCGACGACAAAAGGCGCGAACTTCAAAAACTGCTCATCCTGCCCGTCTCCAATAGAGCGGGACCATAGACGCTTCAGCTCTACCTCGGGAGTAAAGGATTTCAGCTCAGCGGGATCGGGACGCACATCGTCGCTGCCGCAACCGCTCAGTAACCCTGCCATAACGAAAAAAAGCGCCCCTAACGGGCGCCATTGAATTCGGAACTTCATGATAGATTTATACGTCCGCCAAATCGTTCAACTTAATCTGCAATAGCTCAGTCGGCAATTCATGCTCTTTTGCGTCAGCCAGCGCCTGCTCATAGGCCGCTTTAGCTTCCGCACGACTTCCCTTCATCTTCAGAATATCTCCAGCGAGCTCCTGAAAGTGAGAGTAAAACGCATCGCCTTTCTGTACTTTCAGGGCCGCCAGCGCATCATCAAATTTCTGCTGCGCCGCCAATACGCGCGCCACCCGCAAAGACACTACGCGCTTGAGCGCCTCGTCTTCAGTCTCCGACGCGGCTGTTTTTAATGCGGTTTCCGCACCAGCGAAATCCTTTTTCTCTACCGCTTGCTGCGCTTCAAACAACTTTGCATAAAGCGCATAAGTTGTACCTGGAAATTTAGTCTGAAGCTCAGTCGCCAGGAATGAGATGTTAGCCTGTGACTTTTCGTCGTCAGAGACTTGCGCCGCGCCAGCCGCCTGCACCAGTTCCTGGTACATCTGCGACGCCTCTTCTTTCTTTTGTATTTCGTTCTGCTGATAAGCTTTCCAGCCAAAAATCGCAGCCAGAGCCAACCCGATGCCAATCAAGAGCGCATTGCCGTTTTCCTTCCACCAATTCTTAATGGCGGCGATTTGTTCTTCTTCTGTGCGCAATGAATCCACTTGTCTTCTCCTCAACAATAAGCATCAATAACTGTGATTAAATCATTTGTGGCGCGCGCTGGATAAACTCTTCCAGCGACAGCGTTTTTTGTGTCTGATCAGTGCGAAGAGGCTTGATCGTTACCTCACGCTGATTTACTTCGTTCTCGCCTAACAAGAGCGCATAAGCCGCCGTGCTCTTGTCCGCTTTCTTCATCTGGGCTTTAAAGCTGCCGCCTCCGCAATTCATAACGACTCGGACGTTCTGCTGCAGGTCTCTCAGCTGCTCAGCAACATCAAAAGCGTATGCCTCAGCGTCTCCACCAAGCGCCGCTATAAAGAAATCAGCGCGATCCTGCAGACTGGCAGGCGTCAGACTTAAGGTTTCCAGCATCAATACCAAGCGCTCAACGCCCATGGCGAAACCGACTCCAGGCGTACCTTTGCCTCCCAATTGCGCAACCAGACCATCATAGCGGCCGCCAGCGCAAACAGTGCCTTGCGCTCCAAGCGAATCAGTGATCCATTCAAAAACGGTCTTGCCGTAATAATCCAGCCCGCGAACCAGTTTCGGGTTTACGGTATAGCTCAAACCAGCCCTGTCCAGAAACGCTCTAAGTCCAGCAAAATGCTGGGCGGACTCTGCATCCAAGAAGTCATTGAACAGAGGCGCATTTTTGAGAATTTCCTGAGTCTTGGCGTCTTTGCTATCCAATATACGCAGAGGATTGGTGGACAGCCTGCGCCGACTATCCTCGTCAAGCTGGTCCTCAAATTGGCTTAGATATGCAACCAAAGCCTGTCGATATTCCGCTCGCGCTTCCGAACTACCAATAGAGTTGATGTGCAGCTGGACATGCTCAGAAAGTCCAAGCTTCTTCCACAATCTGGCTGTCATGATGATCAGCTCGGCATCGATGTCCGGACCATTAAAGCCGAAACACTCCACGCCAATTTGATGAAACTGACGATAGCGGCCTTTTTGAGGCCGTTCATGACGGAACATGGGACCGCTATACCAGAGACGGCGGGTTTGATTAAACAACAACCCATGCTCTTCTCCAGCGCGCACGCACCCAGCCGTTCCCTCTGGACGCAAGGTCAGGCTGTCGCCGTTGCGATCTTCAAAGGTGTACATTTCCTTTTCGACGATATCCGTCACTTCGCCAATTGAGCGCTTGAACAGATCCGTCTGCTCGACAATCGGCATTCTGATTTCTTCAATGCCATATTGTTCAAACAGGCAACGTGCTGTTTCTTCCAGATAACGCCAGACTGGCGTTTGCTCTGGCAGCACATCGTTCATGCCCCGAATAGCCTGAATACGCGCCAAAATATTACCTCTAACTAAAAAGTTTCCTGATTGTCGGATATTGACGCTCCGACAATGTTCAAATTTGTGCTAATGACTTAAAGGCTCGAACCTTTGAGCAAATGATGTCGCGGGGGAGATATTTACCCTTTTGCGATCAACGCGTCCAGCTCTTCTTGCTTAGCCGCGGCCTTGCTGCGGATTAGCGACTCAAAACGCTCAACCAACTCATCATTATTCAGTTTGTGGTCTGGCTTACCGCCCACATAAATCAGGTTGGAAGGTGAACCACCGGTCAAACCTACGTCCGCCTCTTTCGCTTCTCCAGGCCCATTGACAACACAGCCAATGACTGCCACGTCCAGCGGCGTGTTGATGTCCTCAAGGCGACGCTCAAGTTCGTTCATTGTCTTGATCACGTCGAAATTCTGCCTGGAGCAACTGGGGCAGGCGATAAAGTTAATCCCCTTAGTACGCAGCTTAAGGCTCTTGAGAATATCGTAGCCGACGCGAATCTCTTCGACTGGATCCGCCGCCAAAGAAACACGAATCGTATCGCCAATACCATCCATCAGAAGCATTCCCAACCCAATGGCGGATTTGACGGCGCCAGAGCGGAATCCACCTGCCTCGGTAATACCAAGATGAAGTGGTTGTTCAATCTGGCCTGCAATCTGGCGATAGGCCGCTACGGTCATGAAAACATCTGACGCTTTCAAACTCACCTTAAAGTTCTGAAAGTCATGACGATCAAGAATATCGATATGGCGCATCGCGGATTCCACCAGGGCTTCCGGCGTAGGCTCCCCATATTTTTTCTGTAAGTCTTTTTCCAGCGACCCGGCGTTAACTCCAATACGAATCGGGATACCGTTATCTTTGGCAGCGCTGATCACCGCTTGCACGCGGTCCTCCCTGCCAATATTTCCCGGGTTGATACGGAGACAGTCGACTCCCACCTCAGCAACCCGAAGCGCGATCTTGTAGTCGAAGTGGATATCCGCCACCAAAGGTAAAGTAACTCTTTGTTTGATAGCAGCAAAGGCTTCCGCCGCATCCATAGTTGGAACCGATACTCGGACAATATCCGCCCCGGCTTGCTGCAGCTTTTCGATCTGCGCTACAGTCGCGTCAACATCGCAGGTCTCAGTGTTCGTCATAGACTGTACAGCGATAGGCGCATCTCCACCAACCGGCACAGCGCCAACCATAATCTGGCGCGAACGTCGCCTTTTTATCGGTGACTCAAAATGCATAAAAACAGAACCTCAACGTTCCAAGGTCATTTCAACACGGTTATTGCGTACTCGGTATTGCCCGAAATCCAGAGGGTTGCCATTTACCTCCAACTTCACAGCGTCCACCGCGCCGATAATAAAGCGCAAAGGATACTCCCCTTGAAAATCAACCACATCGCCCTGGCGGTATAAGCCCACAACGCGGTTGTTGCTCTTATCTCTCAAATCAAACCAGCAATCCCCAACAAATGTCGCACGAACAGCAACTTTACCTATCGCAGTTTGAGGCGTCGGGGACTCGGACACAGCAGAAGGCGCCGATTCAACGGAAGCAGAGATCTCACTCGCCACCGGGGCTTGCTCACTTGTCGAGGGCTCAGAAGCGCCAACATCTTCTGGCTGTAGAAAATCTTCAGGGGACGGCTCCTGATCATCTTCCTCGCGACTTGAACTGTCCAGCGGTATTGGTTCAACTTCAGTGTCAGTGACATATTGCTCATCAGCTGGGACCAGCGGCTCAACCACATCGCCACTGTCGCCGCCAGACACAGCCAAATTTTCGACAGAAGTTTCCGGTTCCTGGACCGTCGACTCAGCTTTCTCCGAGGGTACTAACTCTCGTCCCGAGAGGAAGAAGTAGATGAGTCCCGCAGCAACCGCCAACGCCAGTATTATCAGCCACAACCCTCCGCCACTCTTAGGCTTTTCCTCATAGGATGGCGTAGGAGCTGATCTTTCTTCCGTAAAGCCGCCGTCTTCCAGAGATAATTCTTGCTCCAGATCTTCGATCACCCTGTCCTCAGACAAATTGACCAAACGGGCGTAAGCTCTAACATAACCTTTCAAGAACACTAAGCCAGGAAGCTGACTATGTTCGCCATCCTCAATAGCTTTTACATAACGTGGAATAACATGCAGCCGCTCGGCTGTCTCCGGGATGCTCCAGCCCAAATTCTCCCGGGCCTGACGCAATCGGCTGCCCGGTCGATCATTAGCGGCGGGGTTGGATGCGGCCTCGGACGACATAATCAACTACTTCCTTTCATCGTTTTATATTCAGCGGAGTTGGGAAACATGTTCTTCAGCAACAACATCAAAGATGCCTCCTCATTCAAATCCTTCTTCTCCCTGGCGATTTTAATTCCCAACGCCAAGCTCGCGGGTGAATGTGAAGCCCCGCCTCTGCGCACTGACTCCCAAAACGAACTGTACAGTTTATCAGCCTGCGATAATTGGCCTTTCTCAAAATATAAAGAGGCTAATGCGTATACCACATTAGGCTGACCATGCCTCAGTGTTAGCGATTTTTCATAGGCTTTTATGGCAGGCTCAATATCTCCCATCCGCAAACGAATAAGGCCTATATTACTGAAAACTTGGGCCCTGCTTTCATAGCTTACATCTTCAGAAGCCCGATCAAGCTGCTCTACAGCCTCTTTATAACGCCCCTCTTCATAAAGGTAAGCTGCGTAGTAGGTGCGACCTCGAGTAAAACCGGAATCCGAACGAAGCGCGGATTTAAATTGTTTTTCAGCCAGCTGTGGTTCTTTTTGTTGCTGATAGACTAGACCAAGAGCCGCCAGCGCCTCAGCATTATTTGGCTTTATCTCAAGCGCGCGCCTCAGCTTTTGCTGTGCGCTATCCAAATCGCCTTGTTGGTAATACGCTAATCCCAACTGAACATATTGTTGAACCGCCTTATCCTCAGACGCTTTGTCAGTGTAGGGTCCGGTAACAGTCGTAACGCACCCTACAAGTACGCCCCCCAATACAACCGCCAATACTACAGTTTTAATAGTGCGTTTGACGTTTTCCATTTTTCTCAACTTAGCTATCAATTCCTGTTTTACTTTCAATGTAATAAA
Source organism: Hahella sp. CR1 (assembly GCF_029813005.1). Lineage (NCBI taxonomy): Bacteria > Pseudomonadati > Pseudomonadota > Gammaproteobacteria > Oceanospirillales > Hahellaceae > Hahella > Hahella sp. CR1. Next base: position 16,625 of record NZ_JAPELK010000021.1, read on the forward strand.
CAGCCTTGCTTATCAGGAAGCGGAAGACTACGTCCAACTATTCTGCTTGACTAAGCAGAAGCTCTGCCGTCAGGGGAAACATTAATGTTTTGCAGAGGGATATACTTCTGGCTTCTCCGCGTCCGATCTTCGACGCGCCCCACTAACTGGCCGCAGGCGGCATCAATATCATCACCGCGCGTGGTGCGAACGGTGGCGACATAGCCTGCATCGCTCAGTACTTTTTGGAACCTTAATGTCGCGTTTCGGGAGGGACGCTCATAACCGCTGTTGGGGAACGGATTGAATGGAATCAAGTTAATCTTGCATGGTAGGTCGCGCAATAAGTCACGCAATTCACCTGCGTGCGTCTCACTGTCGTTTACACCTGCAATCAGAGTGTACTCCACTGTAATTCGACGCTTGTCGGACAGTTTGCTCAAATAACGATGACAGGCCGCCAACAGCTCTTCTATCGGATACTTTTTATTGACTGGAACTAGCACATCTCGCAACGGATTATTTGGCGCATGCAAGGAAATGGCGAGAGAGACATCCGTCACATCACCCAGCTTATCAAGGGCGGGAACAAGTCCAGAAGTGCTGACGGTCAGTCGGCGCTTGGAAATACCGAAGCCGAAGTCATCCATCATGACATCGCAGGCGCGCACGACGTTGTCGAAATTCAATAAGGGCTCGCCCATTCCCATAAAGACAATGTTGGTGACGTAGCGCTCTTTGGAAAGATCATAATCGCCGAAAGATCTAGCTGCTATCCACAACTGACCGATTATTTCAGCGGAGCTCAAATTACGGTTGAAGCCCTGCTTTCCAGTAGAACAGAAACTGCAATCGAGGGAGCACCCTATCTGTGAAGAAACACACAATGTACCCCGGCCATTATCCGGAATATAAACAGTTTCAATACTGTTGCCACCGGCCAATCGCATAACCCACTTACGGGTGCCGTCAGCAGAAATATCTTCATAAATAACTTCAGGCACGGAGACTTCAGCTACTTCTTTCAGCTTTTCCCGTAGCGCCTTACTCATATTCGTCATGAGGTCAAAGTCAGATACGCCAAGGTGATACATCCACTTCATCAACTGAGTGGCGCGGAATTTTTTCTCTCCCAACGACTCGAAAAAAGACTCGAGATCGGAACGATTCATTCCCAGTAAGTTAATTTTAGCGTTGGCGCCTGACATGCTTTACCTCTTAAAAAGAGTGCAGCGATAGTGCTGCACTCGATTAATTGCCTTGACTGATAAGTTTATATCAGCTGCGTGGGCAGATTTCGTTCTCGCTGAAGAAATAAGCCACTTCGCGCTCTGCAGACGCTGCAGAGTCGGAGCCGTGCACCGCGTTCGCGTCAATAGAGGAAGCGAAGTCTGCGCGAATAGTGCCTGGCTCAGCTTCTTTAGGGTTGGTTGCGCCCATCAGTTGACGGTTCAGAGCGATGGCGTTTTCACCTTCCAGCGCTTGAACAACAACAGGACCGGAAGTCATGAAAGCAACCAGATCGGGGAAAAATCCACGTTCTTTGTGTTCAGCATAAAAGCCTTCAGCCTGCTCTTGCGACAGGTGCAGCATTTTTGCAGCCACAACACGCAGACCGGCTTTCTCAAAACGCGAATAGATTTCGCCGATTACATTTTTAGCCACTGCGTCGGGCTTGATGATTGACAGCGTACGTTCTACGGCCATCGATATGCTCTCCAAAATCAGGGTTATAACAACTTTAGGTTTATATTCTGAACAGGCGATTATACGCATGTTCCAGGGAAAGTTACACTCCGCTCCTAACACGAAAAAGACGCCCGCGACATAAGTGTCAAACGAGCGACAATTGCGACAGCGGACGCCCGATGCATTCAGCTTAAAATTGCATCAGACGCAGATTTAAATTTTGTTAACAAGAATAAAGAAAGCGCCCTCTATCAGGGTTTTACTGCACTAATTGCCCAGCTTCGCCTTCCACGCCGGCGACAACTCGCGCAATTTATTCACTGCAGTGATAATGACATCCGCGGCGACATCAACATCTTCTTCCTGAGTAAAACGCCCCATAGAAATACGCAGAGAGCTGAGCGCCAACTCATCCGGCACGCCAACCCCCCTCAACACATAGGAGGGCTCAAGCGAAGCGGAGGTACATGCCGAGCCGGTTGAGACCGCAAGGTCTCGCATAGCCATCAGCAGCGACTCGCCATCGACATACCCGAAACTAATATTCAACGTACCCGGTAGCCTATTGGATTCGGAACCGTTCAAATGGATCTCTGGCAATACAGACAGCGACCGCCACAATCTGTCGCGCAACCCTGTCAGTCGCTCAGCTTCTTCCGCCAGGCTTTCTCCAGCCAGCTCGAAAGCCACACCCATACCAACAATTTGATGAGTTGGCAGCGTACCGGAGCGCATGCCCCGCTCATGGCCGCCACCATGGATCTGAGCGTCTACGCCGACAAATGGGTTTCTTCGAACGTAGAGCGCCCCTATGCCTTTAGGCCCGTAAATTTTATGCGCACAACAGGACAACAGGTCGACAGGCATGGTTTTCATATCAACGACCAACTTGCCCACAGACTGCGCCGCATCCACATGAAAAAAAGCTTGATGCCCACGCAACAGCTCACCAATGGCCTGAATATCGTTAACGCTACCCAGTTCATTATTGGCGTGCATCAGAGAAACGAGAATAGTATCGTCGCGCAGCGCATTCTTAACCGACTCCGGGCTGATGACTCCATCTTTATCTGGTTTCAGATAAGTCACGTCATAACCCTGCTTTTCGAGGTAGGCGCAAGGGTCCAGCACAGCTTTGTGCTCAATCGCACTGGTAATGATATGACGACCTTTTTCAGCATAGCGACTCGCCACACCTTTAATAGCGAGGTTATCCGCCTCCGTGGCGCCGGAAGTCCAAACAATCTCCCGAGGATCGGCGCCAATTAGATCCGCCACCTGGCGACGCCCTTTCTCCACCATCTCCTCTGCGCGCCAGCCGTATATATGCGAGCGGGACGCCGGGTTAGCGAAGACGCCATCCAACGTCAGACAGTTGCTCATCGCCTCGGCGACCCTGGGGTCCACCGGGGTAGTGGCGGCATAGTCGAGATATATAGGTTTCTTCATTATTTCAATTATCCATATCCAAGTACTTCAGCGCTCCCCGCGCCTGCTTTAACAGTGACACGAGAGAAATCAGGTTAACCAATATCAACTAAAGAGATGCCTGTCTCGCCCGCTCGTTTTCTTTCGCTCTGCCTCTCGGCGATTTCCCGCACCGCCCGACTGGAGACAAGCTCCTCCAGACTGATACTACTGAGATAATCATGAATACGTTCGCTGAGGTCCTGCCACAAATGATGGGTTAGACAAATTTCGCCACCCTGACAGTCCCCTTTTCGTCCACACCTTGTCGCATCTATTGATTCGTTAACCGCCTCTATAATTTCAGCTACCGCGGTCTCGCCGAGCGGGCGCGCCAACCTATAACCACCGCCAGGCCCTCTGACGCTGGACACCAGACGATTACGCCTCAATTTGGCGAACAGTTGCTCAAGATATGAAAGCGAGATGCCCTGACGCGCCGAGATATCCGCCAGACTGACAGGGCCGCCATCACCGTGCAGCGCCAAATCCAGCATGGCGGTCACCGCATAGCGGCCTTTGGTGGTCAAGCGCATGATCAAACCCCTAAATAATTTAGGGCATTATGAAATGACCCTGCAAACTGATCAAGTATTACGGATTATGTCGGCAGACTACTTGTCTTCGCGGACACATTCAAAATCCTCACTCTTCAGAGGGGGCAGCTCACCATTTCGATATTCCACGTCCAACTTATGCAGGCACTTGCACATGGACTCCAGACGATCGTCCACCGCCTGCATATGATCCAGCATTGCGCGAATAGAGCGCGCCACCGGATCAGGCATCTCTTCGCTCAGTCCATATGCATCAAAGCCCATTTTCTCTTCCATAGCTTTACGGCGATCGGCTTCCGACTCTGTCTTCTTGACGATCACGCGCCCCGGAATGCCCACCACTGTGGCATTAGGCGGCACTTCCTTAGTGACCACAGCATTGGAACCCACTTTCGAGTTATCCCCTACAGTGAATGGCCCCAGGATCTTGGCGCCAGCACCAACGACCACGCCATTTCCTAGCGTAGGATGACGTTTGCCCGCATTCCAGCTGGTTCCTCCCAAAGTCACCCCCTGATACAGGGTCACATCGTCACCGATTTCCGCAGTTTCCCCAATCACCACTCCCATGCCGTGATCGATAAAAAAACGGCGACCAATCTTCGCACCCGGATGTATTTCAATCCCGGTCATCCAACGACTGAATGTGGAAAGAAAACGCGCCAACCATTTCAATCCCTTTTTCCACAACCAGTGACTAATTCGATGCGCCAATAACGCATGCAGGCCGGGGTAGCAAGTCAGCACCTCAAAGGCGTTTCTAGCCGCCGGGTCCCGGTGAAAGACACTTCTTATGTCCTCTTTTAACTGTGCTAGCATGATTCGCCCCGATTATTTCTTTTGCCAAGTTCCCGCCACTTTCTGCGTGGATCGTAGAATGCCTCGCAGAATGTTAATTTCCATCTTATCCAAACGCGCGCGCTGATACAGTCGCCGCAGTCGCGACATCAATTGCCTTGGATTTTCCGGATCATGGAAGTCGATATCGATGAGCGTTTGCTCCAAGTGGACCAGATAGCGCTCAACTTCATCCGCCGTCGCGGCTTCGACATCCCACCCTGTATCGCCAGGACCGTCCAACCTCTGGATATATGATTGATTCTCTTCGTTTTCAAGCAGCCACCGCATGTGGAGCTCGTAACAAATCACTTGCGCCGCCATCGCAACGTTTAAAGATGAGTAATCAGGATTTGACGGAATATGAACATGCAGATGACAACGTTGCAGCTCTTCATTGGTGAGCCCCCGCTCTTCCCGCCCAAATACAATCGCCACCTCGCCCTGGGTCGTCGCAATATGATCATAGACATCATCCGCCAAATCTCGCGGATTTCTCACTGGCCAGGGAATACTCCGGCCTCTTGCGCTGGTTCCCACCACTAGGACACAACCAGCGATAGCCTCATCCAAACTCGCAACCACTTGAGCGCCGTCCAAAACATCTAAGGCTCCGGATGCACGACTTATTGCATCATCATCTGGAAATCGATCTGGCTCCACCAGCACTAATCGAGACAGCCGCATGTTTTTCATCACGCGCGCCGTAGCGCCGATATTACCGGGATGAGAGGTGTTGACCAGCACAATACGGATGTTTTCCAGCATTTTTACACCTTTTTAAAAGTGCGCAATGGTAGCAGAATTGTATGCAAATGCCTCCCCCCACCGAGATTGAAACATCGCCATGACTCCGCTTTCTGGCGCGCTCCGCGACCTTTTCTATAATTTAACCCGTAAGTAGATTTCTGGGTGTGTTTACACGACGGAGTTGCTATCATTAGCGCCCTTTTTAAAACCGTTCTTTACAAAGTAGTGATCAAACCATGCAGCCAATGATTAATATTGCCTTGCGCGCAATTCGCTCGTCCAATGAGCAAATCAACATGATTCTTGAACGTGAAGAGTTATCTTTTACCGATCCGGAAAAGCTAAAGAGAGTCATTGCACGCGTTGACGCCGCTTTCTACGATAATTTGTCCCGCGCCCTACAACGGGCCTACCCAACCCACCAAATCAACAAAAAAGGTGATTTGAAAGGCGCCCCGAAAAGCGTCAGCTGGCACATCATGCCTGTACACAACACCGCCAGCCTCGTACGCGGCCTATCTGACTGGTGTTTTTCACTTGTCTGCAAAAAGAATGATCAGACCGAACACGCCATCATTATTTTCCCTGTAACCGGCGACGAATACACGGCAAGCCGGGGCGGCGGAGCTTCTCTAAACGGCAAGCGCATCCGCGTTTCCGGCACAAAAGAGCTGGAGCTATCCGTGCTGTCCACTAACATTTTAGAAGGCGTTGGCAAAAGAGAAGAGCCTGCAACCTTGCTGGAAGCTTATGCGGAACTGGACAAGAGCTGCTTCGGCGTAAGAAGCGCACACTGCATCCCACAGGAGCTGGCCTACCTGGCTTCAGGGAAAATCGACGTCGCGATTCTGAACAACATCAACCCTCTTGAGACGGTAGCTGGTTTACTTATCGCCAAAGAAGCCGGCGCTCTGCACAGCGATGTCCGCGGCAACCCGCTAAATGAAAGAAGCCGCTCCATTATTTGCTGCAACCCTAAAATGCTTAAGCCCGTCTCACAAAAAGCCCACAAATTGGCTGAGCTATTGAAATAACAAACAGCCCAAAAAGCTCTTTACATCACAAGAGCTCACAAAAAAGCCGGTCATATGACCGGCTTTTTATTTGGCTGTGACCCGTCCTGTATATAATTGACGGTCTATACCAGGAAGAAGATCGCCTTAGGGGCGATCATCCAACTCAGCGCCTTCTTTCACAGGAATCATCAAATCTTCTTTACTGATATTCATGATCAGCAGCAGGTTACTCGCAACATATATTGAGGAATAGGTACCGACAACAATACCTACTATCAACGCCGTCGAGAACCCTTTAAGCGCAGGACCGCCGAACAAGAACAACGCCACCAGAACCAGCAAAGTAGTCAGGCCAGTAACGATTGTACGGGACAGGGTTTGCGTCAAAGAAATATTAATGATGCTTACCGGCGTTTCCTCACGCAGGCGACGGAAGTTCTCACGTACGCGATCGCTCACAACGATGGTGTCGTTCAATGAATAACCGATTACCGCCAACACCGCCGCCAACACGTTCAAATCGAAGTCCCACTGAAACAGCGAGAACATCCCCACCGTGATAATGACGTCATGCACCAACGCCAATACAGCGCCAACAGAGAACTTGAACTGAAAGCGAAAAGCGATATAGAGCATGATGACGCCAAGCGCCAACAGCAGGCCCAATCCACCCTGTTCGCGCAACTCTTCGCCGACCTGAGATCCAACGAACTCGGAACGACTCAGACTCACTTGCGCCCCATCCGCAGACAGCGCATTCACTACTTCTGTCCCGATGGACTCGCTGTGCTCTTGCTGCAAACGAACCAGGATACTGGTGTCAGAACCAAACTTTTGCACAACGAAGTTTTCGTATTTGTGAGCCTCAAGCTGATGCCGCACATCATTGATTTGCGGCGCTTTGGCGTACTCCACCTCTACCAGCGTGCCGCCAGTAAAATCCAACCCGAAGGACAAGCCGCGAGTAGCGATGGACACGATAGATACAATGATCATTATCACAGACAAAGCCAGCGCAGGCTTCGCTATGCCCATAAAGTTATAAACTTTTTCATCAGACATAGTTATGCCTCCTTAACCTTGCTTGACGCCGCCAATGGACAAACTGCCAATATTGCGGCCGCCGTAAATCATATTGACTACTGCGCGAGTTACGGTAATCGCAGTAAACATGGAGGTCAGAATCCCGATAGACAGCGTAACAGCGAAACCTTTGACCGGGCCTGTGCCGATTGCGAACAAGATCAACGCCGCAATCAAAGTGGTCACGTTGGCGTCAAAAATAGACACGAATGCGCGATCATAACCAGCATGAATCGCCGACTGAGGCGGCAGCCCGTTACGCAACTCTTCACGAATTCGTTCGTAGATCAACACGTTGGCGTCGACCGCCATCCCCACCGTCAATACGATACCCGCAATACCCGGCAGAGTCAGCGTCGCCGACAGCAAGGACATGACCGCGATCAGAATAAAGACGTTGGCCGCCAAAGCGATATTGGCCACGATACCGAATACACGGTAGTAAACGATCATAAACAGCATGACCAGCACAAAGCCGATAGCTACGGAAGTGGCGCCGTCTTTAATGTTCTCTAGCCCCAAGCTGGGACCGACAGTACGCTCTTCAACAAAATAGATTGGAGCCGCCAATGCGCCGGAACGCAGAAGCAAAGCCAGTTCTTTGGCTTCAAATACAGAGTCCAGACCCGTTATACGGAAGCTGTTTCCTAACGGCGACTGTATGGTGGCGAGACTGATGATTTTCTTTTCTACATAGCGGCGCTTCTTGGGCTGTCCAGTTGTGGACTTGGTATCCACGTCTTCTTTGTATTCAACGAAGAGCACGCCCATGTTGCGCTGCACAGCATCCTTGGTGACGTGGAACATTTTGTTGCCGCCCAAGGAGTCCAGCTTAATGTTAACTTCAGGACGACCATTCTGGTCAAAGGACTGCTGCGCATTGGCGACGCTGCCGCCAGTAATAATGATGTCGCGCTCCAGGCTTGCAGTGCGTGGCTCTGAGCGGAATTCAAACTTTTCAATCGAACCAGCCGAAGCATCTGGACGCGCCTCGAGACGGAACTCCAGGTTAGCAGTGGAGCCCAGAATACGCTTGGCTTCCGCCGTGTCCTGCACGCCCGGCAATTCCACAACGATACGCCCACGTCCTTGGCGCTGAACCAAAGGCTCGGCGACGCCCAGCTCGTTAACCCGATTACGCAAGGTGCTTAAGTTCTGGGAAATGGCGTAGTCTTCAATTTCTTTCGCCCGGCTTTCCAGCAGGGTTAGCTTCACCATAAACAAGCCGTTCTCTTCAGCGCTTTCCGCCAAAAAGTCGCCAAACTCACGGCGCGCCAGAGATAATGCGTTATCGCGATCATCTTCGTCACGGAAGCCGACAGAGATCTGCTTTGGCGGCAGAATATCCACCGACTTGTAACGCAACCCTTCTTCTCTCAGCTTGGTTTTAATGTCGCCCTGGGTAATTTCCATTGTCGTGGCAACCGCTTTCGCCAGATCCACCTCCATCAGGAAGTGCACCCCTCCACGCAAGTCCAGACCCAGCTTCATGGGCGCAGCGCCCAGACTGGACAACCATGCCGGCGTTGTCGGCGCCAGATTCAACGCCACAACGTAGTCATTGCCCAAAGCGCTCTTGACGTGAGGCTGTGCGTCCAACTGAGTATCGTTGTCCGCAAAGCGAATGATAATGTTCTTCTCGCCGACTTTCGCTTCGCCGTATGCAATGCCCGCTTCGTCCAGGGAGTCGGTGGCTTTTTTCAGCACGCTCTCGTCAACCCCGATGGAGCCGCGAGATCCGCTTATCTGCAAAGCGTAGTCATCAGGATACAAATTCGGTAAGGCGTAAATAAAGCCCATCATCAGCACTATGACAACGAGCAGATTTTTCCAAAGTGGGTATTTATTGAGCATGCCGTAAAAGGCTCCCTATTGTTTATCTCTATGCCGGGGAATAGGCGCGCCATGCAGGCGTTCGCGGAAATTGAACGCCTGACGCAGGCCCGGCGCGCATGCGCGGCCGTCTTAGATATCTTTCAAAGTGCCTTTGGGCAACGCTGCGGTCACCGCCATTTTCTGCACTTTGATTTCCACTTTGTCAGCAATCTCAACTACCAGGAAGTCGTCCTTCACACGCACGATTTTTCCAGCAATGCCGCCGTTGACTAACACTTCGTCGTTCTTGTTCAAACCGCCCAGCAGCTCTCTGTGCTCTTTGGCCCGCTTGCTCTGTGGGCGCCATACCAGAAAGTAGAAAATCAGCACGAAACCGCCGAGGAACAGGATCTGCATCACCGCACTCGGTCCTTGTGGACCCGGAGCTGGCTCAGCCGCAGCAATAGCAGGCATCAGCAGGGCGAACAGCGTGCCTAACAGCACATGTAGCTTACGCATAAGAAATAACTCCAAAATATGCTTATAACACTTTGACTAGGCTGGAATACCTTGCTCCTGCCTATGATAAAAGTCGGCGACGAAGTCGCACAATTTACTCCGTTCAATCGCATGACGCAAACCAGACATCAGGTTTTGGTAGTAGCGCAGATTGTGAATAGTATTCAACTGCGCGCCTAACATCTCGCCGCAACGGTCAAGGTGATGCAGGTAGCTGCGACTGAAATTGCGACAGGTATAACAGTCGCAGTTTTCATCCAGGGGACGCGTGTCTGTCCGGTACCGGCTGTTGCGCAATTTGAGCACTCCAAATGAAGTGAACAAGTGCGCGTTACGCGCATTCCGGGTCGGCATGACGCAGTCGAACATGTCCACTCCGCGCAACACCGCCTCTACTATATCCTCCGGCTTGCCCACACCCATCAGATACCTGGGCTTATCTTCAGGCATCGCAGGAGGCAGGTAATCCAGCACCTTTATCATTTCATCCTTGGGCTCTCCTACCGACAATCCGCCGATAGCGTAGCCGTCGAAGCCGATTTCAGTCAGCCCCGCCAGCGATTCTTCCCTTAAATGGGGATACATTCCGCCTTGTACAATACCAAACAATGCAGAAGAGCTATTTCCGTGCGCCAGTTTGCTTCTTTTAGCCCAGCGCAGAGACAAGCGCATGGAGTCCGCCGCTTCTTTTTCAGTGGCAGGATAAGGCGTGCACTCGTCGAAAATCATGACAATATCGGAGCCCAGGTCGCGCTGGACCTGCATTGAACGCTCCGGGTCCATGAATATGGGCGAACCATCGATGGGCGATTTGAATTTCACGCCCTCTTCCGTAATTTTGCGCAGATCCCCCAGGCTGAACACCTGAAAGCCCCCCGAGTCCGTCAGAATAGGACCATCCCACTGCATAAAGTCATGCAGATCGCCATGCTGACGGATGATTTCCGTACCCGGACGCAACATCAAATGGAAAGTGTTGCCAAGAATAATATGCGCGCCGATATCTTTAATGTCCCGGGGCGTCATGCTTTTTACGGTGCCGTAGGTGCCCACGGGCATAAAGGCGGGTGTCTCCACCACGCCTCTTGGAAATTTAAGCCTACCGCGACGGGCTTTGCCGTCGGCATTGTCGATTTCGAACTGCATGTGGCAAGTACGCGACAAGGTTGTTCTCCTACTCAGATCTGACAGTCATTCTTAATTTGTTAAGGCGTCTTCGCGACCAGAAAGACGACGATGCAGAAACATGGCGTCGCCATAGCTGAAAAAGCGATAGCGTTGCTCAATCGCCTCTTGGTAGGCGGCCAGGATATGTTCTCTACCGGCGAAAGCCGACACCAGCATCAATAGTGTGGACTTGGGCAAGTGAAAATTGGTCACCAATGCGTCGACGGTAACAAATTCATATCCAGGATAGATGAATATACTGGTATCGCCCGCATAAGGCTCAATAGACCCAGATCGGCTCGCCGTCTCCAGCGCCCTGACTGCGGTAGTGCCCACTGCGATGACGCGCCCGCCTGCCGCCTTCACCTTGCGCACCTGTTCGCAGACATTCGCGGAGACTTCCAGATACTCTGAATGCATCTGGTGATCCTGCACCACATCCACCCGCACAGGTTGAAACGTGCCCGCGCCGACATGCAAGGTAACAAACGCGGTCTCCACGCCTTTTTGCGCCAGCGCCTGCAATAGCGGCTCGTCAAAATGCAAACCGGCGGTAGGGGCCGCCACCGCGCCGGGTTGGCGACTATATACAGTTTGATAACGTTCGCGATCGCTCAAGTCATCTTCACGATCTATATAAGGAGGCAGCGGCATGTGCCCGCACGCTTCCAATAATTCGCTGACGCTTCCGCCTTCGCTTACCCGCAGACGGAACAGATCGCCTTCCCGCTCCACCATCGTCAGCACATGGTTATCGTCTATAAGGATCTCGACGCCAGGCTTGGGCGCCTTGCTGGCTCGGACGTGAGCGAGTATTTCCGTCATGGACACGACTCGCTCAACCATCACTTCGACTTTGCCGCCGCTGCGTTTTTGGCCAAATAAGCGAGCCGGGATAACGCGGGTATCGTTGAATACCAACAAATCCCCGGGGTTGATCATGCCAAGCAGGTCTTTGAAGCTGCGATGGTTTATTTCTCCAGTCTCCGCATCCAGACACAATAAGCGGCTGGAGGAGCGCTCAGCCAGCGGACGCCGGGCGATTAACTCCGGCGGCAGATCAAAATCAAAATCGTCAACGCGCATCAAGACATTCTGCTTCAGTTTTGGGGGCGCATAGGTTAGCGGAAATGCCCGCCACTCGCCAGCTTCGACCGTTTTTATAGCGTCGAGCCAGGGCAAGGCAAAAAAATAGTTAGTAAAAGTTGTTGACGAGCAATCAAAAGCCCGTATAATCGCGGCCCTAGTTAGCCACTCACAGGCTGACATGGTTGCCGGGATGGCGGAACTGGTAGACGCGCACGACTCAAACTCGTGTTCCTTCGGGAGTGAGAGTTCGATTCTCTCTCCCGGCACCAACTTTCTTTTCTTATCTAACTCCTTTCTACTTTACCCTTATTAAATATTCTTCACGCTAGACGAATCCAACCTCTTTGTCTTTCTACTGATTTTCTCCACACGCCTGTATTGCGCTGATAATCACTTCTGTATGCGAGCTATTGGGCCTGCCCTGCTCTGCAAAATAACGAATATCGTCCAACGTCAAATCCTTGTCGACTCGTTCCACAACGCAAGAGCAATAATTCGCCACGGCTTCCGTTCCTTCGCCCTGACCACTGTGCGCACTGATACAACCATTGGACATATTGGAAATATAGTTCTTTTTCATTTCCTGCCATGGCGGCGCTGCGCCATCTATGGCGATAGCGGATGCGACACCACTGCAAAGAATCACGCTACACATAGTCAATGAAGAAATTATTCTCATAGATGAGCCTCTTTAACTGCGATCAACCCTGACTATAAGAATAGACGTGTTTGCGGAGTGTGGCGGCGATTCATTGGATCGCCGCCCTACTTAGAGCAGATCGAACAGCGACAGGCTGGTGACGCGGGAATAGGATTGTTGGGCGGCCTGCAGGACAAAGTTTTGCAAGGTGAGATTGCTTACCGCTTCCGCATAGTCCAAATCCTGCAGCTCGGACAGCACTTCTTTGGTCAACACCTCAACATCTTCCTGCAGCTGTTTGGTGTCGTCGATAGTGTTTAGTCGGGCGCCGAGTCGCGACCGCGTCTCGAGTAGTTTGGTTTCCGCATTGGTGAAATTCGCCAAGGTGGAATCCAGCAGATCAGTCAATGTCTGGCGGCCAGCCGGGGTATCCTGATAATCCTCCAGTCCCGCCGCCAGGCGCTCCACCGTAGTCAGAAGGCCCTGCTTCTCTGACGACTGCACAAAGAAGGTGTCGCCGGGTTGAGGCGAGCCGATAATTTCGAACTGCACGCCTTGCACTTGAATAGGTTGTCCCGTGGCGAAGCGTTGATTATTCAAAATGGGCTTACCGTCAGAGCGCTGCACGATAGAGTAGTTCGGCGCAGGCGGAACCACATCGGCCTCGTCATTAAACACAACAACCATATCTTCCGGATAAAAGGCGTCATAGAGCTCCTGATCGATCATCTGTCCCTGAGTAATGATCGCCGGCGGCTCCGCCGTATTGCGAGGGCTCGCCTGAGTGAAAAAAGTGTTGTTGGCGCTTTTGATATTGACGAACACCTCTTTGCCATTGTCCCCCGCCGCCACGGAAACATTGGCGTCGATCTGCATGAATCGACGCCCCTCATCGCCCACATACTTATATGAACCCGCGGCATTTAGCTGAAATGGCTCCTGCTTACCCTGAAATCCCGCAAAGATATACTCTCCACTGGGATCTTTGGTATTCAGCATACCGACTAACTGACTGAGCCGTTGCCGCACTTCCGCCGCGATAAATGTTTTATCATCTGCATTCTGGGAACCGTCGCCCGCCTGCACCGTCAATTCACGTAAACGCTGTATCACTTCACTGACGCCCCCCAGAAGGCCGTCTTCCAGGCTCAGACGATTTTCCGCCAGATTGATATTGCTCTTATATTGATCAATCAACGACAGCTCTTGGTTTATCTGCAGGATGCGCGTGGACGCCACCGGGTCATCCGCTGGCGTCAGTACGCGACGCCCGCTGGAGATCTGCAGCTGGGTTTTCTGCAACTGGCCGGTCACATCAAGGATGTTGTCCAGCCCGCGGTTAAACAGTTGTTGGGTTGAAATACGCATGGTCACATCCTCGGGTTATCCATCAGGCGAAAGTGTTCAACAGGGTGTCGAACAACTGTCGGGCGATGGACACCACTTGCGCAGACGCATTATAGGCCGCCTGATACTGGATCAGACGACCCGCCTCTTCATCCAGACTGACGCCTGAAACTTCCTGCCAGCGATTTTCCGACTGCCGCAGCAGTGACTGAGCCGACTCTGTATCCAGTTGCGCCTGACTGGCGGTGGAGCCGACCACTTCCACTAACTGGGAATAGGCCTCATTGTAGGTACTGACATTGCCGCCAATGGTTCCCTCCGTTTCCAGCCCCGCCATTTTCAATGCATTACGGTTATCGGAAACGCCGTTTTCGTTGTACTCGATAGTAAAAGTATCTCCTTGGCTGGGCGTACCAGTAATATTGGCCTGATAGCCCCGGAACGAACTCTGCGCCACTGGCGCAGGCAAGAATATATTGTTGTTATCTGCATTCAAGCGCACGCCGTCATCCAGCTGCACATCCACGAACCCGCCAACGCTTGTCCCGTTGCCGCCGGCAATAGTGGTAGCGACAGTGTCATTGGCGGTGGCGATATCCACAGAATCTGTCGCATCGCCTGTCACCTCGACAGTAATGTCCTTGCCGGTAAGTGCGCGCACAGTCAAAGTGCCGCCGTCGCTCCAGGCGACGATACCGGCATCTTGAAGGTTTGAGTTGTTGTTGATCAGTTCCACGTAATCATCTGGCGTGAAAGAGCCTCCGCTTGGCAACGTCAACACCTCACCGTTGATGGTCAGCCCCGGCGCCACACCACCGCCGTCATCCACAAAATTGGAAAGCTCCACTTCTGTGTAGGCGAGAGCGGACACGCCGTTGCGACTATTCAGGGCCGAGGCGATTTCCTCTGCGCTGGCGTTGGCGGCGATATTAAGCGGCGACTGAGTAGTGACTATCCCTGTCTCCTGATCGCGATTTCTAAGCGTCACTGTCTGCGCCCCATAGCCGTTTGCATAAGGTCCAGGAGACGCAACTGGCGCAGGAACCTGCGCAATACTGACGCCCTCGGCGCTGACCGCAGTTTGCCCCTCGTCCGCAGTAAAAATGGCGTTGGACACGCCCGCGATATATTTCTGATTGTTCAATGGCGGATCGAGCGGAACCGGATTAGCCGGATCGCTGTTATCCAGCACTTCATAATAGGTGTCAGTGATGAAACGGATCAGTATGGGCGGCGTCAGTTCGCCAGGAACCGCAAACGTTGGCAAGATAGCGTCGTTAGAGCTGCGCTTCACCGCCAGCAGTTCGCCCTGGCTGATCACCGCATTCCCCACGTTGCCCAAGTCTGACTCAGTGCGAATTGGCGACGCCAGGGCAATTTCCTCGACGCGGCTCACCGACATATCGATATCTCGGGCGCCGTAACGGGTCGGCGTCACCAGAAAGCTGTCGCCGGTTTGAAAGCTGCCTGACTCGAAGTTAATCCGCAATCCATCGAACTCAAAGGTGGCGGGAAACAAACCGGGCAGCCGCCCGCGAGTGACCGTGGCGCCACTTAATGCATCCACCACCAGGATGTCGTTATCGGAAGGTCCGGTGAACTGTATTCGATAATCTTTGGTGGTCAACGCGGAAGTGTCGATGATCTCCACGCCGATGTCGCGATCATTCGGCAGCGCATTGCCTTCATTCGCTGTGACCCGTTGACGCGCATTGTTTTCAGAGTTGATGTCCTCAAAAAACATGCCGCCGAGCCGGTTTTCCAAGTCCATGCCCAGCTGATGCTGCTCGTTGATCGTGTCCGCCATCACCACTGCAATTCGGCCCAGCGCGTTAAATGACGGCTGTAGAATCTGATCGCGAAACAGCAGTATGCCACCCAGCTCACCGCCGGTTATTTCTGAAGTAATAATATTGGTTCCAGAGCCGCCGCTTTCCGTCAGCGCCACTTCCTGATGGGTCGGGTCAGTTTCGCTGACCTGTAGCCCCAATGTATTGGCGTGAGAGCCAATCACCAGAGACTGGCCTTTACCCACCAGGATATTGAGCTGACCATCGGTTTGCTCCACGACGGTCACCGATACAATTTCCGACAGCTCGCGAATCATTTGATCACGCTTGTCCAGTAAGTCGTTGACGTCTTTACCCTGCGCCGAACCGCGAGCCGACACGATGGCCTGATTCACCTGGGCGATGCCGCTGGCCAGACTGTTGGCTTCCGTAATCAACGCGCGCATATCCTGATCTATATTGCTTTGCTGCGATTCCAGGCGGTTATACAGCACATTGAAGCGATTGATCAGACCTTCCGCCTGAGTCAACACCAACTGACGTTCGGGTATGGACGAGGGATCGTCCGCAGCGCCCTGCAACGCCTGAAAAAAAGCGCTCATGCCGGGAGACAGTCCGGTGGTGGGGTCCGCCAGCAGGCTGTCGATCTGGCTCACATTGGCGCGGATCTTATCTATTTCACTGAACATGGAAGTATCCGAGCGCAACTGGGTAACCAGAAACTGGTTGGTCATGCGGGAGATATCGGCGACCCCTACCCCTGTGCCCAAATACCCCGCCCCGATATACTGGGACGGTGTCGCTTCGAACTCCACCCGCTGACGACTGTAGCCCTCGGTGTTGGCGTTGGAGACGTTGTTGCCGGTAGTGGCCAGCGCGGTCTGGCTGGCTTTGAGTCCGGTGAGTCCTATGTTGATGACGTTAGTGCTCATGACAGGAGTCCTCAGCCTTGATCATCCGAGCGGACGCTTTGTAGATACGCTCCGTTCATGATGCGCTGAATCTTCGACGCATAATTGGGATCTGTGGCGTATCCGGCTTTTTGCAGTTCCCGCAGGTATTCTTCCGGCTCCGCCACCTGTTTCAACGCCTGTTGATAGCGGGGCTGTTCCTGCAAGAAGTTGAGATAATCCGTAAAGCTTTCTTCATAGGAGCCATAAACGCGGAACGGAGCCCGCTCTTTCACCATGCTCCCTTCCCGATATTCAGTGGTCGTCACCCAGGCGACGGGTCCTTTCCAGCGCTGGTCCGCTTTGATGCCGAACAGGTTGTAGCTGGGCTCGCCCTCTTCGGTAAGAATCATGCGCCGTCCCCACCCGGTTTCCAGAGCGGATTGCGCCAGTAGGACGCCCGGCTCCACACCCAGCCCGGCGGACGCCTTACGGGCCGACGCCAGCAGGCTGTTAACAAAATGCTGCGGACTCTCAAATGAAGCCGGCGCAGACTCTTTCTTAAGGTCTCCGCCTTCGTTATGGTTTGCTTGCGAGGCTTCCGCCGCCGCAATGACCTCCTTCACCTCGACGTCCACGAACGCAGAGCGCGACATTTGCTCCGAGTAATAAGCTACCTGCTCCAGAGCCTGAGTCTCTTCTTCCGTCAACTCCGGCGCCTGCGCGAGGCTTTCTTCGGCCTGCGCATAGTTCAGCGGCATCGCCTCCAGCGCACGCGGATATTCATTGATGTCTTTATAGCCGCCTTTTCTCGGCTCGCTGCTTTCTCTGGCCAAAAGTTGCTTCGTCAGCGCATCCGCCAATCCAAAACTCTTCTGCTTGGACAAGGTCAGACTGAGCTGATGGTCGAACATATCCTGATAAATATTGGAGGCGGAATCGTGAAATGGATTACCTTGCTCAAATACCGCGTTGACCTGACGCATGGATTTCAGCATCAGGTTGACCATGATGGACTCAAACTGCTTCGACACCGCACCGATCGCCTCCGACTTGTCCATGCTGGGCGACTTCAGTCGCTGCAACGCATTCAGGTCGGTATAGACATGAGCCTGGTCGAGAGCGCGATTGTTGATGGTCATACGCTTGCCTTAAAACACTATTGTCGTGTTAGATCACGATCAGTTCCGCTTTCAGCGCGCCGGCCTGTTTCAGAGCCTCCAGCACCGCCATCACATCCCCTGGCGCCGCCCCGACCTGATTCACCGCACGCACAATTTCATTCAGAGTCGCCGCCGGGCCGAACTTGAACATATGACTGGGCTGCTGCTCTACATTCACATCAGTCTGAGGCACAACGACCGTATTCCCTCCCGCCAGCGCATTGGGTTGGCTGACGCCAAAATCCTCGGTGATGGTGACGGTAAGATTGCCGTGGGTCACCGCCGCCGGCAGCACCTTCACGTTCTGCCCCACCACGATGGTGCCGGTGCGGGAGTTGATCACCACCTTGGCGGCCTCCTGCCCGGGCTCCACCTCCAGATTTTCCAAAATAGACAGGAACCCGACCCGCTGCGACGCCTCACGGGGCGCCATCACTCGAATGCTGGCGGCGTCCATCGCTTGCGCCAGCCCTGGGCCCAGCAGGTCATTGATGCGGTCCTGCACCCGCTTGGCGGTAGTAAAATCCGGCGAGCTCAGATTCAGCGTCAAGGTATCGCCGTGACCAAAACCGCTGGGAACCGCGCGCTCGACTGTGGCGCCGTTAGGAATACGTCCTACACTGGGGACATTCACCGTGATGCTGGAACCATCCGCACCGCCGGCGCCAAACCCGCCCACTACCAGATTGCCCTGAGCCACGGCATAGGTTTTACCGTCCGCGCCTTTCAGGCTGGTCATCAGCAAACTGCCGCCACGCAGGCTCTTCGCGTTGCCGACGGAAGACACGGTAATATCGATTTTCTGTCCCGGCTTGGAGAAAGCCGGGAGATCCGCATGCACGGATACCGCCGCCACGTTTTTCAATTTCGGATCAGTTCCTGTCGGAATGGAGATGCCGAAACGATTCATCATGTTGCGAAACGTCTGATCCGTAAACGGCGCCTTGTCGCCAGTGCCGTCCAGCCCCACCACCAGACCGTACCCCACGATCTGGTTACTGCGCACGCCTTCCACCGTAGCGATGTCTTTTATCCTTTCCGCGCCAGCGATTGTTGCGAAACATAACAGGCCAAACGCAAACAGCGCCCGACACGCCTGCTGCAGAGGACGGATCGCTTTGGTTTTATCGGATACTTCATGCATAGTCAGATACCGCTAGTTAAGGACGGAAGTCTTCGTTTCGAAATCAAGCGTTACAAGGGAAACCATTCGCTGTTGAAGAAGCGCTGCAGCCAGCCGGCGCGATTCACGTCGCCAAAGGCGCCAGTGCCGCTGTAGGCGAAACGGGCGTCGGCAATTTTGCTCGACAAAATGGTGTTATCGACGCCAATATCCTGAGGGCGCACCAATCCGCTGAGCCGGATGTACTCATCTCCTTCCGTCAGCGTCAGCCACTTCTCGCCCCGAATACGCAAAACACCGTTGGGCAGCACATCCGAAATAGTGACGCTGATATTGCCGGTCAGACTGTTGCTTTGATCTGCGTCCGCCGACCCAGAGAAATCCCGGTTAAAACTGGGGTCCGTCAGCAGGCTGAGGTTATGCGCGGACACTGCTGTGCCCAGAATCGTCGCCTCGTTGAAGGAGTTATCAGAGTCTTTCTTTAAAGACGAGCCTGTACTCTTTTTTGACTGAGTGCTTTCCTGCAGCACCACCGTCAATACATCGCCCACCTGATGGGCCGTGCGATCGCCGTACAGAGAGAAGCTTTGCGCGCTGGAATAAATAGAACCATCCACCGCCGCCGGCTGCATTAGCGTCTGCGGTGGAACAGGCGCAAACGCCGGATCTCCCGGGCGCACCTGCTCTCTGCTGATCGGACTGCAACCGCTCAGCACCGTAACCATGATTAGTGAGATCAGCGTTAGTGTTTTCACGCCAGGCCCTCCCCGATAAATCGACGACACATCAATTAAAGATTCTGGGTGATGTACTGCAGCATCTGGTCCGCAGTGGTCACCACTTTCGCATTCATCTCGTAGGCGCGCTGGGTGGTGATCATGTTCACCATTTCCTCAACGATCTCTACGTTGGAGGTTTCCACCATGCCCTGTTCCACAGTTCCCAGCCCCGCCAATCCCGGCGTGCCTTCTTGAGGATCGCCACTGGCGGCGGTCTCCCTGAACAGGTTGTTGCCGATCGCTTCCAATCCGGCCGGGTTGATGAAGTCCACCGTATTGATGTTGCCGATCTGAGTTGGCGTAGCAGTGCCCGCCACAGTGACGCTGACCACGCCGTCAGTGCTGATGGTCAGGTGCAAAGCGCCGTCTGGTATGGTGATGCCGGGCTCAAGAGGGAAGCCATTGGCGGTGACCACATCGCCATCGGAATTCAGGTGAAACTGGCCGTCCCGGGTATAAGAGATCGTGCCGTCCGGCATCAGAATCTGGAAGAACCCCCGACCATTGATGGCGATGTCCAGCGGCTGCTCAGTGACTTCCAGATTGCCTTCGCTAAAGACTTTCTGAGTGCCCACCACGCGCACCCCTGTCCCCAGTTGCAAACCAGAAGGCAGCTGCGTGTCTTGGGAACTCTGACCGCCCGGCTGCCGCTTGATCTGATACAGCAGATCCTGGAATACAGCGCGATCACGCTTAAAGCCGGTCGTGTTAACGTTCGCCAGGTTATTGGAAATGGTTTTTAGAGCAGTATCCTGGGCCGCGAGCCCGGTTTTACTCACCCACAACGCACCATGCATGACAAATTCTCCTATGCAGGTCGGACAACACAATAAATGGGTTTCAACCTATACCCGGATAGACTCCGGGCCGCATGGCGGAAAATTGCCGCTCATGCGGGATTACTAGGATATTTGCAATAAGCGTGCCGCAGCTTCGGAGTTATCATCCGCAGCGCGCATAACTTTGACTTGAAGTTCGAATTGGCGGGATAGAGAGAGGATTTCCGTCATTTCTTCGACGGCATTGACATTAGAAGACTCCAGATAGCCGGACTCCAGACGCACCAGCCCATCAGGGAGAGCAGGACCGGCAACATCCGGCTTAAGATGAATCAGGCCGTCGACGCCTTTTTCCAGGTTTTCGGCGGGAGGATTAACCAGACGGATACGATCCACTTCCTGAATTTCATCCGGATTACCGCCCAGAGGCACGATAGAAATCGTACCGTCTCCGCCAATATTAAGCTTGGCCGCGGGCGGCACGGCGATAGGCCCGCCGTTGCCGAGCACCGGCAATCCCGAGCCGGTGCGCAGCATGCCATTCACATCCAGCAGCAGCTCCCCTTCCCGGGTATAAGCTTCGCCGCCGTCCGGCGCCTGTACCGCGATCCAGCCCTTGCCGGCGACGGCGACATCCAGGTCGCGTCCAGTCTGCATCATAGACCCCATTTCGAAGTCCGTCGCCGGCCTCTCCGTCATGGCGTAGGCGCGACTGGGAAAATGTTCGCCAAACACCGGCATACTACGCGCCTGCATAAAGTCAGATTTGAAGCCGGTGGTATTGGCGTTAGCCAGATTGTTGGCGTGGCCGCGCTGAGACAACATGTTCTGCTTGGCGCCGCTCATGGCGATGTATAAGGCTTTATCCATGACTACCTCTCGAATTCCGCCTGATCGCGTTGATGGTCTTTCTCACGCTTTCACTCATCCATTAACGTAGATTGATGATGGTCTGAGTGATGGCGTTAGCGGTCTCAATGGTTTTCGCATTGGCCTGATAGTTTCGCTGGGCGATGATCAATCCCACCAACTGCTCGGACAAATCCACATTGGAATCTTCCAAAGAGCTGGAGCGAATAGCCCCCAGAGATGCAGTACCAGGCGCCCCGATCACAGGGTTGCCGGAGTTGAATGTCTCCACCCAAGTGGTTTCCCCAACCGGCGCGAGCCCTTGAATATCATTGAAGTTCGCCAGTGCGACCTGTCCCAGCACTTTGGACTCGCCGTTGGTGTAACGGGCGAAAATCACCCCGCCATCATCCACGTCCAGACCAATCAAACGTCCAGTGGTGAAGCCATCCTGCTGCAGGTCATTGACCGCAAATGCGCTGCCATACTGAGTCGTCGTGCCAAGATCTATTAAGAAATTGGAGCTGGTGGGGGGATCAGGAATCGGCAAGGTTCCGCCATCCACCACATTCAGCGGCCCTTCCGCCCCGTTTGGCGTACCGTCAGACGCCAGCGGCGTCCAGTTGGATATCAACACGTCGTCGGACAACACTTCGTTAAGTGAGCCATCCTGATCGAACACCAGGCTGTAGGAAGCGCGGGATGGCGTACCGCCAGTCACCAAGGGATCGCCGACATCCTGGCCGTCTATTAACGCATACATGGTCCACAGATTGTCTGGCGTGGTCGCTGACAGCGGCTCTTTGACGAAGAACGTCGTCAGAACGTGAGAGTTACCCAGACTGTCGTAAATCGTTGTGGAGGTGGCATGGTTATACGTGTTTTCATCCGCCGGATCGAACACGTTGTTGACGAAAGGCGTGCCTGTGAAAGTAGCGAATAAATCCGTTGTCCCGCTTGCCAAGGTAATGCCATCCTGCATGGTCAGGTTGACGCTGCCGCCTACGACGGCATCCGTCAATGCCGTGCTCAGAGTTTGTGATGTGGCCGCCGCATCATTGCCCTGCACCACAAATTGATCTCCGGCGGCGCCACTGAAACCAAAGCTAAGATCATCACCACGATTATTGATAATCACCAGGTCCGTGCCGTCCAACACTGCGCGCACGCCATTTAGCTGAGATGAAGAGTTAATTGCATTGCCTAAATCAGTCAGATTGGTATAGCCATCGAACGGCACGCCATCAATAGTCACCTGCATAGTGCCGGACGCATTGTTGAAACCCGCCGCCGTAATTGTCGCGCGGGTGCTGGCGGCGGCGTCTATATTGTCCAGATTGTTAAACAGGCCCGCTATTTCAGCAGCGGAACTATTGGCTGGAATAGTCACTGTTGAAGTCGAACCGTCAGCCTGAGTCACTGTTATAGTTTGTGCGGCGTATCCATTAGCGCCATTCGTACCGGCGGCGGTAGCGTCAACCGCCCGTCCGATCAACAAACCATCTGAAGACAATGAGTCTCCGCGTTCAAGCAGCACTGGCTCGGACGCGTCGAGGTTCAGATTGGCGTTCACTCTTGTGGTTCTGTCTGGCGCCAGGCTGGTGTCATCTATCAAAAGATCACCGAGAACACCGCTGACCACGCCGCTGTCATTGGCGACGAAACCTTGCAAGCGCATGCCAGAGCTGTTCACTACATAACCTTCCTTGTTGATACCAAAAGCGCCAGCGCG
Organism: Hahella sp. CR1; assembly: GCF_029813005.1. Lineage (NCBI taxonomy): Bacteria > Pseudomonadati > Pseudomonadota > Gammaproteobacteria > Oceanospirillales > Hahellaceae > Hahella > Hahella sp. CR1. Next base: position 39,685 of record NZ_JAPELK010000021.1, read on the forward strand.
ACTGTAGCGACGATCGCCACTGTTGGTATCGAGAATAAAGAATCCTTCGCCGTTGATGGCGAGGTCCAGTCCATTCTCAGTAAAGGAAAGATTGCCCTGCGCAAATTCTTGCCGCACCTTCTGCACCCGCACGCCATCCCCAACCGGGTTGGAGCCCAGGCTCAAAAAGCTGTTGGCGTAGAGATCGCCAAACTCCGCACGGGACCGCTTAAAGCCGGTCGTACTGGCGTTGGCGATGTTGTTGCCGGTCACCTCCAGGTCGACCGACGCTGCTCTGATTCCTGTTAACGCGATATTAAACGGCATACCACACCTCGCACATGCTAACTGATCTGTTTGATATCGCTTAATCCGACCGAGCCAAGCCCGTTCAGATTTAATGTGACGCTGCCGTCACGCGCGATTGATACACTATCCACATTGGCCGCCAGATAAGAGCTGACTTGCATCTGCTCCCCACTGTAGCGGGCCCTTGCGACCACTTCATACCGCCCCGCCGGCAAAGTTTCGCCGTTGCTGTTTTTGCCGTCCCAGCTGAAATTGACGTCGCCGCCGGGCTGGTAACCTTTATCAATAGTCGTGATGAGTTCGCCTGCCTCGTTATAGACGCTAATGGCCAGTTGCGAGGTTCCCGCAGGCAGTTCCACCACCCCATTAATAGATCCATCCGCGCTTTTAATGGCGCTTTCCATTGGAGCCAGCACATCCCGTCCCACCATCGCCGAAGCCTGCAGGGCTTGTGCGCTGCGAAACTGAGAAGCCATGGTGTCCACAGTCGAATTCAATGATTGAATGCCTTCCACCGAGCTGAATTGCGCCAACTGTGCGACAAACGCCGTGTTGTCCTGGGGATCTAGCGGACTCTGGTTATTCAACTGGGCGATCATCAGATCCATGAATTCGTTTTTACCCAGCTCGTTTTTCCTGTTGGCGGAATTCTGCTGAAGCGCATACTGACTCAGCGCGTCGCTAGTCTGATTTGTCGTATTGATATCGCTCATCACGCTGCCCTCACGAAAAGTTCATCACTGACCAATAGTCAGCAGACGCTGCATCATGGTTTTCGCTGAATTCAGCACTTCCACGTTGGTCTGGAAGCTGCGGGAAGCGGACATCATATCCGCCATTTCCTCCACCACATTCACGTTGGGATAAAACACATAACCGTCCGCATCCGCCATGGGATGGTCCGGCTGGTAGCGACGCTCCAGAGACGCATCGCTTTCCACGATGGCCCGCACTTCAACGCCGCGGGAGGCGTCATCGTTGATCGAGGGAGGAATCGCCGCGTTGAGCGCGTCCTGATGCACCGCAGCAAAAATCGGCTTGCGCGCGCGATAAGTCTGATCGATGCTGGAGCTGGCGGTGTCCGCGTTGGCCAGGTTGCTGGCAGTGGTGTTCAGTCGCACGGATTGCGCAGTCATACCAGAGCCGGCAATGTCGAAAATGCTATTGATCCCCATCGTTATTCTCCTTTAATCGCGCTGACGATGCCTTTCAGGCGGCTGTTGAGGAATTCAAAGCTGGCCTGAAAATCCAGCGCATTCTTGGAGTACTGCACGATTTCTGTCTGCGTATCCACCGTGTTGCCGTCAATGGAAGGCTGCAGTGGTTGCCGGTATAACAACGCCCCTTCCGCCGGTGTTTTTATCGCCATGTGAGCATCGTCAGTGGTAACCACCTCCAATGAGTCCTCTATACTTTTGGCCTGCCTGAGCACGGCTTTAAAATCAATATCCCGGGCGCGGAACCCAGGCGTGTCCGCATTGGCTATGTTGTTCGCCAGCACTTCCGCCCGTCTCGCGCGGACGTTCAGCGCCTGCTCATGGATACCCAGCGCTTTGTCGAATGATATGGCCATCTAACACCTCTGCAGTTGCCTGACTGCGACAATCGTCATTTGCGTCAATGTCAGCAAGTCCCGCGCCAGTTATTTTTTTGTTTTATTTTTCAGTTAGATAGTATTTTCAGGCAGACTAAAGGCGGCAAAGGGATACCGCCCTGAAGGAAAGCGCGTACACGCCATGCGGCAAGTGGAATACCATCGCCACCGAAAAGGTCAAACTTGGCAATGGATATGCAGAATAGATTTGGGAAAACGACGCCGACAGAAACATGCGACGTCGCAGGAGATATCAGCTCGCTTCGCCAGTGAAGAAGCTGACGCGTTCATCAAAAGCAGGCGGTTCGGGGACTTTCTTTTCTTTGCTGGCCGGCGTCCCTACATACAGATAACCCACCACATGTTCGTTGGAAGCCAAACCAAGGCGCTGCTTGACGCGCTCATCGTAGGCCACCCATCCGGTGCGCCACATGGCGCCATAGCCCAGTTCCTCCAGCCCCAGCATTAACGCATAGGCGCTGCAGCCAGCGGAAATCAGTTGCTCCGACTCCGGCGCTTTGGGATGCTCCTGAACGGTGGCGACCACGACGATCACCATCGGCGCGCGACTGGGCGCTTTGGCCAGCTTTTGCCTGGCCGCATCGTCCTGACCATCCTGCTCCGCAGTTTCGCCGTATATGCGCCCCAAAGCGTCGAGCCCCTCGCCTTCTACAATAATCAGACGACACGGCCGTAAGCGGCCATGATCCGGAGCACGCATGATCACCGGATACAGTTTGCGCAATTCTTCATGGCTCGGCGCCGGCGCCTGCAACAAAGGGGTGGAGGTTCGATTTACAAGAATATCTAATACCGCCATGGCGTTATACGTGGCTCCTGTTGTTTATCCGTGTGGCCGCCGGTCAGGCCAATAAGTGGCCAACGGCTGATTCGGTTCAGATTATAAATAGGAATGATTCTTAAATATATGCAATTGGCCGTCGAAAAATGCTTGTCCTATCGCGCCACATTGCCTGCCTTTCACGCCAACTCAAAAGGTTAAAGATTGTCTAACGATGGACAAAACCGCCTCACAGATTGTCCGACAACCCCATTACTGCTAACCTTAGACGCGATCGAAGCGCTGGTGGACTATACTACCAGAAGAGGGCGGCAGTTATGGCGGATGGTTTACGCCGGTCCAACGGCTTTATACATGGCAATCCCGCATTCAACCAATGCGTCGCGCTACGCCTGTTGAACAGGCGCCTCCCGCTTTCCACCCGGAAAACCTTCTATTCCTGTCCTTTTTAGGGTATATCCGTGCTAGGACAGGACGTTTTTTTGATAACAGCAAACCGGCGAGCCGCATTGCCACTCCCATGAGCTCGCAGGGACTTTTGGTTAGGTTGAAAAATATGCTGACGGGACAATACCGGTATTCGCGGTTATGACACAAATGATGCCGATACCTCCACATCTCGCCAATACGCCGCACTCCCCGACTCAGGTGACCATCCCGCCCATGCCGGACTATAACGCCCGGGTGCTCGGCTATCTGGTATGCGCCGCCATCATCGTCGCCGGCATTCTGGAGGGGCATTTCGACGAGTACCTTATCTGGATCATTCCCGGCGCCATGCTATGGCCGCATATTCTGTATTTCGCCCTGCGTTTCTTCGATAAACAGAAGAACACCAAGGTCCGCCAGGGCATGATGGTGGTGGACGGTTTCCTATGCGGCGTGATTCTGGTGCTGATTAAATTCAGCGTCACCCCCACCCTGTTTTTTCTGCTGATGCTGAACTTCAGCTTCATAATCGTCGGCGGTATGAAAAGCTGGCTGTATGGCAATATCGCCTTTCTCGCCGGCTTTACCGTAGCGTCCATCTATTTTGGTCTGAGCTTTGCGCCGCCCACCCCCATGGTGGTCAGCATCATCGGCGGCGTCACCTGTTCGCTGTATGTCGGCGTCACTGCTTACTACACGCACCAACAGGCCCGCGCCCTGGTGCAGGCAAAGTCACAGATTCAGTTTCAGCGCGAGCAATCCATCGCCCTGTCCCATAAGCTGGCCAAATACCTGTCTCCTCAGGTATGGCAATCCATCTTCACCGGTGAGCGCGACGTGCGCCTGGAAACCCAGCGTAAACGCCTGGCGGTGTTTTTCTCCGACATCAAAGGATTCACCGAACTGGCGGAGGAAATGGAGCCGGAAAGTCTGACCGAGCTGCTTAACACCTACTTCAACGAGATGTCCCAGATCGCGCTTAAATACGGCGGCACCATCGACAAATTCGTCGGCGACAGCATCATGATCTTCTTCGGCGACCCCAGCAGTCGCGGCGCCAAGGAAGATACCTGCGCCTGCGTCATGATGGCGATAGAAATGCGCAAGCACATGAAAATTCTACGGCAGAAGTGGCGTAGCCAAGGCGTGCGCACGCCGCTGGAAATTCGCATGGGCATTAGCACCGGTTACTGCACCGTGGGCAACTTCGGAGCGGAAAACCGTATGGATTACACCATCATAGGCAAAGAAGTTAACCTCGCCAGCCGTCTCGAATCCATGGCGGCGCCCGGAGAAATTCTGGTATCCTACGAGACCTTCGCGCTGATCAAGGACACTATCATGTGCCGGGATAAGGGCGAAATTACGGTGAAGGGCTTCACCAAACCGGTGCCGATTTACTCCGTCGTGGATTTACGCCGCGACATCGGCGGCAATCAAAGCTTTATCGAGCATGAAACCGAAGGATTCGCCATGTATCTGGACGCTGGCAAGGTCAGCGCCCAGGCCAAAGAGCGCATACTGAAATCCCTCGAAAGCGCTGCGGAAAAGTTGCGTAACTAACCGCGCCCTTCCCCCACAAATTACAGAAGATTTGCAAGTAAACATCGCGCATCTCATGGCGTCGGCGACGCAGAGATGTGCGACATGGGTACATTTCAGTACACGGAGGTCGGCTTCGCCATGATCTAACCAAGTCGCGTCATCCCTCGACGCGCACCCCGCCCCAATTGCATTCACGCAGACCCAACAGGCGTCGGCGCGACTGTGCGCAATTTTTCGCCTTTCAAAATCAGGTTTTATATGTCACACAAGAAAACGCTACTCAGCGTCTCTCTGCTTATTTTTCTGGGCGCACTGGAGAAAACCATCGTCACCACGCCTCTTCCCGTCATCGGGGCGGAACTCAACGCCATGAACGATATCGCCTGGGTCGTCACCGCTTACCTGCTGACCGCCACCAGCGTCATTCCTATCTGCGGCAAACTGAGCGATCTGTTCGGCCGGCTCAAAGTGATCCTAGTCAGTCTGGGCATTTTCTCCATTGGCTCACTGCTATGCGCTCTCGCCAGCGATATGCAGTCGCTCATACTCGCCCGAGCCTTGCAGGGCGTCGGTGGCGGGGCTTTGATTTCACTGGCGTTCGTGGTGATTTCAGACGCCATTCCAGCACGGGAGATCGGCCGCTATCAGGGCTACATCTCCGTCATCTATGTGATTTCCAATATCGCCGGACCGGTATTCGGCAGTCTGTTGACGGAGCATATGAGCTGGCGCTGGATCTTCGCGATCAATATCCCCCTGGCCCTGCTGGCGGCTTTTATCGCCATAAGAAGCATCAAAGATAAAGTCGTCAAACGTGAAGATAAGTTCAATTGGGGCGGCTCGCTGCTATTAGTGTCCTCCACCACCCTGCTTATCTTGTTGCTGAGCGAAGACCTCAGCTTACCCCACGCCTTCTCGCTCGTTGGAGCCGTATTTATCGCCGGGGCCTGGACTTATCTGCTCACGGACAAAAAGCGCTCCGTCGTCCCGCGCCATCTGTTCAAGCTCCCCAACTACGCCGCCTGTATCCTGACAATGGGAGTAAGCCAGATCCTGATGACAGCGGCGTTAATTTACTTCCCGTTGCAAATGCAGGTGCAGAACGGCGTCAGCCTGACCCTCAGCGGCTATAGCATGCTGCTGTTCACTCTCGGCGTTTGCGTTAGCGCCTATTTTTCCGGCAAGCATATTGCCGCGACAGGGGCTTACAAGACGCACATTTTGGCGGGTTTCATACTGATCGCCGTCGCCTTCTTCCTGATGTTGATGAAAGTGGCGTTCGTGTCGCTGTTTCCAATAATTGGATTGGGAATCGGCTTCACTTTGCCAGGAGTGACCTGCGCGGTACAAAACGTGTTGCCCGCAGCGGACAGAGGCGTCGGCATATCCTTCTTTGGATACGTGCGGGAGTTAAGCGGCGCTGCTGGCGTGGTGATCTGCTCTACCTTGTACCACGGCAGTAGCTCCCTACAAGCGGCCTACAGCGGCTTCGGCGCGATATATCTCGCCATGTGCTTATTCGCCAGCCTGGCGTTTATTATTGTGGCGGGGTTTATCACCGAGAAAGAGCTGATGACCCAAGTGGCGGAATAGCATTGCCGAAAGGCCTGTGACTATTAGTAGCGAATGCAGTTGGCAGCCGCGCCAGACGTCTTCAGGCGCGGCTTGCCCTTGAAAGGACGAGGTGAGGTCTGAGCTACTGTCGCGGCAACTTGAAATTATCCGCCGGCAATGGGTAGTTGGAGCGCAATGGGTTGATATCCAGACCGCCGCGTCGGGTATAACGCGCATACACCGCCAACTTCTCCGGCTGATATCGTTGCATCAGCGCCAGATAGACCGATTCCACGCAATGTTCATGAAAATCCTGATGCGAACGCATGGAGACGATGTACTTCAACAGCGCAGCCTTATCCAATGGCTTACCGCGATAGTGAATATACAGTGTGGCCCAATCCGGTTGCCCGGTGACCGGACAATTGCTCTTCAACAGATCCGAACTCAGCGTTTCCTCCACTACATCGTCGCCCACCGGATCGGGCAGTAGCGATGCGTCAGGGGTATACACCTCCACCTCGATATCCAGACTGTCCAGATTTTCCGCCGCCTGCCAGAAGGAGGGCTCATCGCGCCAGTCTCTTGCCGACAACAATGTCACCGACACCTCGCCTTCCGCCGCCGCAGACAGGTCTTTCTGCATCAGCGCTTGCACCTCTTCACGGGAAGCGAAACGGCTTTGATTGAACGAGTTCAGGTACAGCTTGAAAGACTTGGACTCAATAATATTGAGGCTGTCGCAGCGAATGCGAAATACGCCAAGCGCCACTTCCGGCTTGCCTTTGCTGTTAAGCCAGGACAGCTCATAGCCGTTCCATAAATCTTCGCCAACAAAATCCGGCGCGTCGCTCAACCCCAAAGTCTCCCGGGATTTGGCGCGGGGGATCGGGGTCAGCCAGGACGGAGAGTATTCCTCAGGGTATTCCGTCGCCTTCCCCAGATGCGTATGTTTTTCCAGTTCCACAATTACTTCTCCAAACCGGTTAGGTGCGTATGCCAACGCCTTTGTTCAACAAGCGCATACTAAAGCTGAACAACGCGACGATAAATAAAAGAATCATGCCGTAGGCCGCGCCCAGGTTGATATCGCTAACGCCCAGCAGGCCATAACGGAAGGCGTTGATCATATACAGAATAGGGTTGATCAATGACACATTCTGCCAGAACTCCGGCAGGAGCGTGATGGAGTAAAAGACTCCGCCCAAATAAGTCAACGGCGTCAGAATAAAAGTCGGCACAATAGAGATGTCGTCAAACTTGTTGGCGTAGACCGCATTGATAAAGCCGCCTAGAGAGAACAGCACCGCCGTCATGAACACCACGCTGACCACCACTGGCACGCTGTGAATCTGCAGGTCGGTAAAATACAGGGAGATCGCCGTCACAATCACGCCCACCGCCAGACCACGGGCGACACCGCCGCCAACGTATCCCAGCAGAATGACGTAATTCGGTACAGGAGCCACCAGCAGTTCTTCAATGCTGTGTTGAAACTTCATGCCGAAGAATGAAGACACCACGTTAGCGTAGGAGTTAGTGATGACCGACATCATGATCAATCCGGGTACAATAAAATCCATGTAGGAATATCCGCCCATTTCTCCAATTCTCGGCCCAATCAGGTTGCCGAAAATCACGAAATACAACGTCATGGTGATCGCTGGCGGCAGCAATGTCTGCGACCAGATGCGGGTGAAGCGGCGCACCTCCTTGATCAGAATAGTCTGGAAGGCAATCATAATCGCGCTGTTCATGCCTGCGCCTCCTCTGCGTTCGCCGTACTGCCTGTCTCGTTCTTATCCTCGTTGACCATGCGGATGAACAACTCTTCCAGGCGGTTGGTTTTCGTGCGCATACTGCTCACTTTCACCCCTAACTGGTCCAACTGCTGGAACACCTCGTTCAGGCTGCGCTGTTTGTCCACATCCACTTCCAACATACCGTCGGCGGTAAGACGGGAACCATAGCCTTCCAGACGCGGCGCCTCTTGCAGACGACAAGTGAGATCCAGCACGAAGGTTTCCTGGTTTAGCTTATTCAACAGGTCGCGCTTATTGGTGTTTTCCAGAATCCGGCCGCGATCGATGATGGCGATGTTGCGGCACAAGGCTTCCGCCTCTTCCAGATAGTGAGTGGTCAGAATAATCGTGCGGCCTTCGTTGTTGACGTTGGTGAGAAAGGTCCACATGCTGCGGCGCAGTTCAATGTCCACGCCAGCGGTAGGTTCGTCGAGAATAATCAGCCGCGGCTCATGCACCAGCGCGCGCGCAATCATCAGACGCCGTTTCATACCACCGGACAACATGCGCGCCTGTTGATCCTTCTTATCCCAAAGCCCCAACTCTCGCAGATATTTTTCCGCATTATCCTTGGATGCTTTGGCGGGAATGCCATAATACCCAGCCTGGGTGACGAGGATATCGAATACTTTTTCGAACTGATTAAAGTTGAATTCCTGAGGCACAACGCCCAGTTGCAGTTTTGCTTTGACCAAGTCCTTATCAAGATCATGACCAAAGATGGAAACGGAGCCGGATGTTTTGTTCACCAGTGAAGACACAATGCCAAGGGTGGTGGACTTGCCTGCGCCGTTAGGGCCCAGCAGCGCAAAGAAGTCGCCCTCCTCCACATCGAGGTTGATGCCTTTCAAGGCCTCAAAACCGTTACCGTATATTTTTCTTAAATCGCGAATAGCCAGTGCGGTAGTCATAATTCTTTCTGATTCCTGCGGCCAGTGAAAGAGCGTCAGGCATAAGGGGCGCGCCAGCGGCCTGATTTACGGGAAGACTGTATAGATTGCGTCGCCGCCTGTTTTTTTCAATGAAAAAGACGGAATTAATCCTCCATTTCCCTGAAAACTGCGATGGGCTTCCTTTTTAGCGCCCGCCCACTCTTTATAATCTGCGTCAATAAGCGCCTGGATTAAGCGCACAGCAGCGACCACGCGCGCAACCTGTTGTTTGCAGACACAATAAACGGACGCTATTGGCCTGCAAAATAAATAATAAACAAAAGGAAAGCAGCGATGATGAAACGGCCGTTAAGAGCCATGACCCTGACGTTCGCCGCCGTGCTGGCGGGTTGTGGCGGCGGAGGCGAATCCAGCGACGACAGAGCGACCGCCTATCTTGGTTCACCCGGCGTGGCGGGCCTTAACTACCGCACCGCAAGCCAATCCGGCGTTACCGGCGATTATGGCGAGTTCAGATACTACCCTGGTGAAACTGTCACCTTCTTCGTCGGTGACGTGGTGCTGGCGCAGGACATTCCCATCAAACGATTCATGACTCCTATCGACTTTGACCCGACCTGGGAGCAAACCATCTATCCCGGCACAGAGGTCGGCGGTCTCAGCACTCATAAAGAGCAGGAAAAACAGGTGCTCAACGCGGAGTCCAATATCGCCGTCAATACAGCGCGCTTCCTGGTTTCCATCGACTTCGATTCCGATACGGAAAACGGCATTCAGGTTCGCGACTCCACGCGCGCAACGATTGAAAACTCCGTCAATGCCGCCGGCGTGGACTTTACTATCGATCCCGCTAACTTCGGCAACCTGGACGACCTCCCCGAAAGCCCGGAAAACCTCCTTGTGGCGGAGCTGTGTCTGCGTGAAGTCTGTTCCGACCTAACACCGCTGGAAACAGTCGCCGCCGCCTCAGTGGGCGTGAATTGGGTCAACACCCTCGGCTCCAATATCTTTCTCAGGGAAGGCGGGCATATCTTTCTGGAAAGCGAGCACATTGAGGCCAACGCTGGCGACACGCGCACTTTCACCGTACAAATCCGGCTGATTGATATTTCCGTAGGACTGGCGGATCTGGAAGTGAAAACGGTAGATGAACTACCGGATTCCGACGGCGAAATTCCAGACCCGCCCCGCTCCGTCATCGCAATCGTTCCCGACCCCACGCCGGAAAGCAGGGAGTTCAGTTTTATGATTACGGGAGAATCGGGAGAGGAAACGGAAATTGTGGTGAATATGCGTCTGGAAGGAGACTATCGCTGGTATCAGAAGGTGATGCGGGTAACGCTGCTATAGCGTCAACCGCATCACGCCTCATCATCCCATGAAGTGACGCAGGCTCCAGCGGCTGTTGGCGCCGGTCACCTGAAAGCGAGAGGCGTCGATGCCATAGGCTCCGCTGGGTAGACTGTGGGTGATGTGAAGATAGCTGTCTTCATTGCCCTGTTTGATGTTAAACGCCATCAAATCCACCACCTTGGCGGTTCGCAGCGGCGCTTTGTCTTCATCCAACAGCACCATCACGGTCGGCCATAACTTCCTTTCCATGTTGTGCTGAATAACCACGCCCACTTCGCGATTGCTCAATTCAACCGTGGCGCCGGTCGGGTAGATGCCGACGCACTGAATGAATTTTTCCACCAGGTCTTCCTGGAATTCAATATTGCGGGAATGGTATAGCGCCGTCACCGCTTGTAGCGAGGTCATCGCTTCCGCGCCAGCGCGCGGTTCCAGCATTTCCTGATAATGATCAACCAGCCCAGCTATCTTGGCCAGCAAAGGAATCTTGTCGCCAGTCACCCCTTGCGGGAAGCCAGAACCGTTGTGGCGCTCGCGATGATATTCCACCACGCTGATCACTCTTGGCGAAATAGTGGGGTCCGACTTGAGGATCGCCACGCTCATGTCCACATATCCTTTGTAGCGCTGGTACTGGGCGGCGTCCAGGAATTTGGCGCTTTGCAATAGCTCTTGCGGCATTTTCGCCTTGCCTACCTGGCTCAACAACAGGCCAGTGGCTAAATCCTTGAGGTAACTTCTGGAAAGTCCGAGCTGACGACCAAACACCAATCCCCAAATGCTGGCGGCTACTGAATGTGAGTAAGCGTACTCATCCCGTCTTCTGACACGGGACAACCACAGCATGGCGTCGGGGTTGCGAATAACGCTCTCCACCATCATGGCGGCGACTTCTTCAGTCTCGACAATATCCGGCGCCTGCCCTAAGCAAACATTGGCGAAAACGCGATCCAGCGCCTGATTTACCCGGTGCGTCAGCTTTTCCGCTTCTTTTACTTCATGCTTCAGCGTACTTTGGCGCTCGTATTTGGCGGGACGACGGATTTTAATAGGAGGAAGGGTCAGACGGTGCTCTTCAACGGATTTACCGGAAGACAATGAGCCTAATTTGAACAGCAGCTCTTCTTTGCCGCTGCTCTCCATTTTTTCATATTCGGTGCGCGTCAACGGCCGGTCGATGTATACCGAACGACAAAAGGACTGCAATGCGCGAATATCATCCGCGCTGCGAATATAAAAACCCTGAATAGGAAATGGAGTTTGATGCCATGGACGATCTAAATCCGCAACAAACATCCCGATTTGTAATTCACTTACCGCTATTTGTGTCTTCTTGGCGGCCATAGATACAACCTCATAGAGCGTCTGCTCTAAGCTCCACTACGACATGATGACTATATTTCCCGCAATAACGGAAAGAAGCCACTGCATTCGGTAGGCTTTCGGTTACAAAAAAATTAAGTTTTCTTACGCTTTGTACAAATATAGACAAGTTCTCACGGATTTTGCGGGAGGTGTCACACTTCTTCAGGCATCGCCGTGACATCAATCCGTTATGCAGACAATTTCCGAAAGCGCTGGCGGCCTGTCTTCCGACCCGCCGGCTTCCGCCCGCTTGACCGACACTATATAAGGAACGGAAGAGGCTTTGATATAGTCCAGATTACCGGAGCCATCATCCGTTTTAACTATTGTTCGCGCCGGCCAACAAGAAACCTGCAATTGCATAACCCGCCCCAGGTCGGCGATCCGGCTTGCTCCGTTTTCATCTGTGATCGCCCCGCATAAGGTCGTCGAATTAACTAACGCCTTACCTTCTAACGACAGATCCTGTCCTGGCTCCCCACACCAGACTACGCCAGACTCTTGATTCCCTCGACAGGCGTCGCCGCCCTGCCCTGGCTCCATGAACAGCAGCTCTCGATCACTGCATTGGGTGCGAAGCGTAACAGGAGTGACAGCGGTCACCTCTCCACTCACACTCTCCGTCGTCCGCCAGGAAATGAGAAACTCCCGTTCCTCTCCTGCAGAATTCTCGGCGACGAAACGACCGTAATGGGAATATTCCGTGGCGCAGCCGCCGAGCGTGCTTAATAAAGGAAGGAGCAACAGTATGCGCTCGGTATGGAGGCGAATGGTCATGACTTTCTCCAGTGTGGTTCAGGCTGTAGTTATTCCGCCAGGTATTCTTGCTTCGCTTTCTTCTTCTAACTCTTCTTTATTTGCCTTGCTTACAAGTCTTCCGTCAGCTTTTTTAAAAGGGGATGAGTTGCTTTAGGTCAGGCCAACACTGTTTTCGTCAATGCGCCTTAGCGACTTCACACCCAGTAATATAAGGACATAATCGTTGTTAAGCGCTTGTTCTTGCACGCAAAGCAGTTCGATTTTCCACACCTGCGAGGAGATTTCAAATAGCGGGTCCGATTTATGCGGGCTTGACACTGTTACAAAATTACTGAGAATTATTTTCATTATATTTACTTTTATTTGTTGGGAACTCTTTTCATGCAAAAAAAGACCGCCTCGGTTATCAAAGCCGCCCTCCTTTCCGCCTTCTGTTTGACGCCCCTTGCCGCTCAGGCTGCGGAGGAAGTCAACGTCTACTCCTATCGCCAGGAGTTTCTGATCCAGCCTTTGCTTGATACGTTCACCAACCAAACCAACATCAAGGTCAATGTCGTATTCGCCAAAGAAGGCGTGGCGGAGAGACTGAAGCGCGAAGGCGCCAACAGCCCCGCGGACCTGGTGTTAAGCACAGACATAGGACAATTGCAGGAACTGACTGACGCCAAAGTGCTGCAGCCAGTAAAATCCGACGTTTTAAACGCCAACATTCCGGAGCAATATCAGGCGCAGGACGACTCCTGGTTTGGCCTCACCGCCCGCGCCCGCGTTATTTACGCATCCAAAGAACGCACTGACGTAAAAAGCATTTCCTATGAAGATCTGGCCAAGCCAGAGTGGAAAGGCCGCATATGCACGCGCTCAGGCAAACACCCGTATAACATTGGCCTGATCGCTTCCATGATCGCCCACCACGGCGAAGCCAAAGCGGAAGAGTGGCTGCGCAGCGTAAAAGAAAATCTGGCTCGCAAGCCCCAGGGCAATGACCGCGCACAAGTCAAAGCGATTAAAGACGGCATTTGCGATGTTTCCCTAGGCAACAGTTATTACTACGGCTTGATGCTGACGGATGAGAATCAGATCGAATGGGCCCGCGCGGTCAATTTGATTTTCCCCAACCAGGAAAATCGTGGTTCTCACGTGAATATCAGCGGCGTTGGTCTGACCAAAAGCTCCCCCAACAAAGCAAACGCCATCAAACTGATGGAGTTTTTAACTGAGAAACTGGCCCAGAAAATGTACTCCGAGCAGAACTATGAATACCCGGTCAAACCTGGCGTAGAACCTTCTGGCCTGGTGCTTTCCTGGGGTGAATTCAAGCGTGATGAGCTACCTTTGTACAAAATCGGCGAACTGCGCGAGAAAGCCGTGAAGATGGTGGACAGAGTCGACTTCGACGGCTGATCGCACACAACGACCGCCCAATAACAAGCCGAAGCCTGTGCGCTTCGGCTTTGGCGGTTATAAATTCGGGAACTGACGGTAAGGTCACCCATTAATGGAAGCAGTATCAGCCCCGGTTATACGGGAGCTTTCCAAACACGCGACGACGGGCTCTCCAGACGCCCGCCGCTGGCGTTTTTTCAGCGCGATTGTCGCCTTGATCGCCGTCATCCCTCTGCTCGCCGTCATTTATGTGGCGTTTTTCCCTACAGAGAATATTTGGCCTCACCTGTGGAGCACAGTGCTGCCGCGCTATCTGGAAGCCACGTTCTTCCTGATGCTTGGCGTGGGCTTATTGGCCACTTTCTTTGGCGTGACCTCCGCCTGGTTGGTGGCGTTCTATCGTTTTCCTGGACGTAAACTGTTTTCCTGGGCGCTGCTACTTCCCTTTGCAGTGCCCGCCTATGTCATCGCCTACGTTTATACCGACTTACTGGAATACTCCGGTCCAGTACAGGCGCTGTTGCGGGAGTGGTTCGGCTGGCGCACGCCGCGGGACTACTGGTTCCCTCAGATTCGCAGTCTGGGCGGTGCCGTCATCATGTTCTCCCTGGTTCTGTATCCTTATATCTATCTGACCTGTCGGGCCGCCTTGATGGAGCAGTCAGACAGTTTATTGATGGCCAGCCGTTCTCTGGGCGCCGGAGCCTTACGCACCTTTTATCGCATTGTGCTGCCGATTATTCGTCCTGCTCTTGCGGTCGGTCTGGCGCTGGTGCTGATGGAGACTCTCAACGACTTTGGCACCGTCAGCTTTTTCGCCGTCCAGACGTTAACAGCCGGGCTTTACGATACCTGGCTAAACCTTGGCAATGTGGGCGGAGCGGCGCAAATCGCCGCATTGATGGTGGGCATCGCCCTGGCCTTGCTCTATCTGGAGCGCGCCTCAAGGCACAAGTCCAAGAGTTATCAAAGCGGCGGCCGCACACGCCCGCTGACGCCGACGCAACTCACCGGTAAGTCTGGGTTCATCGCCTCCGCATTCTGCTTCTTATTGGTATTTTTCGGCTTCCTGGTTCCTGCTTCCGTGCTTGGGTACTATTCCATCGAATATTTTGACGTCACCTGGAATTCGGAATTCTTCCGTCTGGCGATGAACTCCTTGCAACTGGCGACTATCGCCGCTGCGCTCTTAGTCGTTGTCGGGGCTTTGCTGGCCTACTCCCAACGTATCGCTCCCAGCGCCCTTAATAAATCCATGGCGCGTCTGGCCTCGGTCGGCTACGCCATGCCCGGCGCAGTGCTGGCCATTGGCGTCATTGTGCCTTTGGGCGCATTGGATAATGGCATCGACGGCGTCGCCCGCGACTATTTCAACACCAGCACAGGCCTGATATTCAGCGGCACCATCGCCGCCATCATTTACGCTTATTCCGCACGCTTTCTGGCGATTTCCCTTGGTTCCGCCGAGAGCGGACTGGGTCGCATCACTCCCTCTATGGATCAAGCCGCCCGCACGTTGGGGCACAGCTCTTTATCCATTCTCACCAAGGTGCATTTGCCGTTGCTCAGTCGCAGCATGCTGACGGCGGCGATTATCGTGTTTGTGGATGTGCTGAAAGAGCTGCCGGCCACGCTGATTCTGCGCCCGTTCAACTTTGAGACACTGGCGACGTATCTGTATCAGTATGCGTCGGATGAACTGCTGGAACACAGCGCGCTGGCCGCCATGTTTATCGTAGCGACGGGGATTATTCCCGTCATTTTGCTGAATCGGGCCAGTACGGCGAAACAATATTAAGGAAAGGCGTTACGCCTAATCGAGGAGCGGCCAGGAGAGCACACTCCCCTGGCCAAGACGATCGCTTACTGCCAGATAACCGGAGCTTTGGCGCTATACCATTGCTCAAGATGCGGCTTGTAGGCCTCTTCGATGACATTTCGCTTCAGCTTCATCGTGGGCGTCAGGAAATTGTTTTCGATAGTCCACTGCTCAGACACTACCGCCAGGAACTGCAAACGCTCATGAGGATCAACAGTGGCGTTGATGTCCTGCAGCAGGTTTTGCAAGCTCTTCTCCAATGTCTGACGGAAATCCGGGTTCGTCCGCTTCGGATAGGCGTCGTCAGACAGCATGACCAGACAGTGAGGCTGCGGATAGTCGGAACCGGCCACGCAAACCATCTCAATCTGCGGATGACTGATGATGCGGTTTTCAAGCGGCGCGGGCGCCACATACTTGCCCTTGCTGGTCTTAAACAGTTCCTTTTTACGCCCAGTCAACTTGAGACGACCCAGCTCGTCCACTTCGCCGAGATCGCCGGTGCGCAAAAAGCCGTCTTCGGTAAGCGCCTCCGTGGTTTTATCCGGCTCCTTGTAATACCCCATCATGGTGGCGGGACTTTTCACCAGGACTTCCCCGTCAGAACCCACGCGCACATCCACGCCAGGCAACGCCTCGCCGACAAAACCCACTTTGGTTCGTCCCGGTTTGGTCATATGGGAATAGGCGAAGTTTTCCGACATGCCGTAGCCTTCCAGCAACTCCAGCCCCAACCGGCGATACCAGCTGAGAATATCCTGGGACAGCGGCGCGGAGCCGCTGCCGGCGAATCTCACATACTCCAGCCCCAGACCTTTCAACACTTTCTTTCTGATCAGATGCGACACGCCGGGGATCTTCAACAGAAGATTCAGTTTTTCTTCCGGCATCTTGCTCAAAACCCCCGCCTGGAACTTGGTCCAGATACGCGGCACCGCCAAAAATAAAGTGGGCTTGGCCGCTTTCAGGTCGCGTACGAAGGTGTCCAGGGACTCAGCGAAGAACACGTGAAAGCCCGTGTACAGAGCGCCCATTTCAACCACAAAGCGTTCAAACACATGTGACAGCGGCAGGTATGAGAGCATCCGCTCATGGGAGCCGACATCCAGAAAGTTCACGACACCATCCGCCGCGAACGCCAGGTTATTGAAGGACAGCATCACGCCTTTAGGCATGCCCGTCGAGCCGGAGGTGTAGACAATAGTGGCCAGCTCTTCGTGATTCCGGGGCGGGCTTTCCTCCAGGGGATGCGTCTTGGCGACGATATCGTCCCAGGTGGGGAAGTCGTTGGGGGGACTCAATGGATAGGAAATACAGTGAATATCATCCGGCACGCCGGCTTTCATGGTGTCCCAGTCATCCAGTTTGCCGACGAACAGCACCTTGGCCTCGCTGTGCTCCAGAATCTGCCGAACGCTGTCCGCGCTCAATGTCGGATATAAAGGAACCGATACATAGCCCGCCATCCAAATGGCCAGATCGCTCATGATCCAGTGGGCGCAGTTTTTCGAGAGGATGGCCACCTTGGCGTCTTGCGGCAGACCCAGCGAACGCAGGTACGCCGCCATGCGTCGCGCTTCCTGCGCAGTCCGTTGAAAGGTGTAATCGACGGAAAGGTTATCGCCCATCGGCTGAGTCATAAAAACATCGCCGGGACGGCTTTTTTCCCAGTGGTAAAGACGTTGCAATGGGGTGGGAATATGCGTGTGCAGCTCCATAGTGTGTCCTTGCCTTCTTTTATTAGTATTGTTGGTTACTTATAAACTATTGATTATTAGACTTATTCATTGTACGGACAACTATCTTTGCGAACAGAGTATTCGTTGCGGATAGCGTCTTGGCTCTTCCGGCCCTTAATTCGATCAGCCGCAGTATGTGGCGGGTCCCTGACCAGAGTTAGTGTATCCCCTGCCTGCTTGTGAATCTGGGCTTGATTCGCAAAATATCCTAGTCCGATTGACGCAGCAAGCGCTGACTTTGCCCTCTCCAGCTTTTGAAAACTCTGTAAAACTTGTCCGCAAACGCCGTGAATCGTGGACCTGCCCCGCCAAGCGGCTATAATAACCCGCCAATACTGCATATATTGACATGTGCTCGTCGGAAGCGTGCGAGGCCGTTCCAATCACACCGCCACAGCCCCGGGTCGCCAGTCCTTTGTCGCAATATGGACAGCAGACTGACCACCGGACGCCGACAGTGAAAAGAAGGTTGAAGCGCGCGTTTTCTGAGGAGAATCCATTAAGAAGATAGGTCGAAGGCGTCCATCGCCAGGATCTTTACAACAGGAAAATAATAATGTCTTCTTACCGCTGCCGAAAATGCAAAAATGGAATTCTTATTGCCGCCGTGCAAGGGCACAACGAGACGGAACTTACAGAAACATATGAGTGCGACGCCTGCGGACATGTCGCAGTGATACCGTCGCGAATGATTATCTGCAGTCAGATGGTGACAAGCTTTATCGGCGGCCTGATTACCGCCTACCTGTTCATAGAACAGCTGTCGATATTCGTCACCGTCGTGCAATTTAATATAGAACGGAATCTCACCCAGAATATTGTGTTGCTGGTCGTCTCTCTGCTGTTTCTGGCGGGCTTCGGCTACACCCTCTATACGGGCATGCAGGGACTGGCGAAAAGGAAGTTTTATCTCAAAGCGCCGCAACGAGATAAACGGGTCCGCGCGTCATAGCGAGGGTTGACGCGGATTTCCGGTTTTAGAAAACTCCCCTGCCGACTATAATCCGGCTCCCGGCGCACAGGAGTCAGGCGGGCAAAAACCATAACTCATAAAGAGAGATCGTGTATGTCGAAGAAATTGTTGGTGGGCTTGTTGTCCTTGTTACCCTTCATGAGTCCGACGGCTCTGGCTGCTGACGAGAAATTCGTTGCCATCACCCAGATTGTTGAGCACCCCGCTTTGGACGCCTGCCGTAAGGGCGTACAGGACGAGCTCGCCGAGAGAGGTTTCAAAGTCGGCGAGAACCTGAAGTGGATGTACGAAAGCGCTCAGGGCAACCCGACTACCGCCAACCAGATCGCCAAGAAATTCGCGGGTGAAGAGCCTGACGTAATCGTCGCCATCGCCACGCCTTCCGCGATCACCGCCGCAGCGGCCGCACGCAACACGCCAGTCGTTTTCTCCGCCGTTACCGATCCTCTGGGAGCAAAACTGGTCAAGACTCTGGAAAAGCCTGGCGGCAAAGTCACTGGCACCATGGACATGCTTCCCATCGACAAGCACCTGCAACTGGTTAAGCGCATCGTTCCTGATGTGAAAACCATTGGCACGATCTACAACCCCGGCGAAGCCAACTCCGTCTCGCTGGTGGAAAGACTGAAAGCAGAAAGCGCAAGCGCTGGCCTGGTGCTGCGTGAAGCCGCCGTCACCAAGAGTTCAGAGATTCTGAACGCCGCGCGCTCACTGGTAGGAAAAGTCGACGCTATCTACCTGCTGACTGACAACACCGTCATTTCCGGCGTGGAAGCAGTCATCAAAGTCGGCGAGCAGAACAAGCTGCCGGTCATCGCCGCCGACACAGACACCGTCACCCGCGGCGCCATCGCCGCCTATGGTTTCAACTACTATGACGTAGGCAGACAGACCGGCGGTATCGTAGCGGATATTCTTGAAGGTAAAGCCCCTGGCGATATCGACGTACAAGGCGTTGAAAAGCTGGAGCTTTACCTGAACCCCGGCGCCGCTGAGCGCATGGGCGTCAAACTGGATTCCAAATTGTCTGAAGAAGCCAAGGAAATCGTAGGCGGCTGATCCCGCTCTCTCCAGGGCCTCAAGGAGAGGCCCTCTCCCATCATTGCAGTTGTTCCCGGAGGTACTTTTGTCCCAAATCGCTTTTCTTGGCGCTATTGAAGTCGGCCTTGTATTCGCCCTCGTCGCCTTCGGCGTGTTTCTGTCTTTCCGCATCCTGGACTTCCCCGACCTCACCGTCGACGGCAGCTTTCCTTTAGGCGGAGCGGTGTGCGCCACCCTGATTACGTTCGGCTGGAATCCCTGGCTGGCCACGCTTGCGGCGATTACTGCAGGCGCAATGGCGGGCGGCGTCACCGCCTGGTTGAACGTAAGGCTCAAGATTCTGCATTTGCTGGCCTCCATACTGACCATGATGGCGTTGTACTCCATTAATTTGCGCATCATGGGCAAGCCCAATGTCGCGTTGTTGGGCGAGCCTACTGTCCTCAGCGTATTTGATACCCTGGGCGTTAAGTATTACTACGCCGCCCCTATCGGCTTTGCTGTCGTAGTCATCGCCGTCGCCGGTTTTCTGTTGTTCTTCCTGAAGTCGGAACTGGGTCTGGCTATGCGCGCGGCAGGCGCCAATCCACATATGGCGAAGGCGCAAGGGATCAATACTGGTTTCATGATTATGGTGGGCATGGCGCTGTCCAACGGGTTGGTGGCGCTGGCTGGGGCGCTGTTCGCGCAATCCACCGGCAACGCGGACATCACCATGGGCGTCGGCGTTATCCTGGTTGGTTTGGCGTCGGTCATTGGCGGCGAAGCGCTTTTAACGCCTCGCACTATATTGCTGGCGCTGCTGGGCTGCATACTTGGCTCCATACTTTATCGTCTGGCCGTGGCGACCGCCCTTAACACCGACTTTCTGGGTCTGCAGGCGCAGGACCTCAACCTGATCACCGCCGCGCTGGTGGCCATGGCGATTGTTCTGCCTACCGCCAAACGCGCTGTATTCAAACCTGCAGGGAGGCCTTAAGCATGATCCAGGTATCCGATCTTCACGTCTGCTTTGGCCGCGGCACGCCGCTGGAAGTCTACGCGTTGCGGGGCGTCGACCTGACCATCCCGCAAGGGCAGTTCGTCACTGTTATCGGCAGCAACGGCGCAGGCAAAAGCACCCTGCTCAACGCCATCGCCGGTGAAATACAGCCGGAGTCCGGCAAAATCGTCATTGGCCATCAGGACGTCACCCAGGCGCCCACTCACAAACGCGCCAAAAATGTCGCCCGTGTATTCCAGGACCCCAAGCGGGGCACTTGTGAAACTCTCACCCTGGAAGAAAATCTGGCGTTGGCATTGGCGCGGGGCAAACGTCGCGGTTTGCGCCCGGCGATCAAGTCCGTCGACAACAAGCGCTTCAAAGAGCTGGTCGCCCGCCTGGGGCTGGGTCTGGAAGATCGTTTGGGCGATCAGATCGGCCTGCTGTCCGGCGGACAGCGTCAGGCGATGAGTCTGTTGATGGCCACCCTGCAGCCCATTGAGATTCTGTTGCTGGACGAACACACCGCCGCTCTCGATCCCAAGACCGCCGCCTTCGTTCTGGAGCTGACGGCGGAAATCGTCGAGCGGGAAAAATTGACGGTTCTGATGGTGACTCACAGCATGCAGCAGGCGCTGGACTATGGCGACCGCACGCTGATGCTGCACGAAGGCAAAATTATCTTCGATATTGAAGGCGAACAGCGTCAGTCCACCACCATTCCGGACCTGCTGAAACTGTTTGAGACCAAAAGCGGGCAAGGGTTGGCCGACGACTCACTGCTTCTGGGCTAGCCTCCAGCGCAATCTTACCGGCCACCCTATTCAGGTCGTTAACCCGGCGCGGCGGGAAAAACTTTGTAAATTACATTGAGCAATCCTCGCCGCGTTATCTATAGTTAGGATATAAAGCATAAACACCTGTCAAAACAGGCAACGGGCGATCGATCATCATTTACGGGTCATTTGCGCGGTAGTCCTTTAAATGCAAATTCAACAATTCATCCGGAAAAACGGTCAGTGGATGACGCCCCTCCCCGACCAACCGGATCATGACACGGTTTTGCTGCTTTGCTTCGGTCGGCAGTCCCTCCTGTTTTCCGATGGCGTCGACTCTTCATTACGTGAAAGTTTCCCCCAGGCCAGATTAGTCGGTTGCTCCACCGCTGGAGAAATCATGGGAACCAAAGTGCTGGAGAATACCCTGACCGTTACAGCGCTAAGCTTCTCCCGCGCAACCGTCGCCATCGTTTCCAGCCCAGTTCAGGACGATTCAGATAGCCGCGCTGTCGGCCGCAACGTTGCGCAACAGTTGCCGCCGGAAGGGCTGCGCCATGTGCTATTGCTGTCGGACGGTTTGAAGGTCAACGGTTCCGAACTGGTGCAAGGCGCGCAGGAAGCCCTGCCTCATAGAGTTAAAATTACAGGCGGACTCGCAGGCGACTATCAGGATTTCACTGATACGTCCGTCTGGGTCGACGCGCCAACGCATGAAGGGCTGGTGGCGGCGATCGGCTTTTATGGCGACTCGTTGCGCATCGGTTACGGCTCCATGGGGGGCTGGGACGCCTTCGGCCCTGACTGGCGCATCAGCAAATCCGAGCGCAACATACTGTTTGAATTGGATAAACATAGTGCGCTTTCTCTTTATAAAGATTATCTGGGCGATTACGCTAATGGGCTACCAGCTACCGCACTGCTGTTTCCCCTACTGGTCAAGCTCGCCGATAATCACTATGTTGTGAGAACGATTCTCGGCATCAATGAGTCGGAGCAATCCATGACCTTCGCCGGCGATATGCCTCAAGGCGCCGCCGCCCGATTTATGAAGGCCAATTTCGAACGACTCGTTGAGGGCGCCGCCTCAGCTGCGGAGCAAAGTCGCTTTTCCGGCGGACGGCAACCGCAACTGGCGTTACTGGTCAGCTGCGTCGGCCGCAAAATGGTGCTGAAACAGCGTACGGAAGAAGAAGTGGAAAGCGTTCGCGAGGTGCTCGGCGCCGACACCGCCATAAGCGGTTTCTATTCTTATGGCGAAATCAGTCCGGTAATCAATGGGGTTGGCTGCTCCCTGCATAACCAGACAATGACGATTACAACAATCAGCGAAGACTAAGAATGCAACATCAACCAAGCTTAATGACTCCCTATGCATAGGCTGTTAGAGCGTCAGTTGAAAAAACTTTTACCCGCCGATCTGCCACCGGAGCGGCTGCGCGCGCTTCTGGACGCAATTGACGCGGCTTACCTTCAGGCTGATGAAGAACGCAGCATGCTCGAGCGCGCCCTGGAGTTGTCTTCGCAAGAACTCACCAAACGCAATCAGGAACTGAAGCAGCAATTACAGGAAATCTCCACCACCAAACAGGAGCTGGAGAACTCGGTTTCCCTGCTTAACGCCACCCTCAACTCCACCTGTGACGGCATCATTGTGTTCGATCAGGACAATCGGGTGATCGCCTGCAATAACGTGTTTCTGAAAATGTTCGACATGCAGCAGGAAGTGGCGGAAAACATCAACAAACACCACATCCGTCCCTATTTGCGGGAAAAAGTGAAGAACCTGGATGAGCTGACCCGTCTCTGGGAGTTCAATAAACGCTTTAACCAGCGCTCCAGTTACTGTTTGCTGGAAATGAAAGACGGCCGTTTCATCGACTGCTACACCAACCCGCGTATTCATGAGGGCAAAGTGCTCGGTCGGGTGTGGAGTCTGAGCGATATTACCGAACTCAAGCGCAGCGAACAGCAGGCGCTGTTTCACTCCTATCACGACAGCCTGACCGGCCTGCCCAACCGCACCTTGTTCCACGAACGCCTCACTCATGCGATTGAGCGACGCGGCGGTCAGCAGCGGGATCTGGCGGTCATGTTTCTGGATCTCGACGGCTTCAAAGACATCAACGACTCCACTGGACTCGAAACCGGCGACCAGTTGCTCCAGATGGCCGCACAGCGCATCAAGGAGACCCTGCCGCCAGAGACGACGGTCGCCCGCTACGGCGGCGACGAGTTCATCGTCCTGCTGGAAAACATCAAGACATCCTTTGAGGCGACCCTGATTTCCGAACGCCTGCGTACCGCCATCGACCGCCCTTTCACGGTCGGCGAACAGACTTTCCATCTCACCTGCTCGATCGGCATCGCGCTCTACCCGACCGACAGTCGCGACGCTGACGCTTTGATCCGAAAAGCGGACATGGCGATGAATCACGCCAAGAGCCGTGGCCGCAACAACTGCCAGTTCTTCGCTGACGAATTCGAAATACTCACCTCCCATCGCTTGAGGATTCGCAACAATCTCAAATCGGCGCTGGAAAAGAATGAGTTCGATTTGCTGTACCAGCCGAAAATCGCTCTGCACAGCAATATGATTATCGGCGTTGAAGCATTGATACGCTGGCGTCGTCCCAGCGGCGAAGTGGTTTCTCCGGCGGAGTTTATTCCTGCGGCGGAGGAAAACGGTCTGATTATCGATATCGGCAACTGGGTCACCGAGGAAGCCTGCAAACAATTGCAGCGTTGGGGACGGGAAAATCACCATGACTTCTCGGTCGCCATCAATATCTCCCCGTTCCACTTTCAGCACGCGGATGTCCTGAGCACCATCACTCAGGCTTTGCGACGTTATTCCGTGCGGCCCGAACTGCTGGAAATCGAGCTGACGGAAAGCGCCTTGATGGAGGACATCGAACACACCATCGCAATACTGGGAGAGCTGCGCAAGCTGGGCATCAGTTGTTCTGTGGATGATTTCGGCGCCGGTTATTCCTCTTTGAATTACCTCAAGCGGCTGCCGGTGGACACTCTGAAAATCGACAAGATGTTCATCGACGACATCACCAAGTCACAACGGGATCTGGCGCTGGTCGACACCATGATCAACCTCGCCCACCATTTAGATATGCTGGTCGTGGCGGAAGGCGTAGAAACAGAAGAGACTGTCCATCTGCTTAAGGAGAAACACTGCGACCTGGCCCAAGGCTACTATTTCAGCCGTCCGGTCAGCGGCAAGATGATCAGTGAAATGCTGACCACCCGTTTGCAGGATCGCGCCTGACCGCCACCACTCATTTAGGCGCCGTTTCTATATTCCCACTCTTTGACAAGTCCGCTCTCTGTTAGAGTTCTTCAGGTCTGCCGCTGCGAAATGCGGATAAGGTGTAGGCCTCCTCCAGTTCATCCGCCGTCGCCACGCCACTGCTCATGAACAGCACGACTGTCTTACTGCGAAGCTTCTGCCTGAGCAGGTAAGCCGCCATGATGGGCGCGCCGCCTGACGCATCCACCATTTGCCGGGTATGATGCGCCGCCAGCGCCACGCCCTCGTATAACCGGTGTTCCGGCAGTAAAACAAAATCCGTTAGCGCTTCCGTATACAGGCTGAATGGCGTTTCAAAGGCTTTACTCATACCTAGTTCTTGTGAAAACGTACGGCTCTCCTGACGTTGCAGTGCGCCGGTTTTCCATGACAAGTAAGCGGCCGGCGCCGACTCCGCCTGCACGCCAATCACTTTTAACTTGGGATTAAGGACGCTCGACGCCGCCAGGGTGGAAGCAATGCATCCGCCCATCCCCACGGAGCCAATCGCCACGTCCGCTTCAGGCAATTCTTCAATCACCTCCAGAGCGGCGGTGGCGCAACCATGAATAAACTGCATTTCGTTGGCGGGATGCACAAAGTAGTAATCGCCATTTTCCTCCATACGACGCGCAATGCGTAACGACTCAGGAAAGTCGATTCCATTCGCGCGAACTTCCGCCCCTTGGTCCTGTATCGTTTGAATCAAAGACAGCGGGCTTTTTTCCGGTACTACCACCAGCGCGCACATGTTAAACAAGCGGGCGGCGCACGCCAGCGCCAATCCCGAAGCCCCGTTGGCGGCGGTGACGATGCGGGTGACGCCATTGCGCCGCAATTCCCACGCAAGATTGACCGCGCCGCGTATTTTTTGGCTGGCGGTGGGGTTATGATTCTCGTGTTTGATGTAGATATCCGCGCCTATCAGCCTGGAGAGGCTCTCATAGCGTAGCAATTGAGTAGGCTTGAGATTACGCGAAACCGTTTGACGGGCTTTGAATATGTCGCGAATATCAACGACTTGGTCCTTCATAAGTCAGTCTCAGGCAATGTGGGCGACGGCTAGCATATACGCAGGCGCGTTCAGGCGCTGTGACTGCATTCAAAGTAAAGAAATGTAACAAGGAGCAAAAGGACATCCATGCTAATTTCTCCAGCATCCCTGCATTCGCATTTGGGCGACGCCAAATATCGCATAATCGATTGCCGCTTCGCGCTCAACGACCCGGAATACGGACGCCACGCCTATCAGCAGGATCACATTCCAGGGGCCGTATACGCCGACCTGAACAAGGACTTATCAGCGCCGGTGATTCCGGGTAAAACAGGTCGCCACCCTTTGCCGGAGGTCCACCAGTTTCTGGGCTGGTTACAGCAGTCGGGAATCACCTCGGAAGATATCGTCGTTGCCTACGACGACGGCCCAGGCGCCTACGCATCTCGCTTGTGGTGGTTGTTAAAATGGCTCGGTCACGTAGACGTCCGCATTCTGGACGGAGGCCTGAAAGCCTGGCGCGCAGCAGGTTTTGAAATGTCCACTGAGCCAGCGACGCCCAAGCAGGTTGACGCTTACGAAGCGACGCCCGACGAGCGCCTGCTGGTGACGGCGGAGGAGTTGCACAGCAAGCTGAACGACGCGTCGGTCAATATTCTGGACGCCCGCGCCGCACCGCGATTCGCAGGTGAGATGGAGCCGATAGATCCCGTCGCCGGACACATCCCCAACGCGATCTGCGCGCCCTTTGAAGAAAACCTGACCCCCGAAGGCGTATTCAAACCGGAAGAAGAATTACGCCGTCGCTTCGCCAACTATTACGCTCACGGCAAAGCCTGGGAAGTCATTTGCTACTGCGGCTCCGGCGTCACCGCCTGCCACAACATCTTCTCCGCCCACCTGGCGGGCTACCCCATGCCCAAACTCTACCCCGGCTCCTGGAGCGAGTGGATCACCGATCCCAACCACCCCATTGCCGTTGGTAACGAGTAGCCCTCAGATATATAAACATCTCACTGGCGTCATTTTATTAGCAATGACGCCTTTGTAACGTTCAATTAATACTGAATTTAAACCAGTTATCGCCCTGCCCCGTTATACACTCTCGCATGCCTTCATAGGAACCTGAGCATTTCATAAAACAGCAATAACCTGACAAGCAAATAAAGGCCTTCTATCTTCCTCAAACAACATGCCCTTCGCCTGCCATGCGACAAAAACTTTAAATTTACACCGTAAAGATAACTATTTATCACAAATCAGCCACATTACAAAATGTAACTACTGGTTTCAAAAAACTATAAACCGGCCTCACCTCCCCAACAAATAACTCATCATTTCGAGAAAAATAGATATAAAATCCACGAAATTAACAACATTTATAGCGCATCGACAGTATTTATAAATTCACTTAAAGGCAACTTTCCTTAAGTACTTAATGCGGTTGATAAAGGATTTTAAAGAGCCGTAAATTACTTCTCTTTCTCACATCAAGTTCTCGCTCACAAATTTATTTTCGAAAACAACACTAATTAATTGAGAATTATTTACATCAGGGATAGGTACAAAAATGTCAATTTCTAATCAAGACAATGGAAAGTGGATTTCACTACATCCTTCCCAAGAGGAAGTTTATTTTGATCAATTAATGCACCCGGGAAGCGCTCATTATAATATTGGCGGATACTTCAAAATAAAAGGCAGACTTAACATTGAAAAGTTCAGGGAAGCCATAAGAAAGTCAATCTACTCGATTGACTTATTTGGAATACAGTTCGATTTTTCTGGCGATTATTTAAGGCAGAAATTTGATTCGTCCAATCGTAGCGTTGAAGTTTCATATTTTGACTTCTCCAAAGAAGAAAACCCTTCACTAATCGCCAAAAGGTGGATTAATAGATATTTCTCAAATCCCTTTGACATCAACCAAAAATACCTATATGAAAACGCATTACTCAAAATAGATAATTCAATCTACTGGTGGGTCAATAAGTCGCACCACATATTAATAGATGGATTAGGATACATTAACTATGGAAAAATAGTTTCACAGTCATATACCAACCTCATCAACGGTGAGTCACTGGAGTGGCTAACCAGAATCCCTTCCTACCGAAATTGTATAAGTAGTTCAAAAAACTATTTTTCATCTAAAAAACATCAAGAAGATAGGCTCTACTGGATAGACCAGTTCAAGTCTCCACCCTCTCCCCTTCTGACGCAAAAGTACGCATTAAGAAACCAAACAAGCGAGCACTACTCGCTTGCACTACCTGCAGAGAATGCAGACCATATAAAAAAACTGGAAAGGACACTTAACGCATCCTTGCTTAAGCTTACGATCGCTGCCTTATCCATCTATTTCTCCAGGACAAACTCTATCGGCACACTTACATTCGGATTACCCGTCCACAATAGACGTAATAAAGAAGAAAGACTTACCGTTGGGATGATGGTAGGCATCATTCCATTTAAGTCGAATTGTTATCCTGATATGACATTGTTCGAGCTTATAAAGGGAATATCTCAACAATTAAAGCAGAACTATAGACATCAACGATACCCTATTAGCCATTTGAAGCGTGATCTAAAAAAAATCTCCAGCCATACAGGCGAAATATTCGATGTGCTCATAAACCATGAGCCATTTAATTTGGATTTGCGTTTTGACAGCCTCCAAAGTTCATTTGAGCATCTGTCAAGTGATGATGAGATGACGCCTCTACAAGTCAGGTGGTGCGACTACGGCGCCAATCAACCTTTACAGCTCAAGCTCAGCTATAGAACTGATTATTTTTCAAAAGATGAGGCTGCATTATTAGCGGACAGTATAGTCCAAATGCTACTCAGCTTTGAGCAATATCATGATCAGTCTATCGACCTCATTCCAATCCTCACTCAACCAGAAACCCAGCAACTGCTCATCGACTGGAACCAGACCTCCGCGCCCTACCCAGCCGAGCAATGCATCCATGAGCTGTTTGAAGCCCAGGCGGCGCAATCCCCGCATGCGGTGGCTGTAATGTTTGAAGACAACGCGTTGACCTATGGCGAACTCAACCAGCGCGCCAATCAGCTGGCTCATTACTTAATCGAACAAGGAGTTAAACCCGACGCGCTGGTAGGCCTCTGTGTGGAGCGCAGCCTGGACATGATCATTGGATTACTGGGCATCTTGAAAGCCGGCGGCGCATACGTGCCTCTGGACCCAAGCTACCCTATGGAGCGACTGGGTTACATGATCGAAGACAGCGGCGTTGAGCTGATCGTGACTCAAACGGCGCTAAAGAGATCCATTCCTCCTCTGGCGAACATATCCTCTATTTGCCTGGATGCGGAAGACCATCAGCAATTACTTTCTCTGTGCTCCGATAGGAATATAGCTAAAGACCGTCTGCAACTGACTTCGCAGCACCTGGCGTATGTGATTTACACCTCCGGGTCGACGGGTAAGCCGAAGGGCGTTTTACTTGCGCATCAAGGGCTGGTTAATTTGGCGCTGGCTCAGCAATCCTTGTTTGAGGTTGCCGCATCCAGCCGGGTATTACAGTTCGCTTCGCTTAGTTTTGACGCCGCCACCTGGGAATGGTGCATGGCGCTGGCAGCTGGAGCCTCCCTATATATCCCTGCACAAGAGACAATAACTTCAGCTAAAGCACTTTCCACTTTCGTGCAGCGTCAACAGTTAACGCACGCGACCTTACCACCTGCATTGCTGCCTGTTTTAGATATTGATCAGTGGAAGAGTGTTAAGCACTTAACCGTCGCCGGAGATAGCTGTCCTTTATCACTTGCACAGCAATGGATGGTTAACCGGAATTTCCATAATGCTTATGGACCTTCAGAAGCAACCGTTTGTTGCTCGGCTTATTCCCTGACAGGCCTCTCTATTGTTTTACCTATCGGCTCTCCCATCGCCAACGTTAAGCTCTTTGTATTATCGCCGAACCAGTCACTACAGCCTATTGGCGTAGCTGGCGAACTCCATGTTGGCGGCGCGGGTCTCGCTCGCGGTTACTTAAAT